>CALVAY010000010.1 GCA_944325665.1 Candidatus Gastranaerophilales bacterium
CCTGCGGACAAGCCGCTTTTGCCTCGTTTAACTCGGCAAGTGAGCTACGCCCCCATCCATTAATATTCAATTTTCAAAGAATTTCAATTTTATTATAATTGATTATCTGAAAAATAAATCAACTATTCAGCGTAAACGCTTACTTGTTTTCTTGTTCTTCTGTATGGTTCAAATTTTACTACACCGTCTATCATAGCAAAAAGTGTATCATCAGAACCTCTGCCAACATTCACACCGGGGTGAATTTTTGTGCCGCGTTGTCTAACAAGGATGTTTCCTGCAAGCACATTTTCATTGGCATATTTCTTAACGCCTAATCTCTTACTTTCGCTATCACGACCGTTTTTGGATGAACCTACGCCCTTCTTATGTGCCATTATTCTTCTCCTTCGGTTTCACCAGCTTTTTTAGCAGCTTTTGTATTGATTTTGTTAATCATAACTCTTGTGAATTGTTGTCTATGTCCTTGTTTTTTTCTGTAACCTTTTTTAGGACGTTGTTTATAAACAATCACTTTTTTTGCTTTGTCATTTTTTACAACTGTTGCATCAACTGTTGCATTAGCAACGTAGGGTTGACCAACTTTAGATTTTTTACCGTTAACTAACATAACGATTTTATCAAATACAACTTTTGAATCAGCTTCAGCATCTAATAATTCGATGTCTGTATATTTGCCTTCTTCAAGTTTGTACTGTTTACCGCCAGTTTCGACTATTGCGTACATTTTTGTCCTTCCTTCTTTTAAGGGATCGTAGCTATCTAAGCATTTAGACACGACCAACCTATCTGCAAAATATAATATATCCTGAACAAAAAACGCTGTCAAGAGATTTTGAATTTTTCCAAAAAACCTTCTTTTAGGGCGGAAATTAAATCATTTTGTTTAATAGAACTGTCTATTTCGCCAAGAGTAACAATGGCTTCCTTATTCACCTTTTGACGAAATATTTTTTCAATTAAATCAAAATCAGCGCTGTACATTATAGACCCATGCTGCAAAAAATACCCCTGAGAGCGAAACTGAGCCGAACCGATAAGTTTTCTTCCGTTATAGCTTACATCAGCGCCTGAAGATATATTCATACAATAGCTCATATTTTTCCCTTTTTCGCCTGCATAATCGAGCTTAATTCCCAATTTTTCGAAACCTAAAATAAGCCCGTCTGAAACCTCTCTGTATGATTCTATGACACTTTGACCGTTTTTTATTGGCGAAACAAGGCAATAAGTAAGCTCCTTGTCATGCAAAAGGGCTCTACCGCCCGTGGGACGCCTGACAATATCTATCCCTAAATCGTCAAAATACTCCTCATATTTTTGATTTTTACCAAGTGAAATGCACTTTGGCGACCAGTTATAAAACCTTATTGAAATAAAATCATGCCTGTTTGAAATTGCGTCAGAGAGCATTTTTAGGTCAAGCTCCATATTTTTTTGACCGCAATTTACAATGTTACAATCACTATCTAAAAAATTGACATTCACAGAAATAATCATATCATGTAAATATGAGGATGATACAGAAATTAAAAGCTCTTGAAAGAGCTGTCGTATTTTTAAGATGGGCAACAGATGCAGAGTTCGGCAAGATTAAATATGTCGGCGATGATTTTATTGAGTTCGATATTTTAGATATGGACGCAATGGAATACACAGATACTGTACTTATTAACTCTCAGCTTATCTTAGAAGTTATGGTAAGCGGATTTGAAATTTCACGCGTAATAGCTGAAATGTCCGCAAAAATTACCGTTTCGGACTTAGATATTTAATTTCTTTGGAATGGTCAACTCAAAAGCTATTTTATCTTTCAAGATTTTAGCTTGAAGTTTTGCACCGATTTTTTTAGACAGTCTTTTGCATATAAAAAGCCCAAGACCAAGTGAATTACTGTCGTCTTGAGTGTTAAACTTTTCAAAGATGTTTTTATCATCAAAAATTAGCTCATCAGAAATTTCATTTGAAATTCTTAAGGTAAAGTTGTCTTCAATTAATCCGAAAAATATTTCAATCTCACTGTTTTTTGGAGAATATTTAAGGGAGTTAGAATACAAATTTGTAAAAATCCTTTCAAATGCGTGCTTTTGGGTATAGATTTTAATATCCCTATCGACGCTGAATTTAAGCCTTATATTGTTTACATCAAGATAAATTCGATTTAAATCTGCCTGAGAAAGAATTATCTCCCAAGGTGAAAAACTGGTGTAGCTAAAGTCTTTGTAGCCGCTTTCAAAGCTGTAAATAAAAAGAAAGTTTTTAATCAACAGAAGCATACTTTGATTAATTCTATATATTTCATCATCCAAAAAATTTCTCTCGGAATTCTCAAGAACAGTATTAATTGCAAGTGCAGGGCTTTTAATGTCGTGCAGAATTTGAAAAAACAATTCGTCATTTTGTTTTTTCAGTGAAAGTAATTTTTTATGTTTTGCAAGAAGATGAAAAAATATTTTCTTAAAAATTTTTCCCTCATTACAATTTTTAGCCTGACACTTTAATACTCTAAAATACTCGTCAAAAATTTTTGAGTAATTTTTAGTTTTAAAATTTTGCTCTATAAGTAGTTTTTTATAGTCTGAGTATAAATCTTTTGACATATTTAAAGGATTTCAAGAAAAAATGTTTTTTAAAATAGACAACAGGGCAATTTTTAGCTCTTTACATATTATTCTCAGCGTATAATAATAGAAATGGTTGTAAGCATTAAGGGAGTACAAATGATAGAATTCAACTGTAAGAATGTATCCAAGGCAGTTTTAGGCGAAGAAAAAGGGCTTGACCTTGAAGAAGCATTTAATCAGTATGAAAAGAAAATAAGCGATATAATCCTTGACCTGAATTTAAGAAAAGACAAACCCGGTCAATGGTTACAGTGGATGAACTTAGGCTACAACGAAGAAACTGTTTGGTATGTAAAAGAATACGCCGCAATGGTTGAAGGGCGTTTTGATAATGTTTTAGTGTTAGGGATTGGCGGAAGCGCGCTTGGCTCAATTGCTATGTGCGAAGCACTTTTAAAACCGTATTGGAATATGCTTTCAAAAGAAGAAAGGGGCGGACTGCCAAGAATTTTCTTCCTTGATAATATCGACCCTGACCAAATTAATGCACTTTTAGACATGCTTGATTTAAAAAAGACACTTGTAAACGTAATTACAAAATCAGGCTCTACAGCTGAAACAATGTCACAGTTTATGATAATAAAAGACAGAATGCAAAACCTTTTGGGTGATGATTACAGGAAAAATATTGTCGCAACAACAGATAAACAAACAGGAATTTTAAGACAGATTGCAAACGAAGAAGGCTACAAAACATTTGTTGTGCCGGATGACGTCGGCGGAAGATTTTCCGTATTTTCGGCAGTAGGTCTTGTACCTATGGCACTAGTCGGCATTGACATTGATGAAATTATGGAAGGCGTTAAAGTTATGGACTTAACGCTAAAAAATACGGACATTAGAAAAAATATCGCAGCGCAAAATGCCCTAATTCATTATTTAATGGATACGCAAAAAGGTAACTATATATCCGTTATGATGCCTTATTCAAGCAGATTAAAATATGTTGCCGACTGGTACGTGCAACTGTGGGCAGAATCCTTAGGCAAAGAAGTTGACCGCGACGGCAACAAGGTAAACATTGGCCCAACACCTATTAAGGCCCTTGGCGCAACTGATCAACACTCGCAAATTCAACTTTATAACGAAGGAAAAAACGATAAAATAATTACCTTTATAAGAGTCGGTGAATTTGATACAACACTTGAAATCCCAAAAATATTTGAATATACGGGAATCGGGTATTTAGGCGGAAATACTATTAATAACTTAATTAACGCGGAAGCCGACTCGACAGCTGTTGCACTTACGGATTTTAAACGCCCGAATTTGACAATCACCTTGCCAAAAGTGAGTGCAAGAAGCTTGGCTCAACTGTTTTATATGCTTGAAGTTCAAACAGCTATTATAGGCGAACTTTATAACATAAACGCCTTTAATCAGCCCGGAGTAGAGCAGGCAAAAAACTATACCTACGCTTTAATGGGTAGAGCAGGTTACGAAGAATCAAAAGAAGAATTAACTCAAAAGATAGGCAGATAGCCTATCTTTTTAAGTATTGAGTAATATCTATTAATTTACCGGTGTTTTTTGTAAGGGTAAATTCTGCGGAGTTTGAAGTAACATCCAGCACTTTTCCCATAGCGCCTTTTTCAACAGAGCTTGTCTTAACTTCATAGGTACCGTCAGCATGAGAGATTAATTTTGTAAAATAATCTCTAACCCCTCTTTCGGTTTTTTGAAATCTGTCAGCAATTGTCTGAATATGGTCGCCATTAGGTAAAATTGCATAAGCATGGGAATATGGCTGAATTTTATCAGGATAACCTAAAACACCAACAGCGCCGCCTTTTGCCTTAAATACTTCATAGTAATTAAATTTTGAACCGTATAAACTGTCTAATTGTTCTTGAGCTATGCGAGCCGCTTGACGTTGGAATTGCTTTTTATGAACAAAATTTGTAAATGTCTGAATGGGTTTAATCATTATATATTCCTTTATTGTTGTAATGCTGCAAGACTATAAAATACGTGAAAATTATTTTTTGCTACCAAATAAACACCAAGTTGAAGCTCTTTGAATTTCAACATCAACAAAATCGCCGATATTAATGCTGTCAGCTTCAATATGAACGACTTTATTATTTCTTGTTCTACCTTCAAACTTGCCGTCTTTAAAACTTTCAACCAAAACTTCAAGAGTTTTTCCGACATATTTTTGATTTGACTTAAGAGTCATTTCTTTAACTTTGTCGTTTAAAACTGAAAGCCTTTGTTTTTTAACTTCTTCATCAACATATTTATCAACCCACTTTGCAGCAGGTGTCTTTGGTCTTGGAGAATATGCGGCAGTATTTGAATAATCAAGTTCAAATTCATCAAAAGCACTTAAGGTTTGCTCAAAATCTTCATCGGTTTCCCCCGGGAAACCTGCAATAAAATCAGATGTTATTGTAACATTTTCGATATTATCACGAATTTTTTTAACTATTTGAGCATATTGCTCCCTTGTGTATCTTCTGTTCATTGCCTTTAAAATTGGAGTAGAACCGCTCTGCATAGGGATATGAAAACATTCGCAAATCTTGGTTGAATTTTTAACCGTTTCAATTAATTCATCCGTAATATCTGTCGGATAAGAGGTAACAAAACGGATTCTAAAATTACCCTCAAGTTTTTCAATTTCACTTAAAAGATAGGCCAATGTCGGTTTGTCAGGCAAATCTTTTCCATAGCTGTCAACGTTTTGACCAAGGAGAGTAATTTCCTTATACCCTTGTTTTAATATGTTTTTAGCTTCGTTTATAATTGCCTCAACCTCGCGAGAGCGTTCTCTGCCGCGAGTGTAGGGAACTATACAGTAAGAGCAAAAGTTGTTGCAGCCCTCAATAATAGGTAGCCAAGCATTTAAACCTTTTGTTCTTATAATATTAAATTCTTTTTCTTTAACGGGAGTGTTTGTAACTGCACAAATTCGACCTTCTTTGTTAATTAAATCGGGCAGTTCGTAAATATTGTGCGTACCAAAAACAAGGTCAAGATAAGGAAACCTTTTTAGAAGATTTTCGCCCTCTTGCTGCGCAACACACCCGCAAATTGCGATTTTAAGGGGCTTTTGTTTTTTCATCTTGCCCCAAACACCGAGCTTTGAGTATGCTTTATCTTCGGAAAGCTTTCTGATTGAACATGTGTTAACTATGCAAAAATCTGCCTCATGCTCATCTTGTGTAGGCTCATACCCGAAATGCGAAAGTATTCCAAGTATCCTTTCGCTGTCAGATTTATTCATCTGGCAACCAAGCGTTTCAATATAGACTTTTTTTGAAAAATCAGACATTATACAATCTTTGAACCTTCTACAACGCTGTCAACTCTTTCCATTCTTTCTTTAAGAGCGCCATGCGGTTTGTAGTATGGCTCAACCGTCATAATTTTAGCAGCAATATCCGGATAGTAATAAATAAATTTCAATTCACTATCTGTAAGCGGCTTTTGAGTATGAACGTTTGCATAACGAACAAGTTCCAAAATGTTTCTTGCTTCATCTTCATCATTAAATTCAAGTTCAAGATTTTGATAAACGTTTCTAAAGCCTTTAATACCCGAGTATTCGCCGACAGTTATCATTCTGCCTGTTTCAATGATTTCAGGTTCACCTTTTCCAAGCTCTTCATAATCATAAAGCTCGTAATTTCTTCTGTCTTTAAGAGCGCCATCAGCGTGGATACCGCTTTCATGGGCAAAAGCATTATCTCCGACTGCAACCTGATTCATTGGAATTGGCAAGCCAAAAGCATAAGAAGTATATTTAGCTAATCTCCAAGCTTTTGACATATCAATTTGCGGATCAAGATGATATTTATCTTTAAAACCGCTTGATTTTGCGATTGCTAAAATACAAGAAACTAAATCTGCATTACCTGCACGCTCACCCATACCGTTAATTGCGGTATTAATCCAAGCATCAACACCGGCATCAATTGCGGCTTTTGCACCCATTACGGAACAAGCCGTTGCCATACCCAGGTCGTTATGGAAGTGCATTTCAACATCC
The DNA here is from genome assembly GCA_944325665.1 of Candidatus Gastranaerophilales bacterium. Taxonomy (GTDB): domain Bacteria; phylum Cyanobacteriota; class Vampirovibrionia; order Gastranaerophilales; family Gastranaerophilaceae; genus Galligastranaerophilus. The sequence goes on from CALVAY010000010.1 coordinate 6,619, forward strand.
ATTTGGGCTTCTTTTGCAATTTGATAAATGCGGTTATATGCCGTTTGAGGGTCATCGTAACCAAGAGTATCACAGTATCTAAATCTGCTTGCGCCGTAGCGTTTGCATTCTTTAGCATATTCAATTAAGTATTCTAAATCACTTCTTGACGCATCTTCAGCATTTACACCAATTATTTTTGTACCTTGAGAAATTGCCTCGTTAATTGCCTCACAAGTTTGAGCCAGTATTTCTTTAGGTGTTTTCTTGCCTTGATACTTGCCGTTAATCATCTGCTCTGAAGTAGATTGAGAAAGGTTTAAGTATTTTAATTTTGGCACATTTTCATAAGCTTTTTTTACATCGCTTGCAATAGCTCTTACCCAACCTGACAATTTGGTTTTATTGATTAAGCCACGTTCAACAAGCTGCAAGTTGCCGTTTAAGTAGTTTTTCTCGTGTTCTGTTGTAGGGAAACCAAACTCAGACTGTGTTATTCCCATTTCATTAAGCATAATGTTAATGATAGTTTTTTGTAATTTAGCAAGCCCTAATCTTGAAGTTTGTACACCGTCTCGGTTTGTAACGTCAACAATTCTAATGTAGTTCATCGTTCCCCTTTGTTGTTAACTAAAGTAAAATTTTAACGTATCGCTAGCAAAAATTTGCCATTTTCATACTTACTATATTAGAATAATATGAAAGTCTGCTTTTTGCAAATTTCAGGGAAGAAGGTTATATGAATACAATAACACAAATACATAGAATACCTTATGAAACCAAGGAGATAGCTTCATATAAGGAAAAACTCGAGCAAATAGCCAATGCTCAAAATGTGTGTGAAAGAAGCGCACAAATGACCTATGAAAAAATGCAAAAATCGCCCGAAGCAAAAATTCAAAAAGCTCTGTTTCCTGCAACAATGGCTGTTTTAATTGGCTCAAATGTAGCTGCAACAAAGGGTGGAGCATCAAGAAAACTTGCAGCAGGAGCTTTGGGACTGGCTTCTTATGCTTTATTTTTTAAATCATTTGATTTAGCAAAAGGAATTATAAATAAAGTTACAAAAAAAGACAAAGAAAACCAAGACGGTTTAACAACGTTGGGTTCACTTGCAGGCGGTATTGCAATTTTTGAAGGTGCAAGCTTTGGTATCAGAAAAGGTGTAAAAGCTTTTGCACAAAAATTCCCAAATGCAGTTGAAAGCTTTAGAAATAATGCTAAGAACTTTGACAAACATATAGCTGAAAGCTCGCTTGGCAAAAATGCAAAAAGATTAGTCCTTGAACCTCTTAAAAACTTTGGCAAAAATCATCCCAAATTAACAGGTTTTATGAAAGAATATACACCAATAATTGCACTTGGAACTTATGTTCTTGGAAATTTATTTTTATCCTCTAGGATAGAAAAAAATGCCCAAAAAGAATATGAGAAAAATTTAAGCAAAATTTGCACGGAACAACAAGAAGCAAAGCTAGCTCTTTTAAATATTGAAGAAAATGAAAAAATATACAACCTTACCCACGGTGAAGAATTTGAAGCCGACACAAAGGGAATTATTGAGGCTGCTGAAAACAACGAAGATATAAATGAAGCAGCAAGCCAAGCTCTTTAATTTTTAAATTATTATAATTATATTAAAAAAGCCGCTTAAATAAGCGGCTTTAATTTTGTTGATTTAAACTCTACACATGCAAGTTTAACTTTGAACCGTTAGGCATTTGAGATAGTGCCTGAGCGTTTGCATCAAGAGAATTGATTAAATCTTGATTTTCTCTAACAGTTTTTTCATCTTGTGCCTTAAGAGCGATAGACAAAGACTTAATCAGCATTTCAGGATTAAACTGTTTGTCAAAATCGGAGCTTAATCTTAAAGTCCAGTTGCCGCTTGAAGTTCCGGGTGTATTATATCTTTGAGGCATACCAAGCAAGTCTGTCCAAAAGATTTGAACTCTTTGAGCAGGGCTTGTAAACAATTCGGCAAATTTCTTTTCTTTAAATGCTTGTTTATTTACCTCAGGCTGATGTCTGTTGTAGTCAAATCTATACTTATCAAATTCTTTTTGCTTTTGTTCATGAGATGCTTTTCTTGGCAATGTGTTTTCAACAGCAGGCCATAAAGCGTGGTTAAAAGGATCTTGACCGTACGGTCCATATAAATTATCTACATAAGACACGAAAGGCAATGTGTCGTGTGAACCGAGCATAATTGTATCTTCAGCTCTTGCAGACATGCCGTTGTGATATTGAGTTACAACCATACCGCCCAACCCGAGTCTTTTGAATGCATCGTTAGCATGGTCGGGAATAGCACCTAAGTTTTCACAAATAATATCATCTTTTGTTAAACCGGCTTCTTCGCAAGCAGGAAGTACGATTTTTTCCAAAATTGCGCCAAATCTTTGAGCTGTATCGTGGCGACCTCTTGGAATAGCAAATTGTCTTAGGTCGGGATTATGTTCTGAAGAAAATAATCTGCCTGCCGTTCTGTCAACGGGAGAATCTTTATATACAAACGGGTCAATTAATCCTACTATGTGGTCAATTCTAATACCGCCTTGGTTATCCTGAGCCAATTTTTTACACTTGTCATACAACAGTTGTCCGGATTCGCCAAAACTTCCGTCAGGATTAAATAATTTCTTAGGATTTAAAACCGCAAAACCCCAAGCTTGACCTTTTGGATTATCACCATCCGGAGGGCAGCCCATTTTATAATCAGGTAAAAATGCGCCCATATTTGCCCAAACTTCTTGGTTTGAAAAAGCAACAGGGTTATCACCTTCTGTTTTAATACCTGCTTGTTCATAAGCCTCTATACCCTTGTCGCGCGCTTGTTTTGCAAGCATATCAACAAAGATAAATTTATCAATTTCGTCTTGATGTTCATCTTTTACTTGAGAAATCAACTGTTCGTTTCTCGGGTTATACATATTTTGATATTCACCCGGCCAGTTTCTAAAGTAATCATTATTAAATTTATTTGTTAAAATTGAATAAATTGCATACGGCTCAAGCATATCGCCGTTTTCTTGTTTATATTGTGCAAAATTATCACTTAACTCACTAACCGCTTGTGCTTCTTGGGGGTTTGAAATTGAGTCAAGATTAGAAGATTTATTCTTAAAGTTCTTCCAAACATTAACAAGAGCTATATCAAAACTATCTCTTGAGTGTTCATAATCACCCTTGATTTTCCCCTTTGCGGGATTTAATTTAACAATAGTTTTATAAACATTTTTATCAAGTAACGCACCATTTTCAGGCTTTGTTAAATCTTCTAAGTCAATTATAAGAGGATTGTACACAAATGAGTTTGAAACGTAAGGTGAAGCATCATGCTCGGGTCTCATACCTTCAGGGTCAACTTGCACACCGGAGAATCCGTATGTTTCCAAGAAAGGAATCAAAAGTTTTTTAGAGGATTCGCTGTACAGTGAACCAATACCTACATCCTTGCCTGCTGCACTTGGAGCACTGGCATTATGAATAATCAGTTCCAGTTTTTTATCACCCAAGACTTCAAGAGCTTCTCTAATATCGCTAGAGGCACGTTTTGGGTCATATTCTTTGGTAGAATAAGGGTTTGTCGCACCTGTTTTTCTGGAAGTAAAATTAAGCGAATTTGCTTTTAAATTGTTTTTGTAAACATTCGTACCAATAGCTCTAATAAACAATGTCTTCTCCTTTTCCAAGCCTAACAACTTATTATTTTTAATTTTCAACACAACTAAATTACATGTACTACAATACCTCAAAATAAAAACATGTGCTAGCAGTTTTTGTAAACTTTTGTAAATTTCAAAATAAGCAAAATATCGTTGTGTTTCGTTACTTTACTAAAACATTTTTAAAAAAATGTTAACTAATTTAAACAAAGTAAGACAAAGGTCAAAAAAAATGTTATATTAATAACATAAAGTGTTCAATTTACCATTAAAAATGAATGTTAAAAATTGTAAAATATAAGTTAAAGGTAGTAGCAAGAAGGTAAATATTCTCTGAAAAAAAGTTTTTAATTAAGTAAGGTTAGTAAATGCTTTTATGTGAAGAGAATGTCTATTGGAGGAAGCAATGACAATTAGTGTGAACAATAGAAAAAAACAGGCAAAAAAATCCTTTGAAGAATTGGTTAAAGACTTAACAGGAAGCAATTCTGAAAAAGTTAGATATAATGCTGCCAGAGTTTTAGGCGAAATGGGCGATTTCAAAGCAGTTGAACCGCTTATCGACGTCCTAAAAAATGACAAAAACGGCTCTGTTCGTTTATATGCAGCTCGTGCCTTGGGTGAACTTGGCGACACAACAGCCACAGTTCCTCTTATTGAATCACTTAGAGAAGACAGAAACGTTGACGTACGCGTTCGCGCAGCTCGTGCGTTAGGTCGTTTGGGCGGTAAAATTGTTGTAGAACCGCTTGTTGAAGCTCTTAATGACGAAAACCCTCAAGTATGCATTACAGCAACTGACGCTTTAATTGAAATCGGCGACGTTGCAACAGATGCTTTAATTGAATCACTAGACCATGAAAAAGTTAATGTAAGATGTGATGCAACAAGAGCATTAGGTGAAATCGGAAACAAAAAAGCAGTTGAAAAAATCATCACAATGCTTAAAGATGAATGGGTTAACGTTAGAATTTACGCAGTAACTTCATTAGGTAAACTTAACGATACAAAAGCAGTACCTGCTCTTATTGAAGTTATGAAAAATACACAAGAAAACGACTTAGTTCGTGCAGGCGCAGCAGCTGCTCTTGGTGTTCTAAGAGACCAAAGAGCTCTTCTTCCTCTTCGCGAATTAATTATGCAAGCAGAAGAATTGGGCGAACTTGAAGATACAGCTCTTAAATCTTTCAAAAAGATTATGGCTGCAAACTGGGAATCAATCCCAGGTGCTGCTCCCGTTAAAAAACCTGCTCTATTCTAATTGAGTAAAAAATATACAAAAAAAAACGGTGATTTAATTTCACCGTTTTTTTTATTGCTTAATTTGCATATAATCTGGCATAATTCCAATAAGAACCGAATACTCGCTTAATATAATTTTGCGTTTCTCCATATGGAATATTTTCTACAAAAGCGTCAAAAGTTGAGCCTGAAGAGTTTGAACGCCACAAATTAACATTGCTCGGACCACCGTTATACGACAAGACAGCAAGCATTTCATTTGAGTTGAACATATTCTTTAGGGTTGAAAAATATTTAATACCAAGATTAATATTTAACTGAGGATTAAACAAATCATAGTAATTGAACTCCCCAAGACCAAGGGAAGACGCTGTTTGAGGCATAAGCTGCATTAACCCTGACGCCCCAACAGAACTTTTAGCGTTTTTGTTAAAGGTACTTTCTTCTCTAATTAGCGCAAGCATCAAATACGGATTTTGCGAATATTTTTTAGAAAAACTATTAACTAAGTCAACATAAACAAGAGGATAAGCAAGTTTATATCTAATATCATCGGCAGGCGGTTTCTTTTCAAGTTCATTAAGTGCCTTGTTAGCCAAATAAGTCGCATGGGTGGTGTTGCCCTCTTTATGAGCAATAAAACTATCAATAAAATCGTTATGTAAATTAAGCGTCTTAATTAAATCCAAATCGCTTAATTTCATAATCATAATTAAGTTTTGGTTATTATCAAATAAATCTTTATAGTCTTTTTCGCTATATTTATATTCGCTTGGCAACTCTCCTAAATTTGCAGTGTTTAAGGGAGTATATCTGTCATTTATAATATTATATGCAATGTATGAATAGTAACTTTGCGGCTCCGTTTTAATCAAATTTTTAAATTCGTTTTTAGCCTGCAACTTTCTTCCTTCATACAAAAGAATTTTTGCATACCAAAACTTCATTGCAGGGGTAGATTTTTTGTTTTCATAAGTATTTAAATAAACTTGGGCAATTTGCTTTGCACGAGAAAAATAGTCATTTTCCATATTATACCAAAATACCATCCACATTGCTTCTGCCGCTTGATAGGAAGAAGGGTATTTTGTGTAAATTGTCTGATAACATTTAATTGCAGAGAGTTTTGGTAAATATTTTGCATATTCAAATAATATTGCAGAGCGAGAAAATGGATTTTTAATACTACGCTCAAGCAGTGCACAAGCTTCTTTTTTCTCGCTTGGCGATAGGGTAGCATATTTATCAACAGCATAAGCTATATCTTCAGGCTTAATTTTCTCATCTGAAAATTCTAATGTTTTATAATATAAATCTGACGCTTGTTTATAATTTTTATTAAACTCTAAAATCTTGGCTAAAAGCAGATATGAGCGACAATCACTACATGTTTTCAGATAAAAAATTGCCTTTTCATATCTTTTTATTTCATAAAAATAATTTGCAATATAATATTTCTCTTCAGAAGTCAATACCAAATTCAAGTCTTCAAGCGCTTGGGCACAACTTTGAGAATATCTGCCCATAGGTGCATATTTTAAGTACTCAATAAAAAAGTTTTTTGCCAAATAGGGATTTTTTTCAAAATAGATTAAACCCAACATATAAGAGGCAGCCTTTTTAAAGTCGCTTTTTGGATATTTTTTAGACAAAAGACTAAACGCCTGCTCGGCTTTTTTATACTTTTTCAACTCCATTGCCGAGATGCCAAGATTGTAAAGTGCAAAAGGCTTAATATTTTCATCTTTGCAAAAAACCGATAAAAGTTTAAATTTATAATAAGCGGTTTTATGGTCATTTAATTCTTTAGCACAAATTGCTTGTCTTAAAAGCGCTATATGATAAATTCTTGAAAAACGAGATATTTTAGAAAAATTATAATATGCATTTTGATAATCTCGTTTTTGATAAAACTCTAAACCTTGAGAATAAAGTTCAATTGCCCTTTTTGTATTAAAACGCCCCGAGAACGCAAACATTAAAAACACAAAAACAACAAAGACAAAACCTATAATAAATAAAGTTTTTAAATCCTTCATCTTACAAGAATTATACCACAGCATAAGTTATAGAGGATGTAACAATTTTATTTTAAAACTAAGATTAAACAAGGTCAAAACAGGCACTATATGAGTATTGAGAGAAAAAAAACATCGGGCAAAATTGTAAAATATTATGCCGAAACAAATAAAAAAATTATTGCGGGAAAAAAGCCGAACTCTAAAGTTCGGCAAGTTTTTCAAGTTTAAGTTTTTGGTCGTACTGTATCAGAAGATTAATTAATTCATCCAATTCGCCTTCAATTACAGTCCAAACATTTAAGTTTTGCCCAATTCTGTGGTCAGTCAATCTTCCTTGCGGGAAGTTATAAGTCCTAATTCTCTCCGACCTGTCGCCCGTCCCTACTTGAGAACGTCTTAAATCGGTAACTTCTTGCATTTGTTTTTGGACTTCCATATCATATAATTTTGCTTTTATGATTTGCAAAGCCCTTTCTTTGTTTTGAAGTTGCGAGCGCTCTTCGGTACAAAATACCATTAATCCTGTCGGTTTATGCACAACCCTAACAGCTGTTTCAACCTTGTTAACGTTTTGACCGCCTGCACCGCCTGAGCGAGCAGTAGAAATTTCAAGGTCATTTGGGTTTAGCTCAACTTCAACGTCATCAACCTCAGGCATAACGGCAACGGTTGCGGTTGATGTGTGAACTCTGCCTTGAGATTCCGTTTGAGGAACTCTTTGCACTCTGTGAACGCCTGATTCGTACTTAAGTTGAGAATAAATGTTTTCTCCGCCCTTAACAGATATAACGACCTCAGCTACGCCGCCTGCTTCGCATTCGTTGATTGATAAAATTTTTGTCTGCCAACCCTTGGATGAAGCGTATTTCATATACATTCTCATTAGGTCGCCTGCAAATATATTGGCTTCATCTCCACCTGCACCGCCTCGGATTTCAAGCATAATATCCTTATCATCCATTGGGTCTTTGGGCAAAAGAAGCACTTTCATTTTTTCTTCATATTGTGCAATTTTTTCTTCGTTTGAAGATATTTCATTATTTAAAAAATCTCTCATGCTTTGGTCTTTTTCACCATGGAGCATTTGTTTTGCCTCATCAATAGCTTCTTGAGCGGCTTTATAGGCATTATAAGTTTCAACCGTTTCTTCCATAGCTTTTCTTTGCTTGGATAAATCACGGAATTTATTATAATCGGCAATTACATCAGGATCAGAAAGTATAATTCCCAACTCCTGATACTTTTCTTCGATTTTTTTAATTTTATCTATCATGTCATTCATTTTTGAGGCATCCTTCCGCAGGACTTGTCTTCATCACAGTAGCCAAGTCTTTCACACTTTGGCACAAGATGCTCGGCAAGCCAAGGTTCTTCTTTTAAAACTTCTTTGCACATTTTATCAACTAATGTGCGGATTTCAAGCTGTGCTCTTGTACACAACCTTAAATTTGCAAGGTGAATAAGTTCACGCAAGTTTAAACTTGCCACAAGTGAACTTGCAGTAGCATTAGGTAGTACTGCTCTTGCGTCTTCAGCTTTTATGCCCGCATTAACCAACTCTTCGTAAAAAAGAGCGTTTTTGTGCATAAACTCTTCAAATTTTTCTTTTAATTCAGGATTTGAATTGATAGATTTGGGTACAATATAGTCAAAATCGCCTTTTTCTTTAACGTATCTTTGAGATTTTTGTGAAAAAGACATATGTCTGTGTCTTACCAATTGATGTGTGCATGCACGAGAAACATTTGAAATTGCAAACGAAAGCTGAATATGCTCAATAGTTGAATAGTGTCCGGATGATATAACTCTTGAAATCAGCTTAAGCATTTTTTCTTCATCGGGAGCTTCAGAGTATATTTCATCGGGAGTAAGGGCGCTATAACAAGTTCTGCAAGCACTATATATTGTCTTAAGTATATTTTGCGGTTTTGAAATTAACTTAACGCTCATCTCTACTTGCGGCATAATAACCCCCACACTACACATCTAAAACCAAAAAAAGGTGGGTGAAAACCCACCTTGTAAATTTAAAACTAATTTTTCTTTTCGTAACGTTTTTTAAATCTTTCAACTCTACCTTCAGAGTCTAATATTTTTTGGTTACCTGTAAAGAACGGGTGGCAAGCGTTGCAAATTTCAACAGTGATATCATCTTGAACAGAACCTGTTTCAATTTCGTTACCACATACGCATTTTATTGTTGTTTTTTTGTAATCGGGATGTATGTCCTTTTTCATAATTTACCTCATTGTAATCTACCTTATGTAGTAATATTATATTGGCTAAATATTTTATTTCAACCGATTTTTTAATAGTTTTTAACATATTGTGCCTTGACATTAAAACTTGTCTTTATTAACATTAAACAAGTTAAAAGTTTTACTTGTGGCGGCATGGCCAAGTGGTAAGGCAGAAGCCTGCAAAGCTTTTACCCCCAGTTCGAATCTGGGTGCCGCCTTTTTTAAAAAATAATTAAGCAGCTTGTTGTTTTTCAATAAGCGCTAAGTCATCTTCAATTATACAGACAGGATATGCAGCATGGTGAATTTTTGGCACCAAGAAATCTGCTGAAAACTCAACAAACTTAGACTCATCATCATCAGTGTCATTGCAGATGAAAGTTACATTGCCGTCTTTATCGGTCTTGTAGCCAACAATCGTTATCTCATGTCCGTTAATTATTTTATTCGGAGAGTTATCGGGAGTATTTTGATAACCTGCTTCTTTTGTCTTACCGCTTGTTTCATTTGTTAAAACATAGCCGACAATAACGTCTTCACCTGTATTTAGGGTATCTATAATATGTTTTTGAATTTTGTCAAAACCGCACTCCCAGCCGACAAGATTTTGATTATCATCAACCTTTTGATACCTTATTGAAAGTTTTTCATTGTTTTCAACTATTGATTCAATAAATGTTTTTTCGGTTTCAACAAGCCCTTGAGGATTTGACGAGAATTTTCCGCCTCGAATATCAGTTAGCGAGTCGTAACTTTCTTGTGAACCCAACTGCATAAGTGTTGACTGCATAAGAATATCAACAATTGTTCTTTCACCCTTATCCCAATGCTTATCTTGAACTTGGGCTCTAATGTAAGCTCCGTCATCAGGTTTTAAAGACAAAACAGTATTGTTAAAATCAAACTTTTTCTGCTTAGTCTCAAATAACTCCAAGAAAGTTATTGCATCAAGCTTATTTTTAGATAAGGCATCAAGACGAACTTTTTGTTCAACTTCTTGATTTTGAGATGTTAAACCGGAGATCCAACGTGTAAATTCGGCAGGGTGTTTATTTGCCATATGAAATTCTACACTGGCTGCAACACAGGTGCCTGAACCTTCAACGTCGATAAGAGAAGGGTTAGCCTTAATATCCGGAGCAATTCCGTCAAGGTTTAAAATTTGCGCCTTAACATCTTGGGGTATATCGCCGAAATTTTGAGTAATAACTGTCGGATTATAAATTGCATCAACGGTTTGAGCTAAAATTTTAATATTATCAAATCCAAGAGTTCTTGGTGTTGTTAAAATGTCATGTAAATTTTTTAAAGTTGTTGAATTATCATTTGAAGAAGAACTTAAAAGTTTTCCGCTTTTAAGCAAAGCTTCCATTTTTTTTGGAACCGAAACACCGTCTTGAGGGGATGTAGAGTATTGAGGATTTTGCGCAAGAGCAGAGATTATATCACTATACATTTTCATTTCATCTTCGCTCTCAAGTTGTGTTCTTATTTGAACAACATTTGCAAGATTGTACGGTAAAAGGCTTCCTTTTTCATAAACACAGTCACTCTTTATCGGATTGGAAACATTCGCACCTTGAGGCGCAGAAGCAGCTTGTGCTGTTTTTGGCCTAATTTTATTAAAGAAATTTAGAGAACTGCTTTGTACCGACATACACTATTCACCCTACTAATTATTCTAAAACGAAAAGTTTACAAAAATTGCTTTTTTCACAATTTTTTACTAAAGTAAATTTGAAAAAGTTAACAATTTATATGAAATTTAAAACCATCCCAAAAGAATATATAAAAGTAATCCTGGACAGACTAATACGTCTAAAGCCTGCTTATGAAAGATATGACAGGGTTTTTAGCGATATATTAAACAAATTTTTAATTATAGAAAATAAAGAAGAATTTGATTTTTCAAATATTAAACTTGAAGAAAAAATTGAACTGGCAGTAAAAATCTTTAACCGCTCAGTAGGCGAAAATATTGATAATACAGATATTAACGACTATATTAAACAGGAAGAAGAAAGACTTTTTAACAAGAATAACACTTCAGCTAAATTTCTTGAGGCAAAAATTAACCTAAAAAGCGCCTTTAACCTGACACAAGAGGATGAAATAAAAGATAATTTAAGATTAATAAAATTATTAATCAGCAGCAAAGATGACCCGAAAAAACTAAGAAAAAAGTATCGGACAACTTATCCTGTTGAAAAAATTCTTCTGTGTGAAGGTGCAACTGAAGAGATTTTACTTGAAAAACTAAGCGAAATTCTAAATTATGACTTTAAAAAAGAGGGTATTTTTGTACTTGGCGCCGGTGGCAAAAATCAAGTCGCAAGGAAATATTACAAAATGATAGAGGATTTTAAAATCCCGATTTTTGTACTTTTGGATGAAGATGCAGGACAGACAAGAGAGCTTATTTTGCCAAAGTTAAGGACAAAAGACAAAATTCACCTTATTAAAAAAGGAGAATTTGAAGATATTATTCCAAAAAAAATAATAATAGATGCGCTTAATAAAAAATATTCCAATTCTTTGCATTGCGGCGAAAACGACTTCGATGAAAATGAGAAAATGACAAAAAATCTTCACGAAATATTCAGAAAAAAAGGTTTTGGTGAATATAAAAAGGCAGATTTTGCAAAGGCACTTAAAGAGTATATGCAAAGCACTTCGCTTAAAAAGGAAGACTTGAGCGAAGAGATTATTGAAATTATGGAAGAAATTAAAAAACTTTAGTCCAAAAGCTCATCTAAGATTTTTGCACTTTGTTGAGCCTTTTGAGAGTTTAAACTGTTGGTCTTTCGAATATAGTTTCTAAGAGCCTCTCGGACAAGCTCACTTCTTGTGCGTCTTTCACTGTCAGCAAGTTTATCAACGGACTTTAAAAAATCATCGGGCATTGAAACCAAAATTCTTGCCATCCAATTTCCTCCAAAGTTTTAATATGCTATTATTATAGCATATTAATAAGGCTAAGGACAACATGAAAGAAACAAGAGGAAACAGGCTTCATATAACACTTTTTGGCAAAATGAACACCGGAAAGTCAAGCATTGTAAATAAAATATTTAATCAGGAAATTTCAATAGTTTCAGATAAAGCGGGGACTACGACGGATATTAACCAAAAAGCAATGGAGATGCTGCCTATTGGCCCTGTGTTAATAACAGATACGGCAGGTCTTGATGATAGCGGCGAGTTGGGTGAAAAAAGGGTAAAAAAAGCATACGAAGTACTTGATAGAACTGATGTCGCAATATTTTGCGCAGATAACAACAAACTTATTGAGTGCGATTTTGAGCTTATTAAACAATTAAAAAATAGAAAAATTCCAATTTTATCTATCATAAATAAAACAGATTTAGGTCAAGTGAACCCTGAAACGCTAAAGTACCTTCAAGAGAACACCGAGTGTACAATTTGCCTTAGTGCAAAAAATGATAACGATGTAACGACAAAAATTAAACAGGGATTAATTCAAATCCTAAAAGACGGTGATATTAACACTCCAAGCTTACTTGAAGATATTGTGCAAGCGGGTGAAAATATAATATTTGTAATACCGATTGATAAAGAAGCGCCAAAAGGCAGATTGATTTTGCCTCAAGTACAGATGATAAGAAATGCTTTGGATAATAATATTATAAGTACCGTATGCACAACCAAGGATTTAAAAGGGGCAATAGAAAGCCTTAAAAAACCGCCAAAACTTGTAATAACAGACTCTCAAGCATTTTGTGAGGTAGATAAAATTGTTCCTGAAGATATTAATTTAACATCATTTTCAATATTTTTTGCAAGGCTAAAAGGCGACTTAACCACTTTTATTGAAGGGGCACAAGAGCTGGATAAAATTAATGATAATGACAAAATTTTAATATGCGAAAGCTGCTCTCATCACCCGATTGAAGATGACATCGGAAGGGTAAAAATACCGAATTTAATAAAAAAATACACGGGAAAAAATGTAATCTTTGAACATTTAAGCGGACATGACTTTACTTATGATATAAAAAAATATAAGTTAATCGTTCACTGCGGAGCTTGCATGACCAACAGACGCGAGGTTTTAAGCAGAATTGAAAAAGCACTTGCAAATAATGTCGCTATAACAAACTACGGCATTACAATTGCAAAATGTCTAAATATACTGGATAGAGCTATAAAGCCCTTTAGAAATTAACTTTGTTTAGCATATAAACTTGGATTTCATAAGGTTTTAGTCTAAGCTGCATTTTTCCGCGCTTAACAAGGGGTGCTTCTTCCATTTTTACAGGAGAAACAAAGCTTGTTTCCTTTAAATTTCGTATATAGACATTTACCTCAGCGCTATGTTCTTTGTTTAAATTACCAATGACTATAACCGCATCATCACCGTTTTTTCTCGCAAAAGCAAAGACCGAGGGGTTGTTTGTAGATAGTTCTTTGTATTTTCCCTCAACCAAAATACTTTTTGCCCAGTATTTAAACTTCATTGCTTTAACAAACTTTTCTTTTAGCTCTCGGTAATTTCCGTCAGGGCGTCTTGAAAAGTTGAATATATCAAACTTAGCCCTGTGGACAAAATAGTAATCATCATCAGTGTTTGAATATTTGGCTTTTTTATTTTCATAACGATAAATATAAGTATCACCACTTACATAACCGTCCAAGAAATACGGGTTGAGAGGCAAAGTGATATTAAGCCAAGTTATCATCTCCCACAGAGGTACACCGCCTCGAACAATGACACTTTGCTGGTCATGTGTTGCAAAAGAAGCCATGGTAGTCTTTTTGTCATCAAACTGTTTAGATATTTTTAAGTCCGAATTAATTCTTTTATACAGGTCTTTTGCACGGGTAAAATCTGAAAAGTTTGCCCAATCTCCGTAATATCCGTCAAAGCCTGCTTCAAGAAGTTTCGGAACAGGAGTGTAATTTCCCCACTGTTTTATAGGATTGGTCCAAGAAGTGCAAGCTTCAGCAATAAACAAGAATTGCGGATCACTCATTCTGGCATAGTCTATAACCTTTTTCCAAAACTCATAAGGCTTAATTGCGGCAACATCAGCGCGAATTCCGTCAACCCCGATGTCTTGCAGCATTTTTATCATTACTTGATAATTTTGCACCAATTCTTCATTTAAGCTTTTGTCATCATTATAAACTTTAAACAGGCGAACATCAGTCCAATCAACGGGTACAACCGCATTTGAATTCTTATCTTTTATAAATAAGTCAGGCTTTTCAAGGGACATATCATAAGAGCCGCAGCTTGGGATATCAACAATAACTCTAAAACCAAGCTTATGAGCCTCGTCAATGAACATTTTTGCCTCTTGCTCAACACTTAGAGGATTGTTCTTATCATCCAGCTGGGGATTAAGCCTGTCAAAGCTATCCAGAGCATATAATGAACCGGCTGTACCCAAAGCCTTTAGTTTTCCCGTTTTTGTTATCGGCAGAAGGTATATTGTATTAATACCAAGCTTAGAAAGCTCTTTTAGCCTTGGGATAGCGTTTAAAAAAGTTCCTGCTTCATCGCCCTCAAGCGGGTTGATAATATCATCGCCGTTTAAGTCTTTCGCACCAAATGAGCGAATATTAAGAGCATATATTACAGATTTGTTACCTATAAACAAATCTCTTAAATCGTTTTTGTACTCCTGCGCCAAAGCGACAGAAGAAAAATTAACCAATAAAACCGCAAACCCTAATACCCAAGTAAAAATTCTTTTCATAATATAAGAGTATATAACAAAATAAATTTTATTGTATAATAATGTTAAATTATATTTAGTGTGGTATTAAAATGGGTAAAATTAGCGAATTTTTTAATAAAGGTGAAGGATTTCATTCCTCGGGTTTTATGTGCGCACTGGCATTTATTACAGTGGCAATTGTTCTTACCAGCATACTCTCATCAAGATATTATCTTTATCAGGATATAATTGAAAACGGAGTCAGCAAAAAGCAGATTATAGCAAAGAAAAACATTGAAGTTGTTGACACTCAAAAGACAGAGCTTATTAAAAGAGAGGTGTCAAATAAAATAAGACCCGTTGTTACACCGGTTGAGGACAACTATCTTAAAACAAGCTTACAGGATTTATATGACAATGTTAAGAGAGTAAGGGCTCAAAATGCCAAATATGATTCAAAATTTAAAGAATTATGTGTATATTTGGAAGTTCAGGATAATAAAAAAGAAGAAGCTATTGTAAGCTATTTCTTAAATGCATCAAGTGAAAATTTAGCAGCAACTTTCGGTAATGCCAAATTTATTTTAGATGAACTCTTGAGCACCGGCATAAACGAAACGGATATTGACCTTTTGGCTTCAGATAATTACATAACAGGAAAACTTGGCGACAAAACAAGAAAAAGCCAAATTAAGCCAATAGCGGGGATATTAGAACATGTTATCATGCCCAATTTAATTGTTGACGAATACGCAACGGAAATTGCAAGAAAAAATGCTGTTAATGCCGTTAAACCATACGTTGTAACTTTTAAAAAAGGAGATAAAATTTTAAGCGTCGGCGAACAGCTTACACAAGTAAAAAGAGAAGCCCTTAAAAAATCAGGCTACAATACATTTGAGCTTAATAAGGGCGGTATTTTAGGCGTATTCCTTTTAACCTGCCTTACAATGCTCTTTTTAATCGTATATATGAAAAAATACGAAAGAAAATTCTTTACCCCTCAATACCTTGGTATTATCGGTGCTTTTTCAATAATACTGACTTATATCTGCGTCCTGATAACACCTATGGATGCTATCCAAAATTATTATATGCCATATCCTGCCTTTACAATAATAATTGCGGTATTTACTAACCCGATAGTGGCTTTTCTATCAACAATTTTAATTTTAGCACTGCTTTCCCTAACACTTTTTATAGATCCGCAAGTAAGCACAGTTTTTGTTTTTGCTTCAATTATGGCGGCATATTCGGTTTCAAAAATAAACTATTCAAAGCGTTTTGATATTATTAAATGCGGTCTTGAAGTAGGTATAGTAACCTTCTTGACAATTATGCTTGTTGCAATGTTTGAAGAACAATTTGAGATATTTACAAATCTTTCTTTCATCTCAAGCGCGACAGCAGGATTTTTAAACGGTTTATTCTCAAGTATAATAGCCCTTGGCGTACTTCCTATTATAGAAAACGTATTTAAAATTGTAACACCATACGGCTTAATAGAGCTTGCTGATCATAACCAAGAACTGCTTTCAAAACTGCAATACAAGGCTCCGGGTACTTATCACCACTCACTAATGGTAGCAAACCTATGCGAAGCAGCAGCAGAAGCTATTGGCGCTAACCCTATACTGGCTCGCGTTGGTGCGTTTTACCATGATATCGGAAAACTTAAACGCCCGTTATTTTTCATCGAGAACCAATCATACTTTGGAATAGAAAACCCACACACAAAGCTTAATCCAAGGTTGTCAAAAATGGTTATTACTTCTCACACAAAAGACGGTGTTGAGCTTGCAAAAGAATACGGACTTCCACAGGTAATAATTGATTTTATTCAACAGCACCACGGAGAAGGACTTGCGGGACATTTTTACAAACAAGCGGTAGATATTGAAGGGAAGGAAAATGTCCAAGAGGAACAATTCCGCTACCCGGGTCCAAAACCGCTTATGAAGGAAACCGCTATTCTAATGTTGGCAGATGCCGTTGAAAGTGCTGTCCGCTCATTAAAAAACCCTTCACAAGAGCAAATAGAAAATATGATTAATAAAATCATAACCGAAAGACTTAACGACGGACAACTTTCAGACAGCCCTTTAACGCTTAAGGATATTAAGCTTATAGCAAACACCTTTAATCGCATATTAAGAGGTATGCAACACGATAGAATTAAATATCAGGAAAATATTTTAAGCGAATTTGAAGACAGGAATAAAATCAAAATCCAGCCGTCAAAAGAAGAAAAACTTGAAAAAAGAATACAGGAAAAAATAACTCAAAAGAAACAAGAACAGGAACAAAAGTCTGAAAACAGTGAAAAAGACGAACAATAAAAAAATAGACATAACACTTAATACGCTTGATGAGAGCAAAATTCCAATCGGGAAGGCACTCTATAAAAAAACAACAAAAAAAATAGTTGAAACACTTGTAAACTTAAGCGAAATAAATCAAAATTCCGCTGTTTTTGATAATGACTTTAAAACATTATCATTTGAAATAAGCTTTTGTAATGACAAAACAATAAGGGAGATAAATTCAACTTATAGAGGCAAAGACAAGACAACCGATGTAATAACTTTTGCTCTGTTTGTTGACGATGAAAACTCGATAGTTATTGACAATAATATTGAACTGGGTGAAATAATAATATCGACTCAAACTCTAGAAAGACAAGCAAAAGAGAACAATAACACGCTTGAAGTTGAACTTTACACTCTTACCACACACGGGATTTTACACCTTCTCGGATTTGACCATTTAACACAAAAAGATTATGATTTTGTTGTAGGGATTCAAGAAAAAATTATCAAAAGTTTATGAAAAAATTTCAATCAAGAAGCTTTATGAGAAGTGCGCTTTTCGCCTTAAACGGGCTAAGATTGGCTTTTAAATCGGAAAGAAACTTTAGGAAACATCTTGTAATAGCAACAATTGTGCTTTCCGTTGCAGTAGTACTTAAAGTAAGCATAATTGAGTTTTGCCTTTTAATCTTTGCCAATGCTCAAGTTTTGGTATGCGAACTGTTTAATTCCGTGTTTGAGTTTATTGTTGATGCATACTATAAGGGTCGCTGGGCGAAACTTGCCAAGCTCGCAAAAGACATAGCAGCTGGCGCAGTATTATTTTCGGCAGTAATTTCGGTTCTTATAGCCTCGCTTATCTTTGCTAACAGGGTGTATTTACTATACTTGCAATAAATTTTATTTTTAAGTATTATATATGTACTCACTAATCCTCGGCAGAAAAACAACAGTTTATTATGCGAAAGGAAGAAAATCATGGCAAATATTAAATCTGCAAAAAAAAGAGTATTGGTTGCTCAAAGAAACACTGAAAGAAACGTAGCTTTCAAATCTTCAATCAAAACAGCCGTTAAAAAAGCGCTTGCTTTGGTAAAAGGTGATGAAAAAGAACTTGCATTAGCAATTTCAAAAGTTTACCAACTATGCGACAAAGCTGTTAGCAAAGGTATTTTACACAAAAATACTGCTGCAAGAAAGAAATCAAGATTAACAAAAGCAATCAATAAACTTTCTAAGTAGTAAAATTTACCAACATAAAAACACTCCGCCTCATTAACGGAGTGTTTTTTGTTTTTGAGATATATAATGATTATAAAGCTCTAATGCCAAAACATCACTGCCGTTAATCGCACTTATTAAATCTTTTCGAATTTCCTCAATAGGTGAAATAGTCTCAAATAAGTATAATTCGTACGGCTGAACACACAGAGCGCAAGAAATTTTTTGCAAAGTTTCAATTGAAGGGGCAAATTTTCCTCTTTCGATATTACTTAAGCTTTGAGGCTCGATATCAATTCTTTCTGCAAACTCTTCTTGTGTATAATTCTTGGCTTTTCTTAAGAATTTTATTCTATTACCCAATTTAACTTTTATGTCATATTTCTTGCTCATTTTTTTATTCTTAACCATACCTAACTAATTAACACAATGCTTAACGTTAAATTTTCTTGATTTTTATTGCACAACATTATATATTTAAATTAGTACATTAAGAAACGTGTTTTTTTAATGTTTTACACTAAATGGAATTAAATTATGGAGATTGGGTTGAATATGGCAACTAAAAAACACTTAAACAAAGAGGGTTTCACCCTTGCGGAACTTCTTATGGCAGTTTTGGTAATCTCAATTATCATGGTTGCCTTAGCACCCGTTATTACAAAAAGAGTTATGGACAACGTCAAAGTCAACATCTTTAAAAATGACGGTGAATTGTTCCTGTACTCAACAACGAACCCGACTTGTACTCCTGCAACTGACGGACAAAAGTCGGTAGATTGCATTTTTACACCTCCTCAAGGTGTAAATAAAGTTAGTGCGGTAATTGTTTCGGGTGGTGGCGGTGGCGCCGGAGCTGCAAGTCCTGCTTTAACTTATGATATGACAGAAACTGCAGCATCACCTACAACTGCCACCTCTCAGACAAAAACTCTTAATATAACAGATACCATGAAAGAAGTTGTAATAACTTACATGACAGGCGGTGGCGGTGGCGGCTCCGCAGGAGCATACTCAGAAACAGAGGATGGTATTATGTCTCAGGCAGATTGTGATAAATACAATGCAATTTTTATAGATGCAAAATATAATGGGTCATCAGGAAAAAATACATGTGTAACAAAGTATAATGTAGGCGATTCTGGTGGCCCTGCAATTAACACATCCGTTGCAACCGTAGTTGATATCGACAAGGGCGAAACTTGTACTAATGGTAATTGCTGTTGGAAAGGAACAACTGCAAACCCAAGTAACTGTACAACAAGTGCAACAGGCAATAATGGAACAATTTCCTATTATAGCGGATGCAATAGAACACTGTGTGGATGGGATGCAGCCCAGGCATCATGTGCAGCTTGGCACATCGAAGATACAGTAGCCGGAGATTGGAGATTACCAACAACAGACGAATTGTACGGATGGGGAAAAAATGTAAGCAATATAAGCTCATTTTTAGGAACAAAAGGATTACAGTTATGTGATAGCTCTACCTCAAGCAAAGGTAATGCACTTTGTGCATCAAGAGCAGGTTATTGTTATTTCACAAGCTACTATGGAGCATGTAATCCATCGAACATATTCATAGACCAAAGAGAAAGAGCTTTTGGCATAAGTAATAATAGTTCAGGTGGGCATTATTATGTTCCAGCAGCATCCGCAAGGTGTGTTTTAGAAAGAACAAGGCCAACCTATAAACCGTACGCAGGCGGAGGTGGTGGTGGAGCCCCTTACATTAAAAATTATGCAATTCCAGAGGATATTTTAAACGCCAACATCGGCGGAAGAATAGAAGTAACAGCTGGTGCAGGCGGAAAAGGCTCCGAACCTACGACTTCTGCGGGGGCAGAGAGTGAAGCAGGTGAAGCAGGCGGCGTATCATCAATACTTTTATACGACTATGATAACAGACTAAAATGGGGTCTAAGAGTATATGGCGGAAACGGTGCAAAAAGAACGGTGCTATACGAAACAGGTTATGGAAGCTCGGAAGGTGCAGATAGTGTACCGCTTAAATCCTGTCAACTATACAACGGATCGAATTGGACAGATATAAACTGCACAGGAGCAGGTACAGCAGGATACAGAGGTGAAACGGCAGAAGAAGCAGGTGAAGACCCTAAAGGCGGAAATGGCGGAGACTCACTATACGCAGGAAACACAGGTAATGGTGGTATGGGCGGCACAGGCACAAACACCGAAGGTACGGATGGCACCACATGGGGTGCAGGCGGTGGCGGTGGCGCAGTTTATACCACATATGACCCTGACACAGGTGCACCTGTTGCAAATAAAGGTAAGGGCGGAAACGGCGGAAACGGAATAGTTCAGATTAACTACGGTGAATCACTGCAAGTTGCAGGCGGTGGCGCAGGCGGTGGCGGTGCATTTGCAAGAATAGTTGATTTAGAAGTTGTCCCTGGACAAGAATACGCAATCAGAGTAGGTGGCGGTGGTACAGGAGGAAGTGCAAACAACCCCGGACAAAACGGCGGTCAATCTTGGGTTAAGATTGGTGCAACCACATATTCTCTTGACGGCGGCGAAGGCGGAAAAGTCGGAACTGCTCAGACTCAAACCGCAGCGGTAGTCCACGGTTTAGGCGGTTCGGGAAGCTTTGTTCAATCCAGTGTTGCAGATGCTTCTGAAGATTACTATGACGGAGATGACGGTACTGCAGGCGACAGCGTAGTAGATGACCTTACAGGAAGAGTAATCGGCTCATCAGGCGGATGTGGCGGTGAGTCAGGCATTGGAAGCATAGGTTCAACAGGCGGTATGAACATTTGCACGGAAGGTGCAACGATAAACGGAATTAACGCAACACCTTTGACTTTCTTAAGTCCTGGTAACGTATTTAATCAATCTGTCTATGGTACAGCAGGCGCAGGCGGTGGCGGTGGCGGCTGGGACAGAAGAGAAGGACATTACATTAACCTCGGTAACGGCTCTTCAGGTCTTGACGGTTACGTATATGTCTTCTGGACAGATCATGATTAGGAAATAAATTTTCATTTTATCTAGGGTGCAACTCCAGTAAAAATTTGCACCCATTTTTTTATTTTTACTGTATAATTCAAAAGTAGAATAAGAATTAAGAGGATTTTAACGTGTTAGAAAAAGAGTACTTCCCTCAACAAATAGAAAAAGAATGCTTTGAAAACTGGGAAAAAACAAACCCGCACAAGACACTCGATGACAGTGATAAACCAAAATACTACGCACTGTCTATGTTCCCTTATCCGAGCGGAAAACTGCACATGGGACACGTTAGAAACTACACTATAACAGACGTAATTGCAAGATTTAAAAAAGCTCAAGGCTACAATGTGCTTCATCCGATGGGTTGGGACAGTTTTGGCTTACCTGCTGAAAACGCAGCAATTCAACATGGTGCAAATCCTGCAAAATGGACGGATGAAAACATTGCATATATGAAAATGCAACTTAAAAAACTTGGTTTAAGCGTTGATTGGGACAGAGAAGTAACAACTTGCAAAGAAGATTACTACAAATGGACCCAATGGCTATTTATACAGCTGTTTAAAAAAGGTTTGGCTTACAAAAAACAAGCTGCCGTTAACTGGTGCGAACATTGTGCAACCGTTCTTGCTAACGAACAGGTAATAGACGGCAAATGTTGGAGATGCGACAGCGAGGTTACAAAGAAAAACCTTTGGCAGTGGTTTTTAAAGATTACAGACTATGCCGAAGTTTTACTTCAAGATTTAGACAAACTAACCGGCTGGGGCGACAACGTTAAAACCATGCAAGCTAACTGGATAGGTAAATCTACAGGTACAATTTTAAAATTCAAAGTTGATGAAATAGAAGGACTTGAAATACCCGTTTATACAACACGTCCTGATACAGCATACGGTATTACATATCTTGTTGTAGCACCAGAATACCCTGATATTGAAAAACTTACAACACCTGAGAACAAAGAAGAAGTTGAAAAATATCGCGAAAATGCCCGCAAAATGTCCGAAATAGAAAGGCTTTCAACAGAGCGCATTAAAACAGGCGTTGCTCTTGGAACACATATTATTAACCCTCTAACAGGCCGCAAATGCCCAATTTACACAGCAGATTATGCACTTGTTGACTACGGAACAGGGGCAGTTATGGCAGTTCCTGCTCATGATGAAAGAGACTGGGCTTTTGCTAAAAAATATGACTTGCCTGTAATTAGGGTTATCACAGGCGAAGGAGATGACGGCGAAAATTGCTATCCTAACTACGGAACACTTATTAACTCCGGCGAATGCACAGGTTTAACAAGTGAAGAGGCTAAAAAGAAAGTAACCCAAATTGCTCAAGATGGCGGTTTTGGACACGCTAAAACACAATACAGGCTAAGAGATTGGCTGATTTCACGCCAAAGATATTGGGGTGCGCCAATTCCTATTGTTTACTGCGACAAATGCGGTACAGTGCCTGTTCCCGACGAACAACTACCCGTAAAGTTGCCTGAAGATGTTGATTTTAGTGTTCAAGGCAAATCGCCGATTTTAACATCAAAAACATTCATTGACACAACTTGTCCAATCTGCGGTGCTCCGGCTAAACGCGAAACAGATACAATGGACACATTTATGTGCTCAAGCTGGTACTATATGAGATACGCGGACGCCAGAGATGACAAAAAGGCCTTTGACAAAGACCTTGTAAATAAATGGCTGCCCGTTGACCAATATGTTGGCGGTATTGAACATGCCATCTTGCACCTATTGTACTCAAGGTTCTTTACAAAAGCTCTAAGAGATATTGGTTTATTAGACTTTGACGAACCGTTTAAAAACCTTCTAACACAAGGCATGGTACTAAAAGACGGGTCAAAAATGTCAAAATCCAAAGGAAATACTGTTGACCCTGACGAAATTTTTGCAAACTACGGGGCTGACACAGCAAGATTATTCATAATTTCAGACTCACCTCCGGCAAGAGATTTTGACTGGTCTGATGCAGGTGTCGAAGGCTGCTATAAATTCTTATGCAGGGTTTATCGCTTGTATTCTAAATTCCAAGACATAATAAGTCTTGACTACAAAATACCAGAAAACCTTGATAAGGAAAGCGAAAAGCTGTTGCGCGAAGTTCATATTTCAATAAAGAAAATTACAAATGATATTGAAAACGAATTTCAATTCAACACTGTAACCTCAAGATACAGAGAGCTTACAAACTATATTTATGAATATATTCGAGATGAGTCCAAGATTGAAAAAAATGTATTAAGTTTTGCACTTTTGACACTTTTAAGGCTAATTTCGCCTGTTGCAGTGTTTATGAGTGA
This sequence comes from Candidatus Gastranaerophilales bacterium, assembly GCA_944325665.1. Lineage (GTDB taxonomy): Bacteria > Cyanobacteriota > Vampirovibrionia > Gastranaerophilales > Gastranaerophilaceae > Galligastranaerophilus. The sequence continues at coordinate 30,279 of CALVAY010000010.1, forward strand.
AAAAATATACTATGGACTTGGCGCAAAAAATTCAATTCATGAAGAATTGTGGCCCAAATACGATGAAAATTTAGCTAAACAATCCGATATTACTTTTATTTTGCAGATTAACGGCAAAATAAAAGATAAAATCGAGGTTCCTGTTGATACAGATAAAGCCGAGCTTGAAAAACTTGCACTTGAAAGTGAAAAAATTCAAGCAGCGCTTGAAGGCAAAACCATTGTTAAAACAATAATTGTTCCAAATAAATTGGCAAATATAGTTGTTAAATAATAAAAACAAACAAATAAAATAAAAGCAGAGGTTCTAAAACTTCTGCTTTTATTATTTATAAGACATTTGAATATTTGAATCAATTGTTTGGTTTAGAGTTTGAATTTCGCTCTCAATCATCTTGAGTTGGATTTGATACCTTTGCGCTTGCTCTTCCAGACGTTGTTCAACCACTTTTAATCTTTCCTGTCGTTTCTGAAGCGCCTTAGACTCGGCAGAATTTGGGTCTAAATCCGTTCCCAATGTTTGCAAGTCTGCGGTTGAAGAAGTCAATTGCAAACGAGATGAGTTAATCAACATAAGCTTGTATTCAAGGTCAAGCCTCATGCTGTTTAATTGAATTAATCTGATTGTTGAAACAATTAAGCCCATTTTATCTCATTTCGTTGAATTTGTTTCCTCTTAGGAAAACGTGATCATTGTTTTGTGCAATCAATTTTTCCATTTGGTTTAGCTTGTAGAGTTGATAATTAAGTCTATACTTAACCATTTTTCTTTTCTTACCCATTGATAAGAAATTTTTAAGCATCGCCGTAAATTCTTTGGAGAATAACTTGATAGGATTTTTTCTGATTAAGAAACTTCTTGAAAACCCTAAGAAATTTTTCATTCTTCTTAAATTTGTTTGGATACTTTGTTGCACGGTTTACTCCTTTGTTTAGGGGTAACCCTAAACTAATAAAAACATGATTTGCGATAAAATTGCCACAAGGAATTTTCTTTATTTACACACCAATTTTCCTATATCCTTGAAAGTCAACCTATATCTATGTTTTATATCGGCACAAATATTTTAAACTTTATTTGTTAAAGCAATTAGACAGCAAAGTTTTACAAAACTTAATAAAATTATAAATCTTGTACAGACTTAGAATCGGATTCAATATCGTTTTTAAGAGTTTTTCTGACAATTTCTGCTTGAGTATCCAACATCTTGCAGACGGTCTCTATGTTTTTAACTCTATCAGAGAGAATAACATCGGCGTTAGTAGTAATCCTGCCTGTAATATTTTGATAAGCACTGACAGCAGCATTACCCGTACCTTGCATTAAGTTACCTGCAACGATAGCACCAAGACCCCATTCGCCCATATAAGGGGACATTGCTTGCAACAAACCGCCCCAACCTGAAATCATGCCGGCAAGAGGGAGAACTATATTTTGTCCAAAACTAAAACCGCCTGAAGCAGTACCCAGAGCAGCACTGGCGGTGTTCATTGCAGCAATTCCGGCCGAGCTAACCGCATAACCGGTTGCAAGACCTGCCGCACCACCGGTTGGCATGCCTTCCGAGCCAAAACCAAGAGAGATTCCAGCTGCACCTGAGGGAAAACCGGGGTATGAACCAAGGTTGCCTATACCAAAAGCCGAAGTTGCTCCGTCATAAGAGGCAGTAGAGCCTGTAATCGGCGACCAATAAGAAGTACCCGGGATGTTCATCATATTTGAACCACCCATAACAGGCATAAACATACTTGGTGAAAACATGCTAGCAAGCTGCCATAAAAAACCGCCTGTTGTACCAAAGCCGCTACCTGAAGAAGCAGAGCTTGAAACCGTCAAATCTCTTAAACGGTCATAAGTTTCATACAACTCAGCTTTAGCAATCGAGCTTGCCGAACCGTATTTATTTGCTATCGATAGCGAATGCATGTTTTTGTAAGATACCATTAACTAACCCTCGTGTACTTCCTAAGTATTGCACCATACCAAGTTTTTGGCATGGTGCAAATTATTGATTTTATTATGCGAACGTTTTAAATGTAGATTCAACGTTCTTTTGGATAACTTCTTTAACCGCATCCATTTCGGTTTTAAGAGCTTCTTGTTCAGTATCAAGTTGTTTTAGTCTCAATTCAAGAGTTCTGTCTTGTTGTTGGATAATTTCGGTTCTTGCGTTAATATCTTGAATTGCTCTTTCATATACCATTTTTTGGTATTCGTAGTCTTTCATTGCGGCTTCATAGCCTTCAGAATCGTTTATTTGAGTTAAATCCAATTCAAATGTTTTATTAACCAATTTATCTTTTAGATTTTCATTGTCAACATCGGTAATTTTTACACTTTCGAATCTACCGTCGGTTGTTGTTGTAAATGATGCTGTTGCATTTGTGGTTTTCTTAACTGTTGCATCAGCTGCAAAGTATTGTGTTAAACCACCGGTGTATGTCGAACCGTCATCAGGAAGTGTTGCATTTGCAATATCAAAAGAAGATATATAATATGTTCTTTCGCCTGTTTCACCTTTATTTACAGTGTATTTGTAATAAGTATCATCTTCAGGACGTCTTGTCGCATCATTGCTGATAATAGCAGTATTGATTGTTTCAATGTTACCTTTATCAACACCTGCGGCATCAGCAAGGGTTATTTCATATTCTTTTCCGTCAAGGTATATTTTGGTAGGAACTTGATTATTAAATTCCATTGGCGTACCTTGTGTAATAGGAGAAGAAGAATAGCCTTTTCTTTCAGTTTCAGAATACTCAACAACTATACTGTATGCACCTGCCGCACCACCTGCAGCTGTATCATATTTAGTGATAGAGAAGTCTTCGCCCATTGAATCAAATACATAACGAGTGTTATAGTAATCAGTTGCACTTGGAGGAGTAGGAACTTGCAAAGTTAACATTTGGTTAAATAAGCCCGCACTTTCATTGGATAGAGCAGTTCTTTGTTGGTTAACTTGTTGTCCTTCATATTCAACGTTTGTTTTTCTTGCCGTAAGACCTAAAAATCTTGCTTGGCTTGCTGCCATTCCCATTGTTTTCTATGCCTCCATTGTTCTTATGTTAAACATATCGGCACATTTAGAATAAAACTTTAATTTTAAAGGATATTTGTAACATTTCGTTAACATTTTAATACTTTTGTTAAGCAAGGGACACCTTCAAATCTTAAAGAAAATTACACTAACAACAATGTTTTAAGGATTTTTTAAAAAAAGTCAAAAAAACAGTTGTATAATAGTTATATGAAAATTATAGACATACACACGCATGGCGGATATGGGATAAACTACAATAGCGCGGATGAAGCTCAAATAAGAGAGCTTTTGAAAAAATTGCTCAATAGGGGCATAGTCGGCGTCTGTCCGACCCTTGTCGGAGACACTCAAGAAGCAATAAGAAAAAGGCTTGAGCTGTTTAAAAAGATTAAAGCAGAGCAAAATAAAGACGAGGCAAGGATTTTAGGTATTCATCTTGAGGGCAGCTTCATTAATCCCAATAAACCGGGAATACAAGATCCGAGTGTTTTTATTAAGCCGACTATTGAAAACTTTAAAAAATTAGTCGGGGAATACGAAGATATTATAAAAATTGTTACCGTTGCAACCGAACTGGATGATAAATCAAAACTTACAAAATATCTTGAAAAAAAAGGTATAAGGGTGCATTGCGGGCACACTCTTAGCGATAATTGGGGTCTTGCAACAGGCTTAACTCATCATTTTAATGCAATGGAGAAAATAAGCCACAGGGGCGAAAATATTGCTTTAAAGGGCTTATTGGATAAGAAAATTTACTCAGAGATAATATCAGACGGAATACACGTGAGCGATGATATGCTGAGATTATTTTTTAAAGTTAAAGCAAAATCCAGAATAATTTTAATCAGCGACTCTTTGCCAAGCGCAGGGTACGACAAGGACATAGTTTTTTGCTCAAAAAAAATAAATAAATTTGGCAAAAATAAAGACGGGGTTTTGGCAGGCTCGATTAAATTTTTGGATGAGATAGTTGAAATGAGTATTAAAAAAGGTCTCTTTAATAGTGAAGAAGCAAAAAAATATGCATATCATAACCCAAAAAGGCATTTAAATTTGGACAAGAAGGATGTAGAATTTATGGATAATTTGCCCTAAATCAAGTATTGTACCAAGTGTAAAATATGCTAAAATATTTTTAATAGATACAGGAGTTATTATGTTAAACAAATTAAAATATGGAGTTTTATCAGCAATTGTTATATGTTCGTTTTTCTTGGGAACAATAAACACGGGTTTTGCTCAAGAAACAGCAATTACGGTTGCACCCCTGAATATTGTTGCATCTCCGCAAAAATATTTAAATAAAACCGTAAAAATGAAAGCAACTTTTGATAAATTCTCAACCTTAGGATTAGACTATAAAAAAGCAATGCGCTCATCAAATGACTATATTGGCTTTTTAATCCAAAGGGATGACGTTACCGATCATAACGTACCGCTATCTGAAATGAAATTATTTATCAAAAGAGATTATGCAGAAAAGTTTATCGAGCTTGACAGTGGCGACAAAATAGAAATAACAGGCAAGGTATTTTCTAACGCGCTTGGCGACAGCTGGATTGATGTCAGCAAAATTACAATAGTACAGAAAAAACCAAAAGAAGAGAAAAAGTAAAGATAGTTTGAAGTATGAATAAAGATAAAGCAAATAAGCATGAGAAATATTTGACAATCCACGGGCATTTTTACCAGCCGCCCAGAGAGAACCCTTGGCTTGAAGAAATAGAGCTTCAAGAAAGTGCTCTTCCTATGCATGATTGGAATGAAAAAATCTGCTGGCAGTGTTATGGCCCAAATTCTGTTTCAAGAATTGTTGATAATCAAAACAGGATTTTAAATATCGTTAACAACTACGAGCTTATGAGCTTTAACTTTGGTCCGACATTGCTTTCTTGGATGGAAAAACACGCACCTGAAGCATACAGAAGAATAATAGAAGCGGACAAAAACTCTTGCCAAATGTACAATGGCCATGGATGCGCAATAGCACAGGTTTATAACCATATCATACTACCCTTGGCAAATTTAAATGATAAATACACGCAAGTTATTTGGGGTATTAAAGATTTTGAAAAAAGATATGGCAGAAAACCTGAGGGCATGTGGCTTGCAGAAACTGCGACAGACAGTGAAACTTTAGAAGTTTTAATTGAATGTGGTATAAAATATACAATTTTATCACCGCACCAGGCTCAGTGCGTTAGAAAAATGGATGGCAAAGACACTTGGCATGATGTCAGTTGGGGAAGCATTGACCCTTCTATGCCATACAGATATTTTCCCGATGAAAACGATAAAGAAAAATATATCGATTTGTTTTTCTACGACGGAGCAATTTCAAAATCAGTAGCATTTGACAATTTACTATGCGATGGTAATAAATTTGCACACAGGCTGCAAGACGGTTTTGTACCCGACAGAAAACATCCGCAGCTGGTAAATATTGCAACAGACGGCGAAAGCTACGGGCATCATACAAAATTTGGCGATATGGCGCTATCTTACGTGCTTGAAGTTAAAGCCCAAGAGCTTGGCTTTAAAATAACAAATTACGCTTGGTTTTTAGAAAAATTCCCGCCAATCTATCAGGTTGAAATTAAGCCACAATCTTCTTGGAGCTGCTGCCATGGCGTTGGCAGATGGACAGAAGATTGCGGATGCTCAACAGGGGCACAGGCAGGCTGGAATCAAAAATGGAGAAAACCTCTAAGAGATGCTCTTGACTATGTAAGAGACGAGCTTATAAAAGTCTGCTCAAGTGAAGGAGCTTCTTACTATAAAGATTTTTGGAGCGCAAGAAACGATTATATCAACGTAATATTAGACAGAAGCGAAGAGGCTTACAATACTTTTTTCAAAGAACATGCAAAAAAACGCTTAACACCTAAAGAAAAAATAAAAGCAATTAAACTAATGGAAATACAGCGCTTTTGTCAGCTTATGTACACAAGCTGCGGCTGGTTTTTTGCGGAAATATCAGGAATTGAGACAACTCAAATTATGAAATATGCCCTAAGAGCAATGGAGCTTGCCTCAGACTTCACAAAAACAGACATAGAGAAGAAGTTTTTATCAATATTAAATAAGGCAAAAAGTAACATTGCGGGCTTTGGCACAGGAAAAGACGTTTACGAAAAATTTGTCAAAACTTCAGTTGTCTCAATAGACAAAATCGTTGCCCAGTGGGTATTTTCAAGCAAATTCTTACCCGAAAAAGAGCTTGAAGAAATTTACTGCTACACTGTAAAAAGATATTCAAGCAAAGTAGCAAAGAAAAACCACACCGCAATAAGCTACGGTAGAGTTGAGTTAGTCTCAAAAATTACTTTTGAAAAATTTGACTTTTTCTACACAATTTTAAATACATCAAGCGGCGAGTTTTACTGCAATGTAAAACAAATGAAAAATCAAGAAGAATATCAGAAACTTAAAAACGTGATAAGTGAAACATTTACAACGGATGATATAATCGCAACGCTTAAAATGTTACAAGAAAATGTTTCTAATGATTTTTACACACTTAAAGATATTTTAATTGATAAAAGAAAAATAATCTTAGAAAAAATACTTTTTGCAAAACTTTTAAAAACTGCAAAAACGTATCAGGATATGTATGACGAACTCAAAGCTCCCGTTTCATATTATATGGACTTAGGTATGGACATACCTGATGTATTTAGAGTTTCAGCTAAATTCACCCTTCTTCGCTCACTTGAAGTCGAACTTCTAAAAATCAAAGACTTTAGGGACGAAAAGGCTTTAGCAAGAATTACTCTAATTAAGCAAAATGCGGATAAATTCTACATTAACCTGAACAAATGCAGAGCAGGCTCGATTATTTCTAAACAGCTTGAAGAGTTAATCCAAAAGCTTGCTTCGGATATGGAAACAGATACAGCGGATAATATTTTAGCTCTTCTTGACTTGCTTGAAAAATTAAATATACAATCGCAAATCAATGAAGCACAAAATATTTTCTTTGATTCCATATACAGTAAAATTCATATCTTAATTGAGCATTTAAAAACCTCAAAAGACAAAAATAAGGACAGAATGCTTGCACTCAAAATACTCGATATAGGTCAAAAACTAAACATTAACACCGAGTTTTTCCGCCCTCATATAGACAGTGCAAGTCTTCCGAGAAGAAAATAATTACATAGGTTTTAAAAGAACATCCAACCCTTCAAACTCGTAGCCCAAAATTGTTTCATTACCTTGAGAAACATATTGAGCAAACATTGCGCAAACTATTGCTTCAAGAGATGATGCGCTTAGCATATTATCGGGCAATTGATTAAAACCGTATTTAATTTTAAGAGAATTCTGCAAAGACTTACAATCAGGAGAAGTTCTTAAAAGATAATGTGCGCTCAAACCATACGCCTGTCTTAGCTGGTTAATATCGCACCTTATAACTTGCTTATTTTCTTCTTGATTTAAATTCAAAAGAAATTCGCACATGCGATTAGAAAGTCTTTTTGTCCACTTATGCCTGTTTACTTTAAAATAATCGCCAAGCATTTTGTAGTTTTTTGAATGTATTCTCCACTTGCCTTCAAGTAAAGAGTTATCATAGGGAACAGATACGCTTATAAGAGAATTATTCACATAAGGAGAAGAATTAAAAAATAATTCTATATCTTGCGTATAGTAAAATTTATCCAAATATAAAATCTTTTGACTTCTATCCAAAACACAAACAGAACTGTCGTAATTTGTTGAATTTGAAAGCGACAAGCCGATATAGAAGTTAACATTACTTGACTTTTTGACCATATTTAAGAGTATAATTAACAAAGAGGATTTTTTCAAGAAATTTTTATGTTTAAAATATTATTTATAGAAATACTCAAGGATTTTGACAACAAGTACAAATTCAAAATCATCCTTTTAATTCTTATGTCCACCCTGGCGGGCGCATTTGAATTTATTGGCTTGTCGCTAATATACTCTTTTATATTAATAATAAGTTCAAACGGCGCAAGCATACCAATTTTGGGAAATTTTGGCAAAATGCACCCCGATAGCAGTATTTTAATTTTAGGTATATTGACGGGTTTTATATACATATTAAAAGACATATATATGATTTTTCATATATACTATCAAAATTTAATATTGTACGATATGAAAAATATTGTTTTTAAGAAAAACTATTCCGATTTAATTTACCAAAATTATCTTCAATCAAGAAAAATTGCAACGTCAGACAAATTGAGACTTTTGGATACAACAATATCAGATGCCGTATGTTATTATATCGGCAACTTTATATCGCTGTGCACAAACGTAATAATAGGCTTAGCAATCTTATCTTATTTATTTATAAAATTCAAAATGTACGCGTTGATAATTACGGTATTAATGCTAAGCATTTGGGTTTTAGAAACAAGATATTTTAGGAGTATTGCAAAAAAATACAGTAAACTTACAAGTGAAACCTCAAGAGCTAAGTGGAGCTTTTTACAGTCAACAATTGATTCGCAAAAAGATGTCATAATTTATAACAAAGGTAAAGATTTTACAAATGCCGCATATAAATTTCAGGAAAATGACAGTAAATATCAAAGAATAGTGGCCTCAACACAGATGTTTCCGTCATACTTTACTGAAATAGGAATAATGCTATTATTTATACTTTTTGTACTTCTTTTATTAATTAAAAATGTGGACGGTTCGCACATAAGTGCGAGCTTGGCAACGCTTGCAGCAGTTATTTTAAGAATAGTACCGACTATAAATCGTTCACAGACATACCTGCATGGCATAAACTGCATAAAAGGGGAGACAAAGTGGTACGTAGAAATATTAAAACTTATAAGAAACAAAAAAGCCGACTCAACAGATGAGATTCTTAAAATAAATGAAAAAATAAAACTAAAAGATATAGATTTTTACTATGACGAAACAACGCACGCGCTCAAAAATATTAATCTTGAAATCAAAAAAGGTGAATTTATAGGAATAGTTGGAGCATCAGGCTCCGGCAAAACAACCCTTTTTAACGTAATTTGCTCATTATTCGAAACTCAAAACGGCGAAATAATAATAGACGACCAAGTTTTAAATAAACACAACGAGAGAATGTGGCAAAATAATATTAGTCTCTTATCGCAAGATTTTTGCTTGCCATTTTTAAGCATATGGCAAAATGTTACCCTAGAGCCTGATTTTAATAATATAGGCAATATCGACAAGGATAGATTGATAGATGCGCTTAAGAAGGCCGGAATATACGAAGAAATTAACGGCGATATAAAAAGGAATACTCAGGAGCTTTCTTGCGGTCAAAGGCACAGGGTAGCCCTTGCAAGAGCATTTTACTTTGAACGCGAAGTTATTATGCTTGATGAAGCCACTTCTGCACTCGATGTTGAAACAGAAGAAGAAATAACGCAAACTATAAACAGGATTAAAAGGGTAAAAACTATAATCGCAATTGCACACAGAATTAAAACTCTAAAAAACTGCGACAGGCTTGTTTATATGGACAAAGGGGAAATTATTGCAACTGATACACTTCAAAACCTTTGCAACAACTACCCCTCATTTAAAAGACTGGTAGAGCTTTCAAGCTTTTAGTCAGCCTGTTTTTGAAAGCAAGTTTTTACCGTTTTAAATAAAACAATAAAGCTTTCAATAAAATTAATCGCACTCTCTACAAGCTTTTTCTCTAACTCCTCGTCAACGCCTTTAATATCAATAATTTTAAGCAAGAAATTATTGATAAAAAGCTTTTTGTTCTTTGTTTTACTATACTCACTCAACACGTTTGCCAAGTTTGATAAACGAGTAAAAAAAGCCTTAATAAGTTCGCCTTTAACCATTATATTTTCCTTTCAACTTATGACATCTTCAGGATAAGCGAAGAAAAAAAGATTTTAATTAAAACAGGTGAAGGCAAAGTTAAAAAATTTAGCAAAAATATTAATTATATGTTACAATTTCACAAAGAGGAAGAGATGAAAGAAAATAATGACATCATTTTATTTTGGATAGGGTCTGCATTTTTAATTGTCGCAATGCTGACTTTAACGGTTTATCCTGAGTTTATGGCAAGAAAACTGCCTTATATCTACCTTGATGTGTCTTCAATAAGATCTTTTTCACTAACTGCACTTCTGATTTCAGCAGGCTTTTTTGTAGCAAGCAAAAAGACTTATAGGCCGCAAATTATACTGATTTTTGCTGCATTTTTGTATTATTTTGGCTTCATTAAATTATTTGTAAACTAAATGCCTTCCTGTTGAGGTTGTGTGCTGGGCAATGTTTGTCCGATTGCACGCTCCATATTAGCTTTTGCACTGTTAAATTGATAAATTGTATTCAAATACGCAAGTCTGGCATCATAATATTGAATTTGCGCTTCTTTATATTCAATCGCATCGCTTTCGCCGACAGAATATCTGCCCAATGAAAGCTCATAGTTTTCTTTTGCCTTTTGAACAGCAAGCTTTGCAACAGGAACTCTTTGTTTTGCATCAACAAGCTTTACATAAGTACTTTGTATATCGTAATAAATATCATTAACCGTTGCTTTTGAGTCGTATCTTTGTTTTTCATACAAAGCTTTAGCTTCTTTGATTTGGTTTCTGATTAAAAACGGATTTATTGCAGGGAATGTTAAATAACCGCCTAAATCCCACCATTGAGTATCTGCTATCACATTTCCGACACCACCGATAGAGTAATTTGCAGAAAAACTCAACTGCGGGAAGAAAGTCTTTTTGGCTAATTTAACACTTTGGTCGGCAACCTCTACATTAATCTTCGCAATTTTTAACTCAGGACGAGACTCGTTTGCAATTTCAACAGCCTTTCTCATATCAATATCAACATCGCTAAAAGGAGCATTTGTGTCGATAATGTAAGGCGGAATAAAAGGAAGTCCCATTAAATTATTCAAATTTGAGACAGCAATATCAACATTATTTTTAGCTGAAATCAAATTCGCACGGGCATCTTCCATATTAACCTGAGCAATTGTTACATCAACCTTGGGCTTTGTTCCTACTTCATAGAAAGCAAGAGCCTGTTTGTACATTATTTCAAACTGCTCAAAAGTCTCTTGTGCAACATTTTTAGCCTCAATTGTGTAGATTAAATTATAATATGCATCTTTAATTTGGCAAACAACTTCGTTTACAACAGAGTCAATATTGGATTTTGAAGACTCCCAGTTTAACTTATCAACCGTATATTGATTTTGAGTTAAACCAAAGTCATAAACAAGTTGAGAAATCCCGATTGTGCCTACAACATACTTTGTAAAGGGGTCAATAACAAAACCACGGCTGCGAAAGTTGCTCATATCCGGTTTAATTCTTGAAATCCCACCTTGCAAATTAACAATTGGCGAATAATTCGAAAGAGTTTGACCTTTTTTAAATTTATAAGCTTCAGCATTAGCGTATGCTGCTTTGATTTTCGGATTGTTTATAAGTGCTAATTCAAGGCAGTCGGCAAGATTTAACTCAAGCGTCTTTTGAATAGAACCTGTAATTGTTATTGTTTTATCAGCTTGAGAACCAACAGGCATATAAGCATCTGTCGGAAGATTATATTCCGAATACTTATCCTCATCCTTTTTCTTTTTTAGAGCCTTAGCTTTTTTAGTGTCACCCTTCTTTTCTTCTTCTTTTATATTATCATCCTGTTTGGTTTCTTTTAGTTGCGACTTGTCATCTTCCTTTATGTTTCGCTCTTTTCTCTTGAACAGGGCAAAAGTTTTCTTTTCCCGCTTTTTATCTTCAATTTTCACTGTATCTTTTGTTTCAAAGGCAACGGGGGTATCTTTTTTATCCTCAAGCTGCTCTTTTTTTTGATTATTCTTTTTAAAATTGAAGAATTTAGCAGTTTTTTGCCCGTCTTGCTCTGCGTAGCACAGCGGAGTGAAGTTAAACATTAGTAAAGTTAGTATTATAAAAGCAGAAAATATTTTATTCATTTTTAGTTTTTTCCTTATTTTTTGCTCTTCTTTTTGCAGTATTTTCACGAGACTGTTGAATTATCACGTAAAACGCAGGAACAAGAATTGTACCGACAATGGCAGCAGCTATCATGCCGCCAAACACTGTCATACCAAGAGAACGGCGGCTTTCAGCACCGGGGCCTACTGCAAGAACCAAGGGAACCATACCCAAGATAAAGGCTATTACAGTCATCATAACCGCTCTAAACCTGATTCTTGCTGCCTCGATTGCGGCATCAAATATACTCATACCTTGTTCTTCTCTTGCAGTTTTTGCAAACTCAATAATCAAAATTGCCTGTTTTGCAGCAAGACCAATCAACATAATTAAACCGATTTGAGCGTAAAGATCAAGTGCATAACCTGCTATATATTGGAAAAGCAGAGCGCCAAGCATTGCAATCGGAGCAATCAGCATAACGCCAACCGGCAACATCCAGCTTTCATACAAGGCAACAAGGAACAAATAAACAAATATTAATGACATAGCCAAAACAACAGTTGTCTGACCACTGGATTCAATTTCTTGCAAACTTGTACCTGACCAAGCAAAACTCATGTCATCAGGCAAAATTCTGTTTGATATTTTTTCCATTTCGCGGATTGCTTCACCTGAACTTTTACCCTTAGCAGGGTTACCGCTTAGCTGAACGGATTTATACATGTTAAAACGAGTAATGTTATAAGGCCCAACTATCGGTTCAATATTTATGAGCGAACTCAATGGAGCAGAAACGCCTGTTTGAGATTTTACATATACTTTATTCATATCGTTAGGAGTTGAACGAAAAGCCTCTTGGGCTTGCATAACAACCCTAAATACACGACCGTACAAGTTAAAGTCGTTGATATAAGTTTGTCCAAATTGTGAAGATAAAGCTGTATAAACTTCAGTAGGTGAAATCGACTGAGCTAATATCTTCTTATAGTCAATATTAATCAAGAATTGCGGAATATTAGCGTTATACTGCGTAAATACCCCGGAGATAACGGAACTTTGATTAGCCTCATAAATCAATTTATTTGCTTCTTCGTTTAATTCTTGAGGAGTTCTGTTAGCTTTATCTAAAAGCTGGTATTCAAAACCGCCAAACATACTCATACCTGTAATTGCAGGCGGAATAAACGAGTAAATTTTGGCATCAGGGTATTTTGCACTCAGTGCATTTATATTTGCTTGAATATCCGCAAGAGTCTTTTTGGATTCAAATTTTTGCTCTTTCGACATAAAAATTTGTTTATAAAAAGGTACGGATTTTCTTTCTTCCCAGGGTTCAAAGTGAGTGATAATCATTGAGGTATTTTGACCGTTAATACCTTCTAAGCCCAAGACCTGATGAACACCTGGGACGTTTTTCATATCTTTTTCAAGCTCATCTGTAATAGACATAGTCTTTGACAAAGATGAACCGTCTTTTAATTGAACACTGGTAAATAAGGCACCCGAGTCTTCATTTGGCAAAAAGCCCGTCGGAATAATTTTAAATAAGAAAAGCAGGGCAAAAACCAACACAACAAAGGTGATTTTGGTTCTTGAAGGCTTTTCAATGTAGTATTTTGAACCGTCAATATATTTATCGCGGATTCTATCAAACATTCTGTTGAACTTTTTAATCGTAATATCCCAAGCGGTGGCAATAAATTCACCCCAGGCTTTTACAAGTTCAATGCCTTTTAAATTATTTTTATCAGCCCAATAGCTGGCATATAATTCTCTATATTTATTATAAAAAGTTCTCTTGGGCAGTTCATCCTTGGACTTTAGGATTGTCGCACAAAGAGCCGGAGCCAAAGTCAGCGCAACAATTGTTGAAAAACCGATAGAAACGGCAATTGTAACTGCAAACTGCTGATACATTTTACCTGTAATACCCGGGATAAAGGCAACAGGAACAAATACAGCCATTAGAACAAGAGATGTAGCTAAAACCGCTCCCGAAACTTCATCCATTGAAATGACAGCAGCATCACGAGGCGACAAACCTGCCTCTATATGCCTTTGAACGTTTTCAATAACAACAATGGCGTCGTCAACTACCGTACCTACTGCAAGTACAAAACCAAACAAGGTTAAGGTATTTATTGAAAAACCTACAACCGCAAAAATTGCAATCGTACCGATAAGCGAAACGGGGATTGCCACAAAGGGAATAAACGAGGCTCTAACATCACCTAAGAAGAGGTAAACAACCATAATTACAAGGAAAATTGCAAGAATAATTGCCTTAATAACCTCATTTAAAGACTCTTTAATGTAATCTGTCGAATCCCTAAATACTTCATAAGCTATTCCTTCAGGGAAGCCTTTTGACAATTCTTCCATTTTCTTATTACAGTTTTCAGCCAATTCAACAGCGTTAGCGTCCGCAAGCTGGATAACCTGAATAACCGCAACGGGTTGAAGGTCAACTCGACCCATATAATCGTATGTTTCAGCCGCTAACTCAACCTTTGCAATATCTGAAACTTTAATTGTTGAACCGTCGGGGTTAGAGCGAACTATAATATTCTCAAACTCTTCAACGGTCTTAAGGCGTCCTTGAGTTCTTAGGACTATGGACATATCTTTTTTATTGATAAGAGGTTCGTTACCGATATTACCCGCGGGAACTTGTGCGTTTTGAGCCGAAACCGCAGCAGAAACTTCGCTCGGTGAAACATCCAATGCAGCCATTTTCTGCGCATCGAGCCATAAGCGCATTGCATAGTCTTTTCCGCCAAAAACAGCAACTTCACCAACACCTTTAACACGTGCAAGCTCATCTTTAATAAAAATTGAAGCGTAGTTTGCAAGCGTAACAAGGTCTTTTGAGTTATCGGGCGAATATATTCTATAAATTACAAGACCGGCACCTGCCGTTGATTCTTTAATTGTAAGTCCGTATCTTTTAACTTCATCGGGCAAACGTGCGGTTGCAAGAGAAGTTTTGTTTTGAACGTTAACAACTGCCATATCAGGGTTTGTGCCGACTTTAAAATAAATTGAAAGTTTATAGCTGCCGTTTTGAGAGTTTGAAGTCATATAAAGCATGTCTTCAACACCGTTAACGGCGGATTCCAAAGGAGCAGCAACTGTTGATTCAATAACGTCAGAGCTTGCACCGGGATATGTTGCAGAAACAATTACCTGTGGCGGAGTAATAGTCGGATATTGCTCAAAGGGCAGCCCTTTAAGTGCAATTAACCCTGCCAGGGTTATTACCAGTGAAATTACAATTGCAAATCTGGGTCTGTCTATAAAAAACTTTGAAAACATCCGATCCTCTTATTGTTTTTTATTCTTTAATTTAACCTTGTCGTCGCTATCGTCCAGAACAACAACAGGTCTGTCTGCCATAACTTTTACAACGCCTTCGCTGATATATTTATCGCCTGATTTTAATCCATCGGTTACAATCCAGTTTTTACCTTCCTCTTTTAATATTGTCAGATATTTCTTTCTTGCAACGGAATTTTCATCCACGATATATGCGTATCTTCCTTCATTATCTTGAAGAACGGCGCTTTGCGGAATAACGACACTTTTAAACACTTTGTCCGAAAATACTCTAACCTTAACAAAATCACCGGGGATTAGCCTGTTGTCGGGGTTTTCAAAAGTTGCACGAAGTGCAATTGTACCTGTATTTTGCGAAATTTGGTTATCCCAAAAGTCTTCAACTCCTAAGTGATTATATATCGTGCCATCAGGAAGAGTAAGCTCAACAGATATCGGGCTTTTTTTCTCACCTTTTGCAGGTATAATTTCACTGTCCCTAAGTGAGGCAAATTGTTTAGAGTCAACACTGTATGTAACGTATATCGGGTTTGTACTTACAACTGTTGCCAGTGCCCCTGTTTGAGAGTTGACATAATTACCTTGAGTAACTTTTAGCATACCTACTCTACCGTCAACAGGTGAAGTTATTCTTGTATAGTTATAATTTCTTCTTGCATCGTTTAAAGAAGCAACTGCCGCTTTCACATTTGCATCGGCAACATCTTTTTGTGCCAAAGCATCATCGTAGGTAGATTTTGAAATATAATCTTTTGCAACAAGTTCTTTAGAGCGGACAAAATCTTTTTTGGCTTTAAGCGCCAAAGCTTTTGCATTCGCTAAGTCAGCTTGCGCCTTGTTTAATGCAATTAAATATTGCTGCGGCTCAATTACAAAAAGCACTTGGCCCTTTTTAACGAAATCACCTTCGTTAAATCTTTTTTCCTGTAAATACCCATCAACACGAGCCACAAGGTCAACTTCATACTTTGCAACCACACGTCCGGGGGCATTAATTTCATTTTTATATTCTTGCTCGACAACACTGCTTACTTTGACTTTAGGTGTCATCATAGCACCCATATTTTTATTTCGCATAAACTCGGAAAACTTGCCGCTACACCATCTGAACACGACAAGCAGCACTATAACAAGCAGTACTATGCCAATTTTTTTCTTCATATAATCCTCAAAATCTCCTCAAACATGATACTATCATCAAATTTACTCACAATCAACATTGTTAAGAATAAAATAATGCTAAAGTATTAGCCCATAGTATATACCCAAGTGGGATATTTTTTTCTTAAAACATGCGATAATTGTAAGTGGAAAAAAATAATGTTTGGAAAAAATTATGAAATTTAAAGATTATTTTGATGACATAAAAATAAAAACAGATAAAATAGACAAAAGGGCAAAAAACCCTTTTATTGAATATGACTATTCGTACAACCCTTTTAAGGGGGCTTTTAAGCAAACTTATGTTTGGATAGAAAAGGAAAGAAAAAAAGAAGATTAAACAATAGCTTCTTTTGTTTTTGCGTCAAAAAGTTTGATTTTGTTTGGATCAAGTGAAAACTCAACGCTTGTATCATAAGTGTAATCCGACGGAATTTGCGCAATAGAATTAACTCCGTTTAGGTTAAAATACACAATTTTCTTTGCACCCAAGGTTTCTTCAAAATCAATTTTTGCACTGAATTTAATCAAATTTGTACCGAATTTTGGAGATGTTTTATCTTCAAAGTCCTCAACTCTAACACCCGCTATAATATCACAATTACCTTCAGGATATTTAAGATTAGTATTTTTTAAATTTACAAAAATATTACCTATGCTCAATAAGCCGTTTTCTAATTTTGCATTGTATAAATTAGTGGGATAAGCACCCATAAAACCTGCAACAAAAGTGTTCTTGGGGTTATTGTATATTTCATTTGCACTGCCTATTTGCTGTATATGCCCCTCGTTTAATACAACAATTTTATCCCCCATAGTCATTGCTTCTGTTTGATCATGGGTAACGTAAATAAAAGTTGTTTTAAGCTTTTTATGCAGCTTTTTAATTTCGGAGCGCATTTGTACCCTTAACTTGGCATCTAAATTGCTCAAAGGTTCATCCATAAGAAACACTTGCGGTTCGCGAACAATTGCTCTGCCTAAAGCCACCCTTTGCCTTTGACCGCCCGAAAGCTCTTTTGGCTTATGGTACAAATATTCTTCCAATCCTAAAATATCAGCTGCATTTAAAACTCTTCTTTTAATTTCACACTTTGGAGTTTTTCTGACTTTAAGACCAAAAGCCATATTATCATATACATTTAGATGAGGATAAAGCGCATAGCTTTGAAAGACCATGGCAATATTTCTGTCCTTTGGTAAAACATTATTTACGCACTTTGAACCGATAAAAACTTCGCCTGAAGTTGGTTTTTCAAGACCTGCGATAATTCTTAATAAGGTTGATTTTCCACATCCTGAAGCGCCAACTAAAACCACAAACTCCTTGTCTTGAATTTCAAGATTAATATCATCAAGAATGGTTTTTTCGCCAAATTTTTTACAAACATTGTTCAATACAACTTTTGCCATTTAAAATATCCTATTTTCTATCCACAGGTACAACAAAGCTAACCATTGTACCAAAAGACGGTTTTGAATAAACCCAAATATCTCCTCTAAAGCTTTTTAAGAACTTTTTAAGTAAAACAAAGGACAATCTCATCCCTGTCGGGTATTTGTTTTTATCAGACAATGTATAAGCATCAAAAATTCTTGGCAATTCATCTTCATCTAAAAAAAGCTCGCTTGCCTTCATCTCAAAAAGAATATAAGACTGTGGCTCAAGGCTTGTCTTACCTTCAAATTCCTGCTGTTCTAAAAAAGCGCTTGGCGGATTGCCGACGTTAAATATAACTTTTCCTATTTGAGTATATTTTAAGAACAAATCCAAAACACATCTTATAACATACTCAAATACTCCCGGGTCAAGAAAACAAGCTCTTGAAGCAAGGGATGAAAAATCATATTCAAAAAGCATTTTTCTTTGCTCAAAAACAGGTTCATAATTTTTTGCAATGGAATTAAGCAAATTAACCACATCAAAATTTCTGAAATCAAATTGATAATAGTTTGATTCAAGCCTAAAAATGGTAAACAATTTTTCCAAATCAAACATCAACTCTTTAGCGTTTTTATTGATAATATCAACATATTTCATTTGTTTATCAACCAAAACACCGCCTACACCGTCAGATAGGGCTTTTGAAAATCCTTCAATTGTTGCAAGAGAAGACAAAACTTCACCCGATATATTTACCAAGTAATTATTTTTGCCGTCAATAATTGATTTAGCAATTTCATATTGCCCGTTAACCATATTGTGCATTTTATATTTCTGTGTAACATCTCTTAGAGTTACATATACTTTATGTGTTTGCACATCTCTTGAAGCAGAAATTTCAAAATAAAAATCATCTTGAGAATTTTTCTTGTAAGCTTTTGAAATCAAAGGTGTTTTTGTTGTAACAATTTTATTTAAGATATTTGAACCACCTTCAATATAAGCAGAAAAATATTGTCCTATAATCTCAAACTCAGAGGTCTCAAACATCTCCAGCGCAACTTTGTTTGCATCAAGAATTTTGCCCTCAAGCGACACAACCAAAACGCCATCGGGACACTTTTCAAAAAAATTATTCTTATTTGGTCTGGAAAAAAAGTTAATTAAATTCACTTATACATTCTCAACAGAAATATTGTTATATGGGAAATAATAACACAAAAAAAATTAAAACATCAAATAACTTAAACTAAAGTATAAAAATGTTATAACCAAGACTTGATTTAAAAGAAAGTACAAAAGGAATATAATTATATGGTAAAGTTTTGAGCCTTATTATATGTTTTTTAAAAAAATTAAAAACAATTACATAATTGAATCAAATCAAAAAACAATCGATTTGAAGCTTTTGGCTGAGATAGAAAAATTCCAAAATACCTTAAACAAAAAGGCCAGAGTTGCAATAGACTGCACAAATTTAAATGAAATAGAAGACAGAAAATCCGTTGAAAAGATAATTAAATACAGCATATCTCTTTTTGGCTCAAGTTGTTTATTGACGGCACAAATAGGTTTATTATCTTATGAAAATTTCCCGAAAATGTATTTAAGTCTGGAAGATTTTATTGAAGATAAAAGAATTTTAACCAGGAGAAGATTCAAAGTTGCATAAAAAAAGCCGATAACCAAAGTTATCGGGCAAAACAGTTTACGAGTGAGAGTGGAATATGCACTAGAAGAATAATAAAAGTTATAAAATAAATTGTAAATAGACACTTGGGCAATCTTTTATGTAAAATAAAGCTTTTAAATTGATAAAAATTTGATATAATAAGGCAAATGGATAAATACAAAGATTACATAGTACAAGGCAAAAAAATTGAGATAATCATCAGAACTCCAAGCGGGCCTCTGAGATTTTTTAGTACCCTTGAAGAAATAAATTCGGAAAACATTGTTACAACAAGACCCCAAAATAAGCATATAAACTTTAACTACCCGCTTAATCAGGAAATTGAGCTATATGCATACACAGACGGCGGAATTTATAAGCTAAAGTGCAAAATGTTGACACTTACACAAAAAGAAGCAAGATTTACGCTGCCTCACAGTGTTGAGAGGATACAAAGAAGAGAATTTATAAGGGTTGACATTAAAACAAAAATTAATTTAAGACTTCATCAAAAAGGAAGTGTCAGAATTATTCAGGCAACAACAAGAAATATCAGCGCCAAGGGTGCAAATATGCTTCTTGATGAGGATATTTCAAGTTACTCTCAAGTTGAAGCGAGCCTTATTTTTGCCGAAGAGAATATTAAAACCCTTGCACAAGTTATTAAAGCAATACCTGTTAAAATAGACAACAGGATATATTATGATACTTCACTTATGTTTATAACTATAAACGAAAAGGGCATGAATTTTATCGTCAAAAAATGTTTTGAATTTGAAACAGCCCAAAGAAGAAAAAAATTAGAAGAACAAGAAGAAAGATAACAGGAGAAAATTATGCAAAAATTTATTGCAGCATTTTTAACCGTATTATTTTTATCCTCAAGCAGCGCATACACCCTTGCTGCGGATTATCAAAACCCGCCCTATGACGGAGAAGTATGCGTTGAACACTTGCCCGAGAAAAAAGGTGCCAAGGTTAATTTAGTTAAAGTTACAAATGTTTCAAGCATTATACAAAAAGAAAATGTTGTCGAGATTTCATTTGCACAAAATTTCAATTCAAAATATTACAAAGAAGGAGACTTTATACAGTTTGAATTCTTTGAAGATTTAAAAACATGCGAAGGCACATGTCTTATCCCAAAATGTTCATCACTCATTGCAAAAATTGTTAAAATCCAAAAGCCAAGATGGTTTTCAAGAAATGCAATTGTTTGTGTTGAATTTACCCACATAGTATTTCCAAACGGCAAAAATATTCCTGTTGTAGCGAAAATTTCAGGCAAAAAGGACTACCTTCAAATGACAGGAAAAGATACAGCTAAGAAAATTGCAGCTTATACACTCTCAATTGGCGGCGTAGGCTCAGGCTTGGGTGCTGCAATAGGCGTTGCGGCAGGCAACACTATAACAGGTCTTATAATAGGCGGCTCAATTGGCGGCGGTGTCGGTCTTGTTTCAGGCATTGTATCCCCAGGACTACATTACAGAGCCAAAAAAGGTCAAAAGCTTCCATTAGTTCTTGAAGAAAACCTTAAAATTCCAAAAATGTAATTGTTAAAATTTGTAAAACATTTATTCATAAATATAAAGTTTTAAGCTGAGTGTGTCGAATGACAAAATATACACTCAGCTTTTTATGAATAACGATGACAATAACATAAGGCGAAAGGAAATAATATGGGAACCGAATTGAATGCAAACATCCTAGGGGTAAAAAGAGCAAGCGAGTTGACCAAATTAACAGGCAACTTAGACAGCGTTTACAATCTTGCAAACGATGATGCAAAAAAATTAAAGTTATTCGAAACCTTTTCTCAAAAGTATTTCAACTCAACAACAGAAAAGGCAAATATTGAAAACCAAATTAAAGCCTTAGAAGAAAAGATTGCAGATTTTGACAAGCAAATCGAAGAAATTGAAAAAGCTATCGAAGGCAAAGAAGATGAAATTAAAGAATTAAAAAACAAGATTTCCGACGGAATAGCAGATATTGTTCTTGATACCGAAGAGTACCAAGATACTTATAAAAGGGAAATTGATAAAGCGGTCGAAATAGCAACAGAAAATTATCGCAACAAAAGCGATTCTCTTGCAAATCAGCCAGGAGGAACGACTTTTCAACAGTACTTAATAAAACAGATGGGCGAAGCTACACTTGGACTTGCAGGTCAACAGAACCAAATCAATGCAGCTATAGAAGCACTAGGCAATCCACAAAGTGAACTAAACAACCTCATCAAAGACATGGAAGATGAAATCAAAGGTGCTGATATGTTGAATGATCAATATGCAACAACAAAGAGCACTTTAGATCTTCTAAAATTAACTAAAGATAACATGACATCAGCAGCAGGCAGCTATCAAACAGCAGATACCGACCCGAGTGTACCAATCTTCACTCCTGCAAAAGAAGAGTTAGCTGACGGCTACTTGGCAACATATACTTCTCGTTTGGCTAACAGAGAAAACAACGAAGCAGCAGTAACAACAAATGCAGAAAAGAAAGCAGAAGTAAAAGACAAATATGCTGCAATGGTTAAACCTCAAACACAGGGCGCAGACCCTTATTCAATGAAAAACGCTCAGTTGGCATCCTTCTCAAATGCTATTAACAGCGGCATGATAGAAGAAATGTCAGAAGCAGGATACAGTAAAAAAGAAATACTTGACAACATTAATGAAATGTTCGGCTCAATCGGTATCTCACACGGAGACGACGGAAGACCGGTTATACCTTGGGGACATGGATCAGATGCACAAGCAGTATATAGAAAATTTGAAGACAGTTTCAAAAAAGTTGAAGGCGCTGTACAAAGAGACGATTTACAAATTGCCGAAATGGATAAGGCAATCAAAAATGATAAAATCGTTACAGAAATGAAAAACAGCAACTTCTCTTGGAAAGAATGTGCTTATACACTAACAAGACTATGGCCCGGCGGCGGAATTGACTTCACATTGGGCGAAAAAGAAATAACGCTACCTATTGGTGATAATAAGTCAAAAGGCACATACGATGCATTGGAATCCGAAATTAAGAAAAATTATCCCGATGTTAAGGTTAACAGAGGTGCATCAGACGAAACAGTTAAAGACGAAGTAAAACATACTGACCCAATCGGCTTCAACATTGGCGATAAGAGTTACGAATTCGCAATCGACAGAAACCAAGATGGAAAATTAAATGATTTCACCGAAATGGTAGGTGCAAATGGCTTAGACGGTATGAAAGAAATGGCACAATTTGACAAAGACGGTGACGGACACATCAGTGGTGATGAACTTGACAACTTGCTTGTTCTAAACACAGAACACACAAACCGTGATTATGAATTCCTAACAGCATCACAATTAGGTATTAAAGATATCGACCTAAGTTCATTTAAAGAAAAAAGTCAAACAAGACCTGACGGCTCAGATGCAGGCGATTTTATCAACATTAACAACTCACTGATAGCAGGTACATTTAATATTACACTCGACAATGGTAAAAGCGCAGAAGGCTACCAAAAATATGTAACCGAAGACTACATGAAAGCAGTATATGATCCAATTTTAGGTGAAAACATCTACTCACAACTTGATGCAGGTAAAGTAAGCAACGTAATCAACGAAAACTTTGACCAAGCAGCAGAAAAATTGGAAAACATAAACGACTTAATGGACTTAATAGGCGATAAAGAACAGTTCG
This sequence comes from Candidatus Gastranaerophilales bacterium, assembly GCA_944325665.1. Classification (GTDB taxonomy): domain Bacteria; phylum Cyanobacteriota; class Vampirovibrionia; order Gastranaerophilales; family Gastranaerophilaceae; genus Galligastranaerophilus. The sequence continues at coordinate 53,490 of CALVAY010000010.1, forward strand.
GCGACATCAAAGCAGCTCTAAGAACAAAATTAAATAACGCAACAAATGAAATCTACGGACACAAAGCAAGAACAATGTCTGAAGCAACAGGCGCAGTTTACACAGAAGAGTTCAAAAAGAACCTTGAAATGAGTGTTCAAGAATCAGAAGACGTTATTAACCAATACCTAGAAGGTACAGACGGCGAGAAAAAAGTCGAAGAAGGCAGAGCCGAATACGAAGAATTCATCAAACAATGGTATGGTGAAGAAGAAGTCGAAAAATAGTCAATAGTAAGTAAGGGCCTCAGATGAGGCCCTTATTCAATAATAGAACCGTTTGAAATTTTAACCACATCAACATTTGATAAAAACTCTTTATCAAAGGCTAAAGTATCAACGCTTGTAATAATTGTTTGAACATCATCCGATATACTTTTTAAAAGGTAGTTTTGCCTTAAATCATCAAGCTCTGCTAAAACGTCATCCAAAAGTAAAAGTGGAGTCTGATCGGTTTTTTCTTTTATAATTTCAAGCTCGGCTAACTTTAAGGCCAGAACAAGGGTTCTTTGTTGCCCTTGAGAGGCATATTTTTTTGCATCAATACCGTTAATATAAAAAGCGACATCATCTCTGTGCGGGCCAAATAAACACTGTTGGCGGCGAATTTCATCATCAGTCAGCATAGATAACTTTTCATAAATTTTTTCTGAAAATTCTTTTAGAGATAAATCTAAAGGAAGCTCAAACTCATACTCAAAAGACAACTCTTCGGATGAAGATACACTTGAGTGCATTTTTTTTGCAATCTTTTCAAGCTCTGCTAAAAACTTTATTCTAAGAAAAATAATATTAGCAGCGGCATTTGACATCTGAATATTTAAAGTGTCTAACAACTCTGAATTTAAGCTGTATTGAGATAGAAAATTACTCTTTTGAAGCCTTATTTTATTATACTTTGCAAGCTTATCGTAATAAGCAGGATAAATCTGGCAAATTGCTAAATCCAGCCATTTCCTTCGAAAGGAAGGCTCGCCCCTTAAAAGCATAAGGTCAGTGCTTGAAAAATAAACAGCTCTTAGAACACGAAGAAATTCTTGAGATTTATTTTTTTTAAGAGAATTAACCTTTAAAACTTTATTTTTTGGCGGGTTAATTAAAATATCCAATGAAACATCAATGTCATTTTTTAATACCTCTGCACTGATTGAACAAGCTTCTTCACCAAATTTAATTAACTCCGAATCTTTTTTAATTCTGTTTGAGCTAAGAGAGCTGAGATAATAAACAGCTTCAAGCAAATTGGTCTTTCCTTGGGCGTTTTTGCCGACAAAAAGCGTTTTCTTCTTTTTGAATTCATACTCAAAAGAAGAATAATTTCTAAAGTTTTTTAATTTTATATCTTTTAGAAACATTTAATTATCCTTTGTTAAAGTTATTATAGTATGTATAATAAAGAAAAGACAAATTTAGTGAAAAGAGGAAAAAATGTTTGATGTTATTACAATAGGTTCTGCAACCTTGGACATATTTGTTGAAAGCGACGGAGCAAACATAGTTTCTGTTAATTCTTTGGCAAAAAAGACAGAATTTATGTCATTTCCTTATGGTGCAAAAGTAGAAATAGACGGCTTTTCAAGAAATATCGGCGGGGGCGGAATAAATACGGCATCAAATTTTGCAAACTTAGGGTTTAAGACATCCACAATAATTAAACTTGGAAATGATGAAATTGCCCCTGTAATTGTTAAAAAAATGCAAGAGGATAATGTAGATATTTCAAATATCATAAGAACAAAAGAGGACTTAACCGGACTTTCGATTATTTTGGTAAGCTTTCAAGGGGACAGAACGGTTCTTGCCCACAGAGGCGCAAATGCAACAATAAGCGAAAGCGAAATAGATTTTGAAAAATTTAAAAAGGCAAAATGGATTTATGTTGCACCGCTTGCAGGACAAACAAACAAACTCTTGGATAAAATTGCCGATTTTGCAGCACAAAACAACATTAAACTTGCAATTAACGCCGGAAGTACGGCAATTAAAAGAGGCGAAGAGTATTTTAAAAACATTTTGCAAACTGCAAAAATAGTTGTAATGAACAAAGAAGAAGCCTCTATGCTTACAAAAATTCTCGTAAGACCCGATACAAAAGAGGAAAAATTCTCTCAACATGAAATTCATCCCGATGTTGTCAGCATGTTAAGAAAACTGCATCAAAAACAAGATTCCTATGTCGTTATAACAGACGGAAAATACGGCGTTTACTGCTATGACGGGAAAGACTTCTACCATGCCAGAGAATTCAGTGCAAAAGTTGTATCGACACTTGGCGCAGGAGATGCTTTCAGCTCAACTTTTGTAGCGGCAATAGAAAAATATGGCGAAGATACAACAAAAGCCCTTGCTTACGCTTCCGTTAACGCTGCGGCTGTTATTGAAAAATTTGGCGCTCAAGAAGGCTTTTTAAACTTTGAAGAAATAGAAAAAAGGCTTAGCGAGCACCCTGAATATAAGGTTAAAAAAGTAAAATGCGATTGGATAAATTCTTAAAAGTTTCAAGACTCATTAAAAGAAGAACTGTGGCAAATTCCGTTTGCGAAAGCGCCAGAGTTTTTGTAAATGATAATCCGTCAAAACCCGCAAAAACACTTAAAATTGGCGACATTATAACAATAGAATTCAGAGAAACAATTAAAAAAGTAAGAGTTTTAAAAGTTCCCGAAGGTAATGTTTCAATTAACGAAGCCTCAAGCCTTTATGAAATTATTGAATAGAGATAAAATTTCTGAAAACATCCAAACCAAACTCACTTAAATGTGCCTCGGGGTGAAACTGCACACCAAAGACATTTTTGTTTTTAATTTTTAAAGCCATAAGCAGATTATCCTTCGTGTATGCCATAGGCTCTATTTGGGTGTTATTAACCTCACCAACCACTAAACTGTGGTATCTTGTGGCCAAAAAACCCTGTGGGATACCAAAAAACAGCGGAAAGTCTTTGTTGAAATAAATTTTAGAACATTTACCATGGCATGGCTCTTTTGCTTTTATAATTTTTGCACCCCAATATTTTGCTATACACTGCATACCAAGACACACGCCTAAAATTGGTTTAGTATCGGAAAAATGTGCGATAACATCCATGCTAACCCCGCTATTTGCAGGATTCCCCCACCCGGGGGAAATAATTATTCTTGAGAAATCAAGCTTTTTAATCTCATCAATTGAAATATTATTATTTTTTACCACAATCGGGTTCACGCCTAAAATTTTAATATATTCTACAATGTTGTACGTAAAAGAGTCGTAATTATCTACTATAAGCACAATTCAACCTCGACCATTTTTCTGACGGAATTAAAACAAAAAATCTTATCCGCCTCAATTAAATCATTTTTATACAAGACCTTTTCAAACATTTTATGTTCACTAATCATCTTTTGTCTTAAAACTCCGTTCAAAAGCCCGCATTCAGCCTTTGGAGTATATAATTTACCATTTTTTAATATAGCTATATTTGTATATGTCCCTTCGCAAACCTCGTCAAATTCATTCAAAAGGATGTAATCAAAATATTCTCCCAACTCATATTTTTCTCTAATACTTGTCTTATGGTATAAAAAAGGATTTTTTGAATTAACTCTGCCAAAAAACTTTACTTTATTTGTCTTTTTGGGCAAAATTTCTCTGTTTTCAACACGGTAGGTGCCATCTCTAAAAAGACAAACTCTTGTTATCAAATTGGGAGCAAGCTTTAATTTATCAAGCTTACTATTATACTTAAAGCCCAGCTCCTTGGCACTTTTTTTAAGTCGCATGGTGTGCAGGTGCCAATTATCGACAGCGGTTTCAATCAGGTAAAAATTATCATCCAAAAACTTCGCCTTAAGCTTGGCTTCTTGCCACTCATCTTTTGCATTTGAATCCCAAACTATTGCACCGCCTGAGTGATAAGAAAAATTATTGTTCTTGTATTTCTGCAAAATCCTTATCGGAACGCTAAATTCACACACGTCTTTTGACAAATATCCGAATGCACCACAGTACACACCTCTTTTTGCTTTTTCAATTTTGTTAATTAGCTTCATAGTCGAGCGCTTTGGCGCGCCTGTTATAGAACCGCAGGGAAATATTGCTTCAAAAATATCAGACAGGTCAATATTATACTCTAAAGTAGCAGAAACCTCGGAAGTCATCTGAAAAAGGGTTTTGTGCTCTTCGACGTCAAAAAGCTTATCTACACAAACCGTGCCTGTTTTTGCAATTTTTGATAAATCATTTCTTAAAAGATCAACAATCATGATGTTTTCAGCACGATTTTTTTCATCATTTTTCAAAAATTCCCTGTTAAAATTATCCTCTGCTTGGGTTTTCCCGCGAGAAATTGTTCCCTTCATAGGTTTTGTAATTATTTTATTTCCCTCAATCTTAAATAATAACTCCGGAGAAAAAGAAAGAATTTTATAGTTTTTACCTTCAAGATAGGCATTATAAGGCGTTTTTTGATAATTCAAAAGAAAATTATACAAATCAAAATCAGATAAATTTGTTTTTACATCCCAAGGATAAGTATAATTCACCTCATAGGTAAAGCCATCTGCGATATATTTTTTGATTTTTTCAACATTTTTTATGTATTGCTTTTTCTTAATTAGCGGCTTTTTTATAATTCCACATGGGGAAGAAACGCAAACGGGTTCAAAGGTTTCATAAGAGTCGAAAACTTCAAAGTAAAGCTCGTCAAATTCATAGGTAATATAGCCTAAAATATGATATTTTGACCTTAATGACCAAATTTCCTTGAGTGCGCAGATAATTTGTTCGCGGTTTGTTGCAAATATTTTTTTTATAGGATTTTTAAAAACTTTATCGGAATAAATTTGCATAAAGTAGTTTTTATCACAAAAAAAAGCCGCATTGCGGCTGATTAGGGATATTTATTGTTACACATTTGCAACTTTTTTATTCTATTAAATTAATTGTTTTATCACATCATCCAACAAAGCGAAATCAAAAGAGCTGTTTTCATATAGATATATGATGTCAAAACAAGAGGATTAGATGACAATATTGGTAAAATAGGACTTGGAATTTATTGCCAAAATGAATCAGGAACATACAGAGGTCGATTCATACAAGAAAATCGTAAGATTATCTGATGAAGAACTCAAAAATTTATGGGAAGAATATTATCAAGATCGCACAAACAAAGTTGTGCGAGATAAGATTATAGTGCAATATATCTACCTTACAAGATATGTAATCGGTCGTGTTAAGGTAAATTTGCCCCCGAGTTTTTCTTACGAAGATATAGCCAGCTACGGTGTTGAAGGCTTAATTGATGCGATTGAAAAATTTTCGCCCGATAAAGGCGCAAAGTTTGAAACATATGCACTTATGAGAATAAGAGGGGCGATTATAGATAGAATTCGCTCATCAGACTGGCTTCCAAGAACTATTAGAAAGAAAATTAAAGAAGTAAAATTAACGGCAGAAAGACTAAAACAAGAACTCGGCAGAGCTGCAACAACAAAAGAAATTGCAGACGTTATGGGTCTTGAAAAAGAAAAAGTTGAAGAAATTTTAGCATCAGACACAACGGTTGATTCTCTTTATGACAAAAAAGGAACAGGGGAAGACAGTGTTGAAATAATAGACACAATTGAAGATAAAAACTCTGCTAGACCCGAGGATGAAATCGAGAAGAAAGACGCAAAAAGGGAGCTTGAGGCAGCACTTAAAAAACTTCCCGAAAGAGAAAGAATGCTATTGGTATTTTATTACCACGAGAACATGACACTAAAAGAAATTGGCGAAGCTATAAATGTTTCAGAATCTCGTGTTTGCCAACTGCACGCTCAAGCGATTATGAAATTGAGAAACATCTTAAGTGCTAAACGTTCAGAGAGAATGAATAAGTCAATTGTGTAGTCTAAAGTTAACCTGAGCATTATTTTAAGCACTTTTAAGATACTAAGCTTGTGCTAGGTTCGCTCGGCCTGGGTTCGTAGTGCACGGGTACGGTTACGCCCTGTCAGCAAGGCTCTTCGCCTTCCCGTTCGGGCTTCACACACCTAAGCCCTCGCCTTCGCTTGCTAAGCTTGCGCTAAGCTCGCTCGGCTTGGGTTAGAGCCATGTTTTTCTTTCTTTTGGTTCTGTTTTCTTTCT
>CALVAY010000011.1 GCA_944325665.1 Candidatus Gastranaerophilales bacterium
AAAGGGAGAGCCTTGGTTTTCCTTTACTTAAAAAGTAGATAGGAAAAATCTTTTAGCATGAGAGAGATTAACAACGAATTAGAAGAATGCAATGAAAAATTGAATTCTCAGGAATTAGGACTGATTGGCAAGTTTGTATCTAACTTGTTCAAAACAAAAAACCCCGATGAAATGATTGAAGGCGCTCAAAAAGCGGGTTTGCAAAAGACGCTTGGAGCATTTGATTTAATTATTTTAGGCGTGGGCGCAATTATAGGCTCGGGAATTTTCACCGTTGTAGGTATTGCAGCAACAGGTTCGGCAGAAAGTGCAGGTGCAGGCCCTGCTCTTGTTGTGTCAATGATTTTAGCCTCAATCGCTTGTGTATTTTCTGCAATGTGTTACAGTGAATTTGCCTCAATGATTCCCGCGGCAGGTTCAGCATACTTATACACCTACGCTACAATGGGTGAATTTTTAGCTTGGGCAGTAGGTTGGGTTTTAATGCTTGAGTATTTAGTAGGCTACATTGCAGTAGTAAGTGCTTGGAGCGGGTATTTAATTCAGTTTTTAAAAGGCTTCACCTTTTTACCCTCCTTTATCACAAACCCGCCCGTTTGGCTTGTAAATGACTATACAAGTGCAATTACAATATTATCTAAACAAGGTATTGACCCGCAAAGTGTAATACCGCATATTGCAGGCATTCCTATTTCGCTAAATTTACCGGGCATTTTAATTACCATGCTTATGGCTGCAATATTAATCAAGGGTATTAAAGAATCAACGACAATGGCTGGCATTATGGTTGTTATAAAGCTTGCCGTAATAGCTCTTTTCGTATTAACGGGAGCTTTCTATGTAAAGCCTGAAAACTGGACGCCGTTTGCGCCAAATGGCTTTGAAGGCGTATTTATGGGCGCATTTATAATATTCTTTGCCTATATTGGCTTCGACGCCATTGCAACCGCAGCAGAAGAAACCAAAAATCCGCAGAAAAATTTACCAATCGGTATAATAGGTTCACTTGCCACCTGTACAATTGTTTACGTTTTGGTAGGGCTTGTTTTAACAGGAATGGTGCCAATATCTCAAATTGACGCACATGCTCCAATTGCCCATGCTATGCGACTTGTAGGTCAAGACTGGGTGGCAGGGCTAATTTCTCTTGGTGCACTAACGGGCTTAACTTCTGTTCTGCTTGTGCTTTTGCTTGCAGGAACAAGAATTTTATACGCTATGAGCAGAGATAATTTTCTGCCAAAAATATTAAAAACCGTACATCCTAAATTCAAAACGCCTCATGTAATAACAATTCTGGCGGCAGCAATATGTATTGCAGGTTCACTGTTTTTAAATATTTCAACAGCGGCAGAGTTGTGTAATTTCGGCACATTTACATCATTTATAATCGTGTGCATTGCGGTTATAATTTTAAGAAAAACAGACCCAAAAAGACCAAGACCGTTTAAAGTACCGTTTTCGCCATTTTTCCCAATTCTTGGCGTTGTATGCTGCGGCGGTCTTATGATATATTCAATGCAATTTTTAACCACATCAAGATTTTTGTTCCCGCTTTGGCTTTTAATCGGGGCAATAATCTATTTTACTTATAGCTACAAACAACAAAGAAAAGCTGAAAAAGATGGCAAATAATACGTTAAATATAAAACAATTTATAAATAATTTACTTGAGAAAAAATCGGCAGACGAAGTTATAGAAACGGTCAAAAAATCAGACCTTAAAAAAACTCTCGGCGCTTTTGACTTGATAATTCTAGGTATAGGCGCTGTTGTAGGCACGGGAATTTTCACAATTGTCGGCAGTGCAATCGTTGGCGGTCTGGAAGGCTCAGGTGCGGGCCCTGCTATTATAATTTCAATGATTTTAGCCGCCATTGCAAGTATTTTCTCAGCACTTTGCTACTCTGAAATTGCTGCCATGTTCCCAATAGCAGGCTCAGCCTACACTTACACCTACATTACAATGGGCGAATTTATGGCTTGGATTGTAGGTTGGATTTTAATGCTTGAATACGCAATTGGAAATATCACAATAGCAAGCGCTTGGAGCGGATATTTTGCTCAATTCTTAAAAGGCTTTAAACATATTCTGCCAAGCTTTGTAACAACTTTTCCAATCTGGCTTAGAAACGATGTTCGCTCAATCAGTATAATGTGCGAAAAATACGGACTTGATATTCACGACAAAATCCCTTTTATCTTTGATAAAATTCCTTTTGCAATTAACTTACCTGCAATTTTTATAGTAGTGTTTTTAACTCTTATTTTAATCAAAGGTGTTAAAGAATCCACACGCTTTGCGGGTGTTATGGTTGCCATAAATTTATTTATAATTTCGACATTTATTTTCGTCGGAGCAAAATATGTTCAACCTGAAAACTGGACACCGTTTATGCCAAATGGAATATCGGGTGTACTTATGGGTGCTTTTTTGATTTTCTTTGCCTATATTGGGTTTGACGCTATTTCAACCACGGCAGAAGAAACTAAAAACCCTCAAAAAGATATACCGATAGGAATTTTGGGAACTCTGTGCATTTGTACAATCCTATATATCGGCGTGGCGTTGGTTTTAACAGGGATGGTTCCCTTTAAATTAATTGACATACAAGCTCCAATAGCCCATGCTATGCATTATGTAGGTAAAGACTGGTTTGCAGGTTTTATTTCGGCAGGCGCTATTGCGGGTTTAACTTCTGTTCTTTTGGTTTATCAGCTTGGAACGGTAAGAATTTTATACGCAATGAGCAGGGATAAATTTTTACCTCGCTCACTTAGAGTTGTTAACAGAAAATCAAGAACACCACACGTTTTAACTTGGGTTTGCGGCTTAATCGTAATTGTAGGTTCAATTTTTATGGACTTAAATATTTCAGCCGAATTATGCAACTTTGGTACTTTTACCTCATTTATTGTTATTTGTATCATTGTTTTAATTTTAAGAAAAACAGACCCGAAAAGACCAAGGCCCTTTAGAGTGCCCTTTGTACCACTCTTCCCGATTTTGGGAATATTTTTCTGCGGCGGCTTAATTGTTTATTCGCTTAAAACACTTAAAACCTCATCCGTGCTTTTCCCAATTTGGACTTTAATCGGCGTTGTAATTTACTTCTTATACGGCTATCAGGCGCACAGAAACAAAAATCAAAAAAGATAAACTCCCTTTAAATTAAAGGGAGTAGTCTGACTTTCTTTGACTTATGCTATAAATTTATTTTTTTATGTTTACAAGTGCGTCTATTACAATGGGGTCCCACTTAATACCGCTTTCCTGTTGTAAAATCTCAAGTGCTTTTTCGTTTGTCAAAGCTTTTCTTTGAGGTCTGTCTTCAGTCATAGCGCAATAAGCGTCTGCAACGGCAATAATTCTTGAACCAAAGGGGATAGAGTGTCCGCCCAAACCCTCGGGAGCGCCTTTGCCGTTCCAGCGTTCACGCTGATAGTGAATATAGGGAACAACTTCGGACATAAAGTTTATGTTCATAAGAAGAGTTACACCTGCATTAGGATGTTCTTCAAGCTTCTTCCATTCTTCTTTTGTCAGTTTTTCTTTCTTGCAGAATAATTCTTCACTTAGAGTAATTTTACCTATATTTTGCAATAAACCTGCATAGTAAATTAAATCGGTTGTTTTTTCGTTCAACTCAAGATAATTACAGATTTCTCTTGCAAGTTGAGCACAATTTTTTGAATGATTATTTTTATATTTGCTTTTGCAATCAACAGCATAGGCAAGTTTTTCTACAAACGCCTGTTGTTGATCACCTAAATCACCAATAATTGCTGTAAGTTGCGCTCTTAGGTTTTGAAGTTCGGAGGTTGAAACAACCTTTTGAGAAACAAGTCTTTGAACCTCATCAATTAATTTTTGCAAGCCCAAAGAAGTTACAAAAAGACCGGCTGTAATTTTTATAAGCTGAGCAAATTGTTCTTCAAGCGGCTTATCGGATGTACGGACAACCTCAATTGCGCCGATACACTCGAAATTATTTTTCATCGGAAAAACACTAATTTGCTTGTTGCTTTTCTCAACCACAATATCTTTTTCTTCCTTGTGGCACTCAAAGATATAGTCTTTTATTTTTGATGAAATTTTATCCTTTGAATTACCTCTGTGCTTAAGCTCTTCACCTTTGTTTGAAAGGTAAATATTGCACTCTTCAAGAGATAGCATTAATTTAATTGTCTTTGCAATTGAGTTGTAAATTACATAGTCTTCGTCGTTTTTAAAACCCAAAAGCGAAAGAGTATTATCAATTGAATAAATGGATACAAGTTCGTTTAGCTGTTCTTTTAGACTTTCATTTTTATCTCGAACCTTATCTCCGATTTTATGCGCCAATTCAGGGTTTATAAGATGTTCTGTTAAAAAATCTCCTAAATTTAGAGCAAAAATTTCCTCAAGCGGGTCATCATCCAGTAAATTTATTGAACGAGAATAGATAGAAACTCCCGCATTGCTACCTTCACCACTATGGTTTCTTAAGTTTTCCATAAATTATTCCTATATGTGTTGTCTTATATTTTTACTATCGGCAACTTTTAAAAAAACTTTTGCGATTTTTACAAAATTTATACTAAAGTTTACATTAAGGTAAACTTTTATTTGATGTGCTAAAATAGCTTTAACTATGGAAGATAAGATAATAGTCAAAACTAAATACTTTAAACTTAATAAGCCTATTAAGCTTGAGTGCCAAAAGGAGTTATCCGATATTGAGGTGGCTTACGAAACATACGGGGAGTTGAACGAAGCAGGGGATAATGCCATTTTAATTCTCCATGCTCTAACCGCAGACGCCCATGCTGCACATTATCATAGCAAAGATGACAAAAAACCCGGCTGGTGGGACACCATGATTGGGGATAATAAAGCTTTTGATACAAAAAAATATTTTGTAATTTGCTCAAATATTTTAGGCGGCTGCAAAGGTACAACAGGCCCGTCTTCGATTAACCCAAATACAGGAAAGCCTTATGCGCTGGATTTCCCCGTTATCACAATAGAAGATATGATTAAAGTTCAAAAAGAACTTATCGATTTTCTTGGTGTTAAAAAAATGATTGTCGTTGGCGGCTCAATGGGTGGCATGCAAGCTCTTGAGTGGTCAATCAGTCATCCCGATTTGGTTAAATCGACAATAATTATCGCCTGTGCACCGCGTTTAAGCGCTCAAGGAATTGCCTTTAACGCTGTTGCAAGAAACGCAATAATTTCAGATAAAAACTTTAACAACGGGAATTACTACGAGGGCGAACACCCTGAGCGCGGTTTAAGCATTGCAAGAATGGTTGGGCACATTACTTATCTTTGCGAAGAAGCAATGCATAATAAATTTGGAAGAGACTTTAAAGATAAGCCGTCATTTGATTTCGGGGTAGATTTTCAGGTTGAAAGTTATCTTGAATACCAAGGCAGAATTTTTGTGGACAGGTTTGATGCAAATAGCTACTTGTACATAACAAAAGCCGTTGATTATTATGACCCGACAAAAAAATACGGCTCGCTTGAAAACGCTTTCAAAAATACAAATTCAAGGTTTTTAATTATCTCGTTTTCATCAGACTGGCTCTTTTCGACAGAGCAGGCAAAAACAATGGTAAATGCTCTTGTTAAGGACAACAAAGAGGTTTCTTTTGTAGAATTAAAAAGTGCTTGCGGACATGATGCATTTTTAATCGAGTGGGAAAAACAAACAAAAATAATAGAAAGTTTCTTAAAGGGATAAATGCTTAATTATAGAGTAATTGTTGATTTAGTAGAAGAAAATTCAAAGATACTTGACTTAGGTTGCGGTTCGGGTGCTTTGTTTAAAATGCTGACGGATGAGAAAAAAGTCAAAGGCGTCGGTGTTGAAATTGATGAAAATTGCGTTATAGAAGCACTTGAAAAAGGCTTGAGCGTAATTCAAGGAGACTTGGACGAGGGTCTAAAACAATTTCCTGACAAGAGTTTTGATTATGCAATTTTAAATCAGACATTACAGTCAACAAATAACCCCGAGTTTGTTATAGAAGAAATGCTTCGTGTAGCAAAACAGTCTATTGTGAGTTTCCCAAATTTTGCATACTGGAAAGTCAGATTTTACTTGTTTTTCAAGGGCAAAATGCCAAAGTCAAAACAACTTCCTTACGAATGGTATAACACCCCTAATATTCACCTTTTAACAGTAAATGATTTTTTTGAATTTTGCAAAAAGAGGGATATAAAAATTGAAAAATCAATCTATTTAACAAGAAGAAAAAAAAGAAGCGGCTTTTTAATTAAAACAATTACAAATTTTTTCTCGGAAGAAGTTATATTTATAATAAAAAAATAAGCGACAAGGTTTCCCCTGCCGCTTATTTTATATTATTTTTGCTTACATAGCGCCTTTAATGATTTCAACAAAGCTGTCAACTTTTAAGCTTGCACCACCAACTAAAGCACCGTCTATATCAGATTGAGCCATTTGCTCTTTAATTGTTTCAGGTTTTACAGAACCACCGTATAGAATTCTTACTTTGTCTGCATTTTCTTTTCCTGCAATTTGAGAAAGAGTTGTTCTGATACCTTTAATTACTCTGTTTGCTTCAGCACTATCGCAAGTTTTGCCTGTACCGATTGCCCAGATAGGTTCATAAGCAATAACAACGTTTGCAACATCAGCAGGCGCAACACCTTCAAGAGCTTTTACTATTTGAGAAGCGATGTGTGAGTCAGTTACGCCAAGCTCTCTTTGTTCTAATGTTTCACCGCAGCAGATAATAGGTGTTAAGCCTGAAGCGATAATTGCTTTTGCTTTTTTGTTAATCATCTCATCTGATTCACCAAAAATTTGACGACGTTCAGAGTGTCCGATAATGATAAATTTAGCATCAAAGTCTTTAATCATATCGATTGAAACTTCACCTGTGAAAGCACCTTTTTCTTCAAAGTAGCAGTTTTGCGCAGCAAGTTGAATTCTACCGCAACCGCAGTTGCAGATGTTTTGGCTTACAACATCAAGAGATGTGAAAACAGGTGCTACAACAACTTCAGGAAGCGCATCTTTATCAATTCCTTCAATTGCTTCTTTGATACCACAAACAAGTTCCGCACTTGCTTTACGGTTATTGTGCATTTTCCAGTTACCTGCAATAATAGGTCTTCTGCTCATTTTAAAACTCCTTAATTTATTTTATTTACTATCAAATAATAACACAAAAAAGTTAAATGAGGGTGTAAAATTTTTATCTAAAGACATATAAACAGAGAGATTTTTTAACGATTTCGCCCTGTCGGCAAGGCTCTCGCCTTCCCGTTCGGGCTCACATCCTTATGCCTGCTCGCTTTCATTGGATGCAAAGCATCACAATTCAAGCTTCGCCCAGTCGAGTTTCGCCCTGTCGGCAAGGCTCTCGCCTTCCCGTTCGGGCTCACATCCTTATGCCTGCTCGCTTTCATTGGATGCAAAGCATCACAATTCAAGCTTCGCCCAGTCGAGTTTCGCCCTGTCGGCAAGGCTCTCGCCTTCCCGTTCGGGCTCACATCCTTATGCCTGCTCGCTTTCATTGGATGCAAAGCATCACAATTCAAGCTTCGCAGGTTCTTTAGCCGTAAGCGGCGAAAAGCGGCATATATAGCGATAGTGCCAAGAATAAAACAATGAAACCTATAAATATCAACATGGCAGGCTCGACAAGTTTTGTAAACTTATCGATAATACTGTCGAGCTTTTGGTCAATAAAGGTAATACAATAATTTAACAACTCGCCCAAACGACCTGACTGCTCACCGGTTGCAATCATAAAGGTAATCATATTAGGTATTTGGTTTGAAGATTTAAGCGCGGCAGATAAATGTGTACCTTGTTGAACCTTTGCTGTCGCAGTAAAAATCGCATCTTTTAATATTAAATTATCTAAGGTCATATTAGCTAAATACAAGCAGTCAACAATCGGAATACCTGCTTCGTAAGCTACTTGCAAAACCGCAAGAAAGTTTGAGTAGTTTGCAAACCTCAACAAATCAGACAAGAGAGGAACTTTTAAAAAGAAAGCATCAACAGGTCTTTTTGTAACATCATTTGTTAAAATATGCTTAATCGCCATAACTACAAAGACCAAAAATATAATCGGAGCATACCAAAACTGTCTGATAAACAAACCCAAAGACATACACATTTGAGTAACTATTGGAAGTTCACGACCCAAATTGTCAAACATATCTTTAAAGGCAGGGAAAACAAATGCAAGCATAATTGTTACAACAACAAAAGCAAGCAAAATAACAAATATCGGGTAAACAAGCGCACCTACCACTTTACCCTTAATGGCGTCTTGCTTCTTTAAAAGCTCAAGCATACGTCCCAAGGTCTTATCAAGTTCACCCGAATCTTCACCGGCTTTTACAAGACCAACATATACGCGCCCGAATATTCTTCTATGCTTTTCCATAGTCTCGGCTAGTGTAAGACCACCAACAAGAATGCTTTTCCTTAATTCTAAAGAAACACTTCTTATGGCGCGGGATTCAGCATTATTTTCCAAGAAAACCAAAGCTTCAATAATTGAAATACCCGTAGATGTTAAGATTTGCAAGGTTTGAGTAAATTCAATCTTATCCTTTAGCGAAAAGGATTTCATTTTTCCGATTGGAGTTGTTTTTACCTTTTGCTCAAAACGGGCATTATCAAAAGCGCCATCATCACTTATTTTGGTAGGCAAAAGCCCCATGTTCTTGATAGCTTCACGAGCTGAGCGAACATCCTGGGCATCAATTTTACCTCTTACTATATCTTTGTTATTTTTTAATGCAATATATGAATATGTGGGCATACTATCCTCTAATCATCACTTGCCAGACCCAGTATTCTGACGAATTCGTCAATTGTGGTAACACCATTTAAAATGTGGTCAAGGCAAGACATCTTAAGTGTCTTCATACCGTGTTTTACGGCATAATCTTCAAGCTCAACATCATGAGCTTGCTGTGCAATCATCTTTTTAATTTCACGATTTATAAGCATTATTTCAAATACGCCTGTACGACCCGAATAACCGGTATCATTGCAATAGGTGCAACCAGCAGCCTTATATATTGTTGAATTCATTAGTTTTTCGATTTCTTCAGGCTTAGTTGTAATTTTTCTTGCTTCTTCAAGAGTGGGCGTATAAGCCTTTTTGCACTCAGGACACAATTTTTTAACAAGCCTTTGAGCAATAATACCCGTTACGGTAGATGAAATCAAATAATCTTTTGCACCCATTTCAATCAACCTTGTAATAGTTGCGGCAGAAGAGTTTGTGTGAACCGTGCTTAAAACAAGGTGCCCTGTAAGTGATGCGGAAATTGCAACTTCCAGTGTTTCATAATCCCTAATCTCACCAACAAGTATAATATCAGGGTCTTGTCTTAGGATTGCACGAAGACAGTTTGCAAAAGTAATACCCGCCTTAGGATTTACTGCCGATTGGTTGACACCGTCCATACGGATTTCAATAGGATCTTCAATCGTTGTAATGTTAACATCAATTGAGTTTAACACACGGATTAAAGAATATAATGTCGTGGTTTTACCTGAACCTGTGGGGCCGGATGTCAAAACAATACCGTTAGGATTAGATATAAGGTATCTGATTTTTTTCAAATCATCTTCTGAAGCACCCGGGATTTCAAGTTTTTTAACTTCGTTTGTTTCATCGGTAATTGCGGGTGCTAAAACCCTTATTACCATTTTTTCTTTATTTCCGACAGGTAAAGTATTTACACGAAAGTCATACTGATTTTTCTTGTATTTAATTGAAAAGTTACCGTCTTGCGCACGCCTGTGCTCAGCAATGTTCATACGAGCCAAAACCTTGAAACGAGAAACAACTGCCGAGTCAACTTTAGCAGGTATTTTTAAAACTTCATTCAAGGTACCGTCAATACGGAAACGCACAACATAACCTACAAGCCTTGGTTCAATATGAATATCTGACGCTTTTTGGTCAATAGCAAGAGTAACAATTTTATTTGCAAATTTAGCAACGGTACCAGAGGTATCTTGAATTTCATTCTCAACCTGATCCCAAAGAGAGGCTTCATTTTGTGTTTCGGTTTTTTCGTTTTCAATTTCTTTTAAGATTTTATTCGCCGCTGCTTTTTCATTTTCGTAATAAGTTTGCAGAAATGTTTCGTACTCATAGTGAGTAACCATAATAACAGTCGGTTTTAAACCGGTTTGATAAACAATTTCGTTTATAGTTTTTGAGTTACCGGGGTCAACCATACCTACAACAAGAGACTTGTCGGTCATACTAAGTGGAATAACTTTGTTCTCGCGGACAAAATCCTCGGGTAAAATTGAAATAGCGGTAGGAAGGGCTTTTAGTTGTTCGGCCGTTGCAAGTTTGACACCCATTTGAGCGCCTAGTGCCTCTTTTAGCTCCTTAATTGTAATAAAGCCCATCTTTACAAGAACAGAGCCCAAAGGAATACCTAAAACCTTGGCTTCAGCAAGCGCCATGGTCAATTGTTTATCGTTAATCAGACCTTCTTCAATTAAAATTTCACCGATTTTTTTTGTAGTCGGTGCATCAATAGAGTTTATATTCCCGCGCGAAGTTTCTTGTTTTTTTGGCGTTTCAGGCTGACTCTCGATTTGTTCGGCTTTTGGCATCGCAGCAGGAGTTGGCTCAAACTTTTGTTCATTTTCATCTAAAGTTATAACATCCTCACTTGGCTCATCATCGATATTTAAATCAATCTCATCAAGATTAATTTGAGGCAGCGAAGAATCATTTTGTTCGGCAACGGTTTGCGGATTTTGTTTATCTTGAACTTGATTCACACTAGCAGCAGTCTCAAATTCAACCTCGCCAAAAGGATTAACTATTGATTGCTCTGAGACAACCGAACCAAATGTAGATGAAAAGCCCTTTAAAAAGTTTTCAAAAAGAATTTCAAAGTTCTGCCTTGAAAGGAAAATGAACTCAACCTTTTTATTTACAATTGGTTTTACATACTCTATTATTCTCTCTTTATTTGCGTCAGGAGAAACGGCAACAAAAAACGATTCACCCTGAGGGCTTATCGGAACAAAAGAGTAGTCTTTAGCTACTGCCAATTCAAAATTATTGGCATGCTCAAAGTCAATCTTTCGTATAAGTTTTTCAAGTAAATCGTTTGCCATTTTAAATTTTAGTTATTACAAATCCACAGGTTGAATATTTGCTATATCTTCTTGAGAATATACGATGTGCGGCGTAATCATAATAACAAGTTCTTCTTTTGTTTTTTGGTTAGAAGATGTTCTGAAGAATACACCTACCACAGGTAAATCGCCAAGTACCGGAATTTTTGTTATTTGTTGAGTTTCGTTTTCTCTGATTAAACCTGCAAGAACAAGTGTCTCGCCGTCTTTTATTCGAATATTATTTAATGTCAAATCACGTCTTTGTAAAAGTGTAGCTTGCAATTCATCCGCACCGCTTTGACCCGGAGCATAAACTCTTTCCTTAACGGTGGCAAACTCTGGAGCTATGTTCATTGATACATATCCGTCAGGTGAAATAAAAGGAACCAGCTCGATTTTCAAACCTTCGTCATCGCCAACTTCATAGGTTCTTGCAAAACCTGCGTTATCTATTGTTGTAATAACTTCAGATTTAACTGTTTTAATATAGTCAGATGTCATATCTATTACTGATTTTTGACCGTTTGTAACCATAAGTTTCGGATTAGTCAAAACTCTACCCTTGCCGTTTTGAACAAGGTATCTTAAACGATAAACAAGTGTAGAATCACCTCTGTATTTGTCAACGGTATATTTAACACCGTTTTCAGGGTTTTCTTGGTCAAATACTTCATATCTGTCGCCCATAAAGAATGTCGGACGGTTTGCGTTAGTGCTTAAACCTTCAGCAGTATTGAAATTCAAACTGATAAACGGTGTCCATAAGCTCCATTCATTCGCAAACTCTTTTGAACCTGATTCGCTAAGTTCAATAACAGACATTTCAACATAAGCCATGGGCTGTTTTTTATCGTTTTGTTCTATAAATTCTTTAATTGTTTTTACTTGCTCGTATGAACCGCCGTTAACGTTAATTGTACCTAATTCAGGGAAATAAACAATAGAAAGAGGAGCAGAGCCAAACATAGTTAATAAATTTTGACCGCGAGAGCCTTGCTGTCCGCCTGATTTTGAATCACCTGCAATAACACCTTCTGTTGCACGGCAAGCAACAATACCGCTACCTAATTTTACTTTTTTGATTTCATCTTCATCATCAGATGTGTCATCATCGTCATCATCGTCGTCTTCATCATCGTCAGATTTAACGTCTGTATTTGTTTCAACAAAAGTGTTGCATAGCAATTTTGCCATTTCTTTAGGAGTAGTATGGTTAACTTTGAAAGTATTAATCATGGGCTTTTTATCAAGCTTTTCGACAATACTTTTTGCAATTGCAACATCATTATTTGTACCAAAAATCATTATTTCGTTTGTAGCAGGATTAGATGTAACAATTTTTTCGTTTGAAAGACCGGTAATCTTTGAACCAAAAACATTGTTGTTCAAGAAATCTGCAATATTTTGCGCGCGTTCATATTTAACCGGAATAATTGTTAAAGATTGTTTTGTAAAGCTAAGGCTTTGAGCATCATCATTAGATGCGACAATCATATTTTTTCCGTCAAGAACATAGGTTAATTCAGCAGAACGCAAAACCATTAAAAAAGCGTCATTTAGAGTAACATTAACCAAATCCAAAGTTACTTTGCCTGAAACAGAATTATGGAATATTACGTTCATACCTGCTTTTTGGGCAAACATTCTAAGAACTTGCTTAACATCAGAATCTCTTAATGACAAATTAATTTTTGCATTAGAATTTGTAATTTTCATACTTCTGTCAAAATTTACAACAGAGCCTGAATTATCTTTTTTATAGTTATTAATGTTTACAATGTTTGATTCATGAAAATCAGTCTCAAAATTGGCATCTTTAAAATCTGCGTTGTTATATGCTAACTTCTCGTTATTTAAATGAAGTTCTGATAAATTTAAATTTAAACCTGCCCAAGATGTTTGCACTAATGATACAAGCATTAGCAGTATTGTAAACTTCTTAAATAATTTAGTTTTTTGTGTAAACATTTATAACTCCCGGGTTCTCTAATTTTATCTTGTTCTCATTCTCTGCTTATTTCTAGCAGTAGGACGTGTTCTTGATGAGGTAGAGCGCACTTCTACTTCATCTGTATCATTAGCCAGTGAATATTGCCAAGTTCCGCCTGCTTGATATACGGCACTTCCCGAAACTTCAACATTTTGGTTAAATCTTTCACCAACACCGGCTTTATAAATATTTGTACCTTTTTTAATTACAACGGCTTGTCTATTAATATCGATTACTTTGTAATCATCAACCAAGTCGCCTTTTTGTACAAAGTAATCTAAATCTCTTATTGTTATGATTGCAGATGGTTTAACATCATCAAATAATATACCTGACACTGAAACCTGCATTAAATCCTGCGCATCTTGATCATTACCATATGCGTTTGGAGGTGCAAGAATTTGAGCCGGTACACCAGCATAATAGTTATCACCAAATTCTTCAAAAGTAGGTAAAAACGGATTTAATCTTCCTGCTGTTTCAACAGGAACAACAACTTTTTTCTCAGCCTTTAAATTTTTAGCTTCTTTTTCATTTACAACAGGAACATCTTGCGGCAAGTTCTCTGACACTTTTTGTCTGGGCATTTCAGGCGCAACTCTTGAGTGTTGAGTATAGTTGTTTGACTTTAGAGAAGAAACATTTGTGCTTTTATTTTGACCAAAGAACAGGTAAAAAATTGAAGCACCGACCAAAATAACTGCCAGTAAAATACCAAGAAGGGCAGCAGTATTATTACTCTTCTTTGCTTCGGCATTAAAATCGAATTCATCTAAATCATCATCAGTGTCTTCTTCATCCCCGACACCAAAAACATCTTCTTGTGGTTTTTGCTTTTGCATTACAGGTTGAATACTGTCGCTATCACCACCAAATACATCAAACGCATCGGGTTTTTTCTGTGGTTGGGGTGTATATACAGGCTCTTGAGGCATGTTGGGCATTTGATTTGTCGGTTCAATCACATCAGAATCGCCAAAGAAATCTAAATCTTGAGAGGTACTTTGCGTAGGTTGATATGAATTTGCACCAACGGTTGCCGACGGTTGAGAAATGTCAAAGCTAAGCGAAGGCTCAGAAGCCCTTGGCTTATCTTCTTTTAGTAATTCTTCCCAACTTACTGACTCGTCATCAAGCTCTTCGTCCAAGTCAAGCTCAATATCGTCCAAGTAATCAGAACTCTCTAAATTTTCCTTTTCGTCCTCAAAAAACATGTGTTTCTTTCAATTTCTATAATGGCTTTTTTACAGTTTTGTAACTAATATCTACCTAATCTATATTATCTTATATACATACTCTCTTGTCGTCATTTTTTAGAAAAAATCATACAAACAGATTAGTCAAAATAATATTCATCCGTATAAATCATCTCTACTCCCTCAACAACAACAGTATCCTCATTTTGAATACCCATACTTTTTAGCTCAGCCCAGATACCCATAGAGTCCATTATATTTGATAACCTTCTCATTTGTTGTATATTTTTTATGTCAGTTACATTTACAAGTCGTTTTAATTTTCCACCTTGAACGGCAAAAGTATTTTTATTAAGTTTTGTAACAAAATATTGCGAGTCATCATTGTTGTTAAACTCTGTATCCTCTTCAACATCAACCACAGGAGGGTGAGAAGGAATTTGTTTAACAAGTTCGTACAAATGATTCAATAACTCTTTTACACCGTCTTTAGTTGCTGCGGAAATTACGAACAAGTCATCGTCATAAGCTTTAAATTTAGCAACCAAATCGACAATTTTATCCTCATCGACAATATCCGCCTTATTTAAAACAAGTACTTGATGTCTGCCAACAAGCTCTTCGTCATATTTTTTAAGCTCGTTATTAATCTTAAGATAATTTTCAAGAGGATTTTGCTCATTCATATCTACAATATGAACAAAAAATCTGCAACGCTGAACGTGTCTTAAAAACTCGTATCCAAGACCGACACCCTCTGATGCTCCTTCGATTAGCCCCGGAATATCGGCAACAACAAAACCGTCGCCATCAGGTTTTTTTACCACTCCAAGATTTGGCACAAGCGTTGTAAAAGGATAATCAGCAATTTTGGGTCTGGCAGAGCTTATCGCACTTATAAAGCTTGATTTTCCCGCATTTGGCATACCTAATAGTCCAACATCGGCAATAAGTTTAAGTTCAAGCTCAAGTTCTCTTTCAACAGGCGCTTCACCCGGTTCGCAAAATTGCGGGCTTCTTTTTTGTGCAGTTGCAAAACGTGCGTTACCACGTCCACCCCTTCCGCCTTGGGCAATCAAGACCTTTTTTTCATGTTCGTTTAGGTCGGCAACTATCTTTTGGGTTTTTAGGTCGCGAACAACAACGCCAACAGGAACTTTTAAATAGAGATCTTTACCGGCCTGACCATGCATGTTTTTATTTTTACCGTTCTCGCCGTCTTGAGCGCGAAATACGGATTTATATGTAAAATCTAAAAGTGTAGATAAGTTCTCATCAGCAACAAAATAAACATCGCCGCCATGTCCGCCATCACCGCCTGCGGGGCCGCCTTTATCAACAAATTTTTCTCTTCTCCAAGCAACACAGCCGTTGCCGCCACGACCTGAAATAACCTTAATTTTTGCTTTGTCAATAAAAGTTGCCACTAACCGACTCTCCTTTTTGCCTGAGTCTTAGTAGCGTCAAACAGCATTTTATTAATTTGCACGCCCAAAGTATTCAGTTGCACGTCTTCACCTGTTTGATGACGCTTAAACACAAGCTCTTCAACCATATTTAACATGTTTATTAATGCGTTGTCATCAATTCTGTTGTTTTTATAATCATCCAACACTTCCATTAAAAACGGATACGCATCATAAGCTTCATAGGCGTTTATAACGGAAATACTCCTTGCAAAGTCTTGATTTTCAACATATTCCATCTTTAACATCAAATAATATGAAGCATATTTTGCAAACTGCTCAAGAATTTTGTTTTCTCCCTGAATTTGCAAAAATTTTGTAAAATACACAACGAACTCTGAGTAAATTGTGTTTTCATCAGGAACATTGCCATTATTTCTTATAATCAAATAATTTTTAATAAAATCTAAAATAAGCTCATCATCGTAATCAAATGATTTTTTAATCTCC
This sequence comes from Candidatus Gastranaerophilales bacterium, assembly GCA_944325665.1. Classification (GTDB taxonomy): domain Bacteria; phylum Cyanobacteriota; class Vampirovibrionia; order Gastranaerophilales; family Gastranaerophilaceae; genus Galligastranaerophilus. The sequence continues at coordinate 16,247 of CALVAY010000011.1, forward strand.
AAATAGAACGCAAGACCCTCTTGAGACAGGGTTAATTCTAAAAATTTATTAATCATTTCCATATTCTGCATAATTAAATCAATATCCCCAAGTTTATACCTATAAATATTCTACCCTGTCGGGGCAAAAATACAAAAAATGTTAAATAAGCTTAAGCTTTCTTAACAAAAAAAGTAAAAAAAGTTAATTTTATACATTTATATGTTTTATTCAAGCATAGTCAAAAAGGATTTTTTCATGAACAGGATAGTACCAGTAAAGTTAGCCGGTTTAAATTTTCAAAATAAGATAAATTTCAAGGGGAATGACGAAAAACAAGCTGCACAGACACAAGAGCAGGCAGAAAAGCTAAAAAGCTCTCAAGATGCGCTTGCTTGTCTTGGCAGATCCGCAGTTGAATCAGCAAGCGGCAAATATCCAAAAAATGACGATGATGGCCTGATGAGAACAAAAGACGGCGAGTTGTTTAGCGGCACTATAACCAAAGAAGGCAACGGTTACCACAAAAAAGTTGTAATGGAATATAAAGACGGTAAGCCGATATACTTTACCAGATACTCAGAAGATGACAGCGACGAAATAGAAGTTATGTATGAGCATATTTATCCTAACGGGGATAATAAAACAAAAGAAATTAATGTTTATAGAATGAATGACTTTTCGGGCGAACTTTGTGTTTGGCAAAAAATCACAATGACACCTGAAATAGTAGCAGTTCATGATATTGGGCCGAGCGATTCCAACATGTCTATATTAACAATTAAAGACAGAAAAACCGGCAAAAAAAGATGTAAGTACCTATTAAAACCTAATTTAGGATACGGATATGATAAACTGCCGGACAAATTTGAACGCGAGTTAAAATATGCTGCAAACAAACTTGTTCCGATTGAAAAAAGGGAATATTACGAAGACGGCAAAACCATAAAAGAAAAAACACAGTTTGAAAACAATCTGCAAAGATGTGAAATTAGCTACGATAGAGCCGGCAATAAAACAAAAACTTTATTCTTGGATAAATTCAATAGACCAATTGAGATGAACTATTATGGCGTTACAGAAAAGCCGATACTTATCAACAGCAAAAACGCACCCAAGAAAGTTCCATACAGATTACAAGTGGTATTTTTAACAAACAGGACATCAGACTCGCTTGAGCGATACAGCAGATATGTCCCAAGTAATATTATTTCCGCAGGTAAAGTTTGGTCTGCAACCTTAAGTTTTGATTTGCCTGAAGAAACGGCAATTTACAAAATGCAAAACTGGTTCCATGACGGCAGAACGGAAAGAATTATAGATATACAACATCCTGCCTCAAGAGGCAACCCGCCAATTGAACCCGAAAAGACAACAATGGATTTATTTAACAGATATGCAAGACATGCTGAAGGCTGTTTAGCTGATTGCGACAGAGAAATTGGCGAATTTCTTGACGAATATGAAAATGGCGGAATATACGTCAGAAGATATTTAACCGCAGAACAAGGTACAACAATCGGCACATATTTCGGAAATCCGCAAACAGGCGAGCTTGCAATTCCAAGATATGACCATAGCGGAATAAGCCCTGATGTTGTTCAGCAAATCAACGAAATATACAAAGAATTTATGCGCATAACCGAAGAGCACGAAGAACACCCCGGTAAAAGGCATCAATACTAATTAGAGTATATCAATTCTTTTCTTTTCTTGAATAAGCTGATCATAAACCCAAGAAGGAACGAAATTTTTGCCCATAAGTATTGACCCGTGGTTAATTGAGGGCGCATGGAAATCCGAACCTCCTGTTATTATTAGCCCGTATTTTTCGGCCAAAGTTGAAAAATACTCAACAACAGCGGGGGAGTGTTTCCTGTGATACGCTTCAATTCCCCTTAGGCCATAGCTCACCAATTCTTTTGTAAGCTGATCTGATATATCAACATCAATTGGGTGTGCAAAAACAGGAATGCCCTTTGCTTCGTTAATTATCTCAACGGCGTCATGAGGGCTTACCGTTTTTCTTGGAACATAAACAGGTGAAGTATCGTTAATATATTTTGAATACGCCTCCATGACATTTGCAACACCACCTGCCGATGTTATTGCACGGGCTATATGAGGACGCCCGATACTGCCCTTTGGCGCAACAAGTGCACTTATATCTTCAAATTTAATTCTTATACCCGCTTTTTTATTTAAAAGCTCAACAATTTTTGTAGTCTGCTCAATACGTGCCTGTTGTTGATTTTTAATAAGGGTTTGAAAATCAGAATTCTCTGTGTCCATAAAATAGCCTAATATATGGACTTCATAGCCCTTATAAATCGTATTTATCTCAACGCCGGGGATAATTTCAAGATTATATCCCTTCTTTTTAACGTAATCGAGTGCAATTTGATGCGACAAAATATTGTCGTGATCAGTAAGAGCAATCACGTCAAGATTACAGTCAATCGCCGTATCAACCACCTGCTCCGGCGAAAAAGCCCCATCTGAGTAGGTGGTGTGAATATGCAAATCTAATTTCACTTTTACCTCGCTAACATTTCTTTACCTCATCAATAAAATTAATTCTAAGAATTTTTTTTGCAATACCGCTTTTATAATCAAAAACAATTTCAGCGGCATTGAGCTGAGATAAATCAGATTGAGCAACGTCAAAACGTGAGGGAACAGAGGTTGTAAGACGTTTATAAGAGCCTTCAAATTCCATTCCGATAACACTGTCATAAGCTCCGCAAAAACCTGCGTCAGATAAATATGCGCAAGTGGAATTTAAAATTTTCTCATCAGCTGTTTGAACATGCGTATGAGTACCAACGACAGCTTTAATACCAAGGCTTTGGGCATATTTTGCAAAACAAATTTTCTCTGCCGTAGCTTCAGCGTGAAAATCAATAAAAGAAATCATATTATCAAAGTCAAATTCTTGTTTTAGCCTTGAAACTAATTCATCTAAGGCTTTAAAGGGGCAATCAATAGGGGGCATAAAAGTTCTGCCCAGCATATTAATTACAACAATTTTATTATCAAAAACACGATACCCGACACCGGGGACATTTGAATAATTGTAGGGACGAACAAGAATAGGAGATTCGTCAATATAAGCAAAAATATCTTTTTTATCCCAAATGTGATTGCCCGATGTTAAGCAGTTTACTTTTAGCTCTAAAAATTCATCATGATTTTTTTTGGTCAAACCAAAGCCGTGTGAGGCATTTTCGGCATTTGCAATCACAAAGTCATATTTTGAAATATTATCACTCAAAAATTTCTGTACAATTTCTCTTCCGGGGCGACCTACTATATCACCCAAAAAAAGAAGTTTAAAGTTTTTTGACATAAGCTATTTCGCAATTTCAGTAACTCGGGCTTCCCTGACAACAGTAACTCTGATTTGTCCTGGATATTCAAGTTCATCCTCAATGCGTTTTGCTATATCACGAGCCAATTTCGCACTGGCAGCATCGTCAAACACATTAGGTTGAACCACAACCCTAACTTCACGACCTGCCTGAACTGCAAAGGACTGCCTAATGCCTTCATAGCTGCTTGCAATTTCTTCAAGCTTTTTGAGGCGTTTAATATAGATTTCAAGCGTATCTCGTCTTGCACCGGGTCTGCCTGCACTAACCGTGTCGGCAATTTTAACAAGTGCAGCAACAAGAGTATGGGCCGGAACATCATCATGGTGAGCTTCAATTGCATGAACAATTTCTTCTTTTTCGCCGTATCTTCTTGCAAGCTCAACACCCAAGGAAATATGAGTGCCCTCCTGCTCTTGATCAACGGCTTTACCAATATCATGCAACAAGCCCGCACGCTTTGCCTGATTAACATCAGCACCTAATTCGGATGCCAACATACCTGCAATTTGTGCAACTTCGATTGAATGTTTCAGCACATTTTGTCCATAGCTTGTTCTATAATATAAGCGTCCAAGAGTCTTGGTAAGCTCTTTGTTAAGGTTCATAATTCCAAGATCATGAGCTGCGCGCTCACCTTCTTGTCTCATTTTATTTTCAATTTCTTTTGTAGATTTTTCGTAAACTTCTTCAATTCTTACAGGGTGAATTCTGCCGTCAGCAATCAATTTTTCAATTGTTAAACGTGCAATCTCACGCCTTACGGGGTCAAATGAAGAAAGTACAACAGCCTCAGGTGTATCATCGATTATAAGGTCAACACCTGTAAGCGTTTCTAACGTCCTTATGTTTCTGCCTTCACGGCCGATAATACGCCCCTTCATTTCATCAGAAGGAAGAGAAACAACAGAAACGGTTGATTCAATAACCTGTTCTATTGCGCATCTTTGCATAACTTGAGATAAAATCTCTCTTGATTTTTCTTCAGCCGTATCTTTGATTTTTTGTTCATTTTCACGAATTAATTGGATTTGCTCTTGCGCCAATTCAACTTTTAACTGCTCAAGCAGCATATTTTTAGCTTCTTCGCGGGAAAGTTGAGCAACGCGTTCAAGTTCAGATAATTGCTTTGCAACAATTTCAGCCAAATAATCTTCTTTATCAAGTAATTCGTCATATTTTTTATTAAGTTCGTGTTCTTTATCAACATTCTTTTGAACACGTTCTTCAAGCTGCTCTTCTTTTTTCATTAAAGAATTTTCAAGACGATTGATTTCAGAGCGTCTTTCGCGAACTTCATCATCAAACTTTTGGCGTTCAAAGTGAAGCTGCTCTTTTGCAGCAACCATTGCTTCTTTTTTTAGGAAACTTTCTTTTTCTTCAAATTCCTTCTGAAGCTTTTTTTCATTCTCGCTTAAAACTTCTAATTTTGTCTTTTGTCTTACGTTTGCAACCGCCGATATAACAAGAGCCAGCGTTAATATTGCAACAAGTATATATATAAAATTACTAATCTTCCTGTACCTCTTAAAAAAATTTCGCCAATTTAATAAAATATTATCATGAAATCAAGATTTTTAACACTTTTTTTTAAAAATTAATTTTCCATATAAAATAATACCCTACAAACAGAGGATTTTTTTACATTTTATTTTATTATCTTTAAAAAATATCGCTAAAATAAATATGACATATCTTAATAAATCATTATATTTTTAATGTAGTGTCGTGAAAGGAATGAAATGCTTACAAATCTTGTTTCTATGATTACAAAGTCAATACAAACAACTCAAAGCGCGCCTGTCAGCAGCAAAAAAAGCTACAATCCTTTTGCGCAAGACCAAAACCCGTTTTTAGGTTCAGGTTTTTCTTCATCCCAAAGCTACGGTAAAAACACACCGGTTATGGGCGGGTATTTCGCGGGATATTATAACGGCAAGCCAAATATTGTCGGAAGAAAATTGTTTATCGAGGTTTAACCCTTAAAGGCAAACTTCTGCTCCATTTGTGTTTCAAGTTTTTTAATGGCAGGATTAATAGTTTCTCCGCCTTGTTTTTTCTTTCTTAAAACAATATTCATCATTGGCTGAAGTATGCCTATTGCGGCTGCACCGATTAATATATTTGCAATAACCGCAGCACCTTTGATATTTTTCGTTTGTTTTAAAAACTTATCCAAATCTGCTTGAGATTTTGCACTTTCAAGAAGTTTTGAGATATTTTGCGATGCCTGCTTAACTTTATTAGGTTCAATGTGAGCAAGTGAATCAATTACTCCGTCGCTTCCTTTTAGTGTTGGAATATCGCCTGAAATTTTAAGCATTTTTGTTAGCGCGTTGTCGTTATTGTAGATGTAATCCAGAACTTCATCGCCGTTTTTAGCAGCCATAGTTTTGATTGCATCGGGTAAATCTTTTGATTTTAAAAGCTCGGGCAATTTTTCACTGCTTAAAAGTTGATATTCTGTTTCAATCGGCTTTTTAAATACCTTTTCACTTATTTTTTCCAAGCCTTTTTGAATCGGAAGCGCAAGGCAGTATATGAAAAGAATTTGAAAACCTTCTTTAAAGCCGATTTCAAATCTTTCGCCTTCTCTTCCTTGAGCAAGTCTTGTTGCAGTAATACCTGCATCAAGAATAGACATGTTCATAACAGGATTATACATAAAGCCTGAAAGCGCTTTTGAAACAGAACCTTTAAATGAAGTTTCAGAGCTTTTCGGAGCAAATGCGCCAAATGTGTTATTGTTTTTCAACTCTTTATTAACAGCATTTTTAAGCTCCATTTTTTTCCTGTATTTTTCTTCGAGCTCTTTTTGAGTTGTTTTTTGCTTATAGATAATCAAGCCGCTAAGACCCGCAAGGGTTGCAGCCGTTGCGGTTAAGAATTTTGCAACGTGAAGTCTTTTGTATAGTTTTTGAACATTATCATTTTTTAAAATATTTTCAAGAACTTGTTTTTGATTTTTATCTTTTGCGTTATTTACCAAAAACTCAAGCCTGTCAAGCTTTCCTTGCGCATTTTTCTTTAGGTTTCTAATGTCAAAATTCGGGTCGGCTTTAAAAAATTTATATATGGTTTTGTCGAAAACTTTTTTTAAGAAAGGAATACCGCCAATCCAAAGAACTTCTGTACCGAATTCCTCGATTGCTCTTTCTCTTCCGTCTTCTTTTGAAGCTTGCTTGTCATAAATATATGTAATAGCGCAGTTACTTAAAGTATCTTTTGCCGCTATGGGTATGACAGAACCGTTGTTATTGCTTAATTTTTGTATAATTTTTGTTGTTACGCTTAAATTTGACATTTTCTTACCTTACAAATTTCTTATAGTCCCCAAATAAGGTTCATAAGTCTTTGAACCCTTCCGTTAATCTGTAAAGTACGTCGCATATTTTTCATACAAATTACCTTCACTTATAAATTAACAATTGTGATGACATTTTTTTGCTCTTTTTTCAGGTATTTGTTAAATATTTTAAACTAAAAGAGCCACCTTTTGGCGGCTCTTTGAGGTTCATATTTAAATTTATTTAATCAATACGAACATATACACGAGCCGCTTGAACTCTTGTAAATCTACGTCGTAAAAATTCAAATAAAGTTTTTAGCATGTAAAATACCTTCTTATCTTGAGCCTAAATATTTTACACCTAAAAAATATTTTTGTCCACAAGCGTATATATTTCGTTAAGCAATGTTAAGATTATCTTCAAGCGTAATCTTCATTCTGCCTGCTTCGGGGTTTGTTAGCTCGATAATAATTTTATTTACCCCGTTTTTAAGGCACTCGACATGCTCCAATAAGCGCATTGTACCTTCTTGCCCCAAGCGGAAGCGAATAGGGTTTAATTCGCTCACGGAATTTGCAAAAAGCTCAATACCTTGCGTAATAAAACTGATTGCTTCTTTTGTGAACTTGTAGTCATTAATTTGAACATAATCCAGCCCGCTTATAACGCCCGGGCCCAATACGTTCTTAAGGTCAAATTCAATCCCCTCATCGCACTTGCGAAGAGAACCTTTTTTGTACACCCTTTTGATTAAAAAATCAGGGACAACAGCCATATTTTAACTCCTTTATATTTAGTATGCGAAGATTGCGTTGTTAATTAAAAAAGCTGATAGACTTTATGGTTCTCTATATTTATTATAACACCATTTAAGTAGTTTTTAAAGTCTATAACCCCTTTAATTCTGTGGCTTTTTTCCCAAATAACAATCTGTATTTTATTATTTTTTTGAAGAAATTCATAGGGCAGATAAAACTTTGTTTGATTGGCATTATGTCTTATGTATCTGCCTATTTTTACTCCGTTTAAAAATATTGTAGCACGTCTGAAGGGAGTTTTCTCCATATCTAAAACAAAGGGAGCAAAAACGTCTTTGTCAAAGTATTTTTCAGGAATTTCAAATTCCTTTTCAAGACAAGCCAAATACGGTGCTTGTCCTTCTTGCATTTCCCTTTTATCAAGAGAAATTCGCCCTCTTATGTGCCAGTCGATAAGCTCTTGCGTGTCGCATTTAAAGTATATCAAACCTCTTGGAGTGCCGATATTATTTGTAAAACCTCTATCAAAACCTAAATTTTGAACAAGGACGCAAATTTCATTGTTGTCATTATTATATACATCAGGATTAACATCAACAACAATATGCTCATCAACGCTTGCAAGGTTATCATGCTTATAGCTGTTACGATTTAAAATTTCATAACCGTTAATGTAAATTGCAAAAATGTGCCTTGCGGTAATTGAAATTTCTCTTACTTTGTTTGAAATTTTACCCCTGTACCAAACAAATTCCGAATAAACATCCGATTGGAAACTGTCTTGAAGAGTGAAATCTTCATTGTGTTTAATTTTTTTCCAAGAAGAATAATCATAGTCTTTTTCAATTTCAGGAGCACAAAAATAAACATCAAAATCGGTTAATTTAACTCGCAAGGATGATGTTTGAGGCGTATAGCATTGAGAATTAAACCCGCCTTCAAGAGTGTAGGTTTTAATTTCTTTTTCATTTTCTATTGCAATTCGACCATCGGGATAGATGAATTTTGCCCCAAAAATCAATTTATTTTCAAGCTTCCAGCACTCATCGGAAGTTTTTCTTGTTAGGAATATAATTAAAGTCTTTTTGCCGTTGGCTTCAAAAGTTAAAGTTTCAAAGTCAGAGCAATCCGCACTGTAATTTTGAATATTACCAGATGAATCTTCAATTGTGATTGAATTTTTCTCATCAGCCAAAACAAAAATCGCTTGAGAAGAGCCATTATCCAGCTTCGCAAAAATTTCTACTCCGCTTTTTACAATTTTACAAGCGTATAGAGAAAGGTTTTCAGGAAGGATTTTCATATCAAACGATTCAAGGTTAACCCCGTCTATCATAGTTTCGCAACTGTTGAAATTTCTAATAAATTTCCAAGTGCAGCTGTTTATTAAGTCTTCTCTTTCTTTAAAATAGCAGCCTTGAGGGACTTCAACATCAGATTCTTTTGGCCCTGTCTGAGATAAGTTAAAGGCATCCAAGAAATAGTTAATCTCTTTTGCTTTTTTAAAATTATCTTTAATAATACCCAATTCGCTTATGGGAGAAGCAAAATCATAGCTTGTATAAACTTCATCCGAACAGGTGTCTAAAATATTCGTACCGCCTGCACACATATAATGGTTAAACATTGTAACACCTTGGGACAAGGCAGTTTTTGTCATAATGTTGATATGGTCTTTACCCATATCTTCTCTTATTTTTTCATAACCGTAGCCAAGCCACTTATCATACCAGCCTGACTGCATTTCAGCTATAAACATGGGAGAATTTTCGCTAAAACACCTTGTCATATCTTCAAGATTATCTAAGGTATCAAAACTGTATGTTTCTTCTCTCCAGTTGGTTTTCGGGTTTATGTAGGGATAAATATCGCAAGCGTAAATATCAACCACATCGGCATAAAGTCCCGCAATATAGGCATCATTGTGAAAAATTGGAACATTAATACCATAAGAGCGAACAATTTGATACAACTCTTGAAGATACTCAACCTCGCCGCCGTTTGTCGAATATTCGTTTTCAATTTGTATTGCAATCAGATTGTCAAAATCTTTTACAATGGGCAAAACCTTGCCATACCAGTCTTTTAGGTTATCCATATAAGCTTTTGAATAGATGTAATCGCCATCTTTTCTGTTTCTCGGGATAACATCTTTATCTTTTAAAAGCCAATAAGGAAGACCGCCTGCCGATACCTCTGCGTTTATATAAGGCCCCGGGCGGACTATGATAAACATTCCCAAATCTTTTGCACACTGAAACAATTCGGCTATATTTTTATAACCCTCAAAATCCCAAACGCCCTTTTGAGGATTGTGAAAAGACCAACAAAGATATAAATCAACACAGTTATAACCGCCGGCTTTCATTTTTGCCAGCCTGTCAAACCATTCTTTTTTACCAAAAGTTCTAAAATAATGAATTGTGCCCGACTTAAGGACAATTCTCTCGCCGTTAACTATAAGAGAGTGTTTATCAAATTTTATATCCATAAAAGTATTTTAGCCCTGATTTTTAAATTAGGCAACAATTTGTTTAATAGTGTGTTTTGTTTAAGAAACGTTAAAATATATTAAGAAATTTGCATACTAAACTTTTTTGTGTAATAATGAAAATCGTTAATAGTCTAACCATTCCTTTCTTGACTTATGCGATTTGTTTATCAAGTCGCATTTTATTTTGCAAATTTTCATTAATTTTTTGACCCCAAAAAGTTTTAAAATATAATTATTATATGAGAATTTTAGGCATAGACCCCGGGATTGGTATCACCGGATACAGTATCATAGAGGCGGATGAGAACAACTACAAGCTTATCAGCTCGGGTTCCGTGCAGACAGACAAAAATAAAACTCACCAAAAAAGACTTTTAGAGCTTTATAACGATATAAAAGAAATTTGCAAAACCTTTAAGCCTGACAGTGCAGGAATTGAGCAGCTGTTTTTCTTTAAAAACCAAAAAACCATAATCCCCGTAGCACAGGCAAGGGGCGTTATTCTTATGGCTCTTGAAGAAGCAGGGCTTGAGGTTGGAGAATATACTCCAATGGTTGTGAAGCAGTCTTTAACGGGTCATGGCAGAGCAAGCAAGGATGAAGTCAGGTCTATGGTAGAGAGATTTATTGAGCTGAACAAAAACACAAAGCTCGATGATACGGTTGACTCAATTGCAATAGGCATCTGTCATGCAAGAAATATGGAAATTAAAAACAGGGAGTTAGTATAAATGAATACAATAATCGGAAAAAAAGCGGCAATTTACAGCTTAATTTTAGGTGCGGCACTTGCAATTTTAGGTTCGTTTAATTTTCTAATCGGGCTTATAGTATTTATAATGGGGCTTTTATGTGCGCCAATTATTTTAATTTATATGAAAAAAACCGACCAAATCGGCTTTTTGGACAATCAACAGGCAGCAACTTTGGGTGCAATTTGTGGCTTTTGCTCGACAATCAGCTACTTTATAATTTTCACCCCGCTAACTTTAATATTTTTAAAACTTGCCCCTTTGGTAAATAAACTAATTCCTTTCGTAAGCTCATATCATTACGCATACGGGCTTCAGTATTTGGTAAGATTTGACGCGCTTTGGTTATTTGCCGTAATAATTATAATGATTGGAATTGTTTCGGCTCTTACAAACGCTACAACTGCAATGGGAACAATTTTTGCACTTTCTCAATTTGAGAAAAAACCTGAAGATATAGAAGAAATAGATATTAACATAGAATAAGGAACAAAAAATGAGCGAATTTCACTCTACAATAAAAACAATTGAATGGATTAGAGAAGGCAAACTGGGCGGTTTTTCAAGAATGATTGACCAAACTTTAATCCCTTGGGAATATAAAAAAGTTGATATTAAAACAACAGAAGATATTTATAATGCAATTAAAACAATGATTGTAAGAGGAGCACCGGCAATAGGTATAGCAGGGGCTCATGGTGCTGCAATTTGTGCAATTGAACTTCTTAGAGAAAATAAAGAAAACTTTGTTGAAGAGCTAAAAAAAGGAATAGATTACATAAACTCTTCTCGTCCGACTGCGGTAAATCTTAGCTGGGCGTTGAATGAGCAGTTAAAGGTAATTGAAAAATATAATACAAAAGAAGAAATTGTTGAAAATTTAATTTTAAATGCTATCAGACTTGAAAATGAAGATATTGAAATTAACAAAAGAATAGGTGATTACGGTGCGCAAATCATTCCAAAAGGTGCGACAATCTTAACTCACTGCAACGCCGGAGCTTTGGCTACGGTAGGATACGGAACAGCCCTTGGCGTTGTAAGAAGTGCTTATGCAAAAGACAATACAATTCAGGTTTTTGCAGACGAAACAAGACCTCGCCAACAGGGTGCAAAAATAACAACTTTTGAACTTGTACAGGATAAAATTCCGACAACCCTTATAACTGACGGCATGTGCTCATATTTTATGAGTAAAAAAATGATTGATGTTGTTGTAGTAGGTGCGGACAGAATTGCTGCAAACGGAGATACGGCAAATAAAATCGGAACATATACGGTTGCAATTGCCGCAAAATATCACAATGTTCCTTTCTACATTGCGGCACCAAAATCAACAATTGATATGTCAATTAAAGACGGAAGCCAAATTCCTATTGAATTAAGAGACGAAGAAGAAGTAACAACAATAAACGGTAAAAGAATTTGCGCCGAGGGTGTTAAAGTTATAAACCCAAGCTTTGATGTTACTCCAAATGAACTTATCGCAGGAATTATCACTGAAGAAGGCATTTTTAAACCAAACGAGCTTCACAAATTATTCTCTTAGTTTCTTTATAAATTCTTAATTTGTACATAAGTTTTTTGTGTAATAGAATAACTGAATTAAAAGAGAGACAGGGATAAATTATGTGCGGAATAGTCGGATATATAGGTTTTAAAAAAGCAAGTGAAGTACTTTTAAAAGGACTTTCTTATCTTGAATACAGGGGGTATGACTCCTCGGGCGTTGCCCTTATGACAAAAGGGAAGATAGAGATTTTTAAAGCCCCCGGCAAACTAAACAACCTAAGAGAAGTGCTTTTAAAAGAGCAAAATATATGCAATAAATCTACCTCAGGAATAGGTCATATCCGCTGGGCAACCCATGGTTTACCGACAGAGCTAAATGCTCACCCTCACACTTGCAATTGCGGAAGCCTAGTTGTTGTACATAACGGAATTATCGAAAACTATAAAGAATTAAAAAATGAACTTGAAAAGTATGGCTGCGAGTTTAAATCTCAAACAGACACAGAAGTTGCAGCACACCTTATAGCTCATGAATTTTCAAAATGCAAAGACTTAATGGCAGCAACAACAAATGCCGTTAAAAAAATTCAAGGCGCTTATGCATTTTGCGTTATGCACAAAACCATGCCTGATAAAATTATTGTTGCAAGAAAAAATGCACCTTTGATTATCGGCGTTGGTGAAGGTGAAAACTTTATTGCAAGCGATATTCCGGCTATCATTGAATACACAAAGAAAGCAATATATTTAAACGATAATCAGGTAGCTGAAATTAAAAAAGATTCTATCAGAATTACCGATTTAGAAGGCAATTTGCTTGAAAACAAAGTGGAATTTTTACCGTTTGAGCCCGTTGCACTTTCAAAAATGGGCTACAAGCACTATATGCTAAAAGAAATTCACGAACAAAGCGATGTTGCAAGAAATGTACTGCAAGGCAAGTTGACAAATTCCAAGAGTGAAATTGTTCTTGAAGACGTCAAACTAACCCCAAAAGAGCTTAAAAATATAAAAAGAATTCAAATTATTGCTTGCGGAACATCATTGCACGCAGGACTTGTAGGCAAATATATTTTGGAAAAATTTGCAAAAATTCCGACAGATGTTGAAGCCTCAAGTGAGTATATTTACAGAGATACAATTTCAGATGAAAACACTCTTACCATAGGCATTTCTCAATCAGGTGAAACGGCAGACACAATTACCGCAATAAAACAGGTAAGAGAAAAGGGTTCTCACGTTTTAATTATTACAAACAGGCCCGATAGCACAATGGCAAGACTTGCAGACAGTCTTCTACCCGTTAACGCAGGTATTGAAGTTTCTGTTGCCGCAACTAAATCATATATGGCACAATTGCTTTCGCTTTATCTTTTAACTCTTTATTTAGTTCAAATTACAAACCCTGAAAGCGTAAAAGACAAGGAAATCGTAAGTTTGAAACAAGAAATGCTTGAGTTACCAAATAAAATTGAAGCAGTTACAAACAACACAAAAGCTATTAAAGAAACAGCAAAAAAATACTCAAGCTTTAAAGACTTTATCTTTATTGCAAGAGGTATAAACTTCCCCACAGCTCTTGAAGGAGCACTAAAGCTTAAAGAAATAAGCTACATTAACGCAACCGGATACAGTGCAGGCGAATTAAAACACGGCCCGATAGCAATGCTAGATGAAACCATGCCTGTTCTTGCAATTTTAAATAAGGGTTGCGTGTATGATAAAGTTATGTCTAACTGCGAAGAAGCAAAAGCTCGTCAAGCAAAATTAATCGGGGTTACAAACTTTATAGACAGAAAATCGAAAGATTTGTTTGATGATATTCTTACAATTCCCGATATTTCAGACACGCTTTCTCCTGCCTTAAATATAGTTGTGTTGCAGCTTTTAGCATATTACATAGCAGAATATTTAGGCAAAGACGTTGATCAGCCAAGGAATTTGGCAAAATCAGTAACGGTTGAATAATTAAGAATTTCTACATTCGCTTAACTGTTCAAACGCTTCTTGTCCAAGTCTTTCTTCATCGTAATCCTGTGGCGGCTCTACTATTTGCTTAAAGCCAAAGCCGTACTGAAATGCGGAAGGCACTTGAGATACAATGTGCTCATATTCTCCTGAAATAGAATTTATTGAGTGCAAAACTCCGGGGCCTACGACTGCAAGCTCGCCTTCTCTTAGGATTTTTACCTGACTTTTACCGCCCTTAACAACATTTAGAGCAGCAGCACCGCTTGTTATAAGATAAATTTCAGTTTGTCTTTTTTCTTCTAAATTGGGGTGAGCGTGAAGCTTTTCTTCGCTTCTTATTTTAGACATCGGCACAATTTCATCTTCATCCATTTGCACCATTGAAACGCCCACGAAAGGAGTAATGCCTTCAGAAGAAGTTGGTGCGGTTGAATTTGTAATCCAGTTTGTAGCCTCTTGTGTCCAATTGTTTAGCTTATCACTAAAACCGTAAACAGCCATTTTAGGGCTAATATGTTTTAATCCGCTCAAGTCAAAACCTGTCAGATTATATTTTCTCCAGTTATCAACAATCAGCTCAATTTCCCAAGGCTCAAAACCTTTTTCACCAAGCTTGTTTCTTATATCTGTTTCGTTTGCAAAAGTTTCCTTCCAATATATAAACTCTCCTGCAAGTTTTTTATTATTATGTATAATGCCTGCTTCTTTCATCTTTTCAACAAGCTCATAAGGGTAATCGGATGCAGGATTTTTTAGCGAAAAACGAGCATCCATGTGTGCTTGTCTGGACTTTTTATAAATTGGCATTACAGCTTCTATTTGCTTTTGAGTGAAACCGTTTTCTTTTAAATAATTTGCCTGAAAATCAGGATTATATAGTGTTGAAAACTTTAAATAGCCATCAGGCCTATCATAAGCCGCGCCTGTTTCCTTGAGTTTTTCAACAATTGCTCTTGCAAACATAACCTCATCTCTGTCTTGCTCAGACAATTCATAACGCTTAGCGTATAAATCATAAACAAGGTTATTTCTTGACTGATATTTATCTATTCCTAAAGTTTGCAAGAACTCTTCATCTTTCAGTCTTTCCGGAAGAAGGCTGTTTGGCGTGAAATGACCGTTATAAAGGTGTGAATTGTAGTAAATTAATTCCAAGAATTTATTTCGTATGTTTTCATCCTGCGCATCACGCTTGTATCTTTCATACCAATCATAGTCTTTTTTGGTAACAACCACCATCGGATAACCTTCATCCACGACAACTCTGCCGTTGGATTTTGCATTTATTGTTGCAGCAGAATTCTCAGGTAAAATTACCGTCTTACCTTCATCAGTGTATAGTTTTCCTGAAGATTTCTTAGGGAAAATTACCTGAGTGTCATATTCAAAAAATGTTTTATCTTGTAAATATTTTACGGCGTCTTCACCATATATAATTTCGGTTTGCGAATCAAAGTCAATAACATAAGAACCGTTTTTCTTTGTAACTAACAACGGCACATCTTCTTCTTCACCCGTAATTATATATGCTTCTTTAATAGCGTTAGCGTTGCCCGTAAAAGACAAAGGAGCATAGTTTGCACGTATTGCAGATGAGCTGACATTTGCAAGATACGGGCTTGAAGTCCCTGTATTATTTTTTAAACTTATCTCTTGTTTTTTCTTTGGTAAAACTTTTTTGCTGGCGTTAACACCAGAAACCTTGTTTATTTCCATAAAAACTCCGCCTTCACATTATTAAAAAGGACAAAAACAGAGCTTTCTTGATAATTCAAGAGAAAATATTTTACAAAAGTTAATATTAATCAACATTTACAGGCTCGCGATTAATAGAACGTATAGCTATTTTTGCATTTTGTGCAACTTCTTCCTTGACGTTTTCAACAAGTGCAATCTGCCTTAGGACATCTATTGTTCTTTTAAATGCCCTTACGACATCGCCTTGTGAGAACTGCGAATCACGGAACATATCTTCCCAAGCATCAATTGAGCGCGTATCTTCGTTGTCTGAATTTATCCAATATTCTATGTAAGAACAAAAATGAGAATGCAAATTCATAGGATTTTCAATATTAAAATCCCTCTCAAGCATATATATTTTTCTTCTTATGTCTTTAATTTTATTTAAAGTTTTTCTTACCTTTTGACAAGGCGGATTTGTGGGGCAGTCATCCTTAAGCCGCATTTCTTCGGTTGAAAGAGCGCAAATAACTGATGCCAACTCACAAGGGGTAAGATCATCAAGTAACCCGCTTAATATCACCTCGGACAAATAAAGTTCATTCTCACTTCTAAGAGCCATTGTAGTTCTGCCTCTTTGAGTCGGAAAATCATCTGCCAAATTACCGGTAATTTCAAGAATTTCTTTATGAGCTAAGAATTTTTGCCAGTAAACATCCTTTTGAAATTCAATCTCTTTATTTAAAAGACGGGCTTTTTTCTCATATCTTGCAAGTATTTCAAGCTCTTTTTTGTGTTTTTTATAGAGCTTACAGGTGTTACAGCCAAAATGCTCAACCTGTCTTAAAAGCTCTTTTGACTTTTGGGCAAACTGAATAACCTCGGGCGCATTTTGATTTCCCTTTTGTCTAGCTTGCTTTTTAAGGGTTTTAAAAATCGTTCTTGTTTCAACATACATATTTTTTAGCTTATTGTATTCATAAAAGTCCTCATTTTTAAGACCCAAATGACACTTATAATCTTTTGCCGCCTGAATAATATTTTGATATTCTTCCATTTGTGCTAAAAGCGGAGAGATTCTATCCGTTGAAGAATAGTAGCCAAAAGTTTTTAAAATAAGCTCTTTTGCCTCATCTATACTAAATCTTTGAAGTAAATTTAACACCATTGAGTAACAAGGTGAGAACTTGCTCTCAAGCGGATTGGCTTCAGATGTAGCTAAGGCCGCAACTTCCTCGGGAGTCTGAAAAGGAGTGCCTACTACAACAACATAGCCGATTTCATCCATACCTCGACGACCGGCTCTGCCTGACATTTGAAGAAATTCGTTTGCACTTAAGAGCCTGTGTCCCTCGTCAGTTCTTTTTGAAATTGAACTTATAACCGTGGTTCTTGCGGGCATATTAATTCCCGCCGCAAGCGTTTCGGTTGCAAAAACCATTTTTATAAGCCCTTGTTGAAAAAGTCTTTCCACAAGTGCTTTCCAACCGGGTAATAACCCCGCATGGTGAGAAGCTACACCTTTTTTGATTAATTCAATTTGGGAATTGTTCTCAAGATAAGGGTTTTCCTTAATATATTCATCAACAAGCAAACTTATTTTTTGAGCTTCTTCTTTATCCAAAAGGTCTAAACTTGCGCATTTTTGGGCATTTTCATCGCATTTTTTTCTTGAAAAGGTAAAGTATATAGCCGGCAGCATATTTTTTTCTTTTAATGCCAAAGTAATTGATGCCACAGGGTTTTTAACCGCAGTTTTCTTGTTAAAATATTTATGCTTGCTTTCGGGTTTAATTTTTTTGTTCAACTTACCGTCAGGAGTTAAAAGGGGCAAAACTGTGTCCGGTTTTGAGCTGTCATAGTAGTAAAACCTAAGCGGCACAGGACGAAAATCACTGTAAACGTGCTCTGTCTTTGAATGAACCGTATTAATCCAGTTTGTAAGTTGCTGAGAATTCTGAACGGTCGCACTAAGTGCAATTATTTGAATATTAACAGGGCAATATATTATACTCTCTTCCCAAACCGTTCCTCTTTGCTCATCGTTCATATAGTGAACTTCATCTAAGACAACATATTTAACATCTTTTAAGTTGTCCTTAAGCTCGCCAAATGTTGTACCATAGAGCATATTTCTAAAGACTTCAGTTGTCATAACAACAATTTGAGCGCCCCTGTTAATTGTTGTATCACCTGTTAAAAGTCCAACGTTTTGCTCGCCGTATTTATTTGAAAAATCAAAATATTTTTGGTTTGAAAGTGCCTTAAGAGGGGTGGTGTAAAAAATCCTTGAACCGTTCTCAAGTGCTAAATGTATTGCACTTTGAGCAATGCAAGTTTTACCCGCACCTGTCGGAGCACAAACCACAACACTTTTGCCGTTTCTTATGTGTTCGATTGCCTCTTTTTGGAAATCGTCCAGCTCAAAATTAAATCCATACATAGTATTATAATTTTATCACAGAAATTACTTTTTTGCTTTCACAACTGTTGAAATATAAGGCTTTGAGAAATATTTATTTGCAACTTCCAAAATATCGGTTTGACTTACATCCGAAATTAATTTTTTATATGTATCAAGGTAGTTAATACTTCTGTCCGTTAGAGCAAAAGAGCCTTGCAGAGAGGCAGAATCCATATTTGTTTCAAGAGATACCACAAGGTTACCTAAAATCTTATCTTTTGCCTCTTGAAGCTCTTTTTGGCTTACGTATTCTGTTTTTAATTTTTCAATCTGACTGAGCAGACCCTCTTTTGCCACCTGAACACTTTGGTTGTTTGTACCTATATAGGCAACAAAAGCACCGTCAGAGATATTTTGAAAAATAGTTGAGCCTACAACATAGGCAAGGCCTTTTTCTTCCCTTAGACTTTTAAATAGTCTTGAGCTCATACCTTCACCCAAAATTGCATTTATAATCCTTAGAGCCGCTAAGTCTTTTTGGTTAAAAATATCACAAGTTTTATAACCCGCAAAAACCCAAGCTGTTTGAGTATCGGGTTTTACTAAAACCTTATCAATATTTTTTTGAGGAATAAAATTATTAGGTTTTACATCCGCAAATGTTATCTTTTTACCTTGTTTTGAAGGGAAAATTCTTGTCATCTCATCTGCGATTTTTTTGTCATCAACATTACCCACAACAGTTATTACAATATTTTTAGGGTTTAAGATTTCACTGTAATACTGCTTAATATCCAAAGGCGTAAGCGTGGGCAGTGATTTTAGAAGTGTTTTATAGCTTTGACCATAGTAAGAACCGCTAAAAGCTTGGCTTTTAAATTCATCAATCGCCATTGACATAGCGTTATCTTCAATTTTCTTTAAATCCGCAATTCTTAAGCTTTTCATTTTTTCTGTTTCCGAAACTGAAAAAACGGGATTATTAACAACTTCGTTTAAAACATCCAAAGCGCTTTCAAGCTCGTTTTGAGTTGTTTGCATATTTATTGAAAAAGTATCATTACCGCAAGACAGACCAAGCTTTATACCTTTTTCATCCAATAAATTTGCAAGTTCAAAATTTGAATATTTTTTTGTCCCTTGTTTTACAACAGACGCTGCCAAAAGTCCTGTTGCGGGGGATTTTTCCAAGGCTTTTGAACCCTTTGCTTCAATATTAATTGCAATAATTGAATTTGCGCTGTTCTTTTTAACAACGAGTATTGCACCGTTTGAAAGCTCATATTTTACGGTATCTTTATTTTGCTCCAAAACTTTATACTCAACAGGAATTTTTGCAGCCGCCGCAACATGAGAAATTTGTTTTAGCTCATCTTCTTTTGGCACAACGGTTGAAATTGCATACTTGTTCTTATCTAAGTATTTTTTTGCAACCTTTATTACATCCCCTCTTGTAACTTTTTCAATATTGTTTAAATAGTTATCATAGTAAGAGGTTGAGCCCCAAAAGGTTGTAAGATACCCAAGCTCGTTTGAAATATTTGAAATTGACTCTCTTGAATAATAAGTATCAGTCTTAATCATATTTTTGGCTTTTTTAACATCAGCTGATGATATTTCACCTTTTTTTATTTTATCAATTTCTAAAAGTATTTCTTTTTCGGCATCAGCAAGGTTTTTAGCATCCAGTGTCGCACTTATTACAAAAAGTCCGTCGTCCATGTAGCTTGAATTACCTGAAGAAATTGAATAGACAAGATTTTTTTGTTCTTTTAGCCTTTGGTTTAACCTTGAACTTTTTGATTCACCAAGTATTGTAGCTAAGACATCCAAGGCATAAGTATCTTTATCTTCCTTAAATTTTGGAGCTTTAAAAGCAATAACCATATATGCCTGATTAACGTCCATATCTTTATTTATTCTCATAACACCGCTTAATGGTGCAATTTTAGGATAAATTGGGGCAACATACTGTTTTTCGTCTTCTTCTTTTACAAAATACTGCTCAACCTTTTTAAGTGCTTCCTGCGGGTCAACATCCCCTACTATAACTGTTGTCATATTATTTGGGGTATAGAATTTATTGTAAAAGTCGAGAATTTCTTCTCTTGTTATTGTTTCAATTACTTCTTTTTTACCTATAACAGGTCTAAAGTAAGGGTGTTTAGGGGTTTGCGAACCGTATATAAGTGAGAATAAGTTCTCCCACATAACATTTGACGGGCTGTCTTTGCCTTTAGATATTTCTTCAAGAACAACAAGGCGTTCTTTTTCAAGCTCTTTTCTTGGTACAAGGGGATTTAAAAGCATATCGGAGTGCAAAGACAAGGCCAAATCGAAATCTTTTGAAGGAAGGGTTATATAATAATGCGTAAAGTCTTTGCTTGTTGCAGCATTTGTAATTGCACCCTTGCTTTCAAGGATTCTGTCAAAAGTTCCCGTGGGATTATTTTGAGTTCCTTTAAAAAACAAATGCTCCAAGAAATGTGCAACGCCTGAGTTTTTATCATCCTCGTTAATTGAGCCGGTTTTTATCCAAGTATCAATTGTAACGGTCGGATTATTTGAAACTTGTTTTATAACGACGTTTTGACCGTTTTTAAGTTTAGCGCTTAAGTAATCCTTGCCGTCTGCAAAAGAGGGTAGAACACTAAAAAATAAAGCAAAAACCAAAAAGAATGTTAAAAGCTTAATTTTATTTTTCATTATCCCTCCAATCTTTTACTTTTAGTTCGCAGCACATCTGGCAAGATGTAAAGCATTTTGAATATTTAAGATTTTTTCTAAAGCACCTGTATTTTACTTCATTATACACTTGAGAAATTGTTTTGTCTTTAATGTTTGCGATTTTTAAAGATAAACAAGGGTAAATATCGCCATTAGGGCTTATTATCATATTTGAAAAAGGAAACTTGCAGGGTTCATATATTTCACTCGGATGAAGATTTGCTTCTTGTGTGAAAAATTTTCTTATTTTTATCATTTCATCCTCAAAAGAACTGCCTTCAAATTTTGGCGAAAAGCGTATTTTCGTCTTAGATTTTTCCCTTATTTTGTTTATCTCTTTGAAGATTTTCTCAAACTCATCCAAATTAAAATATTGCTCAACAGGGTAATTTGTTTCATAAAATTCGGTGCCAAAATTGTCCCTCAAAATTGAATTTTGCTTTAGATTGTTGTTCCTCAAAAAAGAAATTGAGAAAAATTCAAAATTATTTTTTGTGCAATATTCATATAAATTTAGAAGGTCTTCAAGATTATCTTTAAGGACAATTGTTTTAATATCAAGCATAGGACGTTTTTTTCTTTGAGAAATGTTATCCAAATTATCCTTTATTTTGGCAAAAATTCCCTTTGCGCCTCTGTTTTTGTCGTGGTTTTCACCCCAACCGTCTAAAGATACACTCAAGAGCATCATTTTTGATTTTATAAAAGCGTTAATTATATCATCATTAATCAAAACCCCGTTTGTAACAACGTTAACTTTAGACAAAACTTTTTTTGAAGATGCGAATAAAATTTCTTTAAAATCTTCTCTAATTAAAGGTTCACCGCCAACAAGCGTAATAAAAGAATAAAAAGGTACTTGCTTTATAACTCTTAACCACTCATCATAGGTCATTTCCTGTTTTTTTCTGTCATCCCCAACGTAACAATACGGGCAGTTAAGATTACATCTGTATGTTAATTCAAAAAAGTACCTTAAAGGCTTAAGCGCAAAGCCTTGCGGATGATTATACGAAAAGTCGGCATAAGTATTTCTAAAAAAATCAAAGAGTTTAGAGTAATCAAGAAAATTTTTCATTTTTTAATTTTACTACATCAAATGTTTATAGTAAAATTAAAAGCGTAAAACTTTTGAATGGTTGGAGTGAAAGTTTAAGTCAAGGAGCAATCTTGAAACAAGACGAAAACGAAGCTTGGCAGAAAGTCATAGACGAAATAAAAGTAAATATACCCGAAACCGCTCACAGCTGGCTTAACAACTTAGAGCCCGCGCTGCCTTTGTATGATATGCCCTCTAACGGCATTTTTCTGATGAAAAGTAACCAAGGCTTTGGAATACAGGTTTTAACGCAAAAATATTTAGCCGAAATTGAAGAGGCTCTTGAGAGGGTAACATCCCTCAAAAGAAGCGTTCGTATTGTTCTTGATGAAAATATTAAACCGCAAAAGAAAAAACAACCTAAGCAAAGCCAGCAATTTAGCCTTGTACAGGAGCAAATTGACAACCTTAAGCAAATGCACTCTTTTTGCGGGCTAAACTTAAAATATACTTTTGAAAATTTTGTTAACGGGGAAAATTCAAACTTTGCCTTTAATGTTGCAAAAATGGTTGCCCACGCACCGGGGCAAAAGTACAATCCCTTATACATTCACGGAAATGTAGGACTTGGGAAAACCCACCTTATGCAAGCGATAGGTCATGAAATTTTAAAAAATTTCCCCTCGCTAAAGGTAAAATATGCAAAAGCAGAAGAGCTGACCAATCAAATAACCGAATCAGCTATTGTAATGTCAGAGCGTAACTCAAAAATGAAAAAATTAAGAGATCAGTACAGAAATATAGACGTTCTCTTGCTTGATGACATTCAATTTGCGGAAGGAAAACAAAGAACGGAAGAAGAAATTTTTAATATTTTTGACGTCTTATTCCATGCCGGCAAGCAAATTGTTTTTGCTTCGGATAGACCGCCCTCAAGCCTTACTTGTACGCCTGACAGGCTAAAGAGCAGATATGAGTGGGGTATTAATATTGAAATTCAAGTACCTGACCTAAAAACTCGTATTCAAATTATAAAAAACCATGCCAAACGCTCGGAATTTGAAATATCCGACGAAGTGGCAGAGTTTTTAGCAAAAGTCTATGACAAAAACATAAGAGAGCTTGAAGGTGCATACAATAAAATAAGTGCTTATGCCTCAATTCAGGGAGTAGAGGCGGATATTGAGCTTGCAAAAAAAATATTAAACATTAATGAAAATGCTAAGAAAATAACCGTGGAAGATATAATTGAAAAAACTGCAAAGTTTTTTGGTGTAAAAAAAGAAGATTTGCTTTCAAGCGCAAAAGCAAAAGAAATTGCAAACGCAAGAAAAATTGCAATGTTCTTATCAAGAGAAATAACTCAACTAAGTCTGCCTGAAATAGGCTCTGCGTTTGGTAAAAACCATACTACGGTTTTATACAATTGCGACAAAATCAAAGAAAATCTTCAAACAGACAAGGCTCTTGAGGATAAAATTAACGAGCTTACGAACTTTATTAAAAATTAAAGCTCAAATTTTAGAATTTTATTACCGTCTTGCTCGCTAACGATAAGAATTTTTCTTGTCGAGTCAACTGCTATACAATATGGCTTTTTAACTTTTGCAAATTCACTTACAACACCTTGAGGGGTAACTCTTAGGATGTTATTTTTTGTATAGTTTGCAACGTATAAGTTGTCATAAGCATCAACTGCCATACCAATAGGGCCGCCGAGTTGAGAAAATTCAACAAAAATTGTTTTCTCGCCTGACGGGGTTATTTTATATACTTTATTTTGTGAAAAACTTGCCGCATAAACGTTTCCCATTGAATCTGCCGCGACGCCCGAAGGAGCAGATAATTCGATAAGAAGATTTGATTGCTCAAGCTTTGGCTCATCCTCTTGCTGTGGTTTTTGAACCTCTGTTTTTGGTGCTTCTTGAGCTTGGTTTTGCTTATCCAAATCAATTGTCATTTTAGACTGAAGTTCTTGCTGCATTTGAGCCTTTTGTTGCTGAACCAAAAGTTGAGTTTGCCTTGCTTTAATTTTTTGGCTAAACTTTTGTGCTTCGCTGTAATGAGAATCACTATCGGGTATTTTAGCCAAAGTAGCCTGAGCACGGTTTAGGTAACCTCTTTTGTATAAAAGCTTTGACAGTTCAAGCGCACTTTCGTAATCCTGCGGTTTAAGCTGAATTACTTTTTCATAACTTTTTATTGCAGCGTCCGTATAACCGTATGAGGCTTGAATTTGTGCAAGATTGTAATACGCTTCGTAGAATTTCGGGTTCAAGGAAATGGCTTTTTTAAAGTAGTCCATTGATTTTTGAACCTGATTTTGCGAATAATAATCTATGCCCATATTATAAAGTGCTGTCGCCTCTTCAAGCGAATAATAAGCACAAGAGGGGCTAGAGGCAATAGTCAATATTGTCAAAAAAGAAAAAAATAAACTAAAAATTATCTTTTTCATGATAAAATTATTATAACAAAAAAGGAGAATATATACAATGAAAACATCTCAAAGATTAGAAAAAATTCCGCCTTACCTTTTTGCAAGGATAGATGCAAAAATTGCTGAGGCTAAAGCTAAAGGTATAGATATAATCTCTCTTGGTGTTGGCGACCCTGATACGCCGACTATTCCAAGTGTAGTTGAAGCAATGCATAAGGCGATAGATAAACCTTCAAACCATGATTATCCGCCTTATAACGGTACTAAAGAATTTAGAGATGCCAGCGCAAAGTGGATGAAAGACAGATTTAACGTAGATGTTGACCCTGACAAAGAAGTTTTGGCAAACATCGGTTCAAAAGAAGCAATCGCACACGTATTCTTTGCTTTTGTTGATGCAGGCGACATTACATTGTGCCCTGATCCGGGGTATCCGGTATATCAAAACGCAACAATTCTTGCAGGCGGCGAGCCTTATTCTATGCCGCTTTTAGAAGAAAACGGCTTCTTGCCCGATTTTGATAAAATCCCCGAAGATGTTGCAAGAAAAGCAAAATTGATGTTTTTAAATTACCCGAACAACCCAACAGGTGCTGTTTGTGATTTGGAATTCTATCAAAAAGCTGTTGATTACTGCAAAAAATATGATATTCTACTTTGCTCTGACCAAGCTTATTGTGAAATGACCTATGACGGCTATAAAGCTCCTTCCGTTCTTGAAGCAAAAGGTGCAAAAGATGTGGCAATTGAATTTTTCTCACATTCAAAATCATACAACATGACAGGCTGGCGTGTTGGCTTTATTGCAGGAAACGAAAAGGCAATCGAAGCACTTGGAACAATTAAAAACAACATCGACTCAGGCTGCTTTAAGGCTATTCAAGAGGCCGCAACTCAAGCATACAGTGCGCCTAAAAGCCAAATTGAAGAGCTGAATAAAATGTACAAAGAAAGAAAAGAAGTAATGGAAAAAGGCTTAAGAGAATTAGGCTGGGATGTAAAACCCTCCAGAGCTACTTTTTACCTTTGGTTAAAAGCTCCCGAAGGCTTCACAAGCGAAGAATTTGCAACAGTATTGCTTGAAAAAGCACACATTGTTGTACCGCCGGGAAACGGCTATGGCAAATACGGCGAAGGTTACTTCAGAATTGCTCTTACAAAACCTGTTGATGTTCTGCAAAAAGCTCTCGACAGAATGAAAGAAGCAGGCATCAGATACGATATGAAGGCTGTTAAATGCTAATATTTGCAATAGAATCAAGTTGTGATGAAACCGCATGTGCCATCGTAAAAGATGGCCGTGAGGTTTTGTCCAATGTTGTTTTCTCACAAATAAAAACTCACCAAAAATTTGGCGGCGTTGTCCCAGAAGTTGCTGCAAGAGAACACCTTGACTCAATCGGCGTTGTTATAAAAGAGACTTTTGAGCAAGCCGCAATTTCTCCAAAGGAAATTGATGCATTTGCATCAACCGTTGGGCCGGGGCTTGTCGGATGTTTACTTGTGGGGCTAAATGCTGCAAAAACGCTTTCCCTTGTACATAACAAGCCATACATTGGGGTAAATCACTTACAAGCTCACGTGTGTGCAAATTTTATAGAATCAGACTTAAAACCGCCCTTTATGTGCCTTTTGGTTTCAGGCGGACACACACAGGTTATCAGAGTTGAGGATTACGACAAGCAAGAAATTGTCGCTTCAACAATTGATGACGCCGTAGGTGAAGTCTATGACAAGGTTGCACGCTTAATGGGACTACCATACCCCGGTGGAATTATGCTTGACAAACTGGCTCAAGAAGGCAATCCAAAAGCATTTAGTCTGCCTGAAGCAAAAGTGGGTGAGGACGAGTTTAGTTTTTCGGGTCTTAAAACCGCACTTTTAAGATTAACTCAAAGCTTCAAGGGTAAAGAAATGCCCATAAAAGATATATGCGCAAGTTTTCAACACAGAGTTTCAGACACTCTTATCAAAAAAACGGTTAACCTTGCCGACAAATATAATTACAAAACCATTATTACCGCAGGCGGTGTAGCGGCAAATTCAGAATTAAGAAAAAAGCTTGCGCAACTGAATGACAAAGGCTACATAACTTATGCGCCAAAGATGAAATACTGCACGGATAACGCTGCAATGGTAGGTTCTTGCGCTTACTTTAACCCGATTAAATGCGCAAATTCCCTTGAGCTTGAAGTTTTTTCAAGAGATTAGAGCCATTGATGCCTACCGTTAACCATTTTAAAGTTATAAGGTCTAAGGCTCATCTTGTCATCATTTAGAGCAACATAGCAGGAATTTGAACCCATTGCACAGTAGAGTATATCAATTCCCATTTCGTTTACCAATAAATCATGACAGTATTTATTTGTAAGTTTATACGATTCTTCTCTTGTAGGTGCAAAACCTTCTGCAAATTTAATTATCTCTTGGTTATTCATAATACCGTCATAAAATTTACTTTCAAATACGGGTATTTCTGCCATATCGCCGGTATAAGTACCTTCTAATGCAATGTTCCCATAACTCATATCCTGATATCCCGCAAAATATGTACCGGGACCTGCTTGAATTCGGTAATTTTTACTGTAATCCAGTCCACTATCAAGCATTTCCAAAGCATTTTCAAGCATTGTACTATGTATAACACCGGACTTTACAACAGAAAGTCTTACATCAGACCAGCAAGAAATTGAACTTTCCAGATATTCCCTAATTGTTCCTTCAAAAACCTCGCCGCTTTCTTTCTTAAACTTAAACACTTTGTTATCAAAAGCATCCTTAAGCTCTTGCGGCAAATCACTTTTATTTGATTTTGCTTGCGAACATTTTCCGCTAAAAGAAACTGTATCGGCTTTTGGAGTTCTTTCCAGCGGATTGTCTGCATTTGGCTTTTTAGTATTTATACAAGGTGAGTTTAAATTTAAATTTAATGAGGAAATTTTTGAAATCATGCTCCGACCTTTTTACTGTAATGCAGTCATACAAAACACAAAAAAGAAAATAATTGTCATTTAATTTCTTTTGCTATTAAATTTTTTGCAAATTCAAGCTGTCTGTCGAAGCTTTTTACCATATCTTCTTTTGTAAAAACAACCTCATAATCCGGTTCTATTCCTTTTTTATTTATATCATATCCTTTAGGAGTCAAATATCTTGCAATGGTTAAATTCATGCCCATTTGATTGGGTAGAGGATAAATTTTTTGCACAACACCCTTGCCAAAAGTTCTTGTACCGACGATTTTTGCCCTGTTGTTGTCCTTAAGAGCAGCAGAAACAATCTCGGACGCTGAGGCACTATCGCCATCAACAAGGACTATAAGCGGTTTATCATATACAAAGTCGCCGCTTTGTACACTGTATAAACTCTTTTGCCCGTCTCGACCTATAACGCTTACAATATCACCTTGTGTTAAAAACAGATTTGAAACAATAAGCGCATTTTGAAAAAGACCACCCGTATTACCTCTTAGGTCTAAAATCAGCCCTTTTGTATTTTTTAGCTTATCCAGCGCACTTAAAAATTCTCTTGGGGTATCGTTGCCTATAAAACTCAAAATATGTATATAGCCAATGTTTTTATCAAACTTTTGATGTTCAACCGTTTTAAATTTTACCTCGCCGCGTTTAATTTTCTTGGTGATTTTCTCGTTATTTCTCAAAATTACCAAAGTTACAATTTCATTGAGCTGCCCTTTAATGTACTGCGCAACCTGAAAAATGGACTTACCCTTGGTTAAATTATCATTAACCGACAACAATAAATCGCCCTGCTTAAGCCCTGCAATATCAGCAGGAGAGCCTTTTATTACGTTAACAATATAAATTTTCCCCGAAAGTGATGCAATATTAACACCGATTCCGTAAATTTTAGAATCAATGGAATTAGACTGCTCTAAGAATTCTTCTTTTGAAAGTAATCTTGAATACGGGTCATCAAGGCTTGCAATCATTGAGTTCACAGCAACATAAACGTCATCAATATCTTCTATTTTATTGACATATCTTCTTTTCCACCTACTCCAATTTTGCTCGTTCAGGTCGGGTTCACAATAACTTTCTCTGACTAACGCCCAGCTTTGCAAAAAAAGTTCTCTCGGGCTTACTTCCTGCTCGTTAATATAATTTGCGGAAGAAAGCTCATTTATGCGTTCTATTTGAGCATATTTATAGTTTTGAAAAGTTATACCAAATAATAACAGAAGGCATAAAACCAAAAAAGCAGACTGCTTGATTTTTAATATTCTAAACATATTCTATCCGTTCACTGTCCTTTTGATTTTACACCCGAAGGTACAAGTCTGTATCCCCCGCCGTATATTGTCTCAATGTATTTATTTTTTTGGGGAGAAATTTTATCTATTTTACTTCTTAAGTGCCTTATATGCACTCTTATTGTATCTATATCCTCATCGCCCTGATAGCCCCAAACCTCTTTTAGTAGGACTTTTGAAGAAACCATTTCGTCATGATGTTGCATAAGGACATTTAATATTTCAAATTCAATCGGAGTTAATTTTGCAATTTTATCCAAAATTTTCACACTGTAACTCTCGGGTATGAGGGTGATATCACCAAGCGTTAAAAGCTCTTTAAATCTTAAAGACTGCATAGCGGCTCCCGAGCGGTTTAAAAGTGCCAAAACTCTTGCTTTTAGTTCTTCGACTTCAAAAGGCTTTACAAGATAATCATCAACACCCGAGCTAAAACCTTTAAGCTTGTCGTTTAGCTCACCAAGAGCAGTTAGCATGATTATGGGTAAATTTTTTGTTTGTTCGTTTTGCCTGATTTTAAGAGCCAGACTGTAACCGTCAACTTCGCCCATCATAACATCCAATATAAGTAAATCAGGCATATCTTGTTTGATTAGCGCATAACCTTTAACAGGATCACAGGAATACGAGCATTCATAGCCTGATAATTCGAGGTTAATTTTTATAAGCTCGCAAATTGCTTCATCATCATCTATAACAAGAATTTTACTCATAGAAAAATTTTATAACAAATAATTTTTTTGAACCAAGAAAAAATTGTAAAAGAATGTTAAAATATTGTTCAAGAAAACACAAAAAATTACTTGTGTGTTTTTTTCTTATGTTGTAATATTAACTAGCGTACTTTTTACACAATATCACAAGGAGGACTATGAATTGGCGATAAGTGCACTTGAAATCCGTGAGCAAACACTTAAGACTCACACCAGCTATCTTGGCAGACATATTCTTGCTGAATTTTTTGAATGTGATCCGAATGTATTAAACAACCCCCAATTAGTAGAGAAGTATATGGTTGAAGCCGCTCTTGAATGTGGAGCAACGATTGTCAACAAATGCTTTCACCTTTTTGCACCGCATGGTGTTTCGGGCGTGGTTATAATTTCAGAAAGCCACCTTGCTATTCATACTTGGCCTGAGTTGGGCTATGCAGCAGTAGATTTATTTACTTGCGGAGAAAGTTGCGACCCGAAAGTTGCATACGATTTCCTTAAAAAATGCTTCAACTCAAAAGACACCTCTTATACGCAATTAAACAGAGGTATTTTGGACGACAAAAATCTCAACGTTGAGCACACCCCTTTCTACATTAGCGCACAACTTTGATTTTTATATAAATTAACAAAATCGAGGTGTTTGTACGCCTCGATTTTGTTGTGCTAAAATAATTCTATGGATAAGTTCAAAATTGAAAAAATGAGCTTAGCTTCACTTGATGAGGTTATGATAATAGAAGCACTTGCTTACGGAGAGCACCATTGGAGCAGAGATTCCTTTGTAGCGGAAGTAACAAATCCGATTGCAAGTTATAATTGTGCAATAAATCAAGACAGCAAATACGCAGGCTATATGGGACTTTGGAAAATAATTGACGAAGCTCATGTTACAAACCTTGCCGTTCATCCTGATTTTCAAGGTAAAAGTGTTGCAAAATTACTTCTTTTAAATGCAATAAACGAGTGTTACAAGGAAAAAATTAAATATTTAACCCTTGAGGTGAGGGTTTCAAACACTCCGGCTATTAAATTATACGAAAGCTTCGGGTTTAAATCCCTGGGTGTTAGAAAAAAATATTATCAAAACAACAACGAAGACGCTCTTATTATGTGGAGTGAAAATATTTTTAATCAAAGTTATAAAGACAGGATAGAAGAAATTAAGCAAAAAGTTGAAGGGTTAATCATTGATGAACAAAAGGTTTAGGGAACAAATTGGCGAATTTATATATCAGGGAGAAAAAACGCCCTTTAGTTTGGGCACACTTGTTGTTTGTCTGCTTTGCCTGCTGCTTATAATTATCGCAACATTCACTCAAGTTGACGTAAGTCATGTTTGGCTTGCAAAAGTTCAGGATAATTGGGAATTAAAAAACGTAAGTTATGCCTATGTTGCGCAAATTCCCGTGGTATTATTTATTTACGCTGTCCTTGGCCCGATTTTTTCACTTTTAACCATGATACTCTACCTTTTAATCGGCTTTTTTGTTTGGCCCGTTTTTGCTCTTGGCGGCGGTTTAGAATACATTAGAAGCGAGCTTTTTGGATACATTTTAGGCTACATCATCGCAGCAATACCGACAGGTAAGCTCCTTGAGAAAAAATACAGCCTAAAGCATATGTTTTTAGCAACAATTTTGGGCGTATTTATAATTCATATCTGCGGATTGCTTTATTGTCTTTTATTGGCCATTCTTAAAATAATTAATTTTTCACACGTTGCTTTTGCACTGCAAGCAATAGGCGGAATAAAGACTTCATACGATATTATTTTCGGCTTCATTTTTCTCATTCTTGCGCTGCCTGCAAAAATGATTTTATGGATACCTATGAAAAGTTCATACACGGTTAAGAGAAAACAAAACAAGCAAGAATAACTATTTCATAATTTCATTCAGTTCTTTTTGAAAAGGTGAAATCTTTGCAAGTTTTTGAATTATTTCAGGCAACTTTTCTATCGTGTAGTCTATTTCTTTTTCGGTTGTGTATCTGCTCAAAGAAAATCTTATGCTGCCATGAAGCGAAGTAAAAGGAACTCCCTGAGCCCTTAGAACATGGCTTGGCTCAAGCGAACCAGATGTGCAAGCAGAGCCTGAGCTAGCACAAATGCCGGCATCATTTAAATGCAGAAGAATTAATTCGCCTTCAATATACTGAAAACCGATATTTGTAGTGTTTGGTACACGGTTTTTACTTTTTGAGTTTAAAACAGCGTTTTTAACACGGGTTAATATCCCCTCTTCAAGCCTATCTCTTAGTCTTTTAACTTCACTTAATTCATATTGCAAGCTTTCTTTTGCAAGGCTGGCAGCTTTTGCCATACCGACAATATAAGGTACGTTTTCAGTCCCTGCTCTTTTGCCTCTTTCTTGGTGTCCGCCAACCACAAGAGGGCTTAACATTGTGCCTGATTTAACATAAAGAGCACCAACTCCTTTTGGAGCATGGAATTTGTGTCCTGAAATACCGAATAAATCTATTTTTGTATCTTTTAAATTTATCGGTATTTTTCCTGCCGCTTGAACGCCGTCGGCAAAAACAATTGTTTTGGGATTTTTTTCCTTAACGGCAGCCGCAATATCGCTCACAGGATATATAACACCCGTTTCATTATTTGCCATCATAACGCTGACAAGAACAGTGTCGTCTTTAACCAAATCTATTAATTGATTTACGTTTAAGTCTCCGTTAGAGTCAACATCAATCCAATCGACAAGATAACCTCTTTTTTCTAAATCCTTGTACAAATTTAAAACACAAGGATGCTCAACGCGAGTTGTTATAATATGTTTTTTTGCTCTGTTAACATCAAGCACGCCTTTAATTGCCATATTTGCAGACTCTGAACCGCAAGATGTAAAAATAATTTCTTTTGGATTATTAGCACCCAAAAAATCGGCAACGGTTTCCCTTGCGCTTTTAATAGCTTTATTGGGAATACTCGCTAAATCATATATGCTTGAAGGATTGCCGTACTCTTGTTCAAAATAAGGCATCATTGCTTCAAGCACTTCTTTGGCCACTTTTGTTGTTGCATTATTATCCAAATATACAAAAGACATCTATTTTACCTCAAACACGGTTATATCTTTATCCACATGCTCTTTTAGCTGAGCTTCCACAAAGTTTTTTAGGGTCATTGTTGCATTTTTGCAAGATGAACAAGTACCTGTCAATTTAACAAATACGTCTTTGCCCTTAACGTCAACAAGCTCAATTCCGCCCGAGTCTTTACCAAGTTCATGAGCTACATTTGTCTCAAGCACTTTATTTACTTTTAAAACAAACTGCACAGGGCTAAGTTCTTGAGCCGGAGCATATTTATCAAGCAAAAACTTTATATTTTCTCGGCATCTGCCGCAACCGCCGCCGGCGTATGTTAATTCCCTTATGTCTTCAAGAGTTTTGGCATTTTTTTCTTTGATTGCTTCAACTATTTCTTTCTCCGTAACAGAAAAACAGTTGCAGATTACTTTTTTTGAATCAATCTTTTCTTCGCTCTTAACTTCTTGAGTTTTGTTTTCGCCAAAATACCCCTTAAGAGCGTCTTCTAGAGCTTCATGACCCATTACCGAGCAGTGCATTTTCTCGGGAGGCAACCCGCCAAGCTCATCTGCTATATCTTTATTTGTAATTTTTTTCACTTCTTCAAGAGTTTTACCAATAATCATTTCGGTTAAAATGCTTGAAGACGCAACAGCAGAGCCACACCCAAAAGTTTGAAATTTGGCGTCCGTAATTATTCCGTTATCTATTTTTAAATATATTTTTAACTTATCCCCGCAAGACAACGCTCCCGCTTCACCAATAGCATCGGCGTTTTCAATTGAGCCCACATTTTTCGGGTTTTTATAATGTTCTTTAACCTTATCAGAATATTCCCACATATTTCTCTCCACAAAATCAATAACATTATAACACGCACAAAAAAGGTGTGCATAAATTGTATGTTTAACGGTAAGTTTAATTCTTGTCCAAATGCGCCAGAGCGTATTCACAGCACTGCTGCACAAGATTATTAAGAGAAACATCCTTATTTTGAGCCACCGTTTGTAACTCTTGAACAAGTTTTAAGGGCAGTCTGAAAGTCTTGTTAATCATTTCCGTTTTTTTACTTTAAACATAACACCAAATATTCTATGTTTTTTTATTTTAAGTGCAATTTAACCCTTGTTATACACCTAATTTTTACGCTTGTTTATATAAGTGCAAATTACAATACTTTATGTTAATCTTATACGCAGAAAACAAGCTGCACTCCGTCCGAAAAGGATATACAGATGTATATATTTATCATTGCATGCGCATTAATCAGTTTAAGTATACTGTGGGTGTTTACTTATAAATTTGCACCAGTACACTTCACCCCGCTTATGCTGTTGAGAAAAATTGAACATAGAAATGAAAAAAAATATAAAAACAAAAAAATCTGGATAAAACTTAAAAATATACCCGAAGAAATTCAAAAAATCTTCATACTCGCTGAAGACGCATTTTTTTATCACCACTGCGGATTTGACTTTTATATTATTATAAGAGCAATTGACAGAAAAATACTGAACGGCGAAAGAATATCCGGAGTAAGCAGTATATCACAACAGTGCGCAAGAAGTGTTTTTCTGCTTCCGACAAGAAGTGTTTTAAGGAAATTACTTGAGGCATATTTCACGATTTTAATAGAGATAATATGGAAAAAAGAAAGAATTCTGGAAGTATATCTAAATGTTATTGAAATTTCAAAAGGTATCTGGGGGCTGGAGGCAGCGGCAAAAGAATTTTTTAACAAAAGCGCAAAAAATTTGACCCCGTACGAAGCAGGACTCATTGCAGCATGTCTGCCGGTGCCGCTTGAGCGGAATCCTAAAATGCCCGATATACAAACAAAAAAACTTGCAGATGAAATACTTAAGCGGAAAATGCCTGACAAAGAAACCGCAAAATCAAGAACTAAATTAAAAAAATTACGACACTACATTCAAAAATACAACTTGTATATGTCAAAAATATTTAAAAAATAACAGATAATATTCATATAAAAACAAAGATAAATAAACACACAGCAAGCAGGCTTAATTTCATAAAAGACAAAATACACCTGATTAACTACAGGGTGCAGAACGGTGATTTTTTTGAAAAACTGCTGCATTTGTTTTTTAAAAAAATATATCAAAAAAAATGCACAAAAAATCGCGCTGGATAAATTTGCGCGCATAAACGAAATAGCAAAGTTAATGTCGGATAAAAACGGGAAAACTAGGCTTCCTTGTCCAAGTATCTTCCCTCTACCATCTGTCTCAAAGAACGTCGGCCCAAAAAACCCACATTATTAGAGATGGCTTGCCTGTATAAACGATCTAATTTGCTTGCTATATACATTTCAGAGTTGTCTTCGTAGCTTCGTTTAGTATTCAAATTCAAGCCTAACTTGGATATATCATTCCTTATTCCATTAATTCTGGACATCAAAAAGTTCCTATTAGTTTGTGCTTATCTATTTTATTAGAAAAATCAAAAAAGTCAAAGTTTGCTATAAAGATAATTTGTACTTAACATTTATTTACAAATAAAAGATTTTTGTTTTTGATATAATTTTCTCATTATGAAGAAGAATTTTTTTGCACAACAAGTAAGCCTTGCGATAGATGAGGCTATTAAAGCCAAGAAGCTTGGACAACTAGAGGAAAACAACTTTAAGCCCGTTTGTGAAATTCCAAAAAACACACAATTCGGAGATTTTGCAATTAACGTGTCGTCTTTAGCAAGAGATGCCAGAATTGCACCGCCGATAATTGCACAAAATATCGCACAATTTATTAAACAGGATGGCTTTAGTGTTAATACCGTTGCAGGTTTTATTAACTTTAAACTTGAAGAAAAAATGCTAAACGAAATTGTTGGCGAAATTCTAAGCAAAAAAGATTTATATGCTGCTTCGAACCTTGGTCAAGGCGAAAAAGTCAACCTTGAGTACGTCAGTGCCAACCCGACAGGGCCTTTTCATATAGGACACGGACGCTGGGCGGCGTTAGGCAGTGCTTTAGCTAATATTATGAACTATTGCGGATATGATGTATATCAAGAATTTTACATTAATGACGCAGGAAACCAAATTAACAAACTTGCTCGCTCGCTTGAATTAAGAGTAAAAGAACTTAAGGGTGAAAAAGTCGAGTGGGAAGAAGATTTATACCCCGGCGAATATTTAATTGACTGTGCAAAAAGATATATTGAGTCAAATTCAAATGAAAGCTACGGCGATTTTGCAAAAGCAGACATGCTAAGGTTGCAAAAAGAACTTTTGGAAAAGTTTAGAACTCATTTTGACTGTTTCTTTTCTGAGTTATCTTTGTACAGAAATAATGAAGTTGAAAAATGTGTTCAAGAATTGGACAAAAAAGGCAAATTATACGAAAAAGACGGCGCTGTTTGGTTTAAAAGCTCTGACTATACCGATTCGCAAGATAGAGTACTTAAAAAATCAGACGGTTCAAATACTTACCTTACAGCCGATATTGCGTATCACAAAAACAAGCTTGAGCGCGGTTTTGAGCGTTTAATAAATATCTGGGGAGCAGATCATCACGGCTACATCCCAAGAATGAAGGCAGCAATTGACGCTTTAGGGTATGACAGCTCTTGTCTTGAAGTATTATTGGGCCAACTTGTTAATATTATTCAAGACGGCGAGCAAATGCGCATGGGCAAAAGAAAGAAAATGGTTACGCTTGATGAACTCGTTGAAGAGGTTGGTGTAGATGCCACAAGATTTTGGATGTTAATGCGCTCAATTGATACAACCATTGATTTTGATATTGATTTAGCAAAAAGCCAAACAGATAAGAACCCTGTTTTCTATGTCCAATACGCTCATGCCAGAGCATGCTCAATTTTAAGAAAAGCTGTTGAAAAGCGACTTGACGTAGAAAATAAAGTCGAATTGCCCGCATTGTTTAGCGAAGAAGAAATTTCCAAAATTCAAGAAGGAATCGATATTTCGGATTTATTTAGCCAAACTTGCGATGAAAACTCAAAAGAAGCAGCAAAAGCCTTGATTTTAAAACTTGAAGAGGCAAAGGGTATAATAGAAGCGGCAGCAAAACTAAGAGCACCTTATTTGCTTTGCAAATACTCTCAGGAACTTGCAAACGCTTTTCACCACTTCTACAATTTTTCAAGAGTTTTATCCGATGATAAAGAGCTTTCCAAAAAAAGACTGGCTCTTACCTTGTGCTTCAAGATAATTCTTGCTAAAACCCTTGATTTAATCGGGGTTAGCGCACCTGAAAAAATGTAGTTGATTTTATATTTTGTCTGTGATAATTTAAAAACACGGTCGGAGTTAAACACTTCACTGTGCCTAGAGGGTGAAACCCTCGAAAACAAAATAAGCACTCCTCGGGGTGCGCGAGCAAAAATTAAATATGCGGGCTGCTAGCTCAGGTGGCCTAGAGGGTGAAACCCTCGAAAACAAAATAAGCACTCCTCGGGGTGCGCGAGCAAAAATTAAATATGCGGGCTGCTAGCTCAGGTGGTTAGAGCGCACCCCTGATAAGGGTGAGGTCGGTGGTTCGAGTCCACTGCGGCCC
>CALVAY010000012.1 GCA_944325665.1 Candidatus Gastranaerophilales bacterium
AACATGTATTATAATTCTATCGCTGATGCGGGAGTAATTCAGTGGTAGAATGCTTCCTTGCCAAGGAAGATGTCGCGAGTTCGAGCCTCGTCTCCCGCTCCATAAAAGACACTCTTAACTGAGTGTCTTTTATTTTGCGCTCAACTCGGCTACGCCTCTTACGACTCGGCACAAAGTGCCTCGCTGTATACTTATTCCTATGGCTCATAAATTCGCCAAGGACTAAGCTATCCCGCTCCATAAAAGACACTCTTAACTGAGTGTCTTTTATTTTTTATATAGCTATCCCGCCTATCTAAATGCATCCGATAGAGTTTCTTTTTTTTGCGTTCAACTCGACTTTAGCTTGTATAGCTATCTAAAGCAGTATTTAGTTTATTTCCTTCTACTTTTATCCTTATTGTTAGAGTTTTTAATATAGTTGCTTTTCTTATAAAATTATTTTATTATCGGTTATATTTGCACAGGAGTATGAATGAGACCAAAGGTAAGCGTCATTATTGCAGTGTATAATTCTTCGGCAACATTGGCAAAATGTCTTGATTCTGTGCGCTCGCAATCACTCAGGGATATTGAAATCATTTGCGTTAACGATTGTTCAAAAGATGCTTCATTGAATATACTTGAGGAATTTTCAAAAACCGACTCCAGAATTGTTATTATAAATAATAAAATTAATCTTGGTTGCGGCGCCACAAAAGATGTTGGGATACTTTATTCATCGGGCGAATATTTTATTTTCCTTGATGATGACGATTATCTTGATAATGACTACCTTGAAAAATGTTACTTGAAGGCAAAGAAAACCAAAGCTAAAATCGTTCGCGGTTATATGGATTATTGCTTTAAAGACAACTCGGTTGTTAATCCGACAGCAAATCTTCAATCCCTTCTTTCCCCCTTTAGCCTAAATTGTTCAAGTTTTATAAACTTGATTGGCTTTTTTTACGATGCTGACTATTTTAAAGATAATAAATTGAGTTTAAAATACAGAGTTTATGATGACATGTATTTAATGTTAAAGCTTTATGCTATGGATATAAAGCTTGTATTTATTCATAATTCTTTTTATCATTATTGTCCTAGAGAGCACTCTTTATCTGACTTTATATCCTCTGATGTTAATAACGTTCAAAATATGATTGATTTTATTGACGGATGCATAAAAGATTCAACAAAATTTTCTGCCAAGCGCTATAAAAAATATATGAAGCTATTTTTATATGTGTTAAAGCTTATAGTTTACTCTGATAAAGTTAAAAAATATGTGCACTATCAAGAATTTATAGATAAACTGGATGTTCTGCTTGTGGACAATTCCGACTTGTTTTTCGGATTTAAAGAGTATGACAGGCTAATAAACGATATTAGAACCAAAAAAGTATTTATGGACAATGAACCTGAAAATAAGACTCTGCTTACTCGTGCCAGAAATTTCGTAAAATTTAAGATTTTACGTCCAATTCATAATAATCTTCTGCCAAGGCAATATCGTGGCATATATTACAAGTCATTGGATTAAATTTTAATTTTAATTATTACTTTTTTAATTTTATCAAGTTTGTCAGCACAACTTAGCATTGGCGCGTGCGCGTCTTGCGGGTAGAAAATGCAAAATTCACCTGCTTTGACATTTACCGTATTAGCGCATAGTGCTTCATCTTTTAACTGTAAAAACTCAACATCTTTTTCGCTATCATAAGGAATTTGTGTGTTAAAGTTTTCCAATAAGCCAAAATCCATTCTTTCTTGCCCCAAGATAACATATTGAATATCAATATATTCTCTGTGTGCTTCAAATTTAGCCAAATGCGGAAGCTTCACTTCGAGCTCTTGCACATTAGCATAAATACCTTCTGCTATATCATGCCTGCCTGTTGGCATGTCTTGAAGATTATTTTTTAATATAAAATCAAATGCAGTTTTAAACTTGTCGCCCAATGTGTAATATTTTTCGCAGTTTTGAATATTATCGTAAATCATTTTTAATACCTTAAATCCTTATTTTTTTGAACAAATTCATATTCATATAATTTCGCCCATTGTAAAAACTTATAATAAGCCATAATAATAGCAAAAATAAAGCCGTGAATGCCGTCTTTATACCCACCTTTTAGTATGTATAGTTTAAAAAATTCGTACGGGGGTCTGAATAACAATTTTGAGAGTTTAAACTTTTTCTTTTTCATCAAAAAGCGTTTAAGTTCAAAATCTGTGTAGTTGTTTAGCCTTTCCATAAAATGATTTATAGAGGGTATATGATAGTGAATTAGTGCAACGTTTTCAAGTTTACCGTTCTTATTTATCCAATAATCCTTACCTTCTTTTGTAACAGGCATTTTATGGATTTCATCCGTATAGTAGCAAACACCTTTTTTCCAAAATCTTTTTATTCCGGATTGTCTCCAAGATTTTACGTGTTTACCTAAAAGGTAAGTTTCTCTTGGAATGTAGCATGCGTACTTATTTTTCTTTGGTTTGTCAGAATATTCTTTTAAGAATTTCCACAATTCGGGAGTAACAATTTCATCTGCATCAAGAACCAAAATCCACTCGCATGTTGCTTGCTCCATCGCCCAGTTTCTTGCTAATTCAACAATACCTGTTCTTTCATGATAGAAAATTTTACACTTGTGTCTTTTTGCAATTTCTATTGTTTCATCTTCCGAGTGCATATCGCAAATGATTATCTCATCTGCTTCTTTAACGCTTTCAAGAACGTCATCTAAAAGCCTTTGCGCGTTTAGCGTATTTATTACTACTGAAATCGTTGCCATCTTAACTCCCTTTTTATAAAAATTTTACAATAACAAATAAAAATCACAAGATATTTGTATTATTTTAATTTTAGCGTTATACTAATTTTATGGGCTTGTAGCGCAGTTGGTAGCGCAGGAGACTCTTAATCTTTTGGTCGTGGGTTCGAGTCCCACCAGGCCCAAATTTTTAAAATTAGTGTCGTATTCTGACCCATTAGCAAAATGCATACTAATTTGATTTTTATTTTATGACTTCTTATGAAGTTTTTTTGTTGTGTAAATATAATTGTCATAAATATCTAAATCAGATATTAAAAAAACCACTATTTATAAGCATTTTGCCTTTTATATGTAAATATTTGTTACATTTTTTTTCACATTTCTAAAGTAAGGATTTTGTAATGTCGAAATTATATAAAGGTAATATGTAGGTAAAAAGTAAAGGATGCCAAAATGGGGCAAAATATTAATTTAACACCTGAGATTCTTGAAAAGATTCGTGTTGATCAGAGCTTCCTTAACCAAACTAAGGACACTTTTGGAGCAAATGAAACTTTAAGCTTATTGTTTGTTTCGACTTCTAATGACAAGATTGACTCTATCACACTTCAAGATAGTGATGGCGGTCAGCAATATACTATTAGCGGTGATAATCTCAAAAACTATCTCACCGATGCACAGTATAATGCTTTAATGAGTGAAAACACGGATAAAACTGATGAACCGGACGTTATTAACAATCCGCAAAATGTTGTATTGGATGTAGCAAACGAAGCCATTGATGAAGTTGGCAATGTAGAAAGCGTTGAAGGAGCTGAAAATGTTAATGCAACAACGCCAACGCAGGGTTCTGATGCAATTAAGGCTGAAATTGACAAACTTGAAAAGCAGCGCGAAGCAAACCAAGCTGTTATGGCGTCATTGAAGGAGCAAATTGATACATTAAAAGATAAAATCGAAGTTTTAATCAAAGATGCTTTGGCTGATATGGAAAAGAAAGCCGAAGAGGATGAAGAAAAAATTAATGAAGATGTTCAAGCTGCCATAAAAGAATTCCAAGAAGCTAAAATGAATGGTGAGGATGTTACTCCCGATCAATTAGCTGCTGATATTAAAGGTATTTTGGCACAGAATAATCTCTCTGACGGATTCTGCTCCGCTGTATCAAATCTGTTACTTGCAGACACTAACATGAATTTAATGAACAACCTGTTAGACCAGTTAGCTTCAAAAAATCAACTTGATAAATCACTTTCAAGCATGATTGATGATAAGACAAAAGAATTTGACACTGCAAAAGCTGCTGAAGAAGCTGCGGCAGCGGCAAAATCGTGCGACCCGATTGGTTTCCAATTAGATGGTATCGACACAGACGGCGATGGTACTGTCGGAAAAGTTCAATTTGACTTCTTCTACGACGAAGATAATGACGGAAAAATTAATTCTCTAAATGACTTTGTTGGTGCAAAAGCAGATAAAGCAGGCGAAGACGGCTGGTCAGAAATTGAAAACCTTGATGGAGTTGGCGGTGATGCTGACGGAAAAATAACTGCTGATGAGCTTAACAACGCAAACATCAAAGTAATGGTAACCGATGAAAACGGTAAACAGTATGCTATGGATGTAAATGAATTTGAAGAAAAATTCGGCGAAATAGCGATAGGCAAAGATGATATTGAAGCCGGAGATGAAGGCTTTAACGCAAACGTTGGTCCAAAGAACTTCAATGCTGACGGTGATAATGAATTACTAAGTTCATTTAATCTAACAGTTGGCGGACAAGCATTAAGCGGTTATCAAACCAGTGATACTGAAGATTGGCTTGTAAACAATTACTCAAGCGTTATGGATCTTGATGCTCTTGAGGCTGAGGGTGTTGATGTCTCAAATGTACAAGCAGCAGGCGAAGTTGACGGTGTAAATGACGTTCAAAACGAATATGATGAATACATTAATGAATATAGAAACGTTATCATACCTCAACTACAAGAAGAAATTAAGCAAGCATACGCTCAACTTACAACAAATAATGCTTTTGTTGAAATCTTAAGAGACTTGGCAGTTGAAACAGCAAAAAATGAAGGTGCTAAAATCGAAGCTAAGTATGAAGAGCAACTCGAAGCAGCAGAAGCGGCTGAAGAAACTCCTGAAGGCGAAGAAGCACTTGAAGAAGAAGTTGCTGAAGACACAACACCTGTTGTTGAAGAGCCCGAAATTCCACAAGATGCTACTCCTGAAGTTGAACCGCAGCTTACTCGAGACGGAGATGAACCGTTTGACTTTGAACTATTGTTCAAATAATTAACACTATAATTAGTTAAAAAAAACAGATAGGTGCTTTATGTGCCTATCTGTTTATTATTTCATATACTTTTGCTATTGTTCTTGGGAAATGTTGTTGGAAATAGTCGCTGCGACTTGAAATTTCATCATGTTCCTGCAATCCGTTCATTAATGCATAAGCCTCTGCAAATGCTTCTGATTCATAGTTAGATGTTTTTTTGTTTGTGCATAAGTGTTTTAGAAAGCCTCTTTGTGTTACGGTGGAGTTTTTATTGTATATTGCTTTTTCTTCTTCAAGAATTCTTCTAAATTCTTCATCTGTTGAAAGTTGGTGCGATATACTTCCGATGTTGCCGTTATTAAAGTCTATTGCGTGTCCAAGCTCATGGTGCAGGTCAAAAATTGACCTGTCTGTATGAATATCAAAGCTTTCGAAGTCATCGTAATGTGATTGATACCAAGCGCATTCGTGAATACTGCTTGCGTTAAGTAATAATCTTTGCAATTCAGGTGCTTCCATACTGATTATAAGGTTTATAAGTCCTCTGTTGGCAGAATCGACGAAATTATCCAGAGCGTATGTGTACTCATTTCCTTCGTTAATATCCAAAATGTCTAAACTGTGATTATCGGGATAATAGGTTGTTACGTATGCTCTGCCATTTACATTTGTAATGTAGCTATTTTCGTTGATTTTTTGTACACTGCAATTTTTACTCATAAGCACCTTGCCTTGAGTATCGCTGATTATATATGTCAAAGTCTTCTGACCGTCCTTTTTTAAATCAAGGCTATAAAGAGTGCTTATACCCTCGTAGCTTTTCATTTTTTTTCTAACGTGTATCTCGTTGTCATTTTGCGTTGCAAAAGCAATGTTTGTCGGTTCTTCACCCGGAATTATTTCGCATACATTATATACACCCGAAATTGGCGTGTGATAGCGATATGTTATTAGTTTAATACCTTCCTCGCCCTTTTCAACACAAAGCTCATATTGCGGAATTAAAGTTTTTTTAGAAACCCTTGAAATATCAGAATCAACAAGATATTGCTTATTTGTGGAATAATCATCAATTTGGCGCTCGCTTTTAATTGCGCTGCCGTCCTGCTGAATTATAGATTCTTTTTCCTTTAGCTTAATTTCGCCGTCTGAGTCAAATAAGACCGTGTCTTTAGAAAATAGCTCGTGGTTCTTATCATAATACTTAAATGTGTTTTTAATTTCTTTTTCGTCTGTTTTTTCCGACTTAACAACAATCTTTGAGATATTTTCATTTGTTGCAGCTTTATTATCTTTAAGCGATTGCATAAACATTGCAGGGTGTAAATCTCTCGTAAATAGCACCTGTGTAAGACTTACAAATTTCTTAAGAAGTTGTTCCGACATGGAATTAAGTACTGCAATATTGCCCATAAATTCATCAGGATTTATATCATATTCAGATACCACGTAGCAGAAATTTTCCCAGTCAATACTCTTTAAAACATCATCGCTTAATCTGTCAATTAGTCTTGTTAGCCTGTCGTTATTAGTGCATTCCCTCAACAACATACTAACTCTCATGCTGGGGATAGCACTGTTTCCCTCTGCATCTTTAAGCGAGCTTAATCTGTCTCGTATCCGATTATTTGTCGGATTTGACGTAAATACAACACTGTCGGATTTATTATCCAAACTGTTTTGACGCAGAGTTTTGTTACTATAAACCTTGTTTAATTGATTATTTTTGTATATTAAAATCGGACTTATTTTCATTTTTCAACACAGTTAATATACAAAACTTCTCAATAAAATATTTTGTTATAGTATTCCTCGATATTTCATTAATCTGTAATAAGCCCTGATTGTAGTTGTAATTTTCTTATTTTTAGGCATTTTAAAGAAGAATATTAAAGGTATTGCAAGCAGACACATTAATGACATTATTAAAAATAAGTCGTAAAATGCGCTTAATTTAGCTTGAAAAATCATTTGCTTGTATAAGTATAAATCTGCTTTTTTTGCCGCGATATAGGGTGAAAAATGTGTCAAAAATCTTCCAAAATGATATTTAAACTTAATTATGTAGTTTAAGTTTGTTGGCGAAAGGTGCTCTACTAAATAATTTTGATGAACTTGTGTAACTCTTGTTATAAAAGTTGAAACGCCTGATGTCGATATTGCTGTTACGATATTTTTAAACAGCGCATGCAGCCCCGCAGCATCGGCTAGTTTTGTTTTAGAAAGTGTTATAAATGATAGTGCACT
This sequence comes from Candidatus Gastranaerophilales bacterium, assembly GCA_944325665.1. Lineage (GTDB taxonomy): Bacteria > Cyanobacteriota > Vampirovibrionia > Gastranaerophilales > Gastranaerophilaceae > Galligastranaerophilus. The sequence goes on from CALVAY010000012.1 coordinate 7,291, forward strand.
AACGGGGACAAAAGTTGCTGCTATTCCTATTCCGAGGATAATATTTGGCAACATGATGCTCTCAATTGATGAAGTGGGGTTAAGTTGAGAAAACATAAAAACCGAATACGACATAATGCAAAGACCGATTACGGTTAAAATTCTGTTCTCAATTAAATCGGCAAGCTTACCAAATACCAAAAGTCCAATAAAGCAAGATATTGCCCTTGGAAAAACACTTACTCCGGCAGCAAACGGTGAATAGCCAAGCATATTTTGACCAAACATCGGTATCAAAAGCAACGTTCCATATAGCATAATATTTATAAATGAGCTTATTGTTGTCCCTACAAGAAAATTCCTGTCTTTAAAAACTCTAACATCTACAATCGGCTTTTTGTTCTCTAATTCCCATACATAGAAAAACACAAACGATACAACCGAAATTAAAACAAGCCAATATATCCAAGGTGCATCAAACCAGTTAAACTGCTCGCCCTTATCAAGAACTATTTGCATGCAACCCATAGCAAGTATTATTGAAAACAAACCGACTAAATCCAGTTTTGTTTTGGGTTTTGATGTTATTTCCTCTTTTTGTATAAAAAAGTGTATTAAAACAAGACTTATAAGGCAAATTGGAATATTCATAATAAAAACCCACTGCCAAGAGTAGTTGTCAGTTAAATAACCGCCGACAAAAGGGCCAAATAATGGCGAAAACATTGCTGCAAAACCAAAAAGACCCATTGCTATACCTTTTTTCTCGGGTGGAAAGGTTTCTAAAAGTATTGCTTGGGCTAACGGCAAAAGAGCGCCGCCAGATGCACCCTGAAGCACACGACAAAGGATTAATACGTGCAAATCTTTTGCCATAAGACATAGAAAACTTGATACTGCAAAAAGTGAAACTGAAACCATTGCAACATTTTTTTTACCGCAAGTATTCACCCACCAACCAAACACGGGAAGCATTATACCGCCTGAAATAATGTAGGCCGTAATTACACTGTTTGCTTCGTAAGGTGTTGCACCAAAATAGCCCGCAATGTGAGGCTGGCAGACATTTGTTGCAGATGATGCCACCATATTTAAAAATGCGGGCAAAAGTATTGTAAATGCTATAAGATAGGGATTAACCTTCTTTTTTGTTGTTGCTTGGCTCATAATATTACCTTGTGTTATCATAATAACACAAAGAAAAAATAAAAAAGCAAACTAATTTTTTTTATGCTCGTTTAAGTAATTATCAGTAAAATTTGCAATGCGATTTAATATGTCTTCAGAGACAATATGCTCAATTTTGCAAGCATTTTCTTCAGACTCTTCAGGAGTTGCTCCAAGCACTTTTGCAAAAAAGTTATACAGACACTGATGCTTTTCAATAACTTCTCTTGCAGCGGTTTCGCCTTCTTCGGTTATTCTTATGGCGTCATATCTGCCGTAGTTAATTAATCCCTTGTCGTTTAACTTTTTAAGTGCCTCGGTAACTGAAGCACGGCTGACTTTAAGGGCTTTTGATATATCAATTGCTTTAACCGAGTTATTTTTCTCAATTAATTTATAAATTATCTCAATATAATCTTCAAGGCTTGAAGTCAATTTTTTATCCATTCAAAGATTATGATGTATCTTATGATATCTTGTCAAGTTTGGATTTATGGTCATGATTTCGATACCCAATTGCAGTTCTATAACCTGATATTAGATACATTACAGGCAATAGCGGTTCAATCCATTTTACACCCGACAACACTCCGGCAGTTGCTATATCATCGCTATGAAGTGCAATATCCAGTGGTTCAGGTTTTCTGTTCTCACAAATTTTTTGACACTTTTGTTTTTTGGATTTGCCGTCAACAAGCGGGTTAATTACTTTATTTCCAATAAAATTCGCGATATGGCTTCCGCCTAAAACACCTACGCTTAAAATTCCGCCCAAGATTACCCCTGTTTTTTTAAGTGGGGAAAGTTTTTTTATAATGCCCTTCTGTGCAAGTTTTTCTGCTGTAAATAACGCTGTTCCTGCTCCAACATTACACAAGAAAATGTTTGCTAAAAATTGATATGCGCCTTCTTTTATTTTATTTTTTGTTCTTTCTTTACAATTTTCACCAACTGCCCTATCAGCCGCAATTCCTCCCAAAATTCCACTTGCAACGGGGATAAAACCAAGAGTTGAGAGCTTAGATATTTCCTGTAAAATTTCTTTTGATGTTATGTCTTTTTTATTTCCAAAGAGCGTTTGAATAAGCTCTTCCTTACCTTTAGAATTTTGTATAGAATTAAGCAGTGTATCGGTATCTTTAAGCGATAATATGGAGTTTTTTGCTTTATCGAGAATATAATTTGTCTTTAGGGATAATTTATTATTCTGCTTAAAGGTATCAATTGCTTTTTGTTGATTTTTGAGTATATCTTCCCTTTTTACAACTTCTATTAGTTTTTCACCTTTTATTTTGATATATTTTGTACCAAGTAGAGTTGCTGCCGTTATTGATGATAATATAATTGCATTTTTAATTGCGCGTTTTTTTCTGTCCTCATCTTTAGCGCTTAGGGTGTCTTTAACGCCATAAATAACAGCAGATGCCGCAAGAATATGCGGCATTTTCCTGCTAAGTGTGTTAGATAGTAAGGGTTGGTCTAAAAATTTACCAATTGATGAAAGTTTCATTAATACTCCTGTTAGTCATGCCTAACAATTGTTAGGTTAATCTAACAATACATAAAAAAATATAAATTGTCAACATCTGCTTTAAAATATTCTAAAGACTAGCCGTACTTTCAAGTGTTTCTACGTCAACTTCTCTTAAAAAGTTTATCCAACAGGTGTAATAATGCGTAAGGGCGTATGTATAACCAAGAATAATTGAACGATAAGATTGTTCAATAACAATAAGTGAGGTTAAGTCAGTCTTACCCAATTCGTAATTTCTTTTTGAAGTTTGCATCATTCTTTTTGAATCTTCAATAAGACTGTCCGTATAGTAATTAAGGTTTACTCGCGCGTTTAGCAGTTTTTCATAAGCCGAACTTAAATTTGCATAGGCGTTGTTTTGAGCTGCTGCATAGTTTAATTCAGCTTTTTCAATTTCAAGTTTTGCATTTTTAATCTCGGGTGCAAAATTATAAAGCAGGGGAAGATTTACAAGACTTGCGCCCGTGTATGCACCGTGAAGAAACTTTCCTTCGCCAGACATGCCGATAGGTTGATATAAATATCCGGCTTGAATTTCAATATCGGGAACTTTTTGACTGCTTACGATTTTTAAGTTATTTTTAGCAACATCAATCTCTTTTTGTGCAATTTTTAAGTCATAGCGATTTTGTTGAGCAATTGCAAGAATTTCGCTAAAGGTAGGTAATGTTGACTTTGGCGGCGGAGTTAATAGCGCATTAAAATCTCCATCGGACTCAAATGACTCAATTACAGTGTCATAAATCGGGTCGGTATCCATTACGCTGTTAAAATTAAATCTTGCCGCCATAATATTTGTACTTGCGTTATTTACAAGTGTTTTAATATGGTTTAATGAAATATCAGCTTGTATAACATCGGTTTCCGTTGCGCTACCTTTGCTGTAGCGATATCTTACAAGCTTATCGATATCTTCCAGCATTTTTTTCTCTTCTTCAAGAGATTTTAAGATTGATTTTGCGGCAACTACGTTAATATAGGCTTCTCTGACGTCCATTTTTAAATCGAAGTCGCGATATCTTGCATTTTCTTCGCTCACCTTTAGTTCTGCTTGTGCAGTTTTTTTACGGTGTTTTCTTTTAAAAACTTCTATAAGCTGTGAAACGCCGATTGTATGCGGGTTGCCGGTTCCTGCATTGCCGATGTTCCAATATGCGTGAATTTGAGGGTTTTGAAATCTGCCCGCTTGTTTAATTTTATTTTTTGAAATTTCGATGTTTAATTTTTCTGTTTGCAAGTCAATACTGTTAGAGGCGGCAATATCAATCGCCCCTTGAAGTGTTATCTTGCTCATCTCCTCAATGCTGATTGCATTTTGGCAGATGAAAAGAAGTGTTATTAAGCTTGTTAATACTTTCTTTTTCAATTTATAATAATTCCTCAATATAATCTTAACATTAACAAGTAGAATATGGAATTTTGTTACAAAAAATGCTATCCTAAGTATATGGGTAAAAAGTATTTTTGGCTTTATTTCAGTGCATTTATGGCAGCACTGGGCGGATTGTTATCGGGTTATGATACAGGTGTTATTTCAGGTGCACTTTTGTATATTAATCAAGATTGGCACCTAAATGTCTCAACACAAGGGCTTCTTGTAAGTTCTGTTTTGATAGGTGCTCTTTTTGGCGCGGCGCTAAATGGAGTTCTTGCTGATATTTTCGGCCGAAAAAAGGTTATAATCTCAACGGCCGTAACATTTTTCTTGGGTTCAATATTCTGCGCGGTTGCGCCAAATGTTGAAATATTGATTGCTTCAAGAATTTTTTGCGGTTTTGCAGTAGGTGCTGTTACTTTTGCAGCCCCTTTGTACATTTCTGAAGTTTCTCCCAAAGAAAAAAGAGGCATGTTCGTTTCGGTATTCCAGCTTGCAATTACGGCCGGCATACTTTTTTCCTACATTGTTAACGCCTATTTTTCTCATTTTTACTACAACTGGCGCTTAATGCTTTTAATCGGCGTTGTTCCTGCGTCTGTTTTATTCTTGGGAATGTTATTATTGAGCGATACTCCCCGTTGGCTTGTTTTAAAGGGGAGAGAAAATGACGCAGTAAAAGTTTTTAATAAAATTACTCCTGATGTCGATACAGAATTTGAAATTCAAGAAATAAAAAACACTTTTGAAAATGAAGACAAAAAAGAAAAATTCGTATTTAAAAAATGGCTGATTATGCCTTTTGTTATAGGTGTAGGTATTATGTTTGCTCAAATTTGCACAGGTGTAAACACAATAATTTACTATGCACCTACAATTTTTAAATACGCGGGATTTGACTCAAACACATCTGCAATTTATGCAACAGGAATAATAGGAGTTGTTAACTTTTTAATGACTTTTGTTGCAATTGCTTATTCTGATAAAATCGGTAGAAAACCCCTTTTGTACCTTGGTTTATCAGGTGTTTTAATAAGCTTAATAATAATGAGTTCTATTTTTGCCTTCCAAGATGTTTTAGGCTCATCAATTAAAATTTTAGCTTTAGGTAGTCTGCTGTTTTACATTGTTTGTTTTGCTTTCAGCCTTGGCCCAATCGGTATGACCTTAATTGCCGAAGTTTTCCCTCTTCAGGTTAGAGGTTTTGCAATGAGTATTTGTATTGTTTCAAACTTCTTATTTAACTTTGCAATTACCTATACTTTCCCGATTTTACTCAATAAAATCGGTGCCTCATCGACATTTATGATATTTGTTATTATAAGTATAATATGTCTATTCTTTGTTTATTTCTTTGTCCCCGAAACAAAGGGTGTGGCGCTTGAAAAAATTGAAGAAAACTGGAAAAACGGAGTTAAACCGAGAGATTTCTAAACTTTTAAAAGCTCCTTTATTTCATTTCTTTTAACTTTTCTTGTAGTCGTTCTTGGTAGCGGCTTATTTTCAACAAAGATTTTTATCGGTCTTTTATATGCTGCAAGCTGGGCAGAAAGCAGTTTGACCTCGTCTTGCATAATTTTATCCAAATCATCTCTTGTTTTATATTCTTCCTTAGGTACGACAACAACGGCTATGTCTTCCGTTCCTGATTTTTCGCCAGAATTTTTTGAGTAACCAAACACGCAAACCTCTTGAAATTTGTCGCTTTTTTCTAAAACTGCTTCAATTTCTTCAGGAAAAACCTTTTTCCCGCCTGAAAGCACAATCATGTTTTTAATCCTGCCTGTTATATACAGGTAGCCGTCCTTATCAAGCTTCCCTATATCGCCGGTATGAAGCCAGCCGTCTTTGTCAATTACTTCATTTGTCAATTTCTCATTATTATAATAGCCCTTCATGACACTTGTGCCTCTAAATAAGATTTCACCCGTCTTTTTATCTATTTTGGTTTCAAAGCAATCAAAAGGCTTGCCGACGGATTCAAGCTTGTGTCTTTTTTCGCAGTTCACGCAAACAACGGGGCTTGTTTCGCTAAGTCCGTAACCGTGGTAAACTTTTATACCTATTCTTTCAAAAAACTTTCCTACGCTTATATCAAGCGGCGCACCGCCTGAAATGCAGCCGCAAAAGTTTCCGCCAAAGCTATCATGGATTTTTTTGAAAAGAAGTTTTCTAATAGAGTAAAAAGGTATAAAGGCTGATATATTAAACATTGCTTTAAATAAAAGCTTATTTAGAGCCGATGACGAGTTAATTTTTGCCTCAATTGAGCTTTTAAGAAGCTTTAAAAAGGCAGGGACAACTATCATAAATTTAATATTTTTTTCTCTCATAACAGACAAAATGTCATTTGGTCTAAGGCTTTGCGTATAATAAACCGAAAGCCCCCAGTTCATAAAGGTGCAAAAACCGACTGTCAGCTCAAACAGGTGATTCATGGGTAAGATTGACAATATTGATATATCTTCATTGTCAAAATTTGGGAAGAATTTATACTTAACATTTTCTAATGCTCTTAATTGTGTGAGCATATTTAAGTATGATATTTCAACTCCTTTTGGCGAACCTGTTGTGCCAGAGGTGTAAATTAAAAATACTGTTGATTTAAGTGAACTTCTTCGCCATTTTCCGTTATAGTTGTTTTCAAGACTGTAAATTGTCTTATAGCCCGTATCAAATGGTAATTCGTCAATCAAGATAACATATTTTATAAAATCTAGCTCAGCCTTTAGCTGAAGTACTGTTTCAAAATAAGTGTGGCTAACAAAGATTAGAGAGGGTTTGCAGTCAGACAAAATTGAGCGCAGTTCGTATTTGGTTAGTTTTACATCTAGAGGTACAAAAGTAGTTCCGGCAAGAACCGATGCAAAAAGGCAAGCTCCGAATTCGGGTTTTGATTCGGATAACATTGCAACATGATCACCTTTTTGCAGGCTTAAGTTGTTTATAAGATAGTTTGCAATTTTTCTTGATAATAACCCAATACCCTTGTAGGTAAATTCCTTCCAAGCGTATTGGGTTTTAATTCCAAGTGCAACTCTGTCGCTAAATTTTTGTGTTTTATCTTCAAGATGTTTTAGTATGTGACTTGAAACACCGTTATTCTTTTTATCCATTTTCTCTCCAAACGCCTAACAATGTAATTTTACACTATATTTAGGCATTTGGGCAAATTATTCACAAATTGGCTTAGAGTCTTTAGTAAAGTCATTAATTGATTTTGTTGCCGTTCTGATTGTATTTATGCAAGCATTGCCGCCCACACAACCACCTTCACAGCACATAACTTCAATTAAGTTGCCTTTATCGCACTCGCCTTTTTTAGCATAAGTACGAAGTTCTCTTATTGTATCTTTATTAATACCGTTTATTACATAAGGCTTAACATCTGTTTTATTGCAATCGGCAGCTTTAACTGATTCAGCTACACCGCCTACTATACCAAAGTTTCTGCCCTCTCTTGAACTTTCAACATCAAAAGGTGTGGGTTCAAGTTCGCTAACCTCGATTTTATTTGCAATAAACAATGCACCCATTTCTTCATAGTTCATTACATAATCGATATTATCGTTCTTTTGTGCTTCGCTTTTCTTAGCTACACATGGTGAAACAAATACGCTTATGCAATCAGGGTATTTTTGTTTGCAAAGTTCGGCTGTATAGTACGCAGGAGTTTTGGTGTCAGAGCGGTATTTTGCAATTTCGCTCATATGTTTATCAACAAGGTTGTTATAACCCGCGCAACATGAAGTTGTCATGAACGGTTCGTTGTTTTCAATTCTTTGGGCAAATTCTTTTGCCTCATTTTTTGCAGTTATATCTGCACCTTGGGCAACTTCTAATACATCGTAGAATCCGCACATTAAAAGAGCGGTTTTAATTTGGTAAATATTGCCCGGTAATTGTCCTGCAATAGAGGGGGCAATCATTGCAACTACTTTTTTACCTTGTTTGATTTTGTTTAATATGTCGATAATTTGACTTTTTTCGTGTATTGCACCAAACGGGCAAGCGCTTACGCATTTACCGCATGCTATACATTTTTCAAAATCTATTCTTGCATGACCTTGCTCGTCTTTTGATATTGCACCGACAGGACAAACGTTTTCGCAAGGTACAACAAGTTTAACAATCGCATGATAAGGGCAAACCTGAATACATTTTGTACATAATTTACATTTTGAACTGTCGATTTGAGATTTACCGTTCACGATTTTTATTGCGTCAAATTTACAGTTTTCAAGACACGGTCTTGCAACGCAGCCTTGGCATAAATCTGTTACAAAAATTCTGTTCGGAACGCAGCCCTTGCAAGCAAGCTCAAGCACGGTTAGCATTTGCTCATCTGGCTTTTCACGTTTTAGCGAGCCTTCAGCGTATCCTGATAGAAGAAGTCTTTCATCAGCACCTTCCATAGGATAGCCAAGGCCTGCAATTGTTCTGTTTCTGATAATTTCTCTTTCTTTATAAATACAGCATCTGTAAGGCACTTCAGAGCCTTTAGGGCGCATTTCGAAAGGAATTAATCTTGTACTTTCGGGAAAATTATCCGAATAAAATGCTTTAATAACTTTAACTAAAATTTCTTTCTTTAAGTGAATTGCTTGATTATTCTTGTCCATATCCTAACTTTCTTTCAATAGTCTCTAACACTTTATCAACAGTTGCATTTTTTACGATTGTGTCCGCAACCGCAACATAAGGAGCATTTGATTCCGTATTAACATTACAAAATTCCAAACAAGGTACACCCTGTATTTCAACCTTATCACCGTATTTTGAAGGAATAATATCCATAAGCTCTTGTAATTGCGAAGCTCCCATAACAAAACATGTTGTTCCCATGCAAATTTTAACGGTAATTTTGTTCATCATTTCTCCTTATATATATCTCAGGGTTACTTTTTTAATATACTTGTCTTCAAGTATTTTTGCCATCTTTTTTACAATATTTTTACGAATTTCAATTTCAATCGGCAAATTAGGATCATAATGTGCCTGATTTAATTTTGCACCAACCATAAATTCAATGCAATCACTACTTAATAAAAATTGCATTAAATCATACGCAGCATCCGCTTCTTTGCCGTTAAAACCGTTTTCCAAGTATTCAACTGTCCTTGTAAGAGTTAATATTCCCTCTGTTACAAGATCAACCCCCTGCATTTGCGATACCGCAGGAAGTTTACCAACACTCCTTGCAATGTTACATTGTACAGGTACATTTACCTCTCTTGAAATAAGGTTTGCGGTTGTACCGCCACAAATAGCTTTCTTGCATGGTGAAGAATAAAATTCGTTTGCGTATTGATTATCTTTTTCCTGATGATAAGGCGGCCCTGTGAATATTAGTGCTTTTCTGGGCTCACGGTAATATATTGAGCAGCAAGAAATATCATCTTTTGCCAATCTGTCTTTTTCGGTATTTTGTGCAATTCTTACGACAAAACGGGCTAAATCACTGCTTGAAATATCAGGGCTATCATTAAGCTTTTCAAGTAAAAACCTTATTAGTCCGCTTCTTCTAAGACCCAGCTTAAGTTCGGGATTGCCTAGTCCGGCTTGCGTTACGCCGTCTGAGCAGAAAATTAATCTATCGCCCATTTTAAGTTTTAACTTATAGACGTGCATGTGCCTGTTTTTATGTGTTTCGGAGTCAATAACCGTATATTCGGGCTCTATTGCCTTTCCGTCGCTTATGTAGATGAAACTCGGGTTACCTTCTTCAACAATTTTAACGTCGCCTTCCTCGTTACAGTGAATGACGGAAAATGTTGCATAGCTTATCTTTCTTACTTGACAGACGGGAAGCGAGTTCATAACAACTTCGCAAGCAGTTTTAATACTTTTACCCGCTTCAACGAACTTTAAAAGCATAGTTGCGGTCATTGTTGCAAGAATATTTGCTTTAATTCCACTACCCAGACCGTCTGAGAGAACCGCAATAAGTTCACCTTTTTCAGGGTATCTTTTTGATAAGAAGTAATCCCCAAAGGTGTTCTGATTGTACTTTTTCTCCTGTGCACAGTCGATGTCGATAAACATTATTTTTTATCCTCTGAATCGGATGTGTCGTAGTCTTGAGCAATTGTGCTTAATAAAAGCTCGGTTTCAACCATATGCTCACCCAAAAGACAAGCAATCTCTTGAACAATTGCGATGTTTTTATTAATGACCTCATGGGCTCTTTGGGCGATTTTTTCTCTTCCCATTTCACTTTGAGTAACGTCTGTTATAATTGCACCCGCAAGCTCGTTTTTTTCGATTGAAAAAGCGCTAATATCTAATAACCTGTTTTTAAAGTTATAGTGCTCCTTGTGAATATCTTTTTGAGTTTTAAGAGTTTCTTTAAAGATGTCTGAAAAATCGACAATTCTATCTATACAAGCGCCATTTAGACCTTCGGGTCTTTCTGAGAAAATGTCTATCATATCCTGACAAAACATTTTCATAAACGCTTCGTTTGATTCAACAATTCTTAAGTCTTTATCCACCATAACAATTGCCGAAGGCATACACCTTAACATTGCGGCAGCTTTTTGCATTGCAATTTTTCGCATGTATGAAACACACATTGAAGGCTCGGCTTCACCTGATATTAACGCACTTGCAAGTTCTCGACAGGTGTTATATCCGCACCCGCCGCAGTTAAGTTCGTCTTCTTCCGAATACTTACCGACTTTTTTAAGGGCTTCAGTTATCATCTCAAGCGAATAATGCTCCTTTTGAACGGGTATTTGTGAAAAATTGCACTCGACAACAGTTTTAGGCTCTTTTGGTATCTCATCTCGCTTTTGTGCTTTGGATAGAACATTGCTTATTCTTAATATCTCGGGCTTTTTAGTTGAGCTGCACGGGCCCGCAAGGCAGCCGCCGTTACAAGACAGGGCTTCAATAAATATCTTCTTATCAAGCGTTGAAGCATCCAGCCCTTGAAGAGTTTTTTCAAGGTTTTCAATTGAGCTTATATTAAGTAATTGAACATCATCAGCCTGCCCGCCAAGCTTTAGCGTTTCGTTCATGCCGCCTTCAACAGCGTACAAGCTTCCTTCATAGGCATTTTGAGGTATAAAACCTTCCTGATTTTCATCTATATCACTAAGTGAAATGTACTCTTCCTGAATCCACAGCTTTAACTCTTCAAAAGTTAGTGCTGCACTTAATAGAGAAGGGTTTGAGTCTGATTCATTTTTCTTTGCAATACAAGGGCCCATAAATACTACATGAATTTGATTTCCGTATATCTCTTTGAGCATCTTAGCATGCGTTTGTACGGGAGATGCTATCGGTATAATATTTTGTGCAAATTTTGGATTGTATAGTCTTATGTAATCAACAACAACAGGGCAAGCGCTTGAAATAAAAAGCCCTTTGTCAAACTGTTTCATATATTTTGCACTTTGAATGGAAACTTCTTGAGCGCCAAGCGCTGTTTCGCTAACGTGCTTAAAGCCGAGTCTTTTAAGTATCCCAACCATTTTTGAAGGTGAATAGTCGAAAATTCCGCTCCAACTTGGGGCAAGGGAAACGTAAACCTCTTGTTGGGCATGAAAGAGTGTTTTTACTTTATCTATGTCGTTTCTTACTCTTTTTGCGTTGTTAGGGCAAGTTTTAACGCAGTTGCCACAAGCAATACATTTGCTCGGGATTACCGAAGCATGGCCGTTTTGTATGCTAATGGCCTTAACATGACACTCCCTTATGCACTTATAGCAATCATGACATTCGTTATTAAGTGTATAAACAGGATACAATTTGTCCATTTATCAACCCCTGATGTTATCTAATATTTCCCTGATTTTTTCTTTTGTAACACTTGAGTATAGTTTTCCGTTAATTGTAACATTTGGTCCTTCTGCACATTTACCTTCGCAGCGCGCACCTGAAATATCAACTACTGCATCAAGATTATTTTTTGCAACGTATTCCTCTATAAAGTTGAGATTTTCCTCATTTCCCCTTGCAAAACATGAACTACCTAAACACACGGTTATATATACTTTTTCACTCATTTTTAATTCCATTCTTTACATTAACAGTATAGATTAAATCAATATTTTAAGCAATTATGTAAAATTTGATTTTAAGCTCATAACGTGCAATAATCGGGTATAGTTGTTAGATAATAGGGAGATAATTAATGGGTGCACAGTGTTCAGGTGTTATTAACTTGAAGAAAGTAGATGACATCATTCAAAGTTATGGTGCTAAAAAGTCAAACTTAATTGCAATTCTACAAAAGGTACAAGAAGAATTCAGATTTTTGCCACAGGATGCAATTACTTATATTGGCACAAAAATTGAAGGACTTTCCCCCGCAACGGTTTACGGTGTTGCAACTTTTTATGCTCAGTTTTCACTTGAACCAAAAGGAAAATATGAAATTAAGTGCTGCGACGGTACGGCATGTCATGTAAGAGGTTCAATGCCAGTTTATACTTATCTTGCACAGCGTTTTAATTTGCAGGAAGGAAAGTTTACATCTGAAGACGGTTTGTTTTCCCTTGAAACAGTAAGCTGCCTCGGTGCGTGCGGTCTTGCTCCTGTTGTTGTTATAAATGAGAAAGTTTATCCGCAAATGACAACTGATGCAATTAAAATTATTATCGATACTATTATTTCTCAAGAGAAAGAAGGTTAGCCAATGGAAACTCAAAGTGTAAAACTAAATAAAGATATTAATCAAGAAGCCCTATTGGCTCAAGAAAATATTAAAAAACAAGGTTTAAGAGTCCTTGTTTGTAACGGTACAGGCTGTATTGCAAACGGCTCTAATGAAGTAACAGCAAAATTTAGAGAACTCGGCGCAGATGTTGGAATATTAACTCAGCACGATAAAATCACAATCGTTCCGACAGGCTGCCACGGTTTTTGTGAACAGGGCGTGCTTGTTATTATTCCTGATTTAGATGTAACTTACGTAAAAGTTAAGGTCGATGACGTTGAGGAAATTGTAAATTCACACATTAGAGACAATAAGCCTGTTGAAAGACTTCTCTATGTTGACCCTAAAACTCAAAAACATGTTTATAAGAATGAAGAAATTAATTTTTACGCTAAGCAAACAAGAACATCGCTTAAAAACTGCGGAGAAATGAACGCAGAGTGTCTTGAAGAGGCGGTTGCTAAAGGCGCATATAGAGCACTGGCTAAAGTTTTAGAACAAAATAATCCTGATGCGGTTATTGACGAAATTGAAAAATCAGGTCTAAGAGGTCGTGGCGGCGGCGGTTTCCCGACAGGTCGCAAATGGAGATTTACGGCTGCAAACAAGGGCGGTAAATCATACGTTGTCTGTAACGGTGATGAAGGCGATCCGGGCGCATTTATGGATAGGTCAGTTATGGAAGGCGACCCGCATAAGCTTCTTGAAGGTATGGCAATTGCAGGTTTTGCAATTGGTGCTGATGAAGCGTACATTTACGTTCGCGCCGAGTATCCTTTGGCAATTAAACGCTTAAAAATCGCTATTGAACAGGCAGAAAAGAGCGGATATTTGGGCAAAAATATCTTTGGAACAGACTTTAATTTTGAAATCCATATTAAAGAAGGCGCAGGAGCTTTTGTTTGTGGTGAAGAAACAGCACTATTAGCTTCAATTGAGGGTGAGCGCGGTATGCCAAGACCAAAACCGCCATTCCCTGCAAATTGCGGTCTATTTGGACGTCCTACATTAATCAATAACGTTGAAACACTTGCTAACGTACCCGTTATTATTGACAAGGGCGCTCAATGGTTTGCTTCGTTGGGTACTGAAACTTCAAAAGGTACTAAAACATTTGCCTTAACGGGTGAAGTTAATAATACGGGGCTAATCGAAGTTCCAATGGGCACAACGCTTCGTGAAATCGTATTTGACATAGGCGGTGGTATTAGAAACGGCAAAAAGTTCAAAGCCGTACAAATCGGAGGCCCTTCAGGCGGATGTTTAACCGAAGAGCATCTGGATTTGCCTATGGACTATGACAACCTGATTAAAGCAGGCGCAATGGTCGGCTCAGGCGGTCTGGTTGTTATGAATGAAGATACTTGTATAGTCGAAGTTGCACGTTTCTTTATGCATTTTACTCAAAACGAAAGTTGCGGCAAGTGCGTTCCTTGTCGTGAAGGCACGAAAAATATGTTAAAAATCCTTGAAAAAATCGTTCGCGGACAAGGCGAAATGAAGGATTTAGATACATTAGAAGAGCTAGCACTTGCAGTTAAAGAAGGCTCTTTGTGCGGTTTGGGTAAAACTGCTCCTAACCCTGTTTTATCTACTTTGAAATATTTTAGAGATGAATATATATCTCACATCAAAGACAAACGTTGTCCTGCTGGCGTTTGCAGCTCATTAAAACGTTATGAAATCAACCAAGAGCTTTGCAAGGGCTGTACTAAATGTGCAAGAAACTGCCCTGTGGGCGCAATTGAGGGAAGTGTTAAAAATCCTCACAAAATTAATCAGGAAAAATGTATTAAATGCGGCGCATGTGTAAATTCATGTCCGTTTAAAGCTATTGCACAAGCGTAAGAGAGGTAAACAATGACAAACACTTTATTTATAAACGGAAAAGAATGTGAATTTACAAACGAAAAAAACTTATTAGAAGTAATTAGAAATAATGGTTTTAATCTGCCTACATTTTGCTATCGTCCCGATTTAACACAATTCGGTGCTTGCAGGATGTGCGTTGTAGAAATTGAAGGAAGGGGCATTCAAGCTTCTTGTACTATGCCCCCTGAAGCGGGATTAAAAATACACACAAACACCGAAAAAACAAGAAGAATTAGAAAAATCGTACTTGAACTGCTTTTGGCAAATCACGACAGAGAATGCACAACTTGTGAAAAGTCAGGTAAATGCGAACTTCAGCAGTATGCTCAAGAATACGGTATAACAAATATCCGCTTTGCAAATAAAAAAGAACAGGAATATTTGCCGATTGACAACTTTAATCCTTCAATCGTTAGAGATCCTAACAAATGTATCCTGTGTGGTGCTTGTGTAAGAGCTTGCAGCGAGTTTCAGGGTCATAGTGTCCTTGGTTTTGCAAACCGTGGTTCAAAAACTGTCGTACAACCGCTTGCGGGTCGCAATTTAGACACTGTTGATTGCGTTTATTGCGGTCAGTGCCAAGCAGTTTGCCCAACAGGTGCTTTAACTATTAAATCTGACATAGATAGAGCTTGGGAGCTTATTAACGATAAGAATATTAAAACTGCCGTTCAAATGGCGCCTTCCGTTCGTGTAGCTCTAGGCGAAGAGTTTAATATTCCATGTGGCGAGAATGTAATTGGAAAGCTTAATGCTGCACTTCGCCAGCTTGGCTTTGATTTAGTCTTTGATACAAACTTCTCTGCCGATTTAACAATTATGGAAGAAGCAACGGAGTTTATAACAAGACTTACAAAAGGTGAAAACTTGCCGCTATTTACATCTTGCTGTCCTGCTTGGGTCAGATACTTAGAAACTCATCATCCTGATATGTTGAAAAACTTATCAACTTGTAAGTCTCCTCAAGGTATGTTATCACCTATTATTAAGGAACTTGTGCCCAAAAACTTCGAAGGTTATACAAAAGACAATCTAAAAGTTATTTCAATTATGCCTTGTACTGCTAAAAAAGCTGAAGCAAGACGTGAACAGCTAAAAAGAGACGGCCAGTTTGAAACAGACGTTGTCCTAACAACTCAAGAAATAGCAAAAATGCTAAAATCGGCAGGTATTGACTTAAAAACTATTCAGCCGGAGCAAAATGACTCACCGTTTGGGCAATACACAGGTGCTGCAACGATATTTGGCGCATCGGGCGGTGTAGCAGAAGCTGCCGTTAGAACTGCTTATGAATTTGTTACAAATGAAACACTGGAAAATCTCGATTTTACACCTTTAAGAGGTGTTGACAGCGAGCATCGCGCTAAAGAAGCCGTTGTTGATATTAAAGGTACAAAAGTTAAAGTTAGAGTTGTTTCGACTCTCAAAGAGGCAGAAAAAGCTATTCAAGAGATTAAAGCAGGCAAGGCTGATTTTCAACTTCTTGAGGTTATGGCTTGCCCTGGAGGCTGCGTAAATGGCGGTGGACAGCCTAGAAGCTGTGATAATTCAAAAATTAAAGAAATACGAGCCCAAGGGTTATATACGGAAGATAAAAACCTTCCCTTAAGGCAATCTCATAAAAATCCCGATATAATTAAACTTTATGATGAGTATCTGGAAAAACCAAACTCCCATAAGGCTCATGAACTACTGCATACATCATATTGCGATTTATACACAAATTCATACAGGGATTTAAAATAATACGTTGATAAATTTAAATTACTATCTAATCTGCCAAGGTTCAAATCTTCTTGGCAGATTTTAGTATATTTATATATAGCCTTAATAAGACAGTGTCATCTTGTATTTCAATAATTTTTCTTTTTAGTCTGTTTACCCTAATAATATTCTTTTTATTAGCAAAAACACTCTTTAATTTTAAAATGCAATATTTAATAAAATTTTCCAATAGCTTGATTTTAAGCGGTTTATTGAATTCTTCAGAATATTTTTTTGCACAATTTAGTGCAATTTTGTTGTATATTTTATTTGTTAGATTATAGTCAATACAGCAGGTTTTTGGGTGCACCATGGAGCTGGAATTTAAATTATCAATGTTCCAACCTAAATGCTTTGAGTTTTCATCATTATTAAAATGCACTCCTGAGTAACCTATATTTGTAACTAAATTTTTATTTGAGGGACTAATAGATATACATCCTGATAAAACTTTCTTAAAATTGTGATAGCTGTAAGCAAAATCCCAAGTAATGTGGTTATGAGTATAATGCCAATCATCAAATATTTTTGTCCAATAGGCAGCCATAAATTCGTTCTGAAAAACATTAAACAATAAAGAGGTATTTCTAACCGAGGGCCAATCCGACATATTGAAATCAATATTTTTCCAGCACCTTGCCCAAGTTGCCCAACCCCAGGTACCACTTCTGTGCGTAAAGACATAATCATCCCGGCAAACTGGTTCTTTACTTGCGCATGTACCTTGTATATTAACTATACATTCATTATCCTTATACCTTTCAAGTAAAGTAGTGCAAAAATCAAAAAAATCAGATGAAGCTTTTATATCATCTTCAAGAATAATGCCCATTTGCTCATGTTTAAAAAACCAGGTTACAGCATCGGGAATTGCTGTATCGCAGCCTAGATTTTCATCTCTGAACAAAGTCTTAACATCACATTCCCAATTTATATTTGATAATACATAATTGCGTACAGAATCGACTTGCTCCTTTTCATTAACTATATTCTTGCGATGACCATCAGAGGCTATATAGAGTTTTTCGGGTTTGTATTGAGCTATTGGTTTAAATGTTTCTTTAACAACATCTAGTCTGTTAAAAATACAATATAATATAGGTGCTTTTTTCATAAGAGTCCTTTAAAAAATTGAATATTATTGAGTTTTTTGTTAAAATTAACCTTGGAGAGTTGTCCGAGTGGTTTATGGTGCGGATCTCGAAAGTCCGTGCAGGCTAATTACCTGCCGAGGGTTCAAATCCCTCACTCTCCGCCATTATTTTATTTTTTTGAGCGATGAAATAAAGTTATTTTTCTCTACATCCCCGTCAACTTTGGTCAAAAATACCTGACAATCTTTTTCATCGGCGTCAATAGGCGGCAAGTGTTTTAGTTCAGCCTCATAATAGTTACTGTCATTTCTTGAGCCCAAAGGAACGCGATTTGCCAAGCTGTTAAGTGAAATGTTTCTCAAAAAGCCTGAAAAACCTTTATGAGAGCTGGAAAATTTAGTATAAATTCGAAGCGTGGCATCTCTTGTAATAAGGTCAAAGCGTCCAAAAATTAGCGAACTTAGCTGTGGTGAAGATGATTTAATTAAGATTCTCTCAACAACATTATTTTTAATTGTTAATTCGCCCGTAATTTTATCAAACCTTCCTTCAGGAATATTGACTAAGTCCATAAATGATGACGGGCTAATCATAGCAAGTGGGTTTCTAAATAGTGCGGCAAATTTTAGAGCATATTCAATAAGCCCGACTTTGCCGATTGTGCCGTCATTTACAACAAATTTAATATCACCGTTTAGTGCAAAGGTTTTATCTGTATATAGTTTAATAATACCGCTTGCTTTACCTGAAATTTCTTTTTTAAGGTTTAGTATTGACGTTGCCATAATATCGGAGTTGATGTCTTTTGCGCCAAGTATAACCGAATAATCGTGTTTGATTAAGTCGCAATATACCTTGCAGGAAGAAATTCCATCCGCAATATTAAAGCGGTTTGATTTAACTTCTAAAATACCATCTTTATTTAATGTTAGGGTTGCTATTAAATCCGAGAAGTTAATTTGCTTATACACGCCCTTAATAACATTTAGGGAACATTTATCAATTATTAATAGCCCTGTATTAAAGCTAAATGCGTTATCTGTATCATCTTCATCTTGAATTTGCTCATCTGTTGCAACTACGAGCTTTTCAAGCTGCTCTTTTTCATGGGATTTTACATCCTGTTGAGAATTAAAAGATTTTAAAATACGCTCAATATCAATATTGTCAACGGTTAAATTTATATCTTTAATAACAACGGGCAGTTTAATTTCGTTAAGAATGTTTCCATCTAAATTATAATCAGAACGCTTAAATTTGCCGTTTGAACTTATAGTGATTGACTTACCGTTTGCAGATAAATTTGCCTTTTTAATTACGAGTCTTTGAGCTGGTATTCGAACTTTTTCCATATTTAAATCTGCTTTTAAATATGGAATTTTATCGTTAATAAACTCTAAATCACCTGATATTAGACCTTTTCTAAATACTCTTTGACCGATTAAAACATTTAAAAATTCACTGGGCAGAGGCTTTGGAATTTTAAAACCAATATTTTTAACGGCGGCGGTTTTGGCATCAAGATTACCAAATATAGTCAACAGTGGCTTAATTTTACTGTTTCTATCAATAGTTGATGCGATATAATAATCTATTTTTCGAATTTCAATATTGTCAGGTTTTAAGCCAATATCTACTCCTAAGGCCCTATCATAGTTAACAGGACTTAGAGAAGCACCGTCAATAAGCAAATCTGAGCCTTTTTTAAGTAAAAATACACAGGCAATATCCATATCAGAATATTTTTGCTTGTAAACAATTTTAGATGTCGCATTTCCGACTATTTCAATCGGGTAACCGACAATTTTCGAAAGATTATCTTTTGAAAATTCATTTGTCGCAAGTGCAGAAACCAAGATGTATGTGTCAAAAGAATTAGTGTAATCCTTAATAGTGCCTTTAACCTCAACCGGATTATCTTTTGATGAGCCGTAGTAGCCTTTAATGTCAGATAAAGTTATTTCTTTTGGGGTAATATTAATTTTGCCCTTATTAACTGTTAATTTTAAGTCTGCAAGGGGTATTAGAGTAATTTTTGATTTATTAAGTTTAATATTTCCGTCTAAACCTTTATTTGAAAGGTTAATTTTTAAATCAAAAGTACCTTGAATATCTTTAAAATAAGACATCATTTCAGAGCCGTTAGGAATGATAAAATCTGTTTTTATAAGCTCTACAACGTCGTTAATTTTAAAATTATCCGAATAAACGTCAATATTAAAATCAAAATTTTCATTAGATTTAGATTTAATATAAACCTTGGAATTATTTACACCCAAAAAACAGTTATCAATAATTAAATCTTTTCCTTTTATTACAACCTTATCTTCATCTTTTAGAGTAAGAATAAGTGTTTTGCCGTTTTTGATAATTTTACATAAAATATCAAAGCTTACTTTTTTAGGGTTTTTATCACCGGTTATTTTAAGATTTTGGGCTGCAAAGTTAATCGTTGTATTGTCGTTGTAACTATATATAATATTGCATTTTTTTATGTATAAAAGCGAATTAAACAGACCAATTCTAAAGTCAGGCTTTTTATTTTCTTTTTTGGGTTTTTCCTGTTTAAAAAGAGTCAAAAGGCTGTCAACATCAGTATAAATATAATCTGCGCCGAGCTTTTTAAAGGTTATTCTTTTTTCCAACAATCTTGCAAAAGAAAATCTTGTGTCAAATTTTAAAAGATAAAGTAAGACTTTATCATTTTGTTTAATAATCAGCTTATCTACACTAAAGGCGATATTTGGGCTAACATAAGTTTTTAAATTCGGCTTAATAATTTCAATATCTACCTTGAGAGATTTTTCAATATTACCTTCAACAAAATTTATAAAAGTATTGCTTGAGATAAGTCTTGGAATTAACGATAAATATATCCAAAATAATACTGCAATAAGCAATATAGTTAAACTAACCCCAAGTAAAAATTTCTTATTTTTTAATTTTTCCATAATTTAATTCCCATAAAATTATATCACAGAAGAATTTATGATATAGTTAAATTATGAAAAAGATATTAATTTTATTATTTATTTATTGTTTATTTACTTCAAATTACACACCCGCAATAGAGGATAACGGCGAGCTTACAACATCACAAATTGACGTAACCGTGAGTGAAGACGGTAAGAAGTTCGGCTTAAAGGATAAAAACGGAAATGTTATTATAGAACCGCAATATAAGAAGCTTATTAGGCTTGGTCAAGGGTCATGGATTATACAAAAAGGTTCAAAATTCGGGCTTATAGACTGCGCGGGAAATGATCTGGTTAAGCCTAAATATCGTCATGTTGAAAGAGTTTTTGGAAAATACGTAAAATTAGGGAACGATAACGACTACGGACTATATAACGAATACGGTGAAATCGTCATTGTTCCTGAGTATCAAAGAATTGACCCGCTATTTGGCGAAATGTTTTTAACCTTTAAAAACTATAAATACGGTGTAGTGGATAAAAACGGCAAAGTCATACTTGAAAATGAGTATGATGATATTTATATGCCAAACAAAGATACAATGAGAATAAAATATCAGGGCGAATGGTTTGAAGTTCAACGCGCACAAAGTAATATATCTGATATTGCTCAAGAAACTAAAAAAATTAATGTTGCGGGTAATGAGCTTACAATTACAAGAATTATCACAGATACAGGCCTAATTTCGGGTTATTCGGCACTAACGGCTGCTGATTATCTTCTTAAGCTTTTTACTTCAATTTCTCCCGCGTATGAGCAAACAATTGATGAACTTATGTTTTCTCAAGGAGCAGAAACTGTTTCAATATTTATGAAATTAGGATGGCTTCCAAAATTTCCTTTTACTTATGCAAAAAAATATTACCAAAATGTCAGACATCCGGCCACAGGGCCATTATCTGACATTAGAGAAGATGTAAAAAGACAAATCGGAAACTGATTATCTGATTTTTATCTTTGGTACAACGGACATCCCCGGGACAATATTATATTGCGATATGTCCTCATCAAAGACGATTTTAACAGGGACTCTTTGTACAATTTTTACATAGCTGCCAACTGCGTTCTCCGGTGGGAAAAGGCTAGACTTTGCGCCTGTTGAGCGTTGAATACTGTCAACTTTTCCTTTGAATTTAACCTTTTTATAGGTATCAACTTTAATAATAACTTCTTGACCTTCCTTAACGCCCTCAAGCTGCGTTTCTTTGTAGTTTGCTACAATCCACATATCATCCGAAACAATTGTAAACATAGGTTGAGCTACCTGAACGTAATTACCTTCTTCAACAGTTCTTGCCGATATTTTACCGTCTTGAGGTGCATATATTTTTGTATAAGAAAGATTTAATTTAGCTTCATCAATTTCTGCCTTTAGCTTTTCAATTTTCGCCTCAATTTCATTAGTTTTAGCCATCGATGCTTGAATATTAAAATCTGCGGCACGCTTCTTTTCAAGTTCTGCTTGATGTTTTGCAACAAAAGAATTGTATTGCGTTTTTGACCTGTCTAACTCTTCTTTTGATACAATACCTTCTTTGGCAAGTTTTAAATCGCGTTCATAGGTATTTTTTGCATAATCCAGTTGTGCCTTAACGCTTGATATATCCTTAATTGTTTTTTGGCTTATGGTTTCATTTTGCATTGTATTTTTTTGCGATGTATTTAGCATTGCTTGCGCTTCTTTTAGCTCAGCCTCTTTTTGCTCAAGAGCAACAATATAATCATTTGGATCGATTTCAACAAGCAAATCGCCTTTTTTGACTTCTTGGTTATCAACAATATGTAATTTAATAACAGGTCCAAAAACCCTTGGGGCAATAGAAATTATGTGCCCCTCAACAAAAGCGTCATCAGTAACTTGATAGTAATGAGCATGTAAAAGAGCATATATACCGCCAATAATAAAGATTGCAGCTGTTATTGCGGGTACCAAAATTCTTTTTTTAATATGTTTTTTATTTTTATCTTTTTTCTTGTCGTTAGCTTCGTCCATGTGTCCTCCAACAGTTAATTATGCATATCTACCTTGGGGTATAAATTCTCAATGATTTTATTTAATACGTTAAGACAAACTTCAAGCTCATCCTTGTCAATGCCTTCAACAATTGTTTTTCTGATGTCTAAGACAGCCTCCATCATCTGCGGATAGTTATCTTTGGCTTTTTGTGTAAGAAAAATTTTATGCACTTTTCTTTTATTTTTATCAGATACCCGTTGGACATATCCAAGATCGCATAAAATATTTATTATTCGCGTCATATTGGGCCTGTCTTTCATTGCAATTTCGCATATTTGTCTTTGATACAGACCGTCATTTTCCATAAGAATTTCAATGACTACAAATTGCTCAGGCGTAATATCAAAATTTTTAGCAGCAAAGTATTGTCGTGCAAAAATTCTAGTGTAAATACCTGTTGCAACAAGTGTTACACCGGTCTTATTTTTATATTTTTTTGCTTCGGGACTTGAAATTTTCATTTTTTTCTTCTATATTTTTCTTGTGTTATAATCATAACACAAGAAAATAATTTGCAACAACGAGATTACTATGAAGAAGCTGGCAACATTTACACTTATTTTATTGTTTTTATTTATTCAACCCGTACACTCTAAGCAAAAAGAGGATGTGCATAAACTAAATACGGTTAAGTATATGAATATTGAATGGTGGGAAAAGTTTAACGACCCGCTCTTAGTTGAGTATTTAAATAAAGTTTTCAAAAATAACCATGATTTAAAAATTGCCGAGTTGAAGATTAAAGAAAACGAGCAAATCGCAAAACAAGTATTTGCAAACGAACTGCCAAATGTATATTTTAACCCGAATATTGAAAGGGTTTTAAGCTCCTCTGAGCAACATTTTGGCGAGAATATGGTAATACCTGATTACTCTCAAACAAACCTTCTTTTCCCGATTAAAGCGTCTTACGAAATTGACATTTGGGGTAAAAATCATAACATTACAAAAAGTTATAAGAAAAATATCGAAATTTCCGAACTTAACAGAAGAAAAGCTTATATCAGCATTTCTTCCGAATTTGCCGCTGCTTACTATAACCTAATTAAATGCGATAAACTTTTAGCACTACAAAACATACTTCTTGCAAACCAAAAAGAGCTTTTAAGGCTTGCAAATATAAAATTTGAAGCAGGTAAGGCTTCGGTTGATGAAGTCATATATGAACAAAAAAGGCTTAAAAAACTTGAAGAAGAGCAAAATATTCTGACTAAAGAAAGAGAAATGCTTCAAGATGAGCTTATTGTGTTAATTGCTGACGATAATATCAAAAAAATTGACGACTTAAGCAGATCTGAAATAGTAAACATTCAAGTTCCAAACGCGATTTCATCGGAAATTATTGAAAACAGACCTGATTATTTGGCGTCAGTTTTAAATCTAGAGAAAATGGGTCTTGAGGTTAGAGCTGCAAAGAAAAATCTTTTACCAAGGTTTTTTATTTTCGGACAATTCGGCTTTAACGGTTATCATTTAAATCAGCTTTTTGGTGCAGATAATTTATTGGCATCAATTGGCGTAATGCCAGCTATCGATATATTTACAGGTGGTAGAAAGCTTGCGCATTTAAAATTTAAAAAATATCAATATGATGAAGCACTGGAGTTTTATAAACAAACAGTTTTAAACTCCTATAAAGAAGTAAATGACACGCTTGTAAGTGCTAAAATATCTGATAAAAACCTTGCAAGTACAAAAGAAAGATACGAACTTGAAGGCAAAAACTTGCACATTGTAAATTGCAGATACAGTGTGGGCAAAATAAATAAAATTGAGTTGCTCAGCGCAGAGCAGAGAGAACTTGAGATGCACAAAGCATTAATTGCAAGCGAAGTAACAAATATTATTGCCACATTAGGCTTGTACAAAAGCATTGGCGGGTGCGACTTTTCTAATTATGTAGAGAAAATCTAATCTTCGAAATGCTTTTTAATCAATTCGACATTGTATTCATTCTTATACATTCTTGATTGCATAAGTATTTTAAATAATGTTCCCAAAGGCTTCTTATCAGGCATTAAAAGCGATGGTAAACGTTTAGCATAAGAATACACCTCGGGAGAATACTTTGATGAGGCAAAAGTATATGTTAGGTAGGAATTAAGCTTATTATAATAGTTTTCTAAGTTCTTTTTATCAAAAACTTGAGCAAGTTTTTTAATATCACCGTTTGGAGTATTAAGAATAGGGTCAAAGGCCTTTAATTCGTCAATAAAACTGTTTAAATCATCACTTCCAACACCAATATCCTTCTTAAGATGTCCAAAAATTTGTCGTCTTTGTTTAATAATGTCTTGACCGGTTTGCAGAGTTAATTCTTCCAATAGTCTGTTACGCATAGCTATCTTATCGCTAGGTAATGATAATATATCTTTTAACTTTCTATACACGGCTTGTTTAGAATTATCATTATTAAAGGATATATCAAATCTTGGCCTTACAGATGTATTAATCTGACATATTTTATCAGCATTTGCCTTAGATAAAGAGAACTCGCACAAGTTATCCAAGTTTCTCTTGAAGGCTTTAATATCTTTTGAACTGTAACCTATAAGCTCTTGTTTCATCTGTGCGCTTACTGCTTTTATGTATCTTGGAACAGAAAAACCGTATAACTGATTTTTTATTGTTGCAGAATCTGAAATTTCCCTAAGGCTTCTCAATATATTTTTTAATATATATGGTCTTTTAATGACGTATTCACCCCAAGGTGTGTTGCTTCTTTTGCAGTTGCAGGATGAATGTACAAGTAAATAATTTGATGCATCACAAGCACCATTGTGCGAAAATGGTTTAATATGTTCGGCAGTTGCGGTAAATGGGGATAAAAGTTTAGAGAAAAATAACAATGCTTCGTCGTCATTAACCAACAACAGCTCTTTTTCAAGCTTTGTATCTTTCCTTAAAGCTTTTGAAATATATTTAACAAGAAAAGCGTCAGGGTCGTTTTTAGAAGACGGAAGTTCGTTAATCTTCCTTGTTACCTTGTGCCAAAGTTCTTCATTAACTTTATTTTGACTTTGTTTTGAGATTGTAAATACATTATCGATAATTTCTCGCCTAAATTGAACATGGATTTTATTTGCCAAAAAATCAGATAATTCTTCAAAAGAAATATCGGGATTAAGGGCAACATCCTGGTTTTTAACTTGCGAGATATAGTCCAGAAGCTCTTGAGAATGTAATTGAGCGGCCATTTTTTCAACACTCGAATAAATAGCCATTTGCTTCATTAACATCCTGTTTCTTGCCCTTGTGTAAGCAATGGGGAGCAATTCTTTACCTGTTTTTTCAGGATTATTTATAGCTGTTTTTTCAAAAAGATTCAGTGCTTCAAGATTTTGATTGCCAAAGGCTTCAGGGTCAAGTTTTTTATAACTTTCCAATCTCTCAACAAGTTGTGAACCTTTTAATTCGCTAAACTCATATATTTCATCTTGAGATAACACAGGTTTTCCACAATAAGCACAGCTTAGACCCTTTGGCTTTTTTAGTGCAAATTCATATCCAAAAGAAATGTCATTGCTTCGCAATATTGGTGATTTTTGAAATGTATCAGAGCTTAAGGTATTAATTTTGGAATTACTCATAAAAGCATACCTGTCGTTTGTTACAGGTGCTTTTGTACTTTTAAACTTTGATAGCAATATAGGTGAGATTCTCATTTTATTAATTTTAAAGGGCAAAAATATAATATTTTGCCCTTTTTACAAACTATTTAACAAGATATTTAAAATCGCTTATTCTGAGCGCGAAATAAGGATAATTTTTATCCTTTTCAATCAGGTAAATAATAAAATCATTGTCGAAATTATATACCTTTTTAGGCAAAGTAGGCGCAATAGACATTGTTTCAACTTGCATTATTGCTTCGTTTTTAAGAGATGCACCTTTGTTATCAAGAGTAAATTTAACATCTTCAATCGCTTTTGAAATTATATAATCAGTGTTAAAAATTCTTCTGTTACACAAAATATCGTATGATATTCTTTCGTCCAAATTAATAAAAGGAACTCTTAATTCATCATGAGTGCCGAATTTTAGTTTTTTATTTACTTTTCTGTCTAATTTTGAATACAAGTCAAACACATTCTCATTAGAGTTTGTTCTATATAATACAACTCTATCACCTTCTTTAGTGTTTAGTGATACCGCAAATTCCTTTTCATTATAGTAATATAGCGGAACAATCGTATCTTTAAAGTCTCTTTGGTTTTCAACTACTCCAAAATAATCATATAGGATTGAAGAACCTTTAAACGGCATTTCTTCCAGCACTTGCATTTCTTTTAGGAATTCAATGTTTTTAATAAATAAGGCATATAATATATATTCTTCTTTTTTTGGATCCGGATTCCAGTCAATTTCTTCAAGAAGTGTACTTTTATATTCAAATTTATCAAAAATTTCCCTAATAATTTTTGCCTTAAGTTCAAATGACTTTGGAGCAACTATTTTGTAGTAAGAATTTTCACTAACATCTTCAATGGTAAAAGGATTTGAATTTAAAACATAGACCAAATAAGGGTCTTTACCGTAAAAGTTGATTTTTTGAGTTGCAATTTTTTCTTTTAAGTCATTCCACAACAGTTGAAATGACGGTGTAAATATATCATTTCTGTTATAAAGTTCAGACGCTTGAGCTGAATTAACGATGACTAAACTAATTAACAAAAATATTGTTGTTAAAATTTTTTTCATAAAAGCCTCCTCAACTAAACTTTAACAAAAGAATAGTTAAAATTCAATTTTAGAATAAATTTCATTAACATTGTCAACATCGCTGTGAATGGTTAAAAAAGCATCTTTAACGGCAATTTTAATGTCATCCGATGTTGCTGAATTGCCGTCATAGGATATATAATACAAATCCAATTCAAAAGGATTTTTAGAAGGGAAAAAGTATTTAACATCAAGCCTTTTAGCACCATGTTTTATGTAAAAATCCGCTCTTCTTTGAGTATTAATATCATCCTTGTTGATTTTCTCAACCTCAAGAAAACAACCCCTGTGGCATGTAAAATATTCTTTAAGATAAGCTAAAAGCTTTGAACCGAAACCTTTTGAATGAAACGCTTTAAAGATTGCAAAATAATCTACCCAAAGGAAATTATTTGTAAAAAAAATACTGATATAACCAACAGCACAATTGTCATAAATTATTGAATAGAAGCGAGAATTATCGTTTTTAACAAGCGCTTGAAGATGCTCTAAACTCTTCAATTCATCGGGCGGGAATTGAGTTAGCATATCGCTATATATATCTACTATTTCAGCTTTATTTAACTTATTTAATTTAATCATAATATTAAGATATGTAAATATTGTTCACAGGATAGTAAATATAATTATTTCAGAAACATTATAATAGTGCAATCAATTACAATATCAAAGAGGTTTAAAATGCAAGTAAATTCAATCAACAATCAACCAAGTTTCGGTATGGCTAAGTTAACATCAAAAGGTAGAGTAGCAGCAAAAGCTTTTGTAGGCGAACTACCTAAGTTTACTGATGCGACAGTATATCAAAAGAAAAATATTCTTGGAAAATTATTAAGCGAAGTTTCAAAAGGTAGTGCAGAACCCGGCGCAATTGATGCATTCTTTAAGCAAGCACAAACTCCTTATGCAACACTAAATCAACAATTTGTTGACAAACAAATTTTAACTTTGCGCGGAAAAAGAGCTATTAAAAAATTCTTAGGCAATGATCACGCACGTGCTGCAAAAGCATTAGCTGATAACCAAGAAAAAGTATATGAAAGCTCTCTAACAACCAAGGGTGGCGAGCTTGTAGATTCAATTATAAGCGTGTTTGACAGAAACATTAATAACCCCGAAATTTCTGCTAAAAAAGGCAAAGGAATGCTTGATTTAGTAAAAAGATACATTGCCGTTGAGGATTTAACAAAAAGAACAGCTGTTGTATCTGAAAAAATTCTCTCTAAGTAGTATATAGAGCAATATATTTTAAGAGGTACTTGTTTTAAGTACCTCTTTTTTAATATTTCTTAACAATTTAGATTTAATGTTAAAGTTGTAGTAATTATGTGTCGATAATATAGATGAAGGTAGTGTTAAAAAAGTTCTATTTTTTGTGCTTATTTACGCAAATCTAATTTAGGTTTGCGTTTTATTTTATCATTACGTATCTTAACGATTGGTATCGATAAGATTTTCTATATAATCTATCAGATAGGTATTGATAATATTTAAACAAGCCCTTCCTTAATTGCTTTTACAGCTGCCTGTGTTCTGTCATCTACAACAAGCTTTTGTATAATATTGCACACATGTGCTTTTGAAGTATGTTCACTGATTTTAAGAATTTGTGCTATCTCATAGTTCGATTTTCCATCAACGACAAGCTTTAAAACTTCATATTCTCTTTCGGTTAAATTTGCATGAGCCGCTTTAAAACTTGCTCTGTTCTTTGTTTTTTGAGGAATGAGCCCGCCATTTTCTTCGCGCAATATCGGCACAACCTTTGCATCAAGCCACATTGCACCCATATTAACACTCCTTAAAATTGAAATTAACATATCGGAATTAATATCTTTTAAAACATAAGCTAAAACACCGGCTTTTAGCGCTTCAATTACATCAGCAGGTATAAGATTAGAAGTTAAAATCATAATCTTTACCGCATCATTTTGACTTAATATTTTCTTCACAACATCAACTCCCGACATATCATTAAGGCCAATATCGATTATCGCAACATCGGGTTTGTTTATTAAAACTTTCTCTATTCCGTCTCTGCCATTGTCAGCTTCGGTTATTACGACTATATCATCATATTTTTCAAATAATGACTTTAGACCAACCCTCATTAATTTATGGTCTTCAATAATAATTACACGAATTTTACTTTTGTTATTATTTGCATGTTCCATATTCACTCCTTGTTTTATTGAAGTATAAGCAGAATCAATAAAAATCTCATTAACTGCGAACTAAAAACAAAGCTAAAAATTTTTGGTTTAAAATAATAATAAGCATTATAATTTTCAAGGCTCACAATGCATTTTTTTGCCAATTAAGATTGCGTTTACTTGTATTTATCAGTACAAAGAATTATTTAAGCTTCTTACATAATATACATTATAGCTACCAATCGATGAGCATGTATTTAACCTTATAATACATATAATAAAGCAAATTTATATATCTCTTAAAATGTGGTAATATTAATATATGTATTTTTTTATAACTTTGGAGTAATTTATGCAGAATTATGATGTCGTAATATTGGGCGGAGGAATATCCGGAGTAGCATGTGCTTACATTTCTTCAAAGTTACAACTCAAAACTTTGCTGATTGAAAAAGAAAATTATCTTGGTGGAGATATTACAGGTTCACTTGTTGTTCCTGTCATGAAATCAAGCGAAGAAGATTTAAATTGCGAATTTTATAATGATTTAGTTGCAACCGCTTCAAAATTACATGCACAAATTACTTACGGCGATAACAATGTCGGATGGTTTAATCCCGTGATTCTTAAATCAGTTTTAGAAAAAATGTTAAAAGATAATTTGTGCGACATAATATTTGAAGCTCAGGCATGTAATTATGATTATGATAAAAAAATAGTATCTTCGATAGAAATTTCAAATGGAATATTATCGCAATCAATCGGTTCGAAATATTATGTTGATGCAACAGGAAATGCTTCATTTTCAAAATTGCTAAAATGTGAGTTTTGGAATGACGGCGAAAGTCAGCCCGACAGTTTGCGTTTTATAATGTCAGGAATTAATTTAGAAGAGTTTTCAAAATTTTTAAAATCAATTGATTCTGATGAGAATGTTACCACTACCTATCGAATAGATAACAATATTCATTTAAGCACAGCATACACATGGGATAAAAACAAAAAATGGGCCCTAGAGCCCTATTTTAAAAGAGCATTAGAAGATGGTGTCCTTGCAAAAGAAGATTTGGCATATTTTCAGCTCTTTACCATTGCTGCCATGCCAAACAGCATTGCATTTAATTGTCCCAGATTAAGAAATTATGATAAAAACAGTCTTATTGATTATTCAAACGCCGTAATAGAAGGGCGCGAAGCAATAAACAGGCTAAGCGAATTTTGCAAAATATATCTGCCGGGATTTAAAAATGCCTTTATTTCAAGTATAGCTTCAAAAGTAGGCAAAAGAGAAACAGCAAGAGTAAGGTGCAGATATGATTATAAAATCAACGATATACTTGAACAAAAGGACTTTCAAAACTCGGTACTGCATTCAAATTACCCGATTGATGTGCACTCTAACAAAAAAAATGAGTCAATCTTGCATAAAGTATGCTCTTACAAGCTTCCAATAGAAGCACTTATTTCAAAAGATTACGATAATTTATATGTAATTGGGAAAATACTTGGTGCCGATTTTAAATCTCAGGCCGCACTTAGAGTGCAAGCAAGTTGTATGTCTATGGGCGAAGCGGCAGCAAAACACATTGCAAATCAATGTAAAATTTTGTAAATTTTTATTTAGAAGTCCCTTATTATAGGCAAACTTTACTTTTATATGTTTTAGTATTTACATATAAGTACAAAAATTAGGAGACATTATGTCTGATTTTAAAATTTCTGCTAGTGTTGACAAGATTAAAACGCAAAATCAAGGACCAAAAAGCGTTAAATATGCTGTTCCGCTAAATTACGACATACAAGACAGTGTGTCTTTTTCCGGCAATAAAAAGAAAAATAAATCGCTTATAAGAAGAGTGCAAGCAGGACTTGCCGCACTTATTATGGCAGTTGGTATATCAGGCTGCACACCAAGCGCAAAAGATGCTCAACAGCCTACTTCTTCTTCAAGTGAACCGACAACATCACAAGCTGAGCAATACACACCTCCGAAAGATAGCAATGACATCGGCTCTGAACTGGATATAGAATTATCTTCACTAGAAGAACATGTTCACGCTGCAACAGTTATTACAACACCACATGGCGGCGTAAGATATGTTTACGTTCCAAACGGTGGCGACGAAACAGGCAACACAACGGTAGAAGTAAGTGTATCTAAAGGTGAATCATTAGGCGATATTATTGAAGATAATTTTGCCGAAATTAACGATGATAACATTTACTCAATAGCACTTGATCAGGCAAAAGCAAACCCAGAAACCGTACTTGAAGCAGTTAATAAAGGCAGAGACGACAAATACGAAGACGTTGCTGATGTTCCTTCAATGTTATTAATTAACCAGCCGCTTAATTTAAAAGATGAAGATATTAAATTCTACTTGGTAAACTCAACTCATGAAGATTTTGCCGAATCAACAGATGAACACACAATGACAACATTTGTTGACCAAGAAAGATTTGTTTCTGATAATAAAACAGTTATAATTGACCCCAACTGGGACGGCAAAACACCTGATAAATCAGGTTACCCTGTTTATAAAACAGTAGAAGATGCCATACTTTCAAATTACAGAAGTACAGACCAAGAAAAAGACAACAAACTTGTTGAATCAATTTGGACTGACTCTTATTCAGATATCTTAGACGGCATCCGTGATAATGCATTAAATGCCGGTGTAGTTGAAGGTATGTCAAGAGATGAAGCACTTGCAATGTTAAGAGATACAGACTTCAGCGAAAAAATTACATTGCACTTTGGAGATGTGGAAGCCCAAAGAATTGCTATCGGTTGCGAAGAGCACGGCGCACTTGAAAACATTACAAACGGTCAAGACTACAAATTCTCATATTTACAATCAACCGTTGATAGAGTAAATCTAAATGAGAAAGATGATGATGGCAACTATCGTTATCAAACAATGTTAGACCTAATGGAATTCTACGCAGACCCAAGCGATGAATTAGATGCTAACGGAAAAACTCTTTTAGACAGATACAACGAAAATCCTGACGATGTTGAAACACAAGCTTACATATTAGTAGCCGTTAAAAACATTATTCAAAATAACGAATATTTTTCTGAAGGCGAATTTGAAATCGACGGTGAAAAAATCAAGGGTAGCGAACTAACATCTCAACAGGCTCTAAAACTTTCATTACTTGATAAAGATGGAAAACCCGTTGCAGATGTGCTTGAATTAGGAGATGCCGCATATAACATAAAAGGCCCTGGTGATTCTAAATCTGTTATTATTAAAAACGAAGAACCGGCAGATACAGATACCGACACCGACACTGATGTTGATACAGATACAGACGTAGATACTGACACAGATATTGACACCGACACCGACGTTGACACGGACACCGATGTAGATACTGATACAGATGTTGACACCGATACGGACATTGATACAGATACAGACGTAGATACCGATACAGATATTGATACCGATACTGATGTCGATACTGACACAGATGTTGACACAGATACAGACGTAGATACTGATACAGATATTGACACCGATACCGATGTAGATACCGATACAGATGTTGACACCGATACGGACATTGATACAGATACCGACGTTGATACTGATACAGATATTGATACCGATACTGATGTCGATACTGACACAGATGTTGACACAGATACAGACGTAGATACTGATACAGACATTGACACTGATACGGATACTGATACGGATGTAGATATTGATGAACCTGATCATCCACCTGTCGATACAGACAGTGATTCAGATACCGACGTAGATACTGACACTGACGTAGATACAGATACGGATGTAGATACTGACACTGACGTAGATACAGATACGGATGTAGATACTGATACCGACGTAGATACTGATACGGACGTTGATACAGACACAGACATTGACACTGATACGGATACTGATACGGATGTAGATATTGATGAACCTGATCATCCACCTGTCGATACAGACAGTGATTCAGATACCGATGTCGATACAGATGTAGATACTGATACCGACGTTGATACAGATACTGACATTGACACTGATACAGATGTAGATACAGACACTGATATCGATACAGATACAGACGTAGATACAGATACAGATGTAGATACTGATACGGATACTGATACGGATGTAGGTATTGATGAACCTGATCATCCACCTGTCGATACAGACAGCGATTCAGATACCGACGTTGATACAGACACTGACGTTGACACAGATACTGATGTGGATACAGATACCGACGTTGATACAGACACTGACGTTGACACAGATACTGATGTGGATACAGATACCGATGTAGATACTGATACAGACGTTGATACTGATACTGATGTGGATACAGATACCGATGTAGATACGGACACAGACGTTGACACAGATACCGATGTAGATACGGATACAGACGTTGATACTGATACTGATGTAGATACGGATACTGATACCGACTGCGATACTCCGCCGGATGTTGGTAGCAATTACGATGACCCATTTGCTCCTCCGGAAGAAGATGAAGTCCCTGAGCAAACTGAGCAAACTGTAACAACTCCTGCTCAACCTGAGGTAAATGAACAGCCAGTCGCAGAGCAACCGGTCGAAGAACCCGCCCACGAAGAATCTGTTATAGATGATGTTGGCGTAGATTCAGGAACACATCCAAGCGTAGAAGTTGAAGCAAATAATGACCCATTCTCAGACTCAGCAGATGATATGTTCAGCGAAATGGATGATATATTTTATAACTCATAAAACTAAGCGGCCTTAAAGGCCGCTTTTTAAATATATTTTAACTAAAATGCCTCTTGAATAATTCCGCCCCCAAGAACAATATCGTCATCATAAAAGACAACGGATTGCCCAGGTGCAACCGAGCTTTGAGGAGTTAGGAAGTTAACACGAACACCCTTATCGCATTGACTAATTGTACAATCGAAAGGTATTTGAGAAGAGCGAATTTTTGCTTTAACAGTTAATTCGCCGCAGATTTTATCCAAATGTATTAAATTGACGCCATCAGCAAATAAACCGTTTTTGTACGTACCATCTTTAATATCGACAATCAAGCGATTATTTGCTGTATCAAAACCAACTACGTACAAAGGTTCGCTGTATGAAATTAACAATCCTTTCCTTTGCCCGATAGTATATTTATGCAATCCGCTGTGCTGCCCCAAAATATTCCCGTGAATATCGACTATATCGCCAAAATTGTCTTCTGCGTCAATTAAATCACTGTATGAACCTGAGTAAAAGTCTTGACTATCGGTTTTTGCAGCCACAGGAATAGAATTATTTATGGCGTATTGCCTAATTTCAGCCTTTGTAAATTCGCCAAGAGGAAAAATAATATTCATCAGCTGTTGCTGTTTTAATCCCCAAAGGAAATATGATTGATCTTTTTTAGGGTCAACGCCTCTTTTTAAAAGATATTTACCTGAAGTTTCGTCAAAAAATGAGCGCACATAATGACCTGTTGCAAATTTATCATAATCTATACCCAAGCTTTTGGCTTTATTTGGAAAAGCACCAAATTTAATTAGAGGATTACAAAGCGTGCAGGGGTTTGGCGTTCTTGCATTTTGATATTCTGACTTAAAATTTGAAAAAACCAGCTCGTTAAACTCACAAGATACGTCAATTAAATGAAAATCGCAATCAAGAAATTCGCAAATAGCACTTGCATCTTTTATATCAGATGTTTTATCAGCACCATAACAAGAATTTCCGGCATTTGAGAGCACTTTACCGTTGTAAATTTTCATCATAGCGCAAGAAATATCATATCCGCGAGATTTAAGCATATGGGCAGATACCGCTGAATCAACTCCACCTGACAAACCGATTAATATTTTCATAAAGTCATTTTAACATAAATATAAAGTAGTTTGACAGCCTTGTTCAAATTTTGTAAAATACTTAAATGCTACCTATTATAGATGAAGAAATTATAGAGAATACATTAGAAGAAGTTATGCCGGACATTCATGCTTGGCGTAAGAAAATGATTCATTATATTAAAGAAGAAAACCCTGAGGTTAATACCGCAATTATTGAGATTGCGCAAAAATCGGACTTAGACCCAAAAGCTGTTGCAACAGGAGCGTATATGACTTATATTCTACTTGAAAAAGCGGCAAATAGGGCAGAGAGTGAAATAAAATTTGAAGAATAGTTTTTTGGTGTAAAATATTTATATGAACGATACAAACAGTCCTGAAAAAACAAATGAAATGTCTTATGTTGCACAGATTTTGAATAACATAAGAGAAGTCATCGCCGAAGACAGAAAGCAAAAACAACCTCTCATTCTAAGGATTAACGAAGGTTTTATTTTTAACATCGCAAGAAAAGCTTTGATTGATAAAAACTCAACATTTCTAATGTCAATAGCCGGCGAGTCTGCATCGGGTAAAACAACTTTAGTTAAAAATACCGCAAAAGCTTGTCTAAAGTCAGACACTAACGATGTTTATACAGTTGTTTGCTGCGATGACTACTATAAAGATGCTTCAAAAGAATTGCAAGCAGCAGGAAATTACGAAGAGCTTTTTAAATCAGGTTTTAGCTTCGATACACCTGACGCAATAGATTTGCAACTGATGAAAGAGCACCTTATAGAGCTAAAAGCGGGCAGAGAAATTCGATCTCCATTATACAACTTTGTTACTTGCGAAAGTAAAAAAGATATGGTCTTGAAAAAGCCTGCCAAGTTAATCTTAAACGAAGGTTTGTATGTATTAAACGAGTGTGTCAGAGACATTGTTGACGTTAAAATATATGTTTATACACCGTTTGAAATAATTAAAGAGCGTTGGTACGCCAGAGCAGTTTCAAGAGGCAAAATAGGAAAAGCTGCCGATATGCAATTCCACGACGTTAACCAAACTGCCTTCAGATATATTCGTCCAACAATGGATATGGCAGATATCGTCGTAAACGGTTTGACAACACAAGAATATATTGAGGATATGACGCACAAATTTATTAATGCTATTACAGACGTCATAAATAAAAGATAGTACTTGACATTGCAGCTTGATTATATATTATAAATATGTCCAATGGGGCGTCGCCAAGTGGTAAGGCAGCTGGTTTTGGTCCAGCCATTCCGGAGGTTCGAATCCTTCCGCCCCAGATTTTAAAAGCTCTAGTTTGAGAGCTTTTTTTAGTATATTAAACCTGATTTTGCTTATCGGATAACTTATCTTTGACCTTACCTGCAACAAAAGCACTCGCGCCAAGAGCCAAAGCGGTTGTTAAGTATGATAAATAAGCAATTTTATTGCCCTTGCATACATTTTTAGCAATATCAGGAGATAATAAATCTTTAGCCCAAGCATTACCCCTAATTGTAGCCATGCCTTCTTCAAGAAGTACAGGTACCATAGCAGCAAAGGCTAGAGGGCCTGCGTTGTTTCTGACAAAGTTTTTAGCCTTTTGAGCATTGGTAAGCTCGGAATTAGGATTGTTATCGGCTTTTTCGGACTTTGTAAATGCGGCAAATAATGTAAGTCCCATTGAGGCAGCAATAGCAGGAACTCTTATACCTTGCATACACTTCCAAAATTTAGAATTGTTGGCATTAAAAGCATGTCCTAATTCGTGAAAAACAGCGGTTGGGAGCTTATCCATATTGCAAACAACTTCATTTGCAAATATGCGACCAAAAAGACCATTAAGCCCTTTAACACCGCCGAAAAATGCATTTCTTCCGTTTTCGGTTGCAATAACAGGATTAAGTAAATCAATAAAAACATTAGAAGCGCTATTAACGGGTGCACGCAAGTCATTAATTTTAACGCCCTTAGAGCGTAGATTTGCAATATCAAGGACTTTATCAGCAGCTTGAACAATAGCGTTCTTTTGCTCAA
This sequence comes from Candidatus Gastranaerophilales bacterium, assembly GCA_944325665.1. Classification (GTDB taxonomy): domain Bacteria; phylum Cyanobacteriota; class Vampirovibrionia; order Gastranaerophilales; family Gastranaerophilaceae; genus Galligastranaerophilus. Next base: position 44,485 of record CALVAY010000012.1, read on the forward strand.
GTGAAAGAGATGCTGACTGACTTTGCATACCTTTAACAACACCAAGTCCAATAGGCAAGGCTGCAAACTGTGGTAACTGTGAAGCAAAATATGCTTTCAGTGAATCTTTTTTTGATTTTAATCTACTCTTTTTACTATTACCTGAAAAATTAGTGTTACAGCAATCTGTTTGAACTTTCATTATATCTTTACTCCTTGCTTGCAAAAATATTAAAACCGGAAAAAGATATTTTTTGACTAAAAAATTCAAATAATAAGTTTTTTTAACTTTTCTTTTTTAACAGAATTTCATTAATTCTATCTTTAATATCTTGCGCCATTTTAATTTGCAACTCTTTAATTTGAGAAAGAACTGTCGCCATAGCGGGAGTTGGGTCATCATTATTAATGTTAGTGCCGATTAAAGAAGATTTAAGAGCCTCAATTTTGCCTTCTGTAATGAAAATAATTTTTAACACGCTTTTAATTTCATCATCGTTAAAATTAAGCGCCTTTAGCTTTTCAACCATTTTTACTTTAATTTCATCGCGCTCTTTTGCAATTTTTAAAGTGTTGTCATCAGAATTCATAAATACCTCACAAATTTAACTTATAATTCGAAACAAATTCTTTAGAATATTTAGTCAAATACAAGAATAAATATTCTCTATACCTTAAATACATCCAAAGCGGATTATTGTATGCCTGAAGGCAAGTGCTTGTACAATGCTCCAATATATTATTCATTTCACTAGGGGTCATACCTGAACTTTCGAAATGGAAACTTGGCATAAATTCATCTTCTGACGGAAATATTTGTACAATTCCATACTTTTGCGGTTCTTCTTTAAGTCTTGTATGTTTTCCCATAGTAAAAACAGATCTTCCGTAGGAATGAATAACGTCTTTATTATTGACTATTAAATCAATTGTCTTTAATGCATCACTGTAAGTTTCAGCTGGAAAACCGAAAAATATAAAAGCAAAATTCCAAATTCCTTCATCAGATGACCTTTTTAAAATTTCAATTCGCTTTGAAACATCAATACCCTTGTTAATTAACTCCATAACTTTATCCGAACCGGACTCAACACCCCATAAAATCATTTTTAAACCTGATTCAAAAGCGTGTTTTAAAATGTCTTGAGAAAATGAGTTTTCAAGTCTTGCATCGATAAAATAGTTAATATCAGCATTGGAATTTTTTAGACAATTTGACAGTTCGAGCAAGCAATTCGGCCCGACTGATTCATCAATAAATTCAAACTTACTTATACCGTATTTCTTCTTAATATCTAAAAATTCATCAACAAGCTTATTTGGGTCTTTTACATTAAAATTTTGCCCAAATCCTTGATCACAAAAGCTGCATTTTCCCCAATAGCAACCCCTTGAAGATTGGACAGGTAAGATAATTTCAGGAGCAAAATATTTTTCAAGTTTATATCCGCGAAGCGAAAGAGGAGCCATCTGGTTAAGTTTTAAAGGAGTTTTTTTAGGATTTTGAACTATTTGCCCATCCCTTAAATAAACAAGGTTAGAAACGTCTTCTATGGCTATCTCGTTGTTTAAATATCTTGCTAAATCGACAACTGGAAGTTCACCTTCTTCAACAAGTAAACTATCACAGAAAATTTCAAAAAATTCCTTGTGCTTAACGACGCTGTCAACAACCCTGCCAAAGAAATTTCCGCCCATATTTACATGTGATTTTAAGTTCTTTTTTAAAAGGTGTGCTAATGTAAGCCCCGGAACAATTTGACTGCTTGAATTGATTGAAATACCTATATAATCAGGATTTATCTTCTTGATTTCATCTAATTTAGAATTAAAGTAATCGATAAAAATATTTGTATTCTTATCAAAAACAAAATACCTGATAGTGTCGTAATTTAACCTAAAAAAAGGATTAGAGTATGAGTCAAGGCTAATTTTAGAAGGATAATAAGGAAGGGATATCATATCAAGTGCTTCATCTAAAATACTCATCGATTTAATAAGTATTTCAGGTTTATAAAAGACATCCTTATCTCTAATTGCTTCTTTTGCCTGCTCAACATAAAGCGGAATATTAATCAAATCATTTTTTCGTTTTGTGGTGTATTCTTTAATCTTAGAATACTTCACCATTTTATTTTGAATTTCTAACGGATAATCACTGAATTTTTTATCATCACTGTGGTATTTTCTTATTTGTTCAAGCAATTCAACCTGTGAAGAAATAGCGCGACTAATACTGTTAGAAACAAATTTTTCTGTTAAGACAGTGTCGTAAAAATCAATATTAAAATCAAAAACATCAACACCAAAACCGGCATCAATAAGCTGCCCCGCAAGGGATGGAATAGCAAAATGCGGACTTATTGGCGTCCATTGTGGTGGAAATGCTAAAAGTACTTTCATAATTTTACCTTATTTAAAATAATAAATAAAAATTAAATGGTAAAAAACATACAAATAAGGTAGTTTGTAACAAAATATTACTTTAGGTCAAATTATGCTCAATATTGTACGGATTATGCCGATAAAAGTTTTAGAAGTGAATATGGTTAAGGAGAAACTATGAGCACAAACGGTATTGGAAAATCTTATGATGAGTTCTTGCAAACAATAAAATCACGAGGGCTTAAAACTACATCTTTGGGCAACGGTGAAGCAAACTTTGCCGACTATGCAAATGCCCTTAGCGGAAGCTTAAAAGAAGAACTGCTTCAAAGTATAGGCGATGAAGCAGGCGATTCGCAACTTCAGGCAAAAGTTGCTTCATTATTTGGCGGAAAGTCTGTTTTACAGCACGGCGAAGTTATGCAAAAGGCAAAAGCGGCAGGCTTAACTTGCACCGTTGAATACAAAAAAACTTCATACATCATAGATAACAAACAAGACGGTCATTACGACAAAGATGTAACTAACGGCTCAATTGCAATATATACCTTCTCAGACGGAAACTCCACAATTAAAATTGCAGACTCTAACGGAAACGGTGCCTTAGAAGCGGAAGAAATATTTTTAAACGAGATACTTGGCGATGTTACAAACGATATTTCCGCAACAGGATTTAACGCTAACGGCAGCACAACAAATGCGATTGATGTTGCAAAAATGCAGCAACAAAAGCTTCTTGAGCAAATTGAAAAATCAAGAGAAAACCAACAAGAAATTATGAAACAAATTAAAGAGCTTCAAGAAGGCATTGAAGAAGCAACTGAAGACAAAGAAGAAGACAAGACAACAGACGGAGTCTCCGCAAAATCAAATGAAGATTTAATGTCAAAAGAAGACTTTGAAGCAAAAGTACTCTCAAAAGCACTTGAAAACTACGCAGATGGCTCAAGCGGAAGCATAAGAGCTGTTGAGCTGGCACTAAACTCAATCAAAGGCGATTACGAGTTAGGTTTTAATGTTGAGGACATAGATGTTGTCGAGCTTGCTAAGAAATATGCTGAAGAAAAAGAAAAGCAGGAAAAAGAAAAATAATTATACAAATTTATAAATAGCCCCACAAGGGGCTATTTTATTTTTTAGACGTGGCCAATAAATTCTGATTCAATACATCAAGATAAAGTCTGTTCTTGAATTCATCACGGTATAAATAGCCAAGATGTGAACCGTTACTGAACAAAACAAGTTTATTTTTTGAAATATTCTTTAAATCACTCAATTGCTTTTGATTTACAAGATAATCATCAAGGGTATGATAAATAACATAATTATCGGCTGATTTAAGGTAATTTTCAATTGAATACAAACTACACTCATAGCACAGCTCATCTTGAGAAAGCTTTGTTTGATTAATCATAATTTTTCTTGCGTAATCCGAATAAGTCAAAGTATTAATATAATCGTATAAATCCTGATAATTACTGTATTTTTCTTTGTCTAACGAAAAAATTAAATCAGAAAGCTTTTGTCTGAGGGTAAAACAGGTAATTGCACGTGCTTCATCGTAAGAAAAAGGCAAAGACGAAAGCGTAAAGTCATCATCATTGCTTTTCTTTTTATAAAGATGAATAACTTTAGCTGCCGCATTTGCAATAATACTTTTATAAGTATCCAAATCATCAAGATTAAATTTGTTATTTTTGTCAATAACATCAATTGCATATAAAAGCTTTATCGGCGGATTAATTGAGATGTATTTGTCTATATGTATTTTTGGGTCATTAAACTCAAGTTCGCCCATAAACAGCGTGCTGAATGCACCAAAAGATGTCCCAAGAAGAACCTTTCTTTCAAAATTGATTTTTTTGTCTTCTTCAAGTTTCTTAAGCGCACAAGTAATAATGTCCCTTAAATACTGCACATCTTTTTTAATGTAACCCGGGTACATGCGATTAGGTAATGACTTTGCAAACTCAGCATTAAAGTTGCTACCTAGCATCAAAACGCTATATCCTTTATCATAAAACATTTTTGCAAAAACCTTCGAATGGTGCGAGTCAACACTCTCGCCGATTGATGGAAATAAAATTATAAGCGGAGAGCTTGGAGTTTTTTGTAAAAGGTAATTACAGCGGTACTTTGGACAATTATCAGCTAATGATATGTACAAATGTTTAATTTTTTTGTCAAATGTTCTATTCCAAAGCGAAAGCTCACTCCAAAATTTTGAACTCTTAAAATCTGCTTCAAACAACGCAGTGCGCATAGCATCGGTTATTGGGCACTGTGGTTTAAAATTTTCAAGAAAAATATCAGGCCTTAAAAAATTATCTGTCAAATTCAAATCATCTTTCGCAGTGTCGAAATATGTATGCCCGCGAAGTGCATCATCTACAATAAGTCTGTCAGACTCGGGCATTTCATCGTTTTTAACAAGAAGCTGCTCATTTGTAGTATCAACAAGCTCAATATCTTTTTGCATGGCATCTTGAAGAATTTTTCTTCTGTCCAAATTATTCTCTTTGATATATCTTTCAAGACCATACATTTTTTTAACAATATCATAAGGGTCGGCAAAATTGAGCTCAATAGACTTAGCCAAAGGCTGCATGTAAGAAGTCCTGTTAACAAGTAAACCCGCCTTTACCATAGCGGTAATCGGGCTTGAAATATACATAGAAGGATCAAGAGGGCACTCGATTAAAGACCCCAAAATTGAGCGCGGAGTAGTTGAATTTATAAAGGGTAAAACAAGATACGACCCTTGAGGAACTTTACATTTTTTAAGACCCTGTGCAACATCTTCAGAATACGGCTCTAATTTAAAAAAGTAATCAGCAGCATCATACATTCCACCAATCCCTAAAGTAGTATTTGTCAAAAATCTGACCGTTTCATGCCCTAAACTCTTAAAATCTCTCTGCAAAATCGTGCTTATGGCTCGTTTAGGATACTCAATATTTGAATACATGCTCTGAATTCTATCCATTCCGTATTTTGGCATAACAGATGCCCAAACGACATGCACGGGCTTAAGCACATATTTATTCATTTTAAGGTTAAATTTAAACATTTTACGGTTGAATTTTTCAAATTTATCCTTACCAAGAAACATATTTGCATAATCGGGATAAAGCTGTTTTTCTGTTTGTTGAATATTTTCACAGTAAGCGTTTGGTGTAGTCAAAAGCAGACTCAAAAAAAGTGCAAATAAAAAATTAATCCTCATTGTGGCTTTCCAAAATTATTACTTTATAAATACTATCCGTTTAAATGAGGGATAAAATAGACAAGGGGGTATTAGAAAGAGTGATTTTAAAAACCGCAAAAGTAATATTATCTTGTTTTATAAAACACTGCTGCAGAGACAATTCGTCCTTGACTAAATTATCAAAAAACAAAATATTCAAAACCTGATTTTAAAAACTCATCCGAACAAAGGGCGTTTCTTCCATCAAAAATAATCTTTTGCTTCATTAGATTAGACATTTTTGCAACATCATAATCTCTAAACTCGTCCCATTCGGTTAAAACAAGAAGTGCATCAGCACCGTCCAGTGCAGAATATTTATCATTAAAGAAATTAATTTTACTGTCAAAAACATCCTTATTAAAATTTGACGGGTCATAAGCACAAATATTTGCACCCGACTCAATTAAATTCTCCAAAATACTAACAGAAGGAGCTTCCCTTAAGTCATTTGTATTGGGTTTAAAAGTCAAGCCCCATACGGCAAAGTTTAAACCACTAACATTATTATTAAACTTGTTTAGAATTTTATCCGTAAAAATTTTTCTTTGCAGAACATTAATCTTCCATACATCAGAGATTAAGTCGCAATTAACACCATTGTCTGTAAGAATTTTAGATAAAGCCTTAATATCTTTTGGAAAGCAACTTCCGCCAAAACCAATACCCGAATTTAAAAATTGAGCACCGATTCTTTCATCTAAAGACATGCCTAATTTTATATTTTGATAATTTGCGCCGATTTTATCGCACAAATTCGAAATTAAATTAGCATAGGATATTTTTAAAGCCAAAAAGGAATTTGCAGCATATTTACACAATTCGGCAGATTTTGTATCCATAGTTATGAAATCATTTTCATGCGCCAAAAAGGGCTCATAGAGCTTTCTTACAATCTCAAGAGCTTTTTTGGAACTTGAACCTATAATTACTCTTTGCGGGTGTAAAAAATCATCAACGGCGCGACCTTGACTTAAAAACTCGGGGTTTGAAACTACATCAAACTCGCAATTTGTATTTGATGAAATAATTTTCGATATTTCATCGGCTGTTCCTGGGCAAACTGTTGATTTATTTATGATAACCTTATACGAATCAAGTGCAGTTGAAATAATCTTTGCAACATCATAAACATAAGATAAATTCGCAGAACCGTCAGAGTTTTCCGGAGTACCGACCGCAATTATGCAAACATCAGCCCCTTTAACAGAAGTGGCTATGTCTGAACTAAAAGACAATTTAGAGCGATTTAGACACTCTTTTATCATATCTTCTAATTTTGGTTCAAATATGGGGCAAATACCATTTTTCAGAAGCGAAAGTTTTCTTTCATCAACATCACAACAAGTAACACTATTACCGACATAAGAAAAACAAGTGCCCGCAACTAAACCTACATACCCTGTTCCAATTACGCAAATATTCACTTGTTAATCTCCGCTAACTTAGATTTAAAATATGAAATAGTCTTTGCTAAACCGTCATTAATATCAACGCAAGGTTCCCAATTTAATTTTTCTTTAGCAAGACTAATATCAGGTCTTCTTTTAATTGGATCATCCTTAGGTAAATCCTTAAAAATAATTTTTGAATTTGAATTAGTAAGCTTGATAATTAGCTCGGCCAACTCAAGCACCGTTCTTTCGCAAGGATTTCCAAGATTAACAGGGCCTTTAAAGTTGAGGCTGTTGTTCATCATTAAAACAAGGGCATTAACTAAATCATCAACATAGCAAAACGAACGAGTTTGCGAACCGTCGCCAAAAACTGTAATATCCTTATTTTGAAGAGCTTGAACTATAAAATTTGAAACAACGCGACCGTCGTTAATATTCATATTAGGCCCATAGGTATTAAATATTCGAACAATTCTTGAGTTAAGATTAAACTTACGGGAATATTCAAATACGAAGGTTTCAGCACATCTTTTACCCTCATCATAGCAGCTTCTAACACCAACAGGGTTAACATTTCCCCAATAAGCTTCCTTTTGAGGATGGCAAAGAGGATCGCCATAAACCTCTGAAGTTGAAGCCTGCAATATCACTGCATTATTATCACGAGCAAGCTCAAGCATGTTAATTATGCCAAAAATAGAAGTTTTAAGAGTTTTAATCGGGTCATATTGATAATGCACGGGGCTAGCAGGACAAGCCAGATTATAGATATATTGGACATCAATTTCAATTTTATCTTCAACGTCGGAACAGATAAAATGAAAATTTTCATCAGAAAGTAAGTCAGAGATATTATCCTTTGAACCCGTAAAAAGATTATCAAGGCAAAAGACAGTATTGCCTTCGCTTAAAAGCTTTTTACATAAATGACTTCCTATAAAACCCGCTCCACCTGTAACTAAAATTCTTGAAGTCATTTTTCCCTCAATTACAAAGAAAAAAGGAGAAGGTGGGATTCGAACCCACGGTACGCTCGTCACGTACGACGGTTTTCAAGACCGCTCCGATAAACCGCTCC
>CALVAY010000013.1 GCA_944325665.1 Candidatus Gastranaerophilales bacterium
ATTATCTGAATTGGGCAAACACCGACATAGTCAACTTTTTTAGATTCGCCCATTGTAAATTCTGATCTGTAACGAACGGGAACATATTCGTCTTTTATGCTTCTGTCAGGGTTTAATTGAATATCGGCAGGAGCTACACGGTAGTTTTCATCTTCATCTGCTGTTAAGTAGTGAACTTCATCGGTTACAACACCGTCTTTTACAACAAAGAAAGGTGTTTCAATGAAACCGTAGTCGTTAACTTTAGCGTGAGTAGCAAGTGAACCGATTAGACCTGCGTTAGGACCTTCAGGTGTTTCAACAGGACAAATACGTCCGTAGTGAGAAGGGTGAATATCACGAACCGCAAAACCTGCACGTTCTCTCATCAAACCACCGGGGCCAAGAGCTGAAATACGTCTTTTGTGAGTAAGTTCAGCCAACGGGTTTGTTTGGTCCATAAACTGTGATAACTGTGAAGAACCAAAGAACTCTTTTAAAGATGCCACAAGGGGTTTTGTGTTTAAAAGGTTCAAAGGTGTTAGAGTTTCACTGTCTTGCAGTGTCATTCTTTCCTTAACAATTCTTTCGATACGGCTTAAACCAACTCTGAATTGGTTTTGTAGCAATTCACCGACTGAGCGAATACGACGATTGCCCAAGTGGTCAATGTCATCCAATACGCCTTCGTCGTATGTTAAGTTAATCAAATATTCAATACCTGCAACGATATCTTGAACAGTAATTGTTCTTTGTGTTTCAGGTAAGTTAAGACCTAATTTTTTGTTTAATTTATAACGACCTACTTTACCGATGTCATATTTTTTCTCATCAAAGAAACGAGCTTCTAAGATAGAGCGTCCGCCGGCAGCTGATGCAGGATCACCGGGGCGAAGTTTTTTATAAACTTCGATAAGTGCTTCATCGGTTGAGTTTGTAGTATCTTTTTCTAAAGTTTTCTTTAAGAACTCAAAGTGAGTAAATAAAGTTTCCATTTCAACAGGTGTAATACCCAATGCTTTAAGTAATGTTGTAGCAAGGATTTTTCTGTTTTTATCGATTTTTACGTAAACAAGGTCATTAGAATCTGTTTCAATCTTCATCCATGCGCCACGGTTAGGGATTAAAGTGGCATTATACAAACGTTTACCTGTGGGGGAAACTTCTTTTTTATAGTAAATACCGGGAGAACGTACGATTTGAGAAACGATAACACGTTCCGCACCGTTTACAATGAATGTACCTTTGTCAGTCATTGTAGGAATATCACCGATATAAACTTCTTGTTCTTTAATTTCACCGCTATCACGGTTAACAAGTCTCATCATAACGCGTAATTGCTTAGCGTAAGTAGCGTCATGGATACGTGCTTCTTCGATTGTATATTTGGGGTTATCGAATGTATAATTCGGCAAGAAATGCAATTCTAATCTGCCTGTGTAGTCTTTAATAGGCGAAAAAGAAAGGAATTCTTCCTTTAAACCTTCTTTTAAAAACCACTCAAACGACTTTTTCTGAATTTCAATCAAGTCGGGTAAATCCTTAAGGCGTGTTTCGGGTATGCCCATAGGAGTAACTCGGTTCGCATATTTTGTTGTTGACATCTAAGTACCTCTAATATATGTAATTACAATTAAATTCTTAAAACAGCTGTTAATGGTTATTCTTTCTTAACTTATAAACTCTTGCAAGTAGATTTTATCCCATGTTGCAATTTTAGTCAGACTTATTCAATCATATTCGCTAAATACTGCCAGTCAAGAGTAAAATTTTACATTTCTTCACATTTTGTGGTAAAATTTTTAAGTAACGGAAAAAATTATGAAAAAGATTTTATTCACAATAATATTTTTATTTGTTTTATCCCTAAAATCAAATGCGGATATACTTCCGCAATATTTGAACTCTGTATATCATTGGGGGATAGGCGTTGCAAGCACTTCAAAACATATAAAAATATATGAAGAAAATAATTCGGACTCAAAAGTAAAAGCGGAAATTGTTTGGAACGAGCATGGTGCAATTAAATGCTCCAATACAAAAATGATTTGCGATTCAAAGGATATCTTCCTTGGTTTTTCGCCCTCGAATAACACTGCCTTATTAAGCGTTGAAGATGAAACCGATAAGTGGATTTATGTTTGTTACAGCCAAAAACAAAGGCTTTTCGGGTGGATAAAGAAAAGTGAAAATACAACATTTTTAAACTGGAGTGATTTATTTTTAACATACGGCAAAAAGTACGGTATGTACTTATTTAGAGATACCCCCAAAGAGCAAAAACGCCTTTTTGCGGGCCCGTCAGTTGAGAGCGGAAGCGTTGACAGCTTCTTTTACCCGACTTTTATAAGCCCTTGGTTTGTAAGCGGCAACTGGGTTTTAGTTAAAATTGAAGATTTTGACGACAAACAAAAAACCGGCTGGTTGCGCTTTAGGGGCGATGACGGCCGGCTTAATGCTTTTGTTAATTTAAAATAAGTTAATTTCCGAAGAATCTTCTCATAATGCTATCATGAGAAACCTTGCCAAGACCTGTGGATTTATAGAAAGTGCTTACGGTTTCATTTAACTTAATTGGCTTACCGTCTGCACGAACTAAGCTGTCTCCGACAACTGTATATCTTATCGGATAACCGTTAGAATCAACTTCGTCTCTGAATTTTCCACTGTTTCTGTCATACACTTTTCTTTTGATGACTATATCTTTTGCACCTGGGGTATGGAAATCATACTCGGCACCGTCTTCGCCTTTTAAGCTGATTGCCTTAACTTCTACGCTTTCTTTGTCTTTGTTAAGCGGTTCATTATAATCAGAAGTCATGCCAACATTTGAGAATACCTGAATTACGGATGAACCTTTATCGTCATACTTCAGAAGTGCATAAATACCTTTATTTTCAGGCTGAGGAAGCGAAATAGGCGTACCGTCGGCAATTGCAGACAAACCGTATTCTTTGTAAAGATTAGCTCTTGCTTGCATTCTGTCATAATATTCTTTTATTTCAGGTTTAAATTCATCCGAATTGGGGTCAATCCATTCATGGCGAATTAAGTTTCTGTTTGCAACCGAAATATTTTTTGAGGCGTATTCGTAACCTGTTTGACCCAAATTTGTACCTGCATAGAAGAAAGGTATGCCTGTAATTGAATTCAATACATCAGATATGCCAATCATTTTGCTTAAAGCAGGGGCCATCATTTCACGGTAAACCGCATCATTTAAATCTTTAATCTGTCTGTCGCTCAACCAGCTTTTGCCTTCTTTGCTTGCGATATATTGCGCTTGATCCAAGATGTCTTTTAAAGAGATGTCAAAAGGATTTTGACCGAAAGATTCGGCTCTTAAGAAGTCTATGTCGGTTTTTCTTTTGAATTTACCGACAGCCAAGTCAGCAATGGCCCTGTTGATAATTTTTAAACTTTCTTTGTCATCAACTAAGACTTTTTCAAAAGTAGATTTGAACTTATCAGCCACTACAATCGCTTTTGAACTTATAGCATCATAGTTTTTATCACCTTTACCCAAAACTCTGTCGCAAGCTTCTTTTGCGTGTTCAATGTCTTTTTGATTTGTTTTGGATGAAGAATTTATGCCAAATCTTGACAAATATGCACCCATATCAAGTGCCAAACAATGAAGCGCACGAGGTTTATCGTGGTTATCCACAAACACATGGCTGTGAGTTAAGTATAGCATTGGACCTGATTTTAAATATTCTTGCATTTTGTGTTTAAATGCGTCCATGTTTGCATATTCGCCTGTAACATCACCGAATTCAAAGTTTTGACCAAATAAATTGGGAACAAGACCAAAGAAGGTAGAATAATTTGAACCTGTTGTTGCACCTGTTTTTTCATATAACATACGCTCTGCAACATTCGGGTCTGTGTATTTACCCCAGTCTTCTTTTCTGATTTTTTCTTCTAAATCTGAAACAGCACTTTCTGAAGCATCAGGTCCAAGAATTTGCCTTGCTTCTTTTCTGTATAAAGGAGTATTGTTATAGAACGACCACAAGTCGGTAACCTCAGCAACAACGTATGCCGAAGGGTTAATTTCTCTTACACGACTTACAAATTCGCCCCAGAATTCACATACATCATCCCAAGACTGTTCAAATGTAGTTAAACCGTTACGGTTGCTGGTTAAATCACCAATATCTTTTGCAGCGTCAAAACGCCAGTTCAAACCGCCGCCTGATTTTTTAAGTAATAGTTCAGCTTGTTTGAAGGATTTTGGAGTGTATTTCATTACATCCAAATCAACAAGTTGGTCTGTAAGCTGCTGTTGTTGACCTTCCGTATATTCGGTGCGAGCAAGATTTTTGCTTATTCTCTTTGCAAGTTGTTTTGCTTCGTCTTGAGGATCTTTAGTGCTTAGAACACCTGCTTCTCTTGCTGAGCGTTTTTTAACATCATCCGATACGGTTAACATACCTTTTGAGTCGATTTGTATTTTATCTTGCGGGAACATTGCTTTAAGTACCGCATAACCGATAATTTTAGGTGTATATAACTCTGCAAAGCTTTTACCGAAATCGGTAAATTTAACAGCATTATCCACAACATCGTAACCGTTTTGTTCTAAAGACAAAAGGTCGGTGATTTCACTTGAAGGCTCAATGATATTTTGCGTACTGCAAGCATCAAGCTTTCTTAGTGTTTCTATAACATAGTAGAATATTCTGTTTTTAACCTCAGGATTTTGCATGTATTTTTTAAACTGAGGATTATTTGTAATTGCTGCAAGACTTGGCGAAACATCAAGTGTTTCGTATCTGAAATCGTCAATGCACTTCTCAACAGTTTGTCTTACAGTCGCAGCAGCAGTGTTTGAGTCCAATTTTTCCTGATAAGAATAGTTTAATACGGCTTCTATATCTTCCGCACTTAAATCGTTAGCTTTAGCTATTTCTTTAATGCCGTTAATATCGCCTCTGGAAAAATATCCTGCTAAATCTTCATAAATTGCGTCATGTGTAAACTGTGTCCAGTATTTAGCAACAGAATACAAATATTCTCTTGCCTGATCATACCCTTCAAGATCGCCTGCCGAGCTGTTCGGATTTGCAAGGTTCATTTTAACCAAGTCAACGTTACCGTCCCAAAAGTTAGCACCGCCGGATCTTCCTTTTCTTACTATGTCAAAATTTTCAAAAGAGAAGAAGGAATCTAAATTTTGCAAAATTGTTGTGCCTGAATTCCTTGGGTCTGCATCAGTAAGCATTTTGTGAGTATAACCGCTAAACTTTTTACGTACTTCTTTGTCTGAATAATCAATCTCAAAGAAGTAGGGCAAAATTGAATCCTGATGAGTTGTAATGTCATAATGATCCTTAGGATTAGGATTTGCATAGCTTTCTATGAAATTCTTAGTATCTCTTTGCTGTTCTCTGCTTGCCAATCTGTCGTCAAAGAATTGAATATAGCTTGGCTTTTTAGGGTCATAATCCTTAGTGCCCAATGGGTTTATGATTTTATAACCCACATGTTCCATTACTTTAGGGCGATTCGGGTTAAGAGCGGAAACTTCATCGGGGAAAACACCCAATTTTATTCTTCCGTTGATTTTAAACCAGTGATAATAAGGGGAATTTTTTCCGTATTTTAATACGTTTTGGAATAATGGGCTTTGGATACTTTGTGAAGTAATTGCACCGTCTGCAATATAACCTTTGCCTTCTCTAAAAAGACCAACTACCGTGTCTTTAAATTTTGAAACGGAAGGCATTTGGAAAAATTCTTCACCCCAGTATTTATGAGAAGACTTTGTATCTCTTCCCATATAAGGGTTTGTCATTATGTATCTGTACGGTTCAATTTCATCTTTATATTTTAAAATACCGTCAATATCACCGCCCGCTTTATTAAAGTGGTTTCTTACAAAGCTTTTACGATCAATATTTGGCGCACTGTCATAAGCATCATAAAAAATGTGCAATGCAGGGCCAGTCTTGGGTGTCATACCCATATTATTTGAAAGTACCGTAAATTTTCCGTATTTAGGGTCTTCTACAACACTTCCCGGATCGTAACGATAAGCTTGCGTTTTTAGATCATCAAAGGGGCTTATATCGCTTTCTAAATCAATTTTATTAAAAGCTTTATTTGCTTCTAATTTATCAACCAATCTAAATCTGTACCCGATGTATTCATATTCTTTCGGGTCGCAAATAATAATATCTCTGGGATAATCGGTAAAGCCGTGTTCTCTTATTTCCTTAAAAGAATTATCATAGGTAAAGGGTTTGGTAAGCTCTGTATCAACTTCAAAGCCGCCTTTGCCGTCAGGTTTTAGGACGCAAAGCTGTAAAAGAGCGGTATATTTGCTCTTGTCATAAGGAGGAACATAGAATCTATATACATCCTGTTGATCTTTATCATAAGTCCTTTTTAAACCTTGAAAGGAGGTTTTATTTAACTTATCGACTTTTTGTATTTCCGTTGCCGAAATTTTCACAATGTTTACCCTTATTATTCCCTTTAACTTTATCAAAACATCTAAATCAATAAAATTGCTTAAATATACAACTTATTTTTACAGATGTTAAAAATTTAAACGAAAACTAACGCAATTAAAATTGTTGCTGCATTACATTTTCAGACTTAGAATATTTTTCTAAATCAGGTGTGTTAATCTCAAATATGTGAGCTCTTAATGGTCCCAAATCAACCGTTAATACATCATTATCTTTTTGGAAGTAACTTGGCTGAGAATATTCGGGAACCAAATTTTCTAATTTTTGTTCGGCATCAAACCCGGGAATTTGAATTTTAGCGCTTGATCTTACGTTTGCATTTCTGTTTGCAACAACAAGGAGAGTTTTACCGTCTTTGTGTCTTGCGTAAGAGATAATATCAGGGTTATTATTTTCAAGTTTTATGAAAGAACCGTGAGTTAATATATCCTTATATTCAGGTTTTACATCGCCGCTTTTAAGTGCAAGAGAAGATTTAATAAACTCTTGAATTTGCGGGAAATTACCGCCGGGTTTTCTTGAATAGTTGAAAATATCAAGTCTGCCTGTGTGAACAGTACATTCGTCATTATCAGTTTGAGTTTGTGCTACTTTAGCGTGGTCATAAGGATATAAGAAATAATCACCTGTTTGAACACCGTCAATAAAGTAAGTGTTTACCATTGGCAATGTTGACTGAATTGCAGTTGTAAACATAACCCAAGGAGCACCGCCAAAATACATCGGGCTTTGGTCGTCATGGGTTGTCATTGAACCGATTAAAGACTTAGGACCTTCCATTCTGTTAGACATGTCAATATTTTCTTTCATATATTTGAACAGGTCATCTGCCTTTGTCCATTGGTTGAAAATGTGGAATTGTCCGTAATATGAATCAAAACCGCCTCTTAATTGGTCTTCAGGTCTGTCAAAATTCATATTGAGCTGAGGTGAAGCATCTTCATAAGTGTATGATTCTGCTAACCAGCCAAATTGAGGGTCTTTGGAGTGAGAATAAGGAATAATTACATTCCAAAATTCAATCGGTTTCGCACGGGACACATCGGCTCTGATACCGTCAATTCCAAGCTCCATACATGCATCAACATATTTTTTGTGCATATCTAAAAGTTTCGGATTCAACTTTCTTTTTGCTTCGTCATCCCACACTCTAAACATTCTGATGTCTTGCCAACCTTGAGGAGTTTTATCATCCCCTGTCTTTTCTTTAGCCATTAAATCAGGGTTTTTTCTTGCAAAGTCTAAACTTGCACAAGAAGGAAGGTCAAGCATAACTGAAATATTACGCTTGTGGCATTCATCGATAAACATTTTAAAGTGATCCCAAGCACTACCTTCGGTATTAGGATCTTTTAAGTTTGGGTCAACGGCTAATTTGCCGTCTTCTTCAATAAATCTGTCAGGGGCGTACAATGAACCTGCTGTACCCATTGCAAGAGTTTTACCTGCCGGATGAATAGGCAAGATGTGCAATGTATTTATGCCCATGTCTTTAATTTCATCAAGTCTTTCAATGGCATTTATAAAATTGCCGGATTCTTCGCCAATTTGGATTAATCCGTTGCCATCAAGATCTTTTGCATTCATAGTTCTTGGAATAACACCCAAGATATTTGCTCTGTTGTTTACAAACATATCTTTTAAGTGGTTATTCCAAACACCGTTTTGCATAGCGCCGACATCTGAAATTGGCTGCATAGCATTTGGTTTCAATATTTGGCTTGATTGTTTAATTATATATTTTGATAAAAGCGGATTAAAAGGAGCTTTCTCTTCCGCACTTTGTTGTACTTCAGGTGCGCTTTGAGCTTTTGGAGCCGCTGTTTTATTTTGGTACATAAGGTAAGGGTTTTGTGAAATATTATTTAACTGCATTGTCCCCTCCTTTTTGCTCTTTATGTTTTAGGTATAAATGTTCGTTTTTGGCTTTTCCAAAGAACATTTGAGACAGCAAAGTAATGCCGACCACACCGATTGCAAATCCGCCGAACATTCTCATCCAGTGTCTGTCATTGAATTTTTGGCTTGCTGTTTCCATAAATAACTCGTTTAGAGATTTACCTATCATTGAATATTGAGTTTTTTGCGAAACATCTACCTTACCTTGAAGTGTATGTCCTTGTCTTGCTAAGTCAACAATCTGACTGTAAATACGGTAGATATTTTCTCTTGTTTTAAGCAATGAATCATATAATGCAGGGTTGCAATGTTTAAGTGTATCAGCATCAAGAGTTGATACAAGTTCATTTGCTTCATTTTTGTATTGACCGAACAACAATTCAAGAACTTTTGTAGAGTCAACACCGTTACCGCTTAAGTAACATTTATTAGCTATATCATTCATTGTTGAATCATATAGAACTTTACGGCAAGTTTGAATTACATCTTTAATGGCATTTTTATCACCGCCAAGACTTTCCCATTGTTTTGCTAAAGTACCGTCAGCAATTCTCTTTTCTAAGTCAGCTGCAAGAATGTATCTGTGTCCTGTTGATTTTATACCGGCAGTTTTTTCTTCGATAAACAAATCAACAACTCTTCTGTATAATGGAGTTCTGCCTGATTTTCCGTTTTGTACACTTTGTTTTAAGAAGCCAAGCAAATTGTCATTTTCAACATCTTCAACCCCTTTGAATGCATCATCGGCAGCCCTTCTGATTTTATCCAAAATCTTACCCAATGTTTTAGATTCAAATTTAACTTGTTTTTCACTCAAAGTTGAAATGTACTCGCCGTAACGACCTTCATTTCCTGCAATTTTAGAAAGCGAGCTTACAAGATATTTTTGAGATTGCTCTGCTGAATTTCTTGCTTGTTTTAAATCTTTAGTTTTTGGTTTAAGTTGAGCCATAAATGCATTCAACGAATCCAAGTGGATGCCTGTATGAACAGATTCATATTTTTGTCCTACAAGTCCGTTTATAAAGTCTGAAATAACGCTCAATCTTGCAGCAATCGGTCTTGTTTGCTTTTGATAAACATCTCCGAAAGAAGCGCAGTAATCGCTGACTACTTTACCATCTATCGTACCTTCAATCTTGTAGCCTTCAATTAAGCGTGCAAATTTATCTCTTAAAGCTGCTTTAGTCATAGCGCCTTCGGTAGAATCAAGAGCTTCAAGAAGTTCGCCCAAAGGTACAACTCTTTCGGTTTCAGGTAATTTGTCGATATGAGCAAATTTTTGACGAAGTGCCATGTAAACTTTTCTGTCAGCAGAATTATCTCTTCCCTGAAGGCTTCTTACGATAAGTTTCTTGTCTCCTTGTTCTGCAAAAAGCTTATCCATTTCCTCAACAAGCTTACCGTAGTTAACCATGGTAGTGCCTTTTTTAGCTTCCCTTAGGTCAGAATATGTTCTCATCATATTATCTCTTATTTGTAGAGCCGTACTTCTTAGCTCAAAAATAAGATTTGAATCATCAATGTCTTTTTTATCGTTTATTACTCTAAACGGATCCAAAATATGAGAAACGTTGTTGAAAAATACTTTATCAGGTTCTTTTGTTCTTCTTGTTGTAATAACCGCCAAATCTCTTGCCGCTTGAGAGTCAAAATTTGCATCTTTCATTTTGGCTTGAATCATGCTTGGCAATTTATCGACATCAGCGGTAATTTTGTTGTATTGATGATTAATCAAGCCTTTTGTAATGCCTCTTTCGGCAACGTTACACATCATTGAAGTTAAAAGCGGGCTGAAACCTGCCGTTAACATCCACAAAGTATTACCTTGAAGAGCAATGGTACGCATTTTTTCTTTGATTAGCTCTTCTCTGTCTTTTACATCTTTCGGTACACCCAGTTTGTCGCCAATTTTGTTTAATTCATCATTTGACCACAAATCCCAAGGTTGATATTGGTTATCTTGGAAGAAGTATTTTTTTCTGCCTTGAGAATCGACATATTTTTGACGGAAATCAAAACCGAAACGGTGTTTCATAGGTTCAGAAATAAGAACTTTCGGCCACATAGCCATTGAAGCAAAAAATGCACCAAAGCCTAAAAATTCCATTAAACCTTTCGTACCTGTTCCACGTCTTGTGAAAAGATAAGAAGCAATGCCAAGACCGCCTAACTTCATACCAAGGTCGTTAAATCTTCCCAATTGATTATCGTTAGATTCGCCTTTAGTAAGCGCTTTGCCTAATTCAACAATGTCTTTGCCTGTATCTGCGGCAGATATGACCAATGAAGAAAGAGGGTTGCGACTTTTTAGTAAAAATCCTCTTGGAGTTTGGGGTGCAACAGAATTAGCATTCTGAACAAAAGCTCTATAAACGTCTTGCTCTGCAATTTCTTTGCGAAGCTGTGCGTATTGATTATTTAGAAATGAGGAGTTAACGTTGTTATTCATTAGTGCACCTCATATTCTTTATTTGTGTCAATTTGTGTATCCGGCAAGTTTTTACCCACTTTAAAGCCTTTTGTAGCGTTCATAATACCTAAAATTGTTGAAGCCAAAGCACCAAAGATAAGAACTCTGCCAACAACCTTTGAGCTGCGTGTAAATCTCTTACTGTTTCCGTTGTATAAATCAACAAAACTGTCTTTTAATTTAGAGCCTAAACCGGTAGCAAAAGCTGTTACTTTCTTGGTAAATTTAGCATCTCTCGGGATTGCAATTTTTGTTTCGAAAGGTTCTTGAGCAGCAAGTGCAACACCAAGACCTGCCCAAATAAATGAGCTGATTGACTTAGCAGCATTTGATTTTACAATTAATTCTTTAACTTTGGGTTGAACTGTTTGATCAGGTGAGTTAAGAGGCTCTTTGAAGCCCATTTTTTTGGCAATTTTATCATACCAAATGTATCTGTTGCCTTGTTTTTCACCTTGTTTGTTAATTAAGTCCCAACGTGGGAAATCGGCACTTTCAAATACCCTGTGGTATTCGATTGCCGTTAAGTCTCTATCACCCTTGTGCTCAGGGAATTCGGTAACAACTTTTTGATAAGGCATCTCAAGGTCAACACCTGTTTTTAGCTCGATACCTTTATTCATTAATTTTGGGCCTAACCATTTGCCAACGGCATACATAACAACACCTGCCGCCATTTTTCTTCCCGAAATACCGGCAAAAGCTCTGTCAGGCATTCTAAAACCTTTGTTTGCAGCATTAAATAGGGCTATTAACATGCCTGAACCGACAAGATTAGGCACAAGCCCCAAAGACAAAAATTCGTAAAAATTGGAGTTGCGAGAACCGTTCATTCCTTTAGGTGCGTAAGTAAAAACGTCTTTTACAAGTTTATCCGCAACAATTCTTGCCCCTGTGATAGGAGTTTTTTTGATAATTTGATCACTTGTACTGGATAACTCCTTGTCAGCATGCGATTTCTTGTAGAAAGCGTTTTGTGGAATTTCAATTTTACTGTTACCTGTTTGCACCTTTTTGTTAGACTCCAAAACTAACACACAAATAAATGAAAAAGTCTAAAAGAAAATATTTGATATATTCTTAAAGAAAATTTACATACTTTAACAAATAAATTTATATTTATTGCTAACAACATCAAATTGTAGATAATTGAACAAAATTTATGTAAAATAAATATATGGACACATTTAATCTTCAATTTAGTAATGAGATTATAAATAAAATAATAAATTTTTACAACTCGACAAATGAGCTACTACTTCTGTGTGGTTTTTCAGGTTGCTCAAAAAGTGAAATTTTAAACAAATCTCTTGAAAATTTGGACGAAAATACGCTTGTATTCAAGCATTTATGTTTTGAGCACACTACAATTGACGACTTTTTACTCAACTTTTACGACTCTTTTCGAAAATTTTCACTTGAAAGAAAAGTAAGCCTTAAAAAGAGCATGGGCGAAACTTTTGCAAATAAAGTCAGCTTTTATTTTAAAAATATAGATAAAAAATGTGTTATTGTGGTTGACAATTACGAGCTTGTATCGGACAACATAGAAATTTTAAACCTTTTGGCTCACATCGCAAGCTTTGAAAATACAAAACTTGTGCTTGTTTCAACAGAAAAAAACATAGACTTTTTCATTCGTCAAAATTTATCTAATGAAATAATCGAAATTCAACCAAACAGCTACGAAGATTTTTGCTCAAAAGTTAACCTTGAGATTATCGACGCCGATGAAAATACCCTAAAAGAGCTTTACGAAGTTACACAAGGGCATGAACTGTATCTCAGGATGTTATTAAGATACGCAAAAACAACGGGCGTGAGCCTTTTTGACTTTCTTGAAGAATTTAAAAAAAGAAAGATGGAATTTGGCGATTTCATTATCTCAAAAGTAATTTCCCTTGTCCCGAGCGCATATTTTAGTTTCTTGAAAAATTTATGCGTTTACAACCATGCCATAAGTATCGATTTTATAAGAAACTATTCGCTTGGCGATGTTTCTCAAATTGAATACCTTGAAAAAAATCTTTTAATTTCAAAAGTTGATAATGAAATAATTCTGAAGAAATTTTTCAAACAACATTTTATAAACACTCTATCCGTACAGGAAAAATTTAAAATCTATAACAAGCTTATTGAAATATATGAAGAAGAGCTTTCAAAAAGCCCTAAGGACAGACTTTTGAGATTATCTCGAGAAAGTATTCGAAAACAAATCGAAATGTTTGAAAGAAATATCCCGAAAATAAAAAATCAAACCGTAATCGGGCAAAATAACTTCTCTTACATCTCGCTTGCTCAAGGAAGCTCAAATCCTTGGTTTGACAAAAAAGAAACGGACAGAAAAAAACGCTTTTTGGAAAAGAAAAAAGAATTTTCAAAAGAAGAAAAGGTAAATTTCATAAGCGAAGAAGACCAATTAATGCTTAAGGAATTCAGACGAAGAAAATTTGAAAGCGAAGCTAAAAAACAGCAGGAAAACAAAGAATTTGGCTTTATAGAAAACCTTAAGTTGGCTTATGAATATGAAAGAGATTACAAATACCCTCAAGCGCTTGAACTTTTGGCAAAATTAAAACCTCAAGCACCTGATGATATTGTTAAAACAGATATTTTAGAACATCTTGCCCACATAAGCGAAAAATTAAACAACTTTGAAATTGCGCTTGAATACTATACTCAAATGGGCAGCTTGTGCATTATAAATAAAGAATTTGAAAAATATTACGAAGTCATTCTTCAAATGGCAAATTTATACAAACATTTGTACAGATTTCAAAGTGCAAAAGAAGAATATCTGAAAATAATTAACGCAAAAAATCCTCTCAAGCTTTCGACAAAAACCTCTGCCTATCTTGGCTTAGGGGATATTTTTGAAAGCGAAAACAATATTGAAGAGGCTCTAAAATACTACACGCTTGCAAAAGAGTTAATACCGGATGATGATGTTGTTCAAAGCTGTGAAGTAAGCTTTAAAACTGCGGTTTTATACGACGATATGCAAGATTTTGAACATGCAATCGAATTTTATCAAAAAAACATTGAAACAAGTCAAAATTCAAAAGAAAATAAATACCTTTCACAAAGCTATGTTAACCTTGGTTTAATATACTCTTACGAAGGTGATTTTGAAAATGCCGCAAAATATCTTAAACTGGCATACGACAAAGATTTAGAACAAAAAAATCTTACAGGGGTATATTTTAGTGCAAGAGAACTTTCAAAACTGTATGAAGGCGACAACATCGAGCTTGCAATTGAATATTTAAAAGAAGCCCTAAATTGTGCCAAAGAAATGCAAGACGGTTTTAAACTTGCCTACGCATATTTAGAACTTGGAGATTTATACTATAATTTCTCTCAAAATGACGCAGCGCTTGAGTGTTACTTTGAAGCAAGGCAGGCGCTTGGCGAAAATATTCTTGATGAAAACAAAGAAATTATCGAGCGAAGAATTAAAGATATGAAAATAAAAATGTTTGAAGAAAATTTCAGAAAAATTGAGGAAAGATATGTTCAGTAAGGAACAAAGAGAGATTTTAAAAGAAAATTTTAACTTGGAAACAGATAAGACAACACTTGAAAAATTTGAAAAATGGCACGAGCTGTTTCTTGATTATAATTCTCATACTAATCTGATGAGCAAAAATGACACCAAATTGCTTTTTGAAAAGCATATTTTTGACTCACTTGCAATTTTAAAGTGGGAAGAATTTGACCCGACAAAAAAACAAAAAATTTTAGATGTAGGTACAGGCGGCGGCTTCCCCTCGGTTATTCTTGCGCTTTTTTTCCCGAACTTGGAAATTGTTGCAAATGATTCTCGAATGAAAAAAATAAATTTTATAATCGAGGCAAAAGACAAGCTTGATATAGAAAATTTAAAAATCTCATACGCAAGAGCAGAGGATTTAGAACCTCTTAACTGCGATATAGTGATTTCTCGTGCAGTCGGAACAATAAAAGATGTTTTAAGACTTTCAAAAAAACACATAAAGCAAGGCGGATATTTTGTTATATACAAAGCAAAAACTCTAAAAGACGAGCTTTTAGAGGCAAAAATTGAAAATGCAAAAATTGTTGACTACACACTTCCTCTAAAAGAAGATTACACAAGGCATTTAGCGATTATTAAAACTTAAAACGCTTTGCTTCCTTGCTTCTATCTACATAGCAACCGCCGCCGCCCATCATGGCATCGGCCCAATCCTCTCCTTCTTCATATTCTACATATGCTTTCTTGCAGGCTTCCAAAAGTAAATAGTCCTGAGCCTGAGCAAATTCCTTCCCTACGCATCTAACGTCATAAAGGACGCTATGTAATTTGTCTTGGGGTGAAGGAAAACTTTTGCCTGTTTTTTCATCATAAATTGAACTTACATATTCTGAAGTGCCGGGTTCAATTTCTTGAAGCATTTCTAACACTTCTTGTGCATTTTTTCTAAATTCTTCTCTTTCCTTAACCCCTGTAAAATATGTTTTATTTGTACTTGAAATATTCGCTATTTGCATTGTTTTCTCCTTTTTATACCTTAAAAACCCATAACAAACTTTTTTTGCTATGGAACTAATCCGAAAGTCTTACGTCATCTAATCCATAAATACTACAAAAGGTGGAGGATTATCATTTTGGGTATTAACAGTATTTACGAGGAAAAAGAAAATTTAATACTAGACAGCGTACTTATTGAAAATGACTGCGAGGAAGAAAAAGAGGATATAAAAACTTTCTCCAGCATTGCAAACAAAGACGAAATTTTACAAATGTATTTAAAGGATATAGGAAGAGTAAAGCTTTTGAACAGAAACTCTGAACTTTCACTTGGGAAAAAAATTAAAGAAGGAAATAAAAAAGAAGCCTTAATTGCACAAAAAAAGCTTATTCAGGCAAATTTAAGACTTGTGGTATCAATAGCAAAAAAATACACGGGACAAGGCATTTTATTTATGGACCTTGTGCAAGAAGGATCTTTGGGCTTAATTAAAGCGGCTCAAAAATTTGACTATACAAAAGGTTTTAAGTTCTCAACTTATGCAACCTGGTGGATTAAACAAACAATTATAAGAGCCGTTGCAAACTCATCTCGCTCGATTAGAATTCCCGTTCATATGAGCGATAAGATTAGAACTCTTAAAAAAGCAATGGTTAAATTAAGCGTAAAACTGGGTAGAGAACCGCAGGATGAAGAGCTGGGGCAATATCTTAATATGGATGTTAAAAAAATAAAAACTATTAAAAAAGCCATGATAAAAGAGCCTATTAGCCTCTATACACCTGTTGCACAAGACTTGTGCCTTGAGGATTACATTGCCGACACGGAAGATAAAAAACCTGAATTAAGCTGCGAAAAAGAGTTTTTAAACAAAGACATAATGACAATTTTAGATATATTAAATCAGAAGGAGAGATTTATCATAATAAACCGTTTCGGTTTAGGCGGGCGTAAAGTAAAAACACTGGAAGAGTTGGGGAAAATTTTAGGCTTTTCAAAAGAGAGGATAAGGCAAATAGAAAATGATGCCATTCACAAACTAAAACGCTCCGAGCGTTCAAAAGCCCTAAAGGATTACTTAATTCAGTGATGTTATAAGGGCGCAAAATATGCTAGAATAATTTTGTGGAAAATTTAATTGAAGTAAAAAATTTATATAAAACTTATCAGGAAAACAGAGGTTTCTTATCCCCAAAAACAGAGCCTACAAAAGCTCTTGAGGGGATAAACCTTGAAATTAAAAAGGGTGAAATTTTAGCCCTTGTAGGTGAATCCGGCTGCGGTAAGTCAACTTTGGGAAATTGCATATTAAAACTGATTGAAACAACCTCAGGGGAAATTTTATTTAAAGGGGAAAATATTCTAAAATTCGACAAAAAACAAACAAAGGAATTTAGAAAAAAAGCTCAGATGATTTTTCAAAACCCTTATTCAAGCTTAAATCCTAAAATGAAAATAGGTGAAATTCTTGAAGAACCGCTCATAATCCACGGTTTTAGGGACAGAAAAAAAAGAAAACAAGATGTTATTGAAAGCGCACAGTTGTGCGGCTTGAGCGAAGGAGATTTAAAAAAATACCCTCATGAGTTTTCGGGCGGTCAAAGACAAAGGGTAGCAATAGCAAGGGCTTTGGTATTAAAACCTGAATTTATCGTTGCGGATGAGCCTATCTCGGCACTTGATGTCAGTATTGCGGCACAAATAATAAATTTGCTTTGCGAACTGAAGGACAAGCTTAATTTAACATTTTTGTTTATTTCGCACGATTTAAACATTGTAAGATACATAAGCCAAAGGGTTGCCATTTTAAACAAAGGCAAAATAGTCGAAATCGGCGAAACTCAAGAG
Source organism: Candidatus Gastranaerophilales bacterium (assembly GCA_944325665.1). Classification (GTDB taxonomy): domain Bacteria; phylum Cyanobacteriota; class Vampirovibrionia; order Gastranaerophilales; family Gastranaerophilaceae; genus Galligastranaerophilus. The sequence goes on from CALVAY010000013.1 coordinate 17,172, forward strand.
GTTTTTGACAATCCCAAAGACAATTACACAAAACTTTTAATAAGTTCAATCCCTAAAATTAACATTTAGCGTATATTTAAAAACTTGTGCATTTGAGGGATAAGACGAATATTTTTATATTTTGAGTAAAATTTATCAAAAACTTCTTCATTTGAAAAACCCTCATCCTGAGGCATTTTTGGCTGTAAGACAAGGAGTACCCCGTATTTTTTTGCAAGCTCCGTACAGCTTGTAATTTCGCTGTCCAAAATATTTTTATCAAAAACTATTTTTGCAAAAACCTCTTTTTTTGACGCAACTTTTAAAAAGTTCTCAAATACGCCGAAATTATGCTCCTGAGAAGTTGTACTTTTAAGTTTAATGTCCATTGAAACAATATCGACAAATTCTATAATTTTAAGCAATTCAGAAGGCATTGTGCCGTTTGTTTCAAGATAAATTTTCTTATTAAGTCTGTTTTTGTACTTTTTAAAAAATTCCAAAAGAAAATCTGCCTCGATAAGCGGCTCTCCGCCTGTCAAACTAAGTGTTTGGGCATCACTTTTCTTGATTATTTCAAAAAACTCATCATAATTGAACGCTCTTGAATTTTCGTCAAATTCGAAATCCGTATCGCAATATTTACATTTAAGATTACATTTTGTTGTTCTTACAAACAGGTGTTTTTCGCCAATGTAAGGGCCTTCGCCTTGAATTGATTCAAAAATTTCTTTTATTTTAATTTTATTATCCATAATTTTTATAAAATTCTTCTCGTATTTGAGTTTTATTTTCAATTAAAATTTCACGATAAAGCTCAATTTCTTTATCGCTCAAGTTGGGCAAAATGTCAATTATAACTTTGACCATTAAATCATCCCTTTGGTTTGTCTGTGCGTTTAAAAATCCGCAGGAGGAAAGTCGAAAAGTCGTGTTAGTCCTTGTCTTTGGCGGAATTGTGAACATTTTTGACCCGTTATCGGGAACAGGAATTTTAATTTGCGCACCCAAAACCGCTTCAAAAGGGGATATGGGGACTTCCAGGAGTGCAAGCCCGTCAAAGGTTTTAAAAGCAGCATTTTTTTCAATTGCCAAAATAAGGTACAAATCGCCGTTTTTACCGCCAAATTTACCCTGTTCACCCTCGTTTCTTACTCTAATTTTAGAGCCGTCTCTAACGTTGGGCGGAATTTTGACATTAATTTTCTTATAGCTTGTTTTTGAACCCTTGCCGTCGCAGAATGAGCACTTTGACCCGTTTATAAACTTTGCACCAAAGCACTTGGGACATTTTTCACTCTCAAGCACATTAACTTTTCTTGTCGTACCTAAAACAGCTTCTTGCTTTGTTATTACAACATTTACGACAATGTCTTTTCCGTCAATTTTTCTGATTTTCTGCTCTTTTTTGGCTTTTTGCTGTTCGTAGGCATTAAAAAATTCTCTGAAATTTTTTGCAAAATCACTTTGCTTCTTGTACTCTTCGCTTGCTTTTTTGTACGTTTCTCTTGCGCTTTGCGCCTCTTGGTTCATTTTAGTATAACTTTTTTGATTAAAACCGTAAGCAAAATCGTACTGTGAGCGCAAATTATCGTCCAAAAGCGTTTTTGCGGCAAGATTTACCTGTTTAAAAATCATCTCCGCTTCAAAGCTGTGATTAATATCAGGGTGAAATTGACGCGCTTTTGACCTAAAGGCAGATTTTATTTCTTCCTTTGTGGCAGTTGGGGGAATATCTAAAATATCATAGTAACTTTTCATTTGCTATGATTTTAATGAAGTTTTAAAAAAAATCCAATTATACAACTTATTAAAAAACGGTCGGATTAAAAAACCCGACCGCTTAAATTGCTTTGTTTGTATATTAATGACCTGCAACGAAAATGTTACCGCGAACGCTTTGTACATCGTATTTTTCGCTGAAAGAATCAAGAGCTTCTCTTGCACGAGGAGAATCATATACAATACCTGTTTCAAGGTCTGTATTTTTTGCGAAATCTTCCAATACAAACTCGGGCATACCGTAGTATTTGTTGTCAGGTGTTGTACCGTGCAATCTAACTTCGTTTGCAACGTCTTTGATTAATTTCAAGTATGCTTCTGCTGTACCGATATCATCCCATACGGCAGGTTTTCCGCCTTTTGCTTCAAGAGGTACTGTATAGACTTTCATTTTTCTGCCGTTTTCATCAAGCAATTTACCTTCATTTGCAAGTTGAACTATCTTAGGCATAACGTTTCCGCCTAAACCTGTATCTTCAGGTGTTAAGATACCTTGAGCCATAAGAACTTTTTGTGCTTGTTTAGATAAGAAATACAAACCGGGGTTAGCTAAGAATCTGCTTTCATCAGAAGGATCAAGGGCAGTTTGAACTTTTCTGAATTCATCCATAGCTTTGTCATAGTCGCCGCGTTGAGTAAAGTCGTTAGGCATTGGAGCATCTGAAGTATATTTTGGTTTTTCCAAGAATTCTCTGATTTGAAGATTGCCTTCGTCGTCTTGTTTAATACCCAACAAACCGAAAGATTTAGCTCTTTCAGGGCTTACAGGATAGTAAGGAATAACAAGAGCTGCATCAGGCAATGTTTTTAGTGCGTTATAAACACGGCTTACATCTGCGTTTGTGAAAATATCAGCGTTTAAGATGATAGAATCACGGTCGTTTCTTACTAAATCACGTTTCAAACCTTCGCTTATTGCGCCGCCGTCTGTTTTATATCTTGAAACATAGTAAACGCCGTCGCCTTCAGGGATTTCATGGTTTTGGCTTAGGTAGATAACATCATCAGATTCATCGCCTCTCAAAACGCCTGCTGAAGCAGCAAGGTTAAGAGTTGTACCGATAATTCTGTATCTGTCATCTGTCGGAAGTTTACCTGACGGTTTATTTTCATGTTCTCTTGTAATGTTGAAAAATCTTTCGCCGAAACCGCCTGCGGGGATAATAACTGTCGGGTCATTTGCTTCAACAACATCAGCATAGTCGCCTCTGATTGCTTCTCTTTGAAGACCTGAAGCCATATATGAATCAACAGCGTTAATTGTTCTGGGTTCTTTGTTTAAAGTTGTGATAACTGTTCTACCTGTGAATGAAATATCTTTATGGCCTTGACCTGGTGTCGGTTCGTATGAGCCGGGCATTTTAAATTCAAAACCATCACCAACAAGTTCTGAACCTGCAAACATTTTAATAGCTTTACCGTTTAAAGATTCATCTTTCACGGTAATTTCAGGCATAAATTTACCTTGTTTGTATGTAACAACAGGCATTTCTGCTCTACCGCGTTCTACACGACCAACAAAGATTGTGTTTCCTTTGTCGTTTGTTATGGTAAATTTATCTCTGTCGCCTTCAATTTCTTTTGTAACGTTCAAGCCGGCAGCGTTCAATTTTTCTGAACCTTGAGGCATTTTCTTTAAAGGTAAGTCAATATCTTCAGTAAGTGATAGTAAATTTTGAATTCTTATTTCTTTAGGTGTAATAATTGATTTTTCCAAATCACTTAATTCAACATTGCCTGCAAAATTAACTGTTTTTGCAGTTTGGATACCGTTTAGCGCTTGATAAGCACTTGCTAATTTTGCAGCTTGAGTTTTTGAACCTTCAAAATTAACATTTGATTGAGCTTTAATCGGCATTGATGTACCGTTTGTTTTTTGTGCCTGATTTTTAACATTTACAGGGCTTAGAGTTACTTTTTGTATCATTGGGGATTTCCTTTCGCTACCCTCTCACACTAACTAACAACAATTTTTATTTACTTGCGTCCTAAGACGCGCATGCGTTTAACAACCGTAAATTAATTTTTTTTTGCTTTTTTGTTTTTTATTTACAATTCTTTACAAAATTATTCAACAACACCCGTACTTAGGACTTTTTTCAATTCGCTCTTAATTATTTCATGAATTTCCATTTTGTCCTTCATACCGTCAATTTCAATAAATCCATATTCTTTTTGAAGTTTTTTATACTCTTCAAGACATCTTTTTTGATAAATTTCAAAACTCTTGTAAATATCCGTCGAAAGACCTATATCTCTGCCTGACTCAAAATAATCAAGCCCGCCTGAGGCTATAAGTCTTTTAATTAACTTATCGGGCGGCATTTTAAGGTAGAAAACCAAATCCGGCTCTGGGGCAAATTCGTATAATTTTTTAACCCAGTTAATATCGTGTCCTCGAACCGAATCTCGAACATAGGCAGTATAGACATATCTGTCTAAAAGCACCACAAAACCTGCCTTTAGAGCAGGGATTATGACATTTTCCAATCTGTCGGCATAATCTGCCGCATAAAGAAGGGAAAAAGTCGTTGTATTTAACAAATTTTTCTCTTTTGCCTCGTTAATTAAACCTGAAATAAGCCTTGAGGTTTTCCACTCTGACACAACGCAGCCAAAGCATTCGCCCTGTACAAAGTCTTTTAGCATATTTACCTGTGTAGATTTTCCTGCACCGTCCGTGCCTTCAATTACAACCAAAAGCCCGTCATAGCCGTGTTTTTTATATGCCATTTTGTGCCTCATCAATTTCTATACCGCGTTTTTTCAAAACATCGGTTACAATTTTTCTGAAATATTCCTGTTTTTTATGAATAGACTCGGTCGCGTCAATTTTTACAAGATTATACTCATCAACCATATTGTTATACTGCTCAATTACGCGGTTTTGAAACAGTACATAACTTTTGTAAGGGTTATTTGACAGTTTTAAATCCATACCCGCTTCGTAAAATTTCGGCTGACGGTTTGTGCAAATTCTCTCCAGCGACAACTTTGCACTTACATCAAAATAAACTGCCAAATCGGGTTTAATTGCAAAACCGTACATATTTCTAACCCACTTTGGATCAACCTCACGAGCAACATCACGAGCAAAAGCGGTATAGACATATCTGTCCGCAAGGACTATAAAACCGGCTTTAAGAGCAGGAATGATAGTTCTTTCCAACCTGTCGGCAAAGTCAACAGCATGCAAAAGAGAAAAAGTTCTGCCCGATAAAAGATTTTTCTTTTTGGCACGTTTTGTGGTTTGCGAAATCAACTCCGAGGAATTCCAAGTTGTCAAAATAACATCTAACTTTTTAGATTTTAGCCAACTGTACAATAAGTCAAGCTGGGTACTTTTACCCGAACCGTCAATTCCTTCAACACAAATCAGCACGCCTTGCAGTTTATGGTCTTTTGAAAATCTTAACATTTTCTGCCTTGTTTTTTTTGTCATTTAAAACTAATATTTTTATAGTAAATCATAAATTTAAAAAGAGAGCAAATAGATGTTTAAGGCAATAAAAAAATCATTTTCCATAATCATTGAAAACCCCGTGTTAACAATGAGTTTTGTACTATATTTAATATTTTTATCACTCATTCTGCCAAGACTTTTTATGGGTCTGAATATTATACTTTTTGCACTTGTGCTGATTTTACTTTTTACAATGACGGCAGCTTTTTTTGCAGGCTGGCTTCAGATGGTCAAAGTTGCAATTAATAACTCAAAAAAAGTCGATAAAACAGAAGAAGAAAAACTAAAAGAATTTACCCAAATGAAAGATGAGTTCTTTGGAGCCGTTCCAAAGTATATTTTGCCGCTTTTAGGCGGAATTATCCTGTACATCGTTATGTTTTTCTTATTAATTGCCTTTAATATAAAATTTGCCAATCATTTTATCGGAAGATTAGATTTTTTGGTTGAAAAAATTAATTCGCTTCCTCAAGATGCTCAGGCGCTGCACAACTTTTTAACTTCTCTGCCTCAAGAAAAGTTAATGATTTTGTGGAGTTGGCAGTTTTTATTTGTAATTACAACGGGAATTTTTAACTTCCTTATGATGTTTTGGGCGTCAGCTCTTTATTATCCCGAAAAGGAAACTTCAAACCCGCTTGTGGCACTTAAAAATTCTCTTATAGTAATTTTTAAGCACCCTATACGCTCGGCGGCACTTTACAGTTTCATCCTTATTTTGGGAGTGATATTTAAAACTTTTGACTATTTACTCTCCACAAATATAGTTCTTTACTTTGTATTTATGATTTTAGGAATATATTTCTGGGTATTTGTATTTGTGTTAATATTTGACTACTATGAGTCAAGATTTTACAATCACTGTGATAACGGGGGCAACCTCATCGGGCAAGACAGCTCTTGCAATTGAGCTTGCAAAAAAAATTGATGCCGAAATTATCTGTGCTGATTCAAGAAGTGTATATAAAAATCTTGATATAGTAAGTGCTAAGCCTAAAAAAGAAGAAATGCAAGGGGTTAGGCACCATCTTTTAGACATATTAGAGCCCACTTTGGAATTTAGTGCGGGCGATTTTGTCAAATATGCACAAGAAGCGCTTGATGATATTAAAAGCAGAGGTAAAAACGTCATAATTGCGGGCGGAACTTGGTTTTATATAAAGTCCTTTTTGGACGACGAACATCTGCCAAAAATAGGCATAAATAAAGAATTAAGGGAAGAGTTAAATAAATGCAACCCCGATGAACTTTGGGAAAAGCTCAACACGCTTGACCCCAAAAGAGCCTCAATTGTGCATAAAAACAACAAAGACAAGGTTATTCGCTCGATTGAAATGTGCATTGGGCTTAATATGCCAATTTCCGAGTATAAACGTGAAAGAAAAACCCAAAATATAAAAGCAAATTGGTTTATGCCAAAAATACAAAGAGAAGAGCTTTATGAAAGAATTAACAAAAGAGTTGATTTAATGCTTGAAATGGGGCTTTATGAGGAGTGGCGGAAAAATAAAAATCTGTATCCGAATTCAAAAATTTTAGAAAATACTATCGGATATAAAGAATTTTTTGAGCTAAAGAACGGCATTTGGCAAGACTTTGACCAAGCAGTTGAGAAAATTAAACAAAGGACAAGAAACTTTGCAAAACGCCAGCTTACATATTTTCGCTCAAATCCTGATATTGTAAGCATTTCCGACATTGACGAGATTTAAAAAAGCCCCTCTTAAACAAGAAGGGCTTTTAAGTGTTAATTATTTAATTTATTTTACTGCTTCTTCATCTACAACATCAGTTCTGATTGAAGGTGAGCCTCCTTTTGCCTTTAAGTGCTTTTCTTTGTACTTTCTCACTTGACGATCCAATTTGTCGCAAACAAGGTCTATTGAAGCATACATTGATTCAGCCTTTTCTTCAACTCTTACCGTGTCTCCCAAAACCTTGCAGTTGATTTCCGCAACGTGAGAATCTGCAACGGACGGATTTTTGATAACTGTTAAAACAACGTCAATAGCCTGAATTTGGTCATAATGAGCAGCAACTTTTCCTGCTTTTTCTTTTACATAGGCTTTAATAGCGTCTGTAATTTCGACATTACGTCCGTTTACATGAATGTGCATGGTGTCTCCGTTTCTAGCTGCACTGTTACAGCAACTTTTTAATTATACACTATCGATTTACATTTTTAAAGACACATAAGACAAATTTTAAACTTTTGTAGTATAATAAATTTCAGACACTCAAAAAATAGCAAAGAGGTATGAAATGCAGAACTTTAACAACTACACAGGTCTTCTTGACACTTACATCATGTTTCAAATTAAAGCGAAAATGATTCAAATGACCGAAGAATTAACCAAGAAGGGCCGAAAGCCAATATCTCTTTCAATGGGTGCTCCTGTGGATATGGTGCCAAATTATGTTATAGAAAGGGTAAATTATTACTTACAAGACCCTAAAAACCATACTTACTCAACCCCCAAGGGCGAAGTAAAATTCCTTGAAGCAGTAGCTCAAAGAATGAAAAACCGCTTTGGTGTTGAACTTGACCCTAAAACGGAAATTTTCTCTTTAATCGGTTCAAAAGAAGGTATAGCAAACTTTATAAGGGCTTTAATTAACCCTGCTATGAACAAAGAAGAGCAGGAAATAATACTAATTCCTGACCCCGGGTACGCTTCTTACACGGAAATGATTAAAGTTTCGGGCGGAAGAGCTTACGGTGTACCGCTTACAAAAGAAAACAACTACATGCCAAACTTGGATGAAGTTTGGGAAAAATTCTTAAAAGAAGGTAATGACCCTAAAAAAGTAAGGGCGTTAATTATAAACTATCCAAACAACCCGCTTGGTGCAACTTGCACAAAAGAATATATGCAACACTGCGTTGATTTCTGCAAAAAGCATAATATTATTCTTATTTCAGACAACGCATATTGTGATATTTATTTTGATGAAGAGGATAAACCGACCTCAATTCTTGAATACAAAGGTGCAAGAGACATTGCCGTTGAATTTTTCAGCTTATCTAAATCATACGCTATGACAGGCTGGAGATTAGGCTGGGTTTGCGGTAACAAAGATATGATTTCAAGATTCGGTAAATTAAAATCAAGTCTTGATACAGGTATATTCAAAGTCTTGCAGCTTGCAAGCGCAGACCTTATGACCTCTAATGAGGGCGATGAATATATTAGAGAAGCAAACAAAAAATTCAAAGAAAAAATTTCGCATTTTGTACAAGGACTAAACGAATTAGGCTGGAGCGTTAAAGTACCAAAAGCTACGTTCTACTTGTGGATTGACCTTCCTGAAAGATACAAAACAGCAAAAGAATTTTGCGATGAATTGCTTGAAAAATCAGGAATAGTTGCAGTCCCCGGGGATGCTTTCGGCAAAGAAGGCTCTCGCTCGCTTCGTTTATCAATTGTAGCCGATGAAGATGAACTAAAAGAAGTAATACGACGCATGAAAGAGGACGGGCATACTTTTGTCAAATAACGTTATAATAATTGACTACGGAGCAGGAAACGTCAAGAGTTTAGGCAACATGCTTGAGTTTTTGGGCTGCGAGTACGAGATAACTTCAAATAAAGATAAAATCCTTTCTGCGGGGAAAATAATTTTCCCCGGGCAAGGGCATTTTGAGCAAGCTATGAAAAAGCTCAGAGAAAATAACATGCCAAAAATCATAAACCAAGCTATTAGCGGCGGGGCAGATTTTTTGGGTATTTGCTTAGGCTTACAGGTGCTTTTTGAAAAAAGCGAAGAAGCACCTGATGTAGAAGGGCTTGGAGTTTTTAGCGGCGAGGTAAGAAAATTTAAAGAAGGAAAAACCCCTCAAATCGGCTGGAACAGCATCAAAACAACAAAAGCCAACACATATCTTGAGGATGATTTTTTCTACTTTGTAAACTCATATTACGTTGTCCCAAAGGATGAAAAAATTGTAAGTTCAATTACAAATTATCACATCGACTTTTGTTCATCCGTTCAAAAAGACAACGTTCTTGCAGTACAATTTCACCCTGAAAAAAGCTCAAATGCGGGAATAAACTTCTTTAAAAAGTGGCTTAATTTAAGATAGATTATAAAATTCGTCTAATGAAGAAATAAACTCGTTTGTAAGCTCTTCAGAGTATTTTTTACCGGCCTGACGTTTAATTTCTTCAATCGCCTCTTCAGGAGTATAAGCGCGTCTGTATGGCCTGTCTGAAATCATGGCAAAGTACGAGTCAACAATTAGAATTATTTGAGAAGTTATAGGTATTTCTTCACCTTTAATTTTATTGGGATAACCACTGCCGTCCCAGTTTTCGTGGTGATGTTCGATAATCGGGATAATATCTGAAATATCCGTTATCGGTTTAAGAATTTCTCTTGCAGCCAAAAGCGGGTGTTTAACAACTTTTTCTTTTTCCTCTTCCGTAAGCGGAGCAGGCTTTTTCAAGATTTCGTCAGGTAAAAGAGTATTGCCAATATCGTACAATAAAATAGCTATTTTTAACTTATCAATTTCACCTTTTGAGAGTTTAAATTTCTTTGCAACAATAGTTGCCAAGTGCATTTTAGCCTTTGTAATGCCCTCTTGATGAGTTGGCGCATAAGTTTGCGAAATTGTATCAACAACAGAGTACAAAAGCTCTTGAGCAGAGTTACCTTTTGAATTCTCCTGTCTTGTTTGCAACTTGGCACTCAATTCACTTGCAAGTTTAGAGCTAAATGGAATTCTGTGCTTATCAAGTATTTCGACAAAAGCGTTAACTGCAACATCTTGCCAAGAAATATTTTGCTGAGGCTGAGCCAAGCAAACCTGATTTCTGCCGTTTTCTTTAGCGTCATACATTGCCTTATCGGACATTTCAATCAAGTCATCCAAATCAAGCGTATGCTCAATAAAAGTCGCAACACCGATACTTGCACTAACGTGCCCTAAGCCCTCAACAGGCTCTTTTTCAATAGAGGCTCTAAGCCTTTCTGCTGCTGCCATACCGCCTTGTGCGTCAATACCCGGTAAAATTATTGAGAATTCTTCACCGCCGATTCTTGCAGCAATATCGACAGAACGGGCATTTCTTAAAATTACTCTTGCAACCGTTGAAATAGCTCTATCGCCCATAGAGTGCCCGTAAGTGTCGTTTATTTCTTTTAAGTGGTCTAAGTCCAGCCCGATTAAAGTAAAGGGCTGATTTAAACGCAAAGCACGAGCGGCTTCTCTTTCGATTGCATCATCAAAAAATCTTCTGTTAAACAACTCTGTAAGTGGGTCTGTAACAGCCTGTTTTTTAACCGTTTCAAAAAGATTTGCAATTGTTATTGCAAGCTCAATTTGACGGGCAAAAAGGTTCAAGAAATTTAGCTCATCATCCTTTGCCTCACTTCTTGGAGAAAATACCGCCAAAAAGCCCGTAAATTCTTTTGAAGCTATAAGAGGAAGGATGATAACCGACTTTGTGAAAGTCTTTTTGACTATATCTCTTGTAAGGTCTTCCTCAAGCTCAGGGAAAACTTCGGTTAAAATTTCATATAAATCGGTATAGTGAACAGCGGTCTTATTTTCAATTGCCTCTTGAATTCTGCCGTTCTTTTTAATTTTTAATTTAACGTCAAATATTGATTTACCAAGGAATTTTTCCAATCTTTCGGAAAATTCATTTTTTAAATATGTTCTAAGGGAGTAAAAAACACCGTCTTTGTCCAGTTGTTTTTGAACAATACAGCTGTATAGATAGCCAAATTCACCGTGCAAAGATGATACAATCGCCTCAAGTACGTTAGACAAAGGGCGAGAGGAGTTCATCATATCCCAAACGTGCTCTAAAGTAAGCAAAGTCTGATTTGCTTTGTGCAACTCTTCGGTACGCTGAGCAATTTCACGCTCCAGCGCTTGGTTTCTTTGATATACTTCAAGATAATCTTTTTTGTGTTGATATATTTGACTCTCAACACGTTTCAGATTTTCATTTGATGCTTTAATCCAGTCGAAAAAACCCATGTTTCAATTATACAACTATGTACATATATTTTACAATACCACGTTTTTAGGATGTGTAATCTAAACACTAAAAAAAGTTTACATTAGACATCTTTTACCCAGTATTTATCAAGCCATTTTGTCGGCTTTATATATCTAAAGCCAAACTTGCCAAAATAGCCCTTGTACGCTTGTTTCGGGTTTGGTTTACCATGGAAAATAACGATTTTAGCCTCATTCGGGTCTCTTGGGACTTTAAACCAGCAGATTGGAAACTTGTGCAAACAGCATCTTTTAAAGCTTACGCACCAGTCTTTATGCCAATACTTTAAAACACCTCTTTCAAACATTTCATAAGTCAAAAATGCCTGTTCGTTTTTAAAATGTTTTCTGATTGCCTTGCCAAGACCGTAAAAATGGTCCAAAACTTCGGGATATTTGCCTATTTCAAAACGAAATACCGAAGAATTACCTATAATATCATCCGGAAAATCCCAATCTTTTATGATTAAAAAGTCGCCTTCTTCCTTAAAAAAGTCGTCTATATTTTGTCTTATGATAATATCTAAATCCAAAAATAAAGCAGTGCCTTTAAGATCATAAAGCTCTTTATTAAATACGGTAAGCTTTTTCCACATCCTATCCGGTATTCCTTCTTCATTTAAAGGCGGAATAGGAAAAGTTTCGATATTTGGATTTATGCCCTCATTATTGTCCGTAAAACATATAAAGCGATGGGGAATTGTTATATTTTTTTCTACCATCTCATACAAGCGATTAACATAGCCTGCATCAAACTTATCGCCCCATTTCATGCATATTATATTTTTATCCATTAATTAACTCTCCAAAAAAATAATATCCTCATCGCCAACAGACTCTCTATTGGCGAGGTTACAACTTTATTTACCGAAAACTTAAGCTATTGTTCTTCAATGTCGCCCATAGCTTCAAGCTGTTTTTTCTTAAGATTGTGAACAACAGCGTCAACTAAAAGCTCATAAGATTTTGCATCTTTAATTTTCGGAGAAAATTCCTTGGCAAGAGTTTCTCTTACCATTTTTTCCAATTTATCGTTATCATAATTGGGAGTTTTTTGTTCATCAGGAATAAGATAGTCTATATATTTAGAGCCGATTTTGTAGTCTTGCAGGCTCTTAAACATAAACCACTTTAACTTAGGGCTTAAGCTTCCCAATTTTCTAACGATTTTGAAATTTTTGAAATTCATCCTAACCTCAGATGTTGTGCCTTCTCTTTTTTTAAGTACCCTAAATAAAAAAAATGACAATTTTTAAAATTTTATTAACAAAAGTTTACTTAATTGTATAACATTTTACAGCGTTTGAAAAGACCCAATTTCTTTGTAAATTTTTTTTACAAACGAAAAAAAATCATTAAAGTTTTTATATAAAATTTCGATACCATAACTACAAGGAAAACTCTTATAAGGAGACAGTAAAACTATGTCAACGAACTTTAACGTAAAGTCATTTGGCTTAAATGTAATACCTGATTTAAGACAAGGTAAACAAGCGGCGCACACGGTTGAAAAAGCACTGGGTGATATGTGGGAGCCTGTTTTAGATTATCTTGCAACAAATGACAATGTTTTTAGCGGTGATGTAGCAAAAGAAATAAATAAAATTAACTTGCAAACTATGCAGTTGGGCACAATTGTAAACGGTAACAAGGAAGTAAGAAATTTAGACACTCAATTCTAACCCCATTGCCGAAGTATAACGACAACGAACATAACAACCAAAACAACGGAAGTATTTATAATGCTTCCGTTTTTTCAACCAAAGTACAACCTTCTTTTGAAAATACCGAAACGACGTCTTTACCGTTTCTTTTTGAGTTATAAAGAGCAATGTCGGCAGCACTTATTAAGCTTTTGGGGTCAACACCGTCATAAGGATATTGAGCTACACCAATACTTGCACTTGGAGAAACTTTTGTTGAATCATTCGCATCGACAGAAATTTTTGCAATATTTTTTCTTAATCGCTCAGCAATAATTATTGCGTCTTCTTTTGCTGTTTCAGGAAGAATAATAACAAATTCTTCTCCGCCGTAGCGTGCCGGAATATCAATTTTCCTTATTGTATCTGTTATTACTCTTGAAATTTCCCTTAAAATCTGGTCGCCTATTAAGTGCCCGTACGTATCGTTCACATTTTTAAAATCGTCAATATCGAGCATCAAAATTGACATATCTCTTTTGTATCTTGCGCAACGGCGAATTTCGTTTTCCAAAAGCGTATAGAAGTGTCTGTATATATACAATTTTGTCAAACCGTCTTTTGTTGCAAGTTCATAGAGCTTAGCATTGTCTATTGCAATCGCTGCCTGATTTGCCAGAGATGTCATAAACTCTAAATCCTTTTGATTAAAGAGTTTGCCTTGTTTTTTGTTTGTAATATTAATTACACCGATTGCTTCACCCTTTGCAATTAAGGGGACGCATAAAAGCGAATGGGTGTTGGTTAGAATATCCTTTACAATGAAACGAGGGTCAGATGAACCAAGGTTTGTAATTATGGGTTTTCTTTCAAGGAAAACCGTTCCTGCTACACCTTCGCCGGCTTTAATTTTTGAACACTGAATTATTCCGTTATTTATGCCTTCTTCAACCTTTTTATCCTGCAAACCGTAAACCACTCTCACTTGCAAAGAATTTTGCGAATAATCATAAAGCATAAGTGAGCCTTTTTCGGCTTCAAGTGTGTCAATTGCTTTAGATAAAATAACCTGCAAAAGACGTTTTAAATCATCAATAAAGTTAACTGCTTGAGAGATATTATAAAGAATTGAGATGTTATACAAAGACTTTTGTAAATCTGCAATTTCGTACTCTCGTTTTAATTCTGCCAAATACTTTGCAATAATAGGCTCAACATAATCAAAAGTAGAATTTAAAACCTCTCTTTGATTAGGCGCAAGTGTAGAAAAAGTATCACTTTCGCCTATAAAGCAAAAGCAAACGGGGACACCGTTTGAAAAAAACGCCCTTAAATATCTTGTTTTTAACTTTTCAAGCCCGTTTTTCTCCCAAAAAGAACCGTAGAGAATATCTCCGTACTGGTTTTTGGCGTCAATAATTTTGCCTTCATTTATCGCAGATAAAAACGCCTCATTATCCTGTTCAGACTCAAAACACTCGTCCGCACGTGAATTTTCGGCACTGACTACACATTTGAAAATTTGCCCTTCAAGCACATAAAAAGAAATATTTTTATTATCAATATATTTTGTAATATATCCTGCAAGCTTTTTAAGCAGATCATTAATACCATTTGCTTGATTTGCAATGGTACTTATATCAAACATTCTGCTCAAATGTGCTACATTTGTTTCTATGTTTAAAAATTCTTTATTGCTTGACATTGTTGCCTAAATATACACTTTGGTAATATTATAAGATAATATGTGCTAAAATACAATTTTACGGACACCTAAAATACATAAAACGGAGGATAATTTGAGCGACATTTGCAAAAACTGGACACAGTGGTTAAGTGAAACAAGATTTTCGCATATGGACGAAATTCAAAAAGAGCAAACATTTAGGTGGCTTTTTGCACTAAGAGATGTTGTAATTTCAAATGCAGGAATAAAAAACAATGATAAAATAATTGACATTGGTTGCGGCACAGGGCTTTTAAGCTTCGGAGTTTTAGAAAAATTCCAAGATAATGTTGAGCTTATATTCTCCGATAAATTTGAAGATTGTCTTGTAGAATGCGAAAAAATACTTAAAGAAAGTAACATTAAAAACAGGGCAAGTTTTCTTCAAAGCGACTGCTTAGATATTAAACTTCCCGATAATGCCGTTGATGTGGCGCTTACCCGCTCAGTTTTAGTGCATATTGCAGATAAACAAAAAGCAATAAATGAAATTTACAGAATTTTAAAACAAGGCGGCACATACAGTGCTTTTGAACCCATTATCCGCTCTAATACCAGATACCACGAGCTTTGCGACCCAAGCTCAATAACTGATTGGGAAGAGTTTAAAAAGGCTGAGGATGACTTTATGTCAGATGATTGCGACCCCTTGACCAACTTTGACGCACAAACGATTGCGCAAAACCTCGACGCCGCAGGTTTTTCAGACGGCAACATTAATGTAGAAGACACACCTTCAACCTATGTTGCCAAAAAAGAAGCAATAGACAAGTGGTTTGACAGCGCACCGAGTCCCGACAGACCGACAACAAGACAAAGATTTTTAAAATATTTTGATGAAAAAAAAGTAAATAATTACATTGAAGAAGTTAAGTTGGCACTGGACAATAAAATGATAACGGTAACTTCAAAAACAATGTTTATAAGAGCAACAAAATGAACAAAAAAAGAAAATGCCAAGCCTGCAAGGCAATTAAAGATGCAGATTTAATGCATAAAATAACAAAAGAGGCAAAAACAAATAAACTCTTTTTAAACCCTGATTCAAAAATTTTGGGAAGAAGTGCTTATGTGTGCAAGAATCCCGAATGCATAAAAATTTTGCTCAAAAAGAAACTGCTTAAAGGCGCACTCAAAGTTCAAGACACAACTGAAATCGAAGATATTTTAAGAACCGTTTAAAGACAAAAGCACATCCTGCGGATAAACTTCGTTTACTATTTCATTTGTCGCACTGACCACGCAAAATTCAACAGGAGTATTTTCTTCAAGTCCTAAATCTTTGTATGAAATTTTAAGCTCAATTACATCTTTATAAGCATACTCGTCATGCTTTGTTAAAACCATTTTCCACAATCCGCCGGGCATTGCAACGCTTGTGATAGGCGGAAGAAGGTCGTCTTTGTTAAATGCAAACATAATTTCATAAGAAAACCCGTTCTTTAAGGTTGGGAAAATATTATTCGTTCTTGATATTGCCCTGACAGGCGAAAGGGTGTTTTGAAAAGCACTTCTTATGTATATATGTATTTGGTTTTTTAAGAAATGATTACTTTTTGAAACGGTTTGTTGATTAACTTCAAATCTAAAATAAAGATTATCACTATCCGAACCGTAGTAAATTCCCTTAATTGACTTCATTTTAGAAAAAGTAGGTGAATCAGGCAAAAAGATATAACCTGCATTATCCCATTCGCCGTACTCTTCTTTTATGATACCGTCAATTGTGGGGCTAATATGCCCTTGAGCCTCTTTTATAGGCTTTCCTACCATTGAAATTAAAGGAATGTTTAAATAATCGGGAATTGGAGCGTAAAAGGCGCGATAGACATTTCTCAATCTTTCTCTGAACAAATAGTCAAAGATTATGTCGCTGCCTGACTCGTTTGGCTCTCCATACCACCAAAACCAGTCAGAACCTTCCGCCACAAAGATTTCTTCTTTTGCGTCAAAAATTGTTTTATTTGCCTGAGCCTTTTCGATATTTGTTTTAGCTTTTGACAAAAGCTCTTTTGACATCTTTTCAAAATCTTCTTTTGTTTGATTTAAATATCTCCAAGCAACGTTTTTTGTAGGCTCACCTATCCACAATTCAAAATTTCTGTTAATCCAAGAACCTGAGGCGATTTTATTTAATTCGTCGGGTTCTGATTTGTCTATAAAGTCGCTTACAAGAACGGTTTCAAGAGTGTCATCCTGCTCTATTAGGCTATATAGAGTGCTTAAGAACTCTTCTCCGTCGTTTTGATAACTTTCCCAGCAGTTTTCACCATCCATAGCTATTGTAAGCAAGTGGTAATCTTTTGGAGAATTTTGCAATTTATTTTGTATGGTTTTAATTTTTTCATAAAGGTCATTTGCCGCAACTTCGCCGTCATAGCTGCCATAACCAAAGCCGACTAAGTTTGCAAAAAATGAATCCGCAAAGATTAAATTTGTTCTGTTTTTATCTTTTTTAAGTTTATAGTTCACACAAAGTGCAAAGGGGTCTTCCAAGTTTCCTTCAAAATCTCTTGAAAAATCTTTGCCTATACTGCTGGATAAAATTCCCTCATCCAAAACAGTCCAATCAACATCAACTCCGGAGAGCAATTCAAGAGTTTTTTTGCTTACACACTGTTCAGACAACCACATACCGCGAGGACGACGACCAAATATCTTTTCAAATTTATCAAGTGCTTTTTCGACCTGTTCCTTAGCATCTTTTAAACCGCCTTGGAAGTTTTTGGGTAAATTTTCCAAATACGGATAATTATCCTCATTAATATTAATTAAAAGCGGCAAAATCGGGTGATAATAAGGATTTGTCGAAATTTCAATTCTACCTTCATCCTGAAACTTTTTATAGGTCGGAATTAAATCTCTTATAATTTGAAGTTGAATTTCATAAATCTTCTTTCTCTCATCAAGAGTGAAGTCCTTTTCTTTGTCCAAAAGGTAATCAAGACCTTCATAGCGGTATCTGAACCTTTTATCAATCCAACACAGCGTAAAATTTGCCATAATATCGGCATATTCTTGATTTGTAAAACTATCTATCAAAGAGGTTTTTGACGCACTGTGCGTTCTTTTTTCATAAAGCTCGGCAAAATATTTCCGAGACAAAAGCATATTTGAATAGTTAACATCAAAAAAGTTTTCAAGTATAAAAAGTTTGTCATCTCTGTCTAATTCTTCAACATCGCAAAGTAAAAGCTTAAGATGTATATCTTTTATTCCTTGCATATATTTTTCAACAGAGTCTAAAAGAACGGGTGAAATGTTGAAATTAAGTTTAATATTTTTAAAATCTTCAAGTCTTAAAAGCATATCAAGATAGTCTTTTGTTGCATGCAAACGCACCCAAGGCATTAAAAAATCACCTTTAGCATTCTCCTGATAGGAAGGCTGATGAAAGTGCCAAACAAAAGCTATGTTCAACTTTTTAGTCATAATTCACTTTTAAACCCGTAATATCTCTCGATTATTATACTAACTAAAAAGCCCACAAGTAATGGGCTTTTTAGTTGATTTATTTATAATAAAAATTATTTTTTATTTGAATCTGTCGCAATATCGTGCATTTCTTTAACTGCAAAACCGCCTGCAACTACTGCTGTAAGTGCGGTTGCTGCAATCTTAACACCTCTTGCACCTTTGTTATTTTTAACAAAATTATCTATTGCAACTTTTGCATTTCTAAAGAAATTTACAATTCCGTTTTTTGCTCTTCCGCCTGTTCTTTTAACTGTTTCACCGGCATTATGAAGAACTTCTTTTCTGCCTGAGAAAGAAACATTATTTCTTGGAACTTGAGGGCGTCCCAATGTTGAACTTGCATTTATTGCTGAAATATTCATTTACTCGTTCCTTTCCTTACCTTAGACATCCAACATCACTTCAGCACCCGCGCCTGTTATAGCAGAAGCAACTTTAGCTAAATCTTTGATTGCTCCTTTAAGTGCCATTTCTTCTGTTTTATCATCTGCGATGTCGCCTGCTTCGCGGCCTGCTAATGTGGCAGCACCAATTGCAACAGCAGTATCAGCAACATCCCCGCCTGTTTTTATACCGACTTTCTCAAGTGCACCTGAGAATTTTTCACCTGTTTGTTCACCCAATACTCTTTTTACACCCCTTTGGAAACCGGAAGTAGTCCCGCCTGAAGCTATAACTTCTGTTTGTTGTGCCATTGTTTGAGTAATTTCGCCAATGTTTTTATTGCCTTTACCAAGCAACTTACCGGCTTTTTGTGCAATATTTTTAGTTGCGGCAGCAATACCTGTTCTTAATTTCGGAGCAACTCTTTTAAAGGAAAGAGCAGCTGCTGCAAAACCTGCTGCTGAAACAACAAATCCTATAACTTTTCTGCCTGCTTCAGATTTTTGCAATTTTTTATCAATAGCATCTACAAAAACATCTGCGCCTTCTTGGGCTTTTAAATCAAAATCTGTATTTTGCAGTGCTTCTGCAC
Source organism: Candidatus Gastranaerophilales bacterium (assembly GCA_944325665.1). Lineage (GTDB taxonomy): Bacteria > Cyanobacteriota > Vampirovibrionia > Gastranaerophilales > Gastranaerophilaceae > Galligastranaerophilus. Next base: position 36,231 of record CALVAY010000013.1, read on the forward strand.
GAGCTTCCAAAACTTCCGGGGTAAGTCTGGATTTAAAATTAACACCATTTACACTTGATACTTGCATTTTTTATGCTCCTAACCTTGCACCCATGTAAAGTATAAAAATACTTTTTTTTGCCTTTTTTCATGCATTTTGTTAAGAAATATTTACAAAAAACTCAAAACAAAACCCGAGTAAGTAAATTATACACAATTTTTTAATTATGTGAAATACTTTTTGTCCTTAATCTCATCGGGCAAAAATTGCTGATAAGCATCAGGATTATCATGCGTGTATATGTAATCTACTCCAAAACCGTACTTGGCGGCATCTTTGTAGTGAGCATCCCTTAAGTGCAAAGGCGGCTTGTAATCTTGTCCGTTTTTAATATCAGAAATTGCTCTATCTATCGCACAAATTGCTCTGTTTGATTTTTTAGCCCTCGCAACAAACTCTGTTGCCTGAGCAAGTGCAATTCTGCCCTCTGGCATACCCAGATGTTCAACAGCTCTAAGTGCAGCTTCTGCCACAAGTAAGGCTCTAAAATCCGCATTACCGACATCCTCTGACGCTACAACAAGCAGCCTTCTTGCGATAAACCTCGGGTCTTCGCCCGATACAATCATTTTTGCAAGGTAATATATCGCAGCATCAGGGTCAGAGCCTCTTAGTGATTTTTGATAAGCCGAAGCTAAGTCATAGTGCTCATCTATGCCATATTTTGCCGTTCTTTTTTGTAATAAATTTTCAATTAAATCCTTTGTAATTTCGCCTTTTGCTGCAAAATAAGAGTTTTCTACCGTGTTAAGGGCAAAGCGGGCATCACCTCTTGATAATTTTACTATTGTTTCAACCGCCTCTTGAGCAAGTTTGACTTTTATTTCGGGGTAATTTTTAAAAAGATAGTCATACCCTTTGTTTATAATTTTTTCAATACTGGTATCGTCAATAGGATTAAGCACAACAACCTGAGCACGGGATAAAAGCGCAGGTATAACCTGAAAAGAAGGGTTTTCTGTGGTAGAGCCTATAAGATGTATCGTTCCGTTTTCAATATGGGGCAAAAGTGCGTCCTGCTGGGTTTTTGAGTATCGATGTATTTCATCTATAAAAACAATTGTTTTAATTCCCGAGCGCAAACTTTCTTTTGCGGATGAAACAGCGTCTTTGACATCCTTAACACCTGATGTTACGGCGGAAAGTTCAATAAATTCCGCATTGTGATATGTAGCTAAAAGCCTTGCCAAAGTTGTTTTACCGCACCCCGGAGGCCCCCAAAGAATAAACGAAAAAAGCCTTTTTGCTTTGATTAAATTAAATATCGGAGAGTTTTCGCTTATAACATTTGTTTGCCCTAAATACTCATCAAGACTTTTGGGACGCAAAATCTCCGCCAAAGGCACTTGTTTATTGTTATTTTCTAGCGCATCAAATAAATTCATAGTATAATTTTAACATGATAAAAAAATTTTTTATTTTAGCGGTCATAATCGGCATAATATTTGGTTTTTCGAAGTTGAATATACAGCAGACATCACAAAAAAAAGAGTTTGTTCTCTGGACAATTCAACTTAAACCTGTTGCACAGGAAATTATTGAAGAAAATATTGAAAAATTTGAAAAAAAACACCCTGATTATAAAGTTGTTTGGGTTGATATACCAATTGCAGAAGCTCAAAAAAGAACTCTTGCGGCAATTTTAGGCGGCAATCCGCCTGATTTGGTTAATTTAAACCCAGATTTTTCGGTTATCTTGGCTCAAAAGGGGGCTTTAGAATATTTTAGCGAACAAGAGGGAGAAAAATTTGAACCCTCAAGCATAGACTTACTCAAGTACGAAGACAAAATATATGCTCTTCCTTTCTATGCAACAAGCTCAATCACTCTGTATAACAAAGAATTATACAACTCGTGCGGATATAATAACCCGCCTAAAACATATGATGAACTGAGTGAAATTGCACAAAACTTAAAAGCTTGCAGCAAAATTTACCCATTTGCAATTAACTTAAACGAAAACGATTCCCTTGCAAAAATCCTTAACAAGTACGATGTAAGTGCATTTTCAGATGAAAAAGACTTTAAAAATACGCTTTTTGTTTACAAAATGTTCGATGAAATGTACAAGAATAATTTAATTTCAAAAGACACTCTTACCATAAATCACAGAGAAATGGCAGAAAAATATATGTCCGAAAATGCTCTGTTTGTGGTTTTGGGGTCTAATTTTATAAACATGGTTAAAGAAAACGCACCTGAGGTTTACAAAAAGTCAGATGTAAGCGAGCAGCTTTTGGGTAAAAGCGGAAAGTACGATATTTCTCTTATGAATTTTATTATCCCAAAACGCTCTAAAAATAAAGCCTTGGCCCATGAATTTGCAGATTTAATCACAGATGAAGCTTCTCAAATTAAACTTGCAAAATTAACAAACGTAATCCCGCTTAATTCAAAAGCCCTTGAGGATGAATACTTCGGCCAATGCGAATACGACCTTATGTCAAAGGCAAAATGCATAAGCATAAAACAGCTTAAAAGCTCGGGAAATAAAGACTTTGGCGTTCAAAACAAAAAGGAAATAAACGAAAACATTAACAAAACGGCAGAGTTGATTTTGTTAAACAACCTCGATGAAAAAACAATCGAAGCCAAAATAACAAAACTTGCTCAAAAAATTAACGAACTTAAACAGTAGCGCTTTCGCCGTTTTTAATTTTTTCCAAGCCTTTTTGCGCACCTTCTTGTTCACGAGAAAGCTCAAGAACAAAGTCGATTGCGTCTAAATCTCGTCTTACCGCCTCTTTTAAAGACATAACATCAGCATAGCTTAAAGTTTTTACCTTTTGAGCGTCGGCAAATTCAAAAACTTTTTTAAAGTTTTCCTGAGTTTTTTCATCATATCCGGGTAATTTTAGTTTGTAAGCATACCATTTATGGAACTGATGGGACATAATATAAATATTTACGGGCAAATCCCTCAAAACAAACATCTCTTTTGTATTAAACGAGAATTTTCCCATAAGTACTAAATTCAAATACAGTGCTTCAAATCCGCTCTTTGGCGTAATAAAGCCCTCTTGCTCACCGACTAAAGCAAGAATTTTATCCGCATTAAATCTTTTAATTACCTTTGTACCTGACTTTTCAACATATTCAAGAAGTTTCTCGGGAGTTTTAATATTTTTCTTCACAATAGCTCTTACCGCACTTTTGAGCTTTAGCATTTTTTCTTTTGTCTTAATATCAAATGAAACAGTTGCAAAAGAAGTTATATGCGACGAGCTTGTCCCGTTTGAATACGAATACAAAGTTTTTGCAGGCATTTTTGGTGCATTTTTTTCCTGCATTTTAAAAATCTGATTTAAAATTAATCTTAATAATTTCCTCATAATGTAATAAAAACTTTCCAATTGTAAAAATTGCGCAAAAAAATGATTTTCATGAGAAAATAAAATTCTTCATAGGTTTTATAAAGACCTAAAGAAAAGCCAAAGCCATGAGAATTAACAAGCAGAATAACTTAAATTTTTCTTCAAATGCAAGCTTAATAAAAAATTTTAAAAGAGCCGCAGGGGAAGGTTTTGCCAAAATAGACGACATAGGCGAAGGGGTAAATATTACTCTGGATTTTTTGGGAAAAGCCGTTCTTGTTCCTGCAACGATTATGCTTGTCTCTAAAGAAGAAAAAGAAAAAAAAGAATATTCCGCACTTAAAAACCCTGTTGCAGCGACATTACAGCTTTTAATGGAAGTGCCGATTTTAATGTATGGCTCAAAATTAATTGAAAAGCTTGCAAACAAAGGAAAATTGGATAAAGAGGGCAGTAATTTTTCCTACAATGAAAAAGCGGCAAAAGAAGGCTTTACTACGGCTCTTCAAGAAGCAGCAAAAAAAGATGAAACACTAAAAACAAAAAGCGTTGAGCTTATTGAAAGACTAAATAAAAAAGGTTTAAACAGCAATTTAAAAGACGCTTTTCAAGACAGTTTCGAAAAACTGCCCGAGGAGACTTCAAAAGCTCTTAAAAAATCCTTAGAAAATTATGACACAACACACAAAAGGCTTTATCATCTTCAAAACCGTGTTTGCTTTGTGGCAGCAATAGTTTTAACCCCGCTTTTATGCGCTGCGGAAGACTTTTTATTCCCAAAAGTCATGAAGCTCTTAAAAGGTGAAAAAACCCCGCCAAAGGGACAATCAAGGGTGCAAATAAGCCTTCAAAATTTTAAATCTCAAGTTGCGAAGGGAGATTTAAAATGTTAAAAATTGCGGAACAAAATATTAAAAACCTTGCAAATTCAACATTTGCAAAAAAACATATAACAAAATGCATTGAAAATCCTAAGTTTTTAACTGCAACACTGCTTGCAACCAGCGTTTCAAAGGATGTATTTGCATACGCACTTAGGGTTCATAATACCGTAAAAAACAAAGAAATCCCTGAGGATAAAAAATCTTTCGTTGCAAAAATGGACGCCATAACAGGTGTTACAACGGCAGTAGTGCAACTCTCGACAGGTTTTATGCTTGCAAGCGATAAAGTCCAAAAAAACATCTGTAAACATTTATTCTCTGAGCTTGGTGAAGGAACAAAAAAATTCAAACAAGCAAGCAAAGGCTTTTCGGTTGTTTCAACCCTTGTCGGCGCAACTTTATTCGCAAAAAGAATTATTGTACCCTTGATTTCAAGCCCTATTGCAAGTTATCTTGAACATAAGCATAACCAAAAAGGCAATTCCAACTAAGATTTTGTTTTATAAAGATTATGGAAGTCAAACAAAGTACAACTCCATCTATGACCTTTACTCCGCCTAAAATCGGAGTAGTTCCGACGCCTCCAAAGAGAAACGAAGGAATTTCAAGGGACACATTAGAAATTGCTTCCGCCCAAGCACCAAAAGAATTAAAAGAGGCAGGCGTTAAAAAGCCCAAAAGCCCGATTAACTTTATTAACTACCTTTGGCTTGGAGTAGGCGCAATATCAGCTACGATAAGCATTCAAGAATTAATAAAACTGATTAAAAAATAAGCCGCCCAAACGAGCGGCTTTAAATTTGTTTAAGCAAGAGGCTTCATTGAATCTTTGTAGATTTTTTCTACTCTTTCTTTTGTAGCCTCATTTGGCGCTATTGCAAGCAATCCGTCAAGAGAAGGAGTTGTAAAAGCAAGATTTGTAAGCTTTTCAACATCAGACATTGAATATCCCATATCCTCAAGCTTTTCTTTTACGCCAACTTCAAACAGCCATTTTTCAACAGCAACCGCAGCTTGTTTTGCCTCACTTGCTTCACCTTTAAGATTTGGCACAATGGGTTCCAAAATATCGGCTAATGTTGCTGCTTTATCAGGGTAAATTGTTTCAATTACCGACGGTAAAAGAATTGCAAGCCCTAAACCATGGGACAAATCGTGTTTTACAGCACTTAGAGGATGCTCAAGCGCGTGAGTGTAGTGTAAAAGTCCGTTATCAAAGCATATCCCGCCCAATAAAGCTGCATACATCAAGAAATATCTTGCTTCAAGATCATCAGGATTTTTAGAAGCAAGAGGAAGATATTTTGCCACAAGTCTGATTGTTTCTTTTGCAAGTGAAATTGAATATGGCGAAGCAACTTTACTTGTTGCAGCCTCAACAACGTGGTTTATAGCATCAATTGAAGTGTAAAGAGTTTGTCTTGGGCTTAGTTTAGTACAAACTTTAGGGTCATCAATTGAATATGTAGGATAAATACAATCGTATGCAATCGCAGGTTTAAAGTCTTTTTTAACAACGGTTGCAACGGCAAAACGGTTTGCTTCACTGCCTGTACCGTGTGTCAAGTTAACTGCAATGATAGGAGCAGCGCTTGTCGGAGCAAATTTATACTCATATAATTCATCTGCTGTTTTATCCTGATATTTTTCATCCATCAAAATTGCAACACTTTTACCTGTGTCAATCGGAGAACCGCCACCAATTGCGATAACTGCTTTTGCACCAAAATCAAGTGCTATTTTTTTAGCCTCGTCAATACCGTCTGTTGTGGGGTTTGGAGTAACTTTATCATAATTTACATAACCTATTGAATTATCTTTCAATGCTTTTTCAATTACATCCCAAGCGCCTGTTGCCTTGTAAGCGTTTTTACCTGAGATTACAATAACTTTATCCACACCTTTTGTTTTAAGGTCGGACAAAATGTCGTTAATTTTATTTATTGCGCCAACCCCAAAAAATACTTTTGTACGTGAGATAATCTCTTTAACTTCCGAAATATTGATATCCTTTTCCCACATAAAAAACTCCTTTCTTTAAAACATAAGATTAGTATAGCATTTTTTTGAAGTTATGTAACAAAAATTTTAATTTTATGTGTCCCGCTAGCGAAAAAAAAGTTTTACAAGCATAATATTAACAATAGTTTTTGGGAAGTAAAAATGAGAATAACGAGCATTAACAAGTATTCGCACAAAGCGTTTTTAGGCAGCAAAAAAGACAAGGCTGACTCCGAGAAAAAATTTGACCCTTCAAGGATAAAGCTAAAAGGCATTGACCCAAGGCCGATTTATTCACCTTATGTACCAAGCAGTCTTGGCACCTTCCTTCCTCAAATAAGTCCCGAAATAATTGCGGCCAACAGAAAAATGCAAGCGTTAACAAATGACCCCATTCTAAGAAACAGAATGAAAATAGACAGGCAAAGAGAAGCAAGAAAAAACGACCCGTTCATTAAAAAAGTTGCACAACTCAAAAGAAACCCCGCTCGTGCTTTAGATATGGAAAAAATCCAATCAATAATTCTTCCCCCGATGCAAATGTCGAAATTGCGCTCTTTTGAAGATTCGGATAAAAAATTTATCTTGGATAAATACCAAAAAGAAGCAGTAGATGCATTTATTTCAGGCAAAAATACGGTTGTAACCGCACCGACAGGAACAGGTAAAACACTAATTGCCGAATACGGTATCGAAGATGCGCTTAAAAAAGGCGAAAGAATAATTTATTTATCTCCGCTTAAGGCCCTAAGTAACGAAAAATTTGTTAAGTTTTCAGAGCTGTTTGGAAAATATGACAAAGACGGAAATTACATAAGCTCCGAAAATGTCGGTATTATAACCGGAGATGTTGCAATTAACCCTGATGCTCAACTTTTGGTTATGACAACAGAAATTTACAGAAACATGGTTAACGCAGACGACGAAGAAACAACTGCTGAAATATTTAAGGACTTTTCAGGCGTTATATATGATGAGTTTCACTATCTTAAAGACCCTGACAGAGGAACGGTTTGGGAAGAATCCGTTATGCAAACTCCAAAGCATATGCGCCAGATGATGTTATCTGCAACCGCATCAAATGCAAAAGATATTGCAAGCTGGCTTAGACTTGTAAGCCCCAATAACCAAACTCACCTTGTTGATGTCCCTGAAAACGAAAGATACGTGCCGCTTAAAGAGTACGCTTTCGGGTTTGATTCTAAATACGGATATACAATTAAACCTCTATACAAAAGAAAAATCGATTTAGAATATTTAAAAACCTTAAATACAGATAGGGCCATTGAAACAATAGAAGAATTAGAAGCCTTATTTGACGGCAAAGACTTTTCAGAAGTCTTAGAACCTTTTGCCGATGAAAACGGAATAATCGATGCCGATGAATTTAGCGAAATGCTTATTTCTCAAAAAGGTGTGAAAAAAGAAAAAGCTCAGCAAATAGCCTATGTTCTTTCTAATCCGAATAAAGCTCAAAGGACAGATATAAAATTAAACTTCGCACCGAAAAATCCGCCTTTAGTTCATTTGGTCAAGGTTTTACACGATAAAGACAAAACTCCTGCGCTATTTTTTATCTTCTCAAAGAAAAAATGTAAAAAAGAGCTGGATGAAGTTTCGCAAAAACTCGGCACTCTTTTAACACCTGAGGAATCAAAACGTGTATTAGATATAATTAACGATGCAAGAGAAAAAGACATCTACCTTGGAGATGATTTTGAAGAAGAATACATGCCAAAACTTTTAATGGGATACGCTGTTCACCATGCCGGAATGCTGCCCGCGTATAAAAGTTTGGTTGAAAAAATGTCCAGAGAAGGTTTAATCAAAGCTTGCTTTGCAACAGAAACACTTTTAGCCGGTATTAATATGCCTTTTAGGACAACTGTTTTCTCGTCGTTAGAAAAATTTGACGGAAGAAAAATGATTGAAATTCCGCCCACAACCTACAAACAAGGTGCAGGAAGAGCAGGCAGAAGAGGTATTGACGACCTTGGAAATGTTATCATTTGTCCTACATCAGACCGCGAATTAAAAACATTCAGGACGATAATGGAGTCAACAGATACAAAAATCGACAGCGCGTTTAATTTATCCTATGCAACATTAATTCAGACAAGCGCTCTTGAAGACCTCGACAGCTTCCTTGAAAACAGTTTCTACACATATCAATCAGGCTCAACTCAAAAAATTAAAAAAGAAGCCAGAAGAAAACTAAATTACCTAAAAGACAAAGACTATTTGTACTGGGAAGACGGCAAATTCCACAGAACAAGAAAAGGTGATATGGCAAAAGATGTTTACGGAATAAACCAAGTTTTATTCTGCGAACTGCTGGATGACCCAAAATACTATCAAGACCTTACACCGCAAGAACTTGCAGCGTTAATGGTAATGTTTGCCGATGTTAAAGATGATAAACCAAGAAGTACATTTGAAGACGATATGGCAGATGTAGCTCAAAAGCTAAGTCCGGCAATAGATTTAGCAAAACAAATTTCTAAAGAACAGGCTGAGAAAAAAATCAATGAAGAAATTAAAATGAGCACAAATCTTACAGGTGCAATTTTAAAATTTGCAGACACCGAGCAAGATGACAAAGAACAGTGTCTAAACACTTGGAATGAAATATTTGCCGAATTAAAAAGTAAATATATCATAATGCATGAGGGCGACTTACTAAGAGTATTTAACAGCGCAATAGACCTATTAAGAACGGTAACCGAAGTAAGTGATGATCCGATACTTGTACAAAAAGCTTCACTTGCAATAGATTACCTCAAAAAACCGCCTGTAACAGACATTTTAAAATACGAATTGGATATTTAAAAAAAGCCCCTTTAAAAGGGGCTTTTAAATTTATTAACCGATAACGGGGGCAACAAACGTTCTTGTTGCAAGTTCTCTATCTAAAAGCAAAAGCGCTCTGGGGTCGTTTTGTGCAAGTCTTAAGTTGCCTAAAACATTTGCCACATTTGCTTCTTCTTCAACTTGTTCTTTAATGTACCAATCAAGCAAAGACATTGCGGCTCTATCGCGAACTTCTTCAGCAATAAAAGCCAAATCGTTAATTAAAGAAGTAACATATTCCTCATGCTCTAAAACTTTTTCAAAAACTTCAAGAGCCGAATTGTATGTGCCTTCAGGTTTATCAATCGCCATTAACTCAACGCTTCCGCCACGTTCAAATACATAGTTATACATACCCATAGCGTGAGAAAGCTCTTCTTGCACCTGAACTGCCATCCAATTTGCAAAACCGTCTAAGTTTACTTCTTTAAAATAATTTTGCATAGATAAGTACAAATAAGCACTGTACAATTCTTTATTTATTTGCACGCAAAAAGCTTTTTGCAATTTTTCATTCATCATATACTGCTCCTTTTTACATTTAACGAGTATATTCTAACATAAATGAGAAATTATAAAATAAACTTGTTGACTATAAAGCCGAAACCGACAAGCCATACAAACATAATAAACGCAAGTAAGAGCGGCTTAATTCCAAGGTTTTTGATTTTTTCAAAGTTTGTTTCAATACCAAGCGCAAACATCGCCAATGTAAGCAAAAATACGTCAAACTCTACAATCCCTGATACAACTGTTTTCGGGATAATATTAAGAGAATTTATACCGCACATAACAACAAAGAATATTGCAAAATAAGGAATTTGCACCTTTGACATTTTCTGATTTGATTTTTTTGCAAGATACATACTAAGCAAAAATAAATAAGGTACAAGCATCATAACACGGGTTAATTTAACAATTACCGCAGTGTCCATAGCCTCGGGATTAACTGCCGCGCCTGCCGCAACAACTTGCGCTACCTCATGCACGGTTGAACCGATATAAATACCAAAAGCGTTAGGGTCTAAAAGCCCGATTTGATAAATTAAAGGGTATAAAAACATTGAGGCGGTACCAAAAAGCACAACCGTTGCAACCGCAAGAGAAACCTTGTGCGATTTTGCCTTTAAAACGCTGTCCGTACCTAAAACCGCAGCTGCACCGCAGACAGATGAGCCGATTGCAGTTAGCATGCAAAGGTCTTTATCAAGTTTAAAAACTCTTGTTCCAAAGTAATAACCTAACAGGTAGGTAGTTGTAAGCATAATAACATCTGCCACAAAACCGCCCATACCGACGTTAAAAATTTGAGCAAAGGTTATTCTAAAGCCGTATAAAACAATGGCAAATCTTAAAACTTTTTTAGATGAAAAAGTAATGCCTTCCCTAAAATCTTCAGGAATAAAGCGATTTAAAGTGTTGCCCAAAATCATACCTATAACTATCGCGATAGTTAAAGAATTTAAGTTAAACTTTGTACAAAATCCCAATTTTGAAAGCATTAGGGCGCCTATGGCAAATATTGCACAAAAAACAATACCCTTTATTGGAGAGGGTTTTTTGCTGTGCGAAAATTCTGGTAAATTTTCGCTTAAATTAATTTGTTGTTTTTCTTCGACTAATGTTGGCATAGAGAAATATTATCACAAACATATTTTTAACAAATAAGTTGTATAATAAAGCTATGTTTGAAACACTAAAAGAAGCTCAAGAAGCTTGTAAAAACTGCACAAAATGCAAACTAAGCAAAACAAGGACAAATACTGTTTTTGGCGAAGGTGTTGTGAATAATAAAATAATCCTAATCGGCGAAGCTCCGGGGTTTTATGAAGATAAGATGGGCAGACCCTTTGTAGGCAAAGCAGGTATGCTTTTAGATAAAATCCTTGCAAGCGTGGGCCTATCAAGAGATAAAAATATTTATATTTGCAATACCATAAAGTGCAGACCACCTGAAAACCGAGACCCCGAGCCTGATGAGAAGGAAGCATGCCGAGAATTTTTGGATACCCAGATAAATATTATGAAGCCGAAAATAATTTTAATCTGCGGCAGAGTAGCTCTTGAGAGTATGTTTAACAAAAAGATGAGCATAACAAAAGTAAGGGGGCAGTGGTTTAAAGGCCCACACGGGGCAAAAATGATGCCAATTTTTCACCCTTCTTATCTTTTAAGAAATGATTCAAGGGAAAAGGGAAGCCCAAAATGGCTTATGTGGCAGGATATTCAAGAAGTTAAAAGGGTTTATGACAGCTTATAGGATTAATGCCACACTCTAAATGACCACTTGTAACCCTCGACCACCTGTCACCCTCAACCACCCGTCACCCTGAACGAGTACCCGTCACCCTGAACTCGTTTCAGGGTCTTAGCAAGCCATATTTCTCGCGTTTTTAATAGACGTTACCAAGATGCTGAAACAAGTTCAGCATGACGTTTATTTTGTATCCCCAAACTCGTTTCAGGGTCTTAGAATTCCATATTTCCCATGTTTTTAATTACCTATTGCTTAGATGCTGAAACAAGTTCAGCATGACGCTTGTTTTGTGGCCCTGAACAAACACCTGACGCACTGAACGATTAGTTGTCACCCTGAACTCGTTTCAGGGTCTTAGCAAGCCATATTTCTTGTGTTTTTGATTACACATTACCAAGATGCTGAAACAAGTTCAGCATGACGTTTATTTTGTCGCCCTGAACGAGTACCTGCCTCTCTCGACCACCTGTCACCCTGAACTTGTTTCAGGGTCTTATAAATCCGCACTCTACTCAAAATCTAATGATAAATCCCTAAAATCAGGATTCATTTCTTTAATCAAGTTAATTTTCCATTCCCTATGCCAGCGTTTTAGCTGCTTTTCTCTATTAATAGCCGTTTCTATGGAATCCGTTAATTCATAATATACTAATCTGTTAATATTGTATTTTTTTGTAAAACCTGCGACAACTTTATTTTTGTGCTCCCAAACCCTTTTTTGCAAATTACTGGTAACGCCAATATATAAGGAGCTTTGGGAATAATTAGTCATTATATAAACTGCACAGGTTTTTTTCATTGGCTCATTATAACATGTTTTTAAGATGCTACCTAAGTAAGAATATTGTTGTTACATATTTTTTAGATGCTGAAACAAGTTCAGCATGACGTTTATTTTGTATCCCCAAACTCGTTTCAGGGTCATATAAACCAATATTTCTTGTGTTTTTATTGCATGTTACCAAGACGCTGAAACAAGTTCAGCATGACGTTTATTTTGTATCCCCAAACTCGTTTCAGGGTCATATAAACCAATATTTCTTGTGTTTTTATTGCATGTTACCAAGACGCTGAAACAAGTTCAGCATGACGTTTATTTTGTATCCCCAAACTCGTTTCAGGGTC
>CALVAY010000014.1 GCA_944325665.1 Candidatus Gastranaerophilales bacterium
GCGCGCAAGAGAATTGAACGGAGTCTTCCTTAGTACGAGAGGACCGGGAAGAGGGAACCTCCAGTGTACGGGTTATCCTGCCAAGGGTAAACGCCCGGTAGCTGTGTTCCAAGCGGATAAGTGCTGAAAGCATATAAGTACGAAGCCCACCGTAAGATGAGTTCTCTTTTGACACAAGTCAGTAAGTCCCCTTGCAGATCACGAGGTTGATAGGACGCAGGTAGAAGAATGGCAACATTTGCAGCCGAGCGTTACTAATAGGACGAGGGCTTTTCCTGATAACCGTTTGGTTAAGGAAAATACATCGGTTTTATATTATCTGTGCAACTTTCAGCGTGCAGGCTGAAAAAGCTGCATGACATCAGGTTTTTCTGGTGGCCAAGCGGTAGGACTCCACCCGTTCCCATCCCGAACACGGTCGTAAAGACTACTTGCGCTGACAATACTCGGAGGGTAGCCTCCCGGGAAGATAAGTCGCTGCCAGATCTTAAATTTAAAAAAGAACCTTCTATAATTGAAGGTTCTTTTTGCTATATACTCGTATTGGTCTAATTATAAAGGATTTACTATGAAAGAATGGATTAAGGCAATTGTTATTTTACCATTTAATGTTATTATTGTTATTCCTTCTTTTATTCTGTATTTTTCAAAACACAATTTCTTATTACCAAATTTGCTCCAACTCTTATTAGGAATTATCTTGCTTGTTATTGGACTTTTTATTGCAATTTGGACAATGCTTTTGTTTTATAAAATAGGCAAAGGGACTCCCGCCCCATGGTCACCACCCAAAAACCTTGTTACAATAGGGCCTTATAAATTTGTTCGTAACCCTATGATTTTAGGAGTGTTGGCTATTTTGACTGCCGAGTCACTGATTTTAAATACTATAAATATTTTTTACTGGGCAGTATTATTTTTTCTTATTAATTGTGTATATTTTAAGGTATTTGAAGAGAAGCAGCTTGAGAGAAACTTTGCCGGCGAGTACCTTGAATACAAAAAGAGAGTCCCGATGTGGTTTCCAAAAATCAGGTTTTAGCTGTCTGCATTACCCCATCAACTGCAGTGTTCTTGCTATATCGGGGTGCATTTCGCTTAATTCTTTTTGTTTGTAGTTTGGGCTGAATAAATTTAGCTCGCAGCTGTCTTTGATTATTTTGTCGCTGACGGGTTTAAAAACATTTTGCCAGACTTCTTCTCTGTTGTCACATTGTTCCGAACGGTTTACATTCAGCCTCCAGGATACATCGTGTGAATTTTTGTATCTCCTGTATGTAGAGGCCTCTGTGACTATAAGGTCAAGTCTTTTGCCGTAAGGCGTTTTATCAGCCCTTGCTGCATACAAATCTACAAAATAAGTTAAATCATCGGGTGTATTGTTTTCTATATTTTCTTTAAAGTGCTTTAAGTTTTTTATGGTATCAGGCATCATTCTCTCATCAAGAGCGGAAATTTTTTCTGCAACATCTCTTTTGTTTATAAGCACCGTGCCTGCAAAATTTATATTTGATATGTTTTTCATCGCTCTGTCTCCTTTTATTGTTTGCAGGGTTTATAAAACGTGTAAAATTTTTTTCTTGCACAATAAAAAAAACTCCCGAATTCAGAGAGTTTTTTATTGACGTTGAAATTTAGCAATTATTTTTTGGAAAAGAGTTTTATAATTTTTTCAAGAAGTCCTTCATCCTCGTATGCGGCTTCTTTTTGCGATTTCTTTTCGATTGTTTTGCCGTAATATTCGGCAAGCCTTAAATCTCCCTGTTCGTAATAAAAATCGCCCAGAATCTGTCCCGCTCTTTTATCTTTGTCTATTTCGTAAACTTTTTTCCAGTATTCCATTGAGGCAAATTTTTCCCCGTTATTGGCATACAGGTTGGCAAGTTCGATTAATGTGTTTTTATCATCGGGCTTGGCGTTGTGCGCGTGTGTAAATTCTACAATCGCCTCATCAAACCTTTTTTGGTGCTTATAGCAATATCCCCAGTAATATGATGATTTAAACTCATCGCCCATTTGCTCATAAATTAATGCTCTCATCTGAAAAGCAACAGCGTTAGGTGAAGCTATATCTGCGTACTTTTGAACAGAGTTCAGTGCTTCTTCGTTAGAGTTTGTATTATAAAAATATTGTGCTTCAAGGAGATAGTAGCTTGCTAATTTTTCCTTGTTTGCTTCCTTGTAAAGGTCGCTGTCATCTTTTAGACGGTCAAGAATTTCTTTTGCCTTGTCATTTTGTTCATCCTGAAGCAAGATTTTGGCTTTTAAAAACTCATCTTGTACTACTTCAAGAGCGTTTTTGTAGTCGTTAAGTTTAAAATACAAATTAGCAAGGATGTTTTTAAATTCATTATTATCTTCAAAGTTTGCAATGGCTTTTTTTGCTATGCCAATTGCACTTTCTTCGCTGTTTTCTTTCAAATACAAATCAATTAGCTCATGATAAGGTTCTTTATCTTCCTTATCCAATTCCGTTAATTTTAAAAACTCATCTATTGCTCTTAGGTTTTTGTTGGTAATTTTATACAACCTTGCAAGTTTTTTAATTGCTTCTTTTGAATCACTTTCAAGGTTAAGCGCTTTTTTAACATCATTTATGGCATGTTCGTATTTATATTGAACTACATTAACATTAGCTCGTGTCATGTAGTACATAAACTTGTCTCTTTCAAGATACAAGTCCATAAGTTGAGAATGGGCTATTTCATCTGCCGGAGATAATTCTACAATTTTTTTATATATCTCAATAGCCTTTTCTTCGTTGCCGTTTATTAATTCTTCATTTGCTTGATGATGTAAGCTTTGAACATCTGCCATATATTAATTCTCCAAATACATTTTTGCCAGTTCGTCCGAGTGTGGAAAGTTTCTTTTTAAAATTATATTGCTGACCTTTTTGTTGTCATATTTTGTAGTTTTGTGCTCAATTTGAAATGTAGCATCGTTGTTTATTGTAAGCAATGCCCAATAAGGCATTTTATCTTGCGTCATAGAACGTCCAACCGAGCCAACGTTTACAACTGTTTTACCTGAATTTAAGCTATATCCGCAAGGCAAGTGGGTATGTCCGCATAAAATTATCTGCGCATTTGAGTTTTCTACCATTTGCTCAACTTCATTAATATCCAAGTTAGGGTAAATATTCTCATCTTGTTTTCTTGGTGAACCGTGAACAAGTTCTATTTTTAAATTATTTATTTCTATGCTTTTCTTCTCGGGTAAATTTCTTATAAAATCAAGATATTTTTTATCGATTATATTTAAATCATCTCTTAGGGCGTAACCCATACAAGGGAATTTATTTTTTGCTAATTCAAAAAGCTCTTCGCTGTAATTAGCAAGCATTTTATCTGTGTTACCTTGGATTATTTCAAAATTTTCTTTGTATTTTTTAATTAATTCAAAAATTTTTGCCCCTGTTGAATTTGGGTCGTATCCTGCTAAAAATAAATCACCGAGGCAGAAAATCTTATCAACATTGCTTTTTTCAATTTCAAAAAGTACAGCTTCAAGCGCCTCTAAATTTGCGTGTATATCTGATATAATTGCTATTTTCATGCTATGATTTTAACATAAAAAAGGAATTAATGTTATGGAAAAAATTCAAATCAAAATTGGGGATGTAAAAATTGGTGCAGGCGCTCCGATTAGCGTACAGTCAATGACAAATACTAAAACGGATGATGTCGAAGGTACGCTAAGACAGATAAACGAGTTTTATCAAGAGGGGTGCGAAATAGTTCGTCTTGCAGTTTTAAATAAAGACTGTGCGCAAAAAATAAAAGAAATAAAAAATAAATCGCCTCTGCCGATTGTTGCAGATATTCATTTTGATTATCGTCTAGCGCTTGAGTGCATGAATTCAGGCGTTGATGCTCTAAGACTTAACCCCGGTAACATTGGCGGTATGGAACATGTAAAAAAAGTTGTAGATTTAGCTAAGAAAACAAATACTCCAATTAGAATAGGTGTTAATGCGGGGTCATTAGAAAAGCATTTACAGCAAGATAAAAGTTTGACTCTTGAAGAAAAAATGGTGAAATCTGCACTTGCTCATATAAAAATTCTCGAAGATTGCGATTTTAATTTGATAAAAGTTTCACTAAAATCGAGCGATGTTATGACAACAATTAAGGCTTATAAAATGATTTATGATTTAATTCCATACCCTCTGCATGTTGGAGTAACCGAAGCCGGAACGCTAAGAGGTGGTTTGATTAAATCCTCTATCGGCATAGGTTCGCTTTTGTCTCAAGGTATAGGGGATACAATAAGAGTGTCATTAACTGAAAACCCGATTGAGGAAGTTCGCGCGGGCTGGGAAATCTTAAGAGCTATGAAATTAAGGCAAAGAGGAGTTAATTTTGTTTCTTGCCCTACCTGTGGCAGGACGCAAATTGATTTAATATCTCTTGCTAAAAAAGTTGAGGAAAGATTTAAAAATTTAAATGAAAATATTACAATTGCTACAATGGGCTGTCCTGTTAACGGACCAAATGAAGCTCGTGATGCGGATTTTGGTATAGCGGGAGCAATTGGAGAAGGGTATATTTTTAAAAAAGGCGAAATGATTAAAAAAGTTCCGCAAGAAAATCTTTTAGACGAGCTTGAAAAAGTTATAAAAGAAGATTTAGGCGAATTGAAATATTTTAGCTAAAAATTACATTAAATAGGTGGTCAAAAACGCTCAATAGTATATAATAATGTTAATTGAATACAATGAGGTAAATTATGAAGAAAATAATTTTAGCACTTACTTTAATGTTTATGGCTCAGGCTTCTTTTGCTTATATTGTTGAAGGCAATACTGCCGATATGCAAGAGTATCAAAGTTCAGGGCATTCTCAAGCATTTCTTAAAATGATGGATTTATCGGTTGAACAAAGCCAAGGGGTTGAACATAAATACGTAAGATATTACAAAAATTATGAACCAAAAAATAAATATGCTGCTGCTTACACAAAAGCAAGAACATATTTTGATCCGACAACCGAGGATGGTTTCTTTGGTCGCCATGAAACAGACTTTCACAATGCTTGGTTCTTTGATATAGAAGATAAATCAGTTTATCCTAATGAACAAAGACAACAGATTGAAAGCTTGTAGTAAGGTTAATTAAGTCAGAATTTATAATAAGCGTTAAAAAGCACAATATTAGACAGATAAAGAGGATAAAATAATTAAGTTTTGTCCTCTTTGCGTATTTATTTGTATTGAAAAATTCTTCTTGAGCCGGTCTTTTAAGCATAATTTCACTTAGCCTTAGAGTTGATACGATTAAAAGTGTGTATGCTAAAATAGCGGCAAATGAAACAACACTACTCCATAGTCCTGTTTCACTAAGAGTTGAGAGTGAATAAATTCTTGATGTTAAAACGCCTGTTGGAACTAGACCTGCAAGAATAAACAGGACAGTACTTAAGAGCATAAACAGTTTTTTATTAATATGGCAAATTCCTTGAATAGATGTAAATTCAAGAGAATTTGTATTTGCTTTTAATATTGAAAATATGTTTATTAGAGCTAATGTTATAATTTGCGTATTTATTAAAAGAGTTAGTGCGGCAGAGCTTGTTTTTGGGGTGAGGGTAAAAAACAAGATTAAAATTGCGCAAAAATTAAGCGAATTAAACTTTGAAAGAAAATTTTCTAAATTCGATACTCTTGTCAGTTTAAGTCCATAGACAAGCATTAATAAAGTAAGAATAAATATGAAAATAAACTGCGCTGCACAACCTGCTTTAAGGTACATAAGAGATGTCTTATACGCCATAATTAAGCCGCTACTATAAGTTACGGTATTTAAAAATGTTAGAGCGGGAAAGTTAATATTTTTGTCAAAAATATTGTGTAAATTAGTTTTAAAGATTATTGCGCCATACAGCAAAAGTTGAGAGATTGTTATAAGAAGTGAATTTTTAACGGTTAAGACGTTTGACAGTGCAAGAGATAGGAAAATTAATGCTGTTGAAAAAGCTGAAAATACAATGTATCTAAAGCCGTCAATAAAAGTTTCTTTTGTTTTAAAGCCTAAAAGTATAAAAAATGCGCATATAAAAATTGCCTCAAAAGCCAAAAGTGAAACAATGATATTTTGAGATAAGATTAAAATGTTTAAAGCAAGAGCTGAGCATAAATATAGGGAATTAAAATAATATTTTTTATGTCTGAGTTTTTTAAGTAAATCAAAAGACGTGCTAAAAACAAGTAATATAAGTAAATTTGCACATATACAAAGGAACAGATTGGATGAGTTTAAAATTAAACTGTCGTTAAAATAACTAAGATTTTTTAGTCCTGATGTATTTAGGAAGCCAAAAAATGCAGGCAGTTGGAAAATTGCCGCGCCAATTAAACTTAAATATACGACAAAATTTGAAAAAACGCCCGATTTCTTATTTAAAAGCCCGCTAAACAAAAAGTTGAAAATTGTTCCTAAAAACAGGATAAGAAAGCCTAAAAGTAAATATGTATTTTTTTGTGTGATTATAAAGTTGTCTAATAGAAACATTTTTTCTCCTTAAATTGAAAACGCGCAAAGAATCATATCGCAGTATTTACTCATACCGCTCAGTAAAACATAGGGCATAATTCCTAAAAATACGGTTATCAAGCAAACGCTTAAAAGTCCGTAAAACCTGTGTCTTAAGAGCTTTTCGGGTTTAATATCCAAATTATTATCTTTTTTGAAATAAATTTCTTGAAAAGTTTTAAGAAGGTAGATTGCACAAAGCACTATATTTAAAACAATTGCAAGAATAATAATCCAAACTAAATTTTGCGAATAAACTTCGCTTGTGCAAGGCGCAAGAAGGCATAAAAACCTTGCAATAAAACCGCTTGTGAGAGGAAAACCGATGCCCGCAAGTATAAGGATAAAGTTTAATATGGCTAAATCAGGTGTTTTTGTGGCTATATCACCCATAAAAATAATTTTTTGAGTTTTAAAAATGTTATAAATATAATTTGCACATAAAAACAATCCAAGTGCCACAATGCAGATCGAAACAAATTGAAATACAGCGCTTAAAACACCTTCCTGTGTAATTGTGCTAAGGCAAGTCAGGCTAAGAGCTATTTGCGAGAAGGTAAAATAAGCAAGAGATTTTTTAAGCTCAATTTCTTTAATTGCAAGAGCTATAAAATAAATTAAGCTGATTAACCCCAGTATAATTAAAAGAAGTAAAAACATTTCAAACATTTTTGCAAAGCAGTAAAAATTATATTTTACAAGAATAAAAAAGCCTAAAGTAAATTCGCACAGAGAAATAAATCCAAGCGAGGCACCAGAATTGTTAAATATCTCTAAAATTGGTTTATGAAGTCCTATTATCGGCAATTTTATTGCAGAACATATTAAAAATGCCAAAAATGTTAAAAACTGTACCGCAGGCATGATTTTATCAGCGGAATTAATTAAATTTGTTGTATCGAGTTCAATTTGATATTTGGCAAAAATTGCTTTTGTTAAACATAGTGTTAAAACTAAAAAAGAAAAAGCAAAAAAGTTTAAGATTAAATATCTTTTATTTTGATTTTGAAATTTTGTTCTTGTGAAATTAAGAATAAGAATGTAAGCGCAAAAGACTTCAAAAAGTCCTGCAAGAGCAAAAAGAAACAAATCTTGCGACATTAGCATAACATTTACCCCAAAGCTAAAAAATAAAGCAAAAGAGTAGAAAAACTTATGCTTGTTTAAAACCGTACTTTTAGCATTTAAAAGGCAAATAAATATTATAAAATCACATAATACAACAAGAGTTGAGCTTAAAAAGTCTTGAGCAAAAGTAATTAAAGCTCCTTGATTGCCGAATAAGCCGAAAGGAAGTGTTGTTACATACTCAAACTGCAAGTTTGTATTGTAGTTTAAAAGAAAAGCGAGCGCATAAATGAAATGCAGCAACATAAACCACTTTGCACTTCTTCTTATAATTATCTGATTATCTCTAAAGAGCCCTAAAAATATTAAAAGCCCTGCTATAAGGGGTGAGAAGATAAGTATTATAATGTTTAAAAATCCTTGCTCCATTATCCGTTAACCCCCATTTTAAAGTAAAATATAACAATAATAATTGCCAAAATAACAATTGTAAAAATTGCGCCGAAAATTCTTGAGCTTATTTTTCCGGTTTTATTTGCACATAAAATGTAAGATAAAATTCTTGTAATTAAACTTGGAATTAAATATAGAAATTCAAGTACATATTTTTCAAATATATTAAAAACCTTGCCAAGAAATTCGGGTAAGGTTTTATATTTGAATTCGATAAAAGCTTCTGCTCCAAAGTGATTGGCGCAAATTTTTCTTAGAGTTATATTTTTAACAGAGCTTAACTCTTTTGTGAAATATACCCTGTAAGCTAAAATATAGCCTGTCATGGCAGCAATAAAGCCAATAATATTAATCAGAGGAACACTGCTTTTTGTTAAATCCTGAGAAGACATTGTTATAAGTATTCCCGAGTAATTTTTTAAAATGTAGCCGATTAAAATACAAAGCAAGCTTAAAAGCACAAGAGAAAAAGTCATCAATTTACTTTGTTTTTGAACTTCATACGTTCCTCGATATTCTCCTTCAAAAATTCTAAAGTAAACCCTAAAAGTATAAAAAGCGCATAAAAGAGTTAAAACAAAGGAGAAAATCAGGAAGGCAAAATTTCCTTGATTAAACATGTAATTTTCAAAGGAAATTCTTGCCCAAAGCCCGCTGAATAAAAATCCGCACAGACTTATTGAGCCGATTAAATAAAAAATCGCAACAGGTAAAAGTTTTTCTCTTAAACCGCCTAAAAATCTTATGTTTTCTTGTCCTCCGCTATAAAGGCTTAGCGCATTTAAACTGTATGCTATAAGCATAAGAGAGCTTGTTTGGCAAATGTAGTAATAAACTGCACAATCAACAAGTCTAAAACCGAAAAGGCAAAGCGAAACGGATGTTTGCACAAGTGCAAAGGATGAAATTAAAGACTTGATAGAGTTTTCCTTTAGTGCAATAAAGGACGCAATAAAAGCGGTTATTATGCCTGCAATTTTTATAATCTCAAAAGTAAAAGGTGCAAGATTTAAAATCGGATATAATCTGATAAGAAGATATAAGCCTTCTGCAAGAATTACCGGGCTTAAAAATATTGTAAAAAACGGATTTGGAGCATTTGCAGCACAAAAGGTTCTTGATATAAAAGGGAATTGAGAGCTTTTGATTAAAGAAGCCAATACAAACATTAAACAAATAATTATAAAAAATACAGGGCTGATACTTGCAAAAGAATAAAGCCCAAGAGAGTTTATGTTGTTAAACCCTAGTGTCGGGATGTCTTGAGAATTTTGTGCCATCATTGAAAAACAAAGAAATGCAACCGACGCGGCAAGAATTACAACATCTGCCGATATATTAATTTGAAAAACTTTTTTCGAATCGCTTTGAGCCTTTGGTTTTTGGAAGTAAAAATTTGCAAAAAGGTATTGCAAGAGCGTTGTAAAGAATAAAAATGCCGAACTTTGAATAAGGTTTGAGCTTACAATAAAGCAGGTTGAGAAAAACTGAAATAAATTAAGATAAATATAAAATCTGCCAAATCCTTGCCTGTTCTGACAAAGGTATCTGTACGAAAATAGATTTACAATAAAGAATAAAAAAGTAAGGGCTAATATAAAAATACAGCTTAAGTTGTCAAAATATATTCCAAAATATATAAGAATATTATTTATCGCACAGATAAGATTATTATCCTCAAGACTAAATCCTTGGTAAGTTATGGTATATACAAGCAAAATTAAGGATAAGATAACGGTTAAAAAATTTGCCCCAAGGCTTGAGAAGAAATAAAGTCTTGAAGTCCTTTTTTTGTAGAATAATTTTATTAAAATCAGGGCTATTGCACAAAAAAGAGGAATGCCCAAAAGTAAATAAGCGCAAGTTAAAATATCTATCATTTTTCCCCTTTCGCAATTTTTTCAATCTCTGAAATGTCGCTTGTATTGAATTTTTTTGTAAGTTTTATTGTTAAAAACATACCCGCCATTATAAAAAACGGTGCAATAATTGCAAAAGTAATTGATAAAATTTCGCCCGTCGGGTTTTTCCAGCAATTTAGCGCTAAAAGTGAAGAAGAGTAAGCTAAAAGCACTCCAAAGAAAATTTTAAAAATATTCTTAGATAAAATGGTGATAAAAATCCCAAAACAGAATAAAATTAACCCTAAAAGCATAATTTTAAAAGCAATAACGCTCATTTTTTTCTCCAAAAAGCTATTGTGTAAAAGCCGCTTAAGACGATAATTAAAACAATGGTTAATAAAATAAGTACTAAATCAAGCGAGGAAGCAAACTCAAAAAAGAAGTTTTTGAGATAATCAAAATTGGTTTTCTGAGATAAAATTTGATTTGCTAAAAACGGTGCAATAAGAAGAATAAAAATGCTTAAAATAAAAGGAGCTATAAGCGTTTTTATGTCTTTGTTTATAGGGTTTTTCATCTCGACGTTAAAATCGTTGCCTAAAAATATTACTAAAAGCCCGAAACCCAAAGCAAAAAATACAATTTGTATGACAAACATAACGGGCGATTTTAAAAGCAGATAAATACCGCCAATACTCATAAATGCTGCTATTGCACCTAAAAAATAATATCTTGCACTTTTTGACACCAACACAACAAGCGAAGAGATAAAGGTCATAAAAGCAAGAAGATAAAAAGCAAGGTTTGCAATTTTTTCCATAAATACTCCTCAAGATAATAATAAAATAAAACCTCAACCAAGGGCAATGCACAAAAACTTTTTTGTTAAAAAACTTTATTTTTTGCGGCATTTTTACTTTGTTGTTATAATGCTTATATCTAAAATTATTTTTTGAGTATATTAGACACAAGAGCACTTTGGAGGCTATTAAATATCATGAAAATGTCAAAACTTTTTGTTCAAACCCTAAGAGAATTCCCGAATGACGCAGAGGCTATAAGCCACAAGTTATTGGTGAGAGCAGGATATATTAAAAAACTTACATCGGGGATATACAGTTATCTTCCCCTGATGCAAAGGGTTATAGCAAAAGTTTCAAAAATTATAAGAGAAGAGATGAATGCAGCAGGCGCTCAAGAACTTTTGATGCCTTTTGTTCAGCCTTCTGAAGTTTGGGAAAAATCAGGCAGATGGGAAGTTTACGGAAAAGAGCTTGCAAGATTTTCCGACAGGCATGGAAATAAAATGTGCCTTGCGCCTACACATGAAGAAGTTATAACCTCTGTTGTGAGCGGTACTTTTACTTCATATAAGCAATTACCCGTTAATTTATACCAAATTCAAACAAAATTCAGAGATGAAATTCGCCCCCGTTTTGGTCTTTTAAGAGGTCGTGAATTTATTATGAAAGATGCATACAGTTTTCATACCAGCCAAGAATCTCTTGATGAAGAGTATGAAAATATGGCAAGAGCCTATAAAAGAATTTTTGAGCGTTGCGGTCTTGAAACAAAGATGGTTCAGTCCGATTCAGGTGCAATTGGCGGAAGTGTAAGCCATGAATTTATGGTTTTAACTTCAACACAAACAGGCGAAAACGATGTATTTTACTGCGAAGAGTGCGATTACAGCGCAAACTCTAACCATGCGGTTTCAATTTTAAATGTTGAAGAAACGGACGGAGCTAAGTTTGGTTACAGTGAAGAAAAACTTGTTGATACTCCAAATGTTAAGACAATCGAGGATTTGGCAAAATTCTTAAAGATAGATTCAAATTGTATTTTAAAAGCAGTTCTTTATGTTGCCGATTCAAAGCCGGTTTTGGTTATGATTAGAGGAGATAGAGAAGTTGAAGAAACTAAACTTCTAAACGCGGTTGGTGCACTTGAAATACGCCCCGCAACTTCTGATGAAGCTTATGAGTTTTTGGGCTGCGAAGCCGGATATTTAAGCTTCTTGGGGATAGATAAAAATAAAGTTAAAGTTATTTTTGATAAATCTGCAAAAGGTATGAAAAATTTTGTCGTAGGCCCAAATGAGCCCAATAAACACCTTGTCGGATATAACTTTAAAGAAGAATATGATTTTATTGATGTTGCACTTGTAAAAGAGGGCGACCTTTGCCCGCGCTGCAAAAAGCCTCTTAAAGTTACAAGAGGTATAGAAGTCGGCAATATATTCCAGCTTGGAACAAAATATTCTAAACCGATGAATGCAACTTATACAGATGAAAACGGTCAGGATAAACCGTTTATTATGGGCTGCTACGGTATCGGTGTTACAAGAACTGCTGCCGCAGCGATAGAAAGATACCATGATGACTTTGGTATAGTTTGGCCAAAAGAAATTGCGCCTTATCATGTTGATGTTGTTCCCGTTAATACGGAAGATAAAGAGCAAATGGAAGTAGCTCTTAAAATATATAACAAGCTGTTAGATGAAGGCATTGAAGTTGTAATCGACGACAGGTCAGATAGAGCAGGTGTGAAATTTAAGGATTCTGAGTTAATTGGTTTCCCATACAGAATTACGGTGGGAAAGACAATAAGCGAAGGACTTGTTGAATTTAAAGACAGAAAAACAGGCGAAGTTGAAAAACTTGGCTATGATGAGGTAGTTGAAAAATGCAAAGAGCTGCTCTTAAATTAAGTATAGCTCATCTTTACCCTGATTTGCTTAATATATATGGCGATATGGGTAATATTATGGCACTTAAAATGCGATGCGCCTGGCGTGATATCGAGGTTGAAGTGCATAATATTACAACAGGGCAAATTATAAATCAGGCTGATTACGACCTGTTTTTTGCAGGCGGAGGACAAGATACCCAGCAGGTGATTGCTGCAAACGAGCTTATGAGAAACGGCGTTGAGTTAAATAAAGCTGCTAATCTAAATAAGCCAATGCTTGCAATTTGCGGCTCTTATCAACTTTTTGGAAATTATTACTTAACTTCCGACAATCAAAGATTAAGGGGAATATCTATTTTAGATGTGCACACCCAAGCGGGCGAAAAAAGGTTTATAGGTAATGTTACCGCCACTTGCCCGTTTTTGCCGATTAGAACCATTGTCGGTTTTGAAAACCATAGCGGACAGACATTTTTGGGCGACAATGTCGAAGCTTTTATGAAGGTAAAAGTCGGCAACGGTAATAATGGAGCCGATAAAACAGAAGGTGCAAGATATAAAAATGTTTTTGGAACATATCTGCACGGGCCTCTTTTGCCTAAAAACCCCCATTTTTGCGACTATTTGATACAACTTGCGCTAAATGTAAAATATGACTGCAATATTCCAATGTTCCCGCTGAATGATGAGCTTGAATATTTTGCTCATGAAGCAAGAATCTGTGCAAAATACTAGATATAACTGCTTTTACTGTTTTGTTAAGAAATGTTAACCAAACTATAACAAATTAGCAATTTATAAAAACAAAAATACTTTATTAGAATGTAAGGTTAGTTTTAGATATTACTGAAAGGTTAAAGTTTAAGGTTAGGAGGCAAGCATGACTTGGGCGTTTCTATCGCTAAGGAAAATGCAGTTAAAGCAAAGGCTTAGTGTTTATCAAAACAGATTAATTCAAATCAGCCAAAAGATTATGGATATGCAGGAAATGGCATCAGCTGTGGCAGATGGTAAGATTACTTACCAAGAGGCAACTTCAGGGCCTTCATCTGTCTTTGGAACTCAGTTGAATTTTCTTGGACAATCATCAAACATTGCTTATCAGTCTGCTCAAGTTAAAACCAATGCCTACCTTCAACAAATGCAAGCCATAAACCAAGCTACCGGCGGTCAATATCAATATGCACTCGACCCGAATGCAAACTTAGCTTATATGCAAAATGGTCAAATACAACCATATCTTGTATTTAATGAAATATATAAAGAAGAATTGAAGGCGTTTGCTGATCAATATGCTCAAGAATTAAACCGTCAAGAGCAAGATTTGGAACAAGAAAAGCTTACTATTGAAACACAAATAAAAGCAATTCAAGCTGAATACGAATCAGTAAACGAACAAGAAAGTCAAAATATCCAAAATGACGCAATAAAGCTATCATAACTTCCTAAACTATAATCTAAAACTACAAAAGCCGGTCTAAAAAACCGGCCTTTTTATTTGGCATAAAAATATTTAAAATTTTTGTTTTCAAAAAAAAGTTTGTATGTTAATATATGTTTAAGAAAATAAATATTTTGTAATATAATTAAAATATATTAATTTTAGCAATAAGGAAGAAAAGGACAACAAAATGACCGAAGAGCTCCAAAATGAAAACAGCGATTCAAAACAAAGAGTGCTTGTAGTTGATGATGAAGCAAGTATAAGAAGAATCTTGGAAACAAGGTTGAAAATGGCAGGCTATGACGTAGTTACGGCTGAAGACGGCGAAGAAGCAGTGGATGTTTATAACAAAACTGCACCCGATCTTGTAATTTTAGACGTTATGATGCCAAAAATGGATGGTTATGGAGTTACTCGCGAAATAAGAAGAACTTCCGATGTGCCAATAATTATTTTAACAGCTTTGGGTGATGTTTCAGAAAGAATAACAGGTCTTGAACTTGGTGCTGATGACTATGTTATTAAACCTTTTAGCCCAAAAGAGCTTGAAGCCAGAGTAAAAGCGGTTCTTAGAAGAACAAACACTAAAGAAGTTGCTGCGCCAACAGGAAAAACTGCTAAAAACGTTATTACAACAGGTCAAATTAAAATCGATACAGCTCGTCGTCAGGTTTATCGCAAAAATGAAAGAATCAGACTGACAGGTATGGAATTTTCTTTACTTGAACTTCTTGTAAATAACTCAGGTCAGGCTTATTCAAGAAATGAAATATTGCAACACGTTTGGGCTTATCCGCCGGATCACAGAATTGACACACGTGTGGTTGATGTTCATATTTCTCGTTTGCGCTCTAAATTGGAAGCAGACCCTGCAAACCCCGAATTAATTCTTACTGCCCGCGGAATCGGTTATATGTTCCAAAGAATTAACTAGGAAGCAAAATTGAGTATAGATTTAAAAATAAGAAATAACTCCGCCTGCAAGAAAATCCTTGTGGTCGGAGTTTTTCATGGGGATGAGCCACAGGGTGAGTTTTTTATAAATGAATTTTTAAAACTGCCGAAAAGGTGCCCTAAAAACTCGCTTTACTTTGTTGCTCGCCTGAATAGTTCAAATACAAGAAAAAATAAAAACGGAGTAGATTTAAACAGAAATTTCCCGACAAAAAATTGGATTTTGGGTGAAAATGACGAATATTTTGGCGGCACACATCCCAAAAGCGAAGAAGAGACGAAGTTTCTGGTTGATTTAATCGAAGATAATAAATTTGATGCGATAATTACAATCCATGCACCTTATAAAATTGTAAATTTTGACGGGCCTGCAAATGAGTTAGCACAAAAAATATCTCAAATTGTAGGTTATCCCGTGCAAGAGGATATTGGCTATCCGACCCCGGGAAGCTTTGGCACATATTGCGGAGTAGAAAGACAAATACCGACAATTACAATTGAAATTGACGAAAACAAAACGCCCGAAGAACTTCTTGAGCGTTTTGTTGAGCTGTTTTATTTTCTTGAAGAAGAATATTAAGCGTTTAGTACAATTTCATAAGCAACATCGGGGGTTATATTTTGTCTTTCTCCAAGAACAGTATTTCTTTCACTAAATCTTCTTTTGATTTCTTGTGCTGCTTCTTTTGGGTCAATTCCGTATTCTTTTAATTTTGTTTTTCTTCCGATGTTATGGAAAAACTTTTCTGTTTTCTTAATTGTTATATCTGCAAGCAAGCTTTTTGGTAAAAACTCGTTTGCGCCATAAACTTGAATAGCCATTTTTGCAAGCTTGTCCATTTTATCTTTTTTCATAACTCTCCAAAGTGAAGGTAGAATTATAGCAAGTGTTTCACCGTGGTCAAGCCCGTAAATTGCAGTCAATTCGTGCCCTATCATATGAGTTGCCCAGTCTTGCACGCAACCTAAGCTAATCCAGTAGTTAAGACCGCAAGTTGCACACCAAAATATATTTGCTCTTGCCTCGTAGTTTTGCGGTTCCCTTAAAACTTTTGGGCCTTCTTCAAGAAGTGTTTTAATTATCCCTAAAGCCCACTGGTCTTGAAGAGGTGTATTTACATCATAAGTTGCATACTGTTCCATAACGTGTACAAAAGTGTCAACAATTCCGTTAACAGTTTGCTTTTCGGGCAAAGAATATGTAGTTTTAGGGTCTATTATTGAAAATTTAGGATAAACTTTTTCAGAAATAAAAGGAAATTTCTCTTTTGTTTCAAGTCTTGAAATAACTGCCCCACAGTTCATTTCAGATCCTGTTGCAGGAAGGGTTATAACGTCAGCAAGCTCAAGCGCCTCTTTTACCTCAACCCCTTTTGTAATTAAATCCCAAGGCTCTCCTTCATACTTGCTTGCTGCTGCAATAAACTTAGTTCCGTCAAGCACTGAGCCTCCGCCCACAGCAAGAAGAAAGTCATATCCTTCATTTTTCACCATCTCGATTGCTTTTAATAGTGTTTCATATTTAGGGTTTGGCTCGATACCGCCAAACTCGTTATAATTAAAGCCTTCCAAAGCTTCTTTAACTTGTTTTAGTACACCGTTTTTTCTTATTGAACCGCCACCGTATGTTATAAGGATTTTTTTATCTTGCGGAATTTCGTCTTTTAATTTTGAAATTGTGTCTGCTCCGAATATTACTTTTGTCGGGCATCTGAATTCAAAGTTATTCATATCATCTCCTCTTAAAATTTATGAAATTATATTATCATATTTTTTAATTTTTAAAAACAAGGTATAATTATTTTTGTACATTCGGAGTAAGTTATGAAAAAAAATTCTGCCTTTGCGCTTGTTGAAATGCTTATAGTCCTTATTGTTTTGGGTGTTATAATTTCTCTGACCCTGCCTAATTTTATGGGAAATTCCCCCGATGCAGCCGTAAAAAAGGCAAGAAATCTTGAATTTGGTGCACAAAAGAGCAAGATTATAACAACTCTTAATACAGCTTTATTAACCGCCTCTGCAAAGGGAGATAAAAATCCTTCTTCCACCTCATCAAATGACCAATTAGCTCAGATTTTTTCTAAAAATATTAATATTGCAAAGCAAAAGAAAGCTGATGACGGTTGGATAATGCTATATACTTCGGATGGCTTAAGAATAGATATTCCTTCTTGGGCGTATGGTTGCAAACAAAGCTATTCTGATGATAACGGCATAAATTGTATTGTATATGTTGATCTTAACTCGGACACGCCGCCTTCCGATTATTCAAGCTATGATGCGGAAACTTATAGAGAGGGCGGAAATTCCGACATTTTTCCTGTTGTAATATATGATACGGAAGCAAAAGGTGTTTACAATCCGGCTCAAATATATCGCGCAATTGTTGATGGTGAGATATAAATATTAATTTGTGGACTAAATATCTAAAATGTAATATAATTGTTTGCAACGGTGAGTTTATTTTATGAGGATTTATAAATGAAAAAAAGTTTAGCATTTACTTTGGCAGAGGTTCTAATCACTCTTACAGTTATCGGTGTTGTAGCTGCTCTTACTATTCCTTCGGTTATTGTTAAAACAAATCAACAGGAGTACAGAACGGGCTTTAAAAAAGCAGTTACAGTATTAAATCAGGCAATTACAATGAATATGGCAAAAGATGACGAAAGTCCAAAAGATATGGAAAATGATGGTGATTTGTTCGATTATCTAAAAAGACGCATGAATGTAATTAATATTGATACAAGTGCGACTAACTCAGCCTTTTATACCGCTGACGGTTTTAGATACGAAGTTACGGATAATAACACCGAATGTGCATATTCTAACCCTTGCTTTGTTATGGTAGATGTTAACGGTGATAAAGGGCCGCATGATGTCAACAACGGAATTACAAACTCTGAACTTTCCGATTTAGCACAAAGAGAAAGAGTGAGCGATATGTTCCCGATTATGATTATTGAATCCGGTGCTGTTCCTTATGGTGAAGTTGCACAAAAAGCCTTGTATAAAGGTGGGGACTAATAAAAAAGAAAATTATTTGTTAAAGCCTGTTAATTTAACAGGCTTTTTAATTGCAAAAAAATGTTTTTGTTCTATAATTATTTTGTCTTGAAGTGCTTTTTAGGTATAGCACAAGAGATGTTACAGTTAAAGAAATGGAGACGAAAATGCCTAAAATGAAAACACACCGCTCTGCTGCAAAGAGATACAAAGTTACAGCATCGGGCAAAATCCTAAG
Source organism: Candidatus Gastranaerophilales bacterium (assembly GCA_944325665.1). Taxonomy (GTDB): domain Bacteria; phylum Cyanobacteriota; class Vampirovibrionia; order Gastranaerophilales; family Gastranaerophilaceae; genus Galligastranaerophilus. The sequence continues at coordinate 18,234 of CALVAY010000014.1, forward strand.
ACGTAAAGCAGGAAAAGGACACCTTCTTGCACACAAAAGCCAATCAAGAAAAAATCGTTTGTCAGGAATGACAGAAGTTTTTGAAGGTAATGTGGCTTTAATTACAAAAGAGTTGCCATACATCAGGTACTCAAGATAAGGAAGGTGAAAAATGAGAGTTAAACGCGGAAACGTTCTTAGAAAAAGACATAAAAAAATATTAAAACTAGCTAAAGGCTTTATTGGTGCACGTTCAAGAATTTTTAAAGTTGCTAACTGCGCTGTAATGAAAGCTCTTAAATACCAATACAGAGATAGACGCGTTCTTAAAAGAAATATGCGTTCGCTTTGGATTGTACGTATTAATGCTGCTGTTCGCGCTATGGATTTAAGCTATTCAAAATTTATGAATTTGCTTAAAAAGGCTAACATTCAAGTTAACAGAAAAATGTTGGCTGAACTTGCAGTAAACGAACCGGAAGCATTTGCTGTTTTAGTTGAAACTGCAAAGAAAAGTGCATAAAAATTATTTATGTTTTTTAAAAAAACCGTCCTGTTTTGGGCGGTTTTTTTATAGTTTTAAATAACCGTTTGCAATATCAAAGACTAATTCGTCAAACAAATCAAGCTGTTCTTGGGTTAGAATTCCTTTGTATCTTGATATGTAATATTGCTTTTTTTGTCTTGCTAGGGCCTTTTTGAGTGTTATTACTTCATTTAGCTTTTGAATTTCTTCTCTATTTCCTTCGGCTTCATAAGACAGCTCTTGAAGTTTTTTCTCATCCTCTTGAATTTCTCTTAAAAGAGGTTCAAGATGGTACATTTGTTCCAGTTTAATTCCAAATGCTTTTCTTTGCTGGTTAAGGCTTAAGTTTAATCTTTGAGTAATTGTAAAATATATATCCGCACCCTTTTGAAGTTTTTCCATAGTTGTTTTTTGTGCAAAAACAGGCATTTGTAGTAAAAATATAATTAAAAACGTAACTAAAATTTTTTTATTTTTCATTATTTCCCCAGTTTATTTTCGTATTAAATTTTTCTCTCATATAATATTCTTGCTCAAAAGCGATATTTTTAAAATCATCTCTTACGAGATTATTTTTTAAAAACAAGCCAAAGTATTTGCTTTGTGTAACCTGTGTAAAGTCTTTATTTTCCTGCATTTTTTTATATATGGGATATTTTTTTGAAGCAATTATAATCTGTGTATTATATTTTTTGATTTCCTCTTGCCAATTATCTTTTGCAATATTAAAATCCCTTAGGGAATAAATCAGGTTATTTGGGTAAACTTCTTCGTATCTTCCGTCCATGAAAATTAAATTATTCGGATAAAGCTTATATGTTGCAAAACTTCCATGGTGAAATTCGCACAGCAAATTACCTTTGATGTTATTTACCTTTAAGAATTCTATCTCGCCTATTGGGAAATTTTTAAGCGAGCAGTAGCCTTCAAAAAGATAAAGTGAGCTTGCTGCAAATAAAAATGTTAAAATTAAAAATATTATTTCTTTTGTATTATCTATTATTTTAGGTAATTTTTTGTTAAATAGTGCGTAAAAGTCGTTATAACAAAAGGCAAAAAGACTGAATATAAAAAACGCCTGCAAGCGGATAGATTTTATTGCCAAAACCATTGTTGCAAGCAGAATAATAGCTTTGGTTTTGTCAAGCTTTGAGTATATTTCTTTTATGCTTTGCCCTTTAGTGTTTTTTATAATGTAAATTAGGCTTATAATCCAGAAAATGATTATAAAAATTATAAACTTCGCATGATTTGCCAGTCCTACAAGGCTGAATGTGCTCATCCACTCGGTTATAAATTCCCTGTTTAGTGTTATTGCGTAGAATAAAAATTCTAAATATTTTATTCCGTACGGGTTTATAAGTAGGGCTAAAATTGATAAAATAAGGGCTAAAAGGTAAATTCTCACCTCTTTTTTGTTTAATTTTTCCCCAATTATGTAGAGTATTAAAAGTCCAATGCCGCTAAAACAGCCTCCGTGCAAGTTCCCCCAAAGTATCATTGTAGAAGGAATTATCCAAATTAATCTTGTCTGGTTTTTTACCCTTATTCTTTCTAATACATAAAGCCAAAGTACAAAGAAAAAGAAGCTGAACATTTGGCAGCGTATAGTAGAGAAAATTATCATAGGAATTGTATTAATCAAAAGAAAAAACGGGAGAAAATGAAATTCGGTATCTTTCTTATGCAGTAATATTATTCTTGTTATTATGAAAAATATTGCTATATATGTTATGGCTTTAAAAAGTAAAAGTCCGATTTCATTAAGATTGCTTTGAAGAAAATAAAAAATAACGCCCGAGCCCCACTCATGGTCAATAAAGGGGTGTGTTGGCGTGTAGGATAGAAAATCCCATTTTAGAACACTTCCTGTTTGAAAATACGTTTTACCTACGATAAGTCTTGCAAAAAAGTCGTAATCAATATTATTTTGACTAATTGAATAGCCAAGAATAAAGAAAAAAAGTGTTAAATAAAAAACAATCCTCATAGAAAAATTTTACCATAAACTTTGTTTCTGCTATTATAATTGTGGAGATTTTAACTATGGAACAAAAAATTTTAGATATTAAAAACAATGCTTTATCGGAAATTGAAAAAGCTGCATCTATTAAGGATTTAGAAGAGGTTAAAAATAAATACCTTTCTCGCTCGAGCGAATTAAATAATATGAAAAAGAGCCTTAAAGATTTAGATCCTCAAATGCGTCCTAAAATTGGGGCTTTAACTAATGAGGTTTCAAAATTTTTAGAAGAGCAGCTTCAAGTTAAATATGATGAGTTTTATAAAATCGAACTTAACCAAAAGCTTCAAAGCGAGAAGATAGATGTTACATTAGATGGCACTTATAACCCGATTGGAAGAGTGCATCCTTTGACTCAAACGCAAAATGAAATTGTTGAAATCTTTGAACACCTTGGTTTTTCATTGATTGAAAATCAATATTCACCTGAGGTTGAAGTTGAAAAATATAATTTTGACTTGTTGAATGTACCAAAAGAACACCCCGCTCGTGATGTTCAAGATACTTATTATACGCATCTTGCGCCTAATGTTATTTTAAGAAGTCAAACTTCAAATGCGCAAGTAAGACAAATGCAAAATTCTCGCCCGCCGATTAAAATTATCTCTCCGGGGCGTGTATATAGGAATGAATCAGTTAGTGCAAGAAAAAATAACCTGTTCCACCAAATTGAAGGTTTGTATGTGGATAAGGATGTTAACTTTGGGCACTTAAAAGGTGTTTTAAACGAGTTTATCAGATTATACTTTGGTTCAGCTCGTCCGACAAGATTTCGTAACAGCTTTTTCCCCTTTACCGAACCTTCTGCCGAAATTGATGTTCAGTGCATTATGTGCCAAGGCAAGGGCTGTTCGGTATGCTCAGGCTCGGGCTGGCTTGAAATTTTGGGTTCAGGCATGGTTGACCCCAATGTCTTAAGTGCTGTTGGTATTGACCCTGACGTATATAGCGGTTTTGCCTTTGGTATGGGTATCGAAAGGCTTGCAATGCTTAAATATGCAATAGATGATATAAGATTGTTCTTTAACAATGACGAAAGATTTTTAAAACAATTTTAATTTATTTCAAATTATCCGCATTTAAATTTAATACACTATATAGATTTTTGCCCTCAATCAAACGCCTTGAGGGCGTATCTATTTTTGCACCATGGTTTATTAAATCGCTTGCAATTTCATATTGCTTAAGCTTTAGCGCTGTGTATAAAAGTGAATAACCGCTCATAAAATCATCACTGTTAACTCTTGCGCCGTGTTCCATAAGAATGTGTGCAATTTTTGGGTTTTTATTTTTAATTGCAACAATTAACGGCGTATTAAAGCCAAGGTTAGGCTTTGCCCCGTTTTTGAGTAAAAATTCTACTGCCTCATAATTGTTTGCTTTTGTGGCATAGTAGATAGGGTAATCGGTGTAAAAGTCTGTGTTAACGTCAAAACCCGCGTCAACAAAAATTTGCAAAACCTCAATATCATTTTTTTTAACATGCTTAACAAAAGCATCAACCGAGGTAGGAATTTTTCTTTTCTTTAGTTCATCCATAGCTGCCGTCATCTCGGGTGTTTTTTGAGGCTTGGATTTTTTAGTGTTAAAAAAATCTTTTTGAAAATATTCTTCAAATGAATCGTCAAAAGCATATGTGCAGCAGCTTGTAAAAAGCATTGCTGCACATATCGCAAATATACTAATTGTTTTTTTAGATAACAAGACCGCCATCTACTCCTATAACTTGTCCTGTGATGTATGTCGCATCAAGCGCTAAAAATTTAACTGTTTTTGCAATATCTTCAGGCTCACCCAATCTTTTAAGAGGGATTTTATCCACAATTTGTTCCTGAGGTAAGTCTTTTGTCATATCAGTTTGAATAAAGCCCGGAGCAACGGCGTTTACTCTTATGTTTCTTGAAGCAAGTTCTTTTGCAAGAGCTTTTGTCATACCGATTAGACCCGCTTTAGCCGTTGAGTAGTTTGCTTGACCTGCATTACCGTAAATTCCTGAAATGCTTGCCATATTAACAATGGCGCCGGAGCGTTGTTTAATCATAATTTTGGCAATAGGGTTTGTAACATAATATGCGCTGTTTAGGTTTGTATTAATTACATCAAGCCAATTTTGCGCGTTCATTCTCATAAAAAGACCATCTCGAGTTATACCTGCATTGTTTACAAGAATGTCGATTTTACCGTATGTATCAACGATTTCCTTAACAGCTGCTTCTACAAGTTCCTGATTAGCTACGTCAAACTTCATTGCTTTAGCATTTGAGCCAAGAGCTTTAAGTTCTTCAACGGTTTTGTTTGCAGCTTCTTCGTTTCCTGCGTAGTTAATAACTACATCGCAGCCTGCTTTCGCCAGCTCAAGCGCGCAAGCTCTGCCTATACCTCTTGAACCGCCTGTTACAAGTGCAACTTTTCTATCTTCTGACATATTTTTCTCCTATACTAAATTTAAAATGCCATTAACGGTGTCGTTAAGGGATTGTGCGTCAAAAACATTGTATGTTTTTACTTCAGCAGGGCAAATTTTTCTGTTTAAACCTGCTAAAACTTTACCGTTTCCAAGTTCAATAAAAGTGTCAACGCCTTCATTTAGCATTAATTGAATTGTTTGCACCCAATATACACTCGATGAAATTTGTTTTGGCATTTTTGCTCTAAAATCTTCTTTATTTTGAGTAATTTTAGCGTCAACGTTCGTAACAACAGGTATTTTTGCGTCATTTAAATCTAATGTTTTTACAAATTCTTCAAAGCCTTCTGTTGCACTTTTCATAAGTTCAGAGTGGAAACCGCCTGAAACTGCCAATGGAACAACTTTTCTTGCTCCTGCCTCTTTTATAATTTCATTTGCTTTTAAAATTGCCGCTTCTTCACCTGTTATAACTGTTTGAGTAGGGTCATTGTAATTGGCAATTTGTGCTACGCCCAAGCTTTGAACTTCTTTTAGGCATTCGCTGATTTTATCTGCGTCAAGACCTAAAACTGCACTCATAGCACCTTTTTTCAACTTTGTAGCTTCATCCATCAAGTCTGCTCTTTTTTGGATTGCACTTAGTGTTGTTTCAAGATTCATAACGCCTGATAAATATAAAGCGCCGTATTCACCAAGTGAGTGTCCTGCTGTCATCGTTGCTTCAATTTTACCTTCAGAAGCTTCTTTTAGAGCTTCAAGGGCTGCAATTGAGGTTGTTAAAATTGCGCTTTGTGCGTTAATCGTTTGCTTTAAAAGCTCATCAGGTCCTTCAAAACAAATTTTTGAAACAGATTTTCCTAAAACTTTGTCCGCTGTTTCGTAAACTTTTTTTGCACTTGCAAAATTGTTGTACAAATCAAGCCCCATACCGGTTGTTTGAGAACCTTGACCGGGGAAAATGAAAGCAATTTTTTTCATTAGTAAATTCCTTCTCTAAGTTTGATAATAACACTGCCCCAAGTCATACCTGCACCAAATGCACAAAGTATAGCAGTGGAAGGAGTTTTGATTTTGCCTTCTTCAATTGCTTCACTAAGCGCTATGCCGACTGACGCAGCTGATGTGTTACCGTATTTATCAATATTTGTAATGACTTTTTCATCCGTGTAGTTTAGTCTTTGTTGAAGCGCATCGATAATTCTTAAGTTGGCTTGGTGCGGTACTAAGTAATCAATGTCTTCAGGTTTTAAGCCGCAATTTTCAATGCAGTTATTAACCGAATCAGGCATTGTTGTTACAACAAATTTGTAAACTTCTTTGCCGTTCATCATAACTCTTTCGTTTGAACCTTGTGCAGGCTCAACAAGCGGGCAGTTTGTACCGTTTAGATGCATTGTAATGTGTCTGCCTTGTTTGCCGTCTGCATTTATATCAATTGCTATAATATCATCTTGTCCGTCAGGAGATTTTTCAAGAATCATTGAGCTTGCACCATCTCCAAAAAGTACACAAGTGCTTCTGTCTTCCCAGTTAACAAATTTTGAAACTGTGTCTGTTGCAACAAGAAGTGCTCTTTGGTATTTGCCCGATGAAATCATTGAGCGTGCTATTTCCATAGCGTAAATCATACCTGTGCAAGCAGCTGTTATATCGAAAGCAACAGTTCCTAATTTAGCATCTATTGCATCTGCAATAGAACATGCTGTTGAGGGGTAAATATTGTAAGGGTTTGATGTTGCCGCAATGATTAAGTCAATATCTTTGCCTTCCAAGTTGCCTTTGGCTAAAGCTTCTTTTGCAGCTTGCACACCAATTGTTAGAGAATTTTCATCACCTGAGGCTATGTGTCTTTGCTTGATACCTGTTCTTGTTGTAATCCATTCGTCAGATGTGTCAAGAATTTTGGTTAAGTCATCATTTGTGATAACTGTTTTTGGAACAGCTTTTCCTAAAGATACTATCCTTATAGGTGTTGTATTCATTTTCTCTCCTCGCTTAGTCTGAAATTTATTGATAAATTTCCATAATTTTTTTGTTTACACCGGACTCAACGGCTTCTTTAGCTACTCTTACGGCGTTTTTAATTGCATAAGCAGTACTTCTGCCGTGTGCAATAACCGTAATACCTTTAACACCAAGAAGTAGGGCACCGCCAAATTCTTCGTAGTTGATTCTTTTATAGATTCTCTTCATAAACGGTTTTGCGCAAAGTCCGATAATTTTTGAAAGAATATCTGTGTTAAATTCTTGTTGAATCATTTTAAATAACATTGAAGAAGAACCTTCGATGATTTTTAATGCAACGTTTCCGACAAAGCCGTCGCAAATTATAACATCACATGTTCCTTGGAACATTTCTTTTCCTTCAACGTTGCCTATAAAATTCAAACCGTTTTGGTTTTCTTCAAGCATTTTATATGTCTGCTGAACAAGTTCATTACCCTTGCCTGCTTCTTCGCCGATGTTAATTACACCAACTTTGGGGTTTTTTCTTCCGTAAACGTTTTTAACAAAAGTTGTACCCATAACAGCGAATTGATATAGCATTTCTGCCGTACAAGAGCTGTTAGCACCCGCATCAAGAAGCATAAACGGTTCTTTCATTGAAGGAAGAGTTACCGCAATAGCTGGTCTTTCAATACCGGGGAGTCTGCCAAGTCCGAATAGAGAACTTGCCATGGCTGCACCTGTTGAACCTGCTGCAACAACAGCGTCAGAACTGCCTTTTGCTACTGCGTCCACCGCAAGAACAATCGATGACTTTCTTTTTTTGCGAATAGCCTGCCCAGGAGCTTCACCCATCTCGATTATTTCTTCGGCATGGGTGATTTTTATATCAAGCTTAGACAAATCGACTTTTATGTTTTGTGGGAAATAACCGCCTCTTTTTGACCTTATGCCATATTTTGCGATATTATCCAACTCAGCTTTGATTGCATCTTCTTTTCCAACCAGTTCTATGGGTATGTTGTAGTCAAGCGCAGCCCAAACCGCACCTTTTACAATTTCCCTTGGAGCATGGTCTCCCCCCATTGCGTCGATTGCTATTCTCGTCATACTAATTTTTCCTCAGGTTGTATATTTACTTACTCTTCAGTTTTTTCTTCAGCTTCACTAACTTCTTCAGCTTTAGCTTTTTTTGCTCTGGTTTTCTTTGGTTTTTCTTCTTTTACTTCTTCAACTTTTGCTTCAACTTTTTTATTTTTTAAGCTTGCAAAGTCATTTTTATAATAACCGCAATTTGAGCATACAGTGTGAGTTAAAACTGTTTCTTTGCAGTTTGGGCAAACAGTTGTTTGAGGAACTTCACCTTTCCAGTTAGCTCTTCTTGTTGCCTGTTTTGCTTTTCCTGTTCTTTTCTTTGGTACTGCCATTTTTATTATTCCTTTATTTTAATGTGTTCTTATGTCGTCATTTTATCATGGACAATCTCCATTGTCATAAAAAAAGATGCCCTTGTCAACATTTGACTAAGAGCATCTTTAAATTCTTTAACTATTTTAACTATCTTAGGCTAACTTTTGTGTAAGAACCTTTTTTAGAGTAGTTAACTTTGTCTTCACGTGATAACCAGCCAAGACCCATGTTGATGAAGTTATCGTTAAGGTCTAAATCTCTTTGAAGTTTTTTTGTAGTAACTTCGCCGTTTTCATTTAGGTAGTTCCAAATTTTTCCTGCTGCTTCTACGATTGATTCTTGCATTGTTTTCTCCTTTTTTTAAATACTTCCGTTTGTAGATAACTAATTTCTTTGTTATTATATTAAATATAAGTTGATAGTTTGTAAATGGGGCAAATGGATGAGAAATTTTTCAAACGGTTCGGTTTTTTTGTATAAAGATGATGTAGATACGGATGTTATAATTCCCGCAAGATACTTAAATACACAGTCTCCCGAGGAATTGGCAAGTCATTGTATGGAAGATATAGATATTAATTTTGCACATGATGTAAAAGAAGGAGATTTTATTGTAGCGGGCGAAAACTTTGGTTGCGGTTCTTCTCGTGAACATGCTCCTCTAGCAATAAAAGCATCAGGCGTAAGAGCAGTAATTGCAAAAAGCTTTGCAAGAATTTTTTATAGAAATGCAATTAACATTGGACTTGTTATTATAGAAAATGACAAATTAAGCGATGAAACAAATAAAGGCGATAAGTTAGATTTGGATTTAGATAAAGGTATTATTAAAAACCTTACAACGGGCAGGGAATATACTTTTGCACCGTATCCTAAAGAAATTCAAGAGCTTGTTAAGGCAGGCGGACTTGTGAATTATACTAAAGCCAAAATGGGAGTAAAATAAATGTATAAAATTTGCGTATTATCAGGTGATGGCATTGGCCCTGAAATTGTCAACGAGGCATTAAAAGTTTTAAATAAGGTAGGGCAGGTTTTTGATATTAAGTTTGAATTTAACCATGCTTTAATTGGCGGTTGTGCTTATGAAAAATATAAAAAACCCTTGCCTGATGATACGGTTAAGCTTGCAAAAGATTCTGATGCGGTTTTATTGGGTGCGGTTGGCGACTGGAAGTACGACACTCTGCCGCCCGAGGTTCGTCCTGAAAGAGCGTTGCTTGGTATAAGAAAAGAATTAAATCTTTTTGCAAATCTTCGCCCGGTTATGATTTTTGACGAGCTGCTTGATGCCTCAAGCTTAAAGCCTGAAATCATTAAGGGTGTAGATATTATGATTGTAAGAGAGCTTACGGGTGATGTTTATTTTGGTGAGCCAAAAGGAATTGAAGTAAGGGTAAACGAAGACGGCGTTGGGATAAGGTATGGCTATAATAATATGATTTATTCCGAAAAAGAGATTGAAAGAATAGCTCACAGCGCCTTTTTAACTGCTCAAGCAAGAAATAAAAAATTATGCTCGGTTGATAAAGCAAATGTACTTGATGTTTCAAGACTTTGGCGCGAAATTATGATTGATGTTTCAAAAGATTATCCCGATGTTGAGTTAAGCCATATGTATGTGGATAATGCCGCTATGCAGCTTGTTGCAAACCCAAGACAGTTTGATACAATAGTTACAGGCAATATTTTTGGAGACATTTTATCTGACGAAGCTTCAATGATTTCGGGGTCTTTAGGACTTTTACCTTCCGCAAGTCTTTCTGATAAAGGAAGTGTGTCTTTGTATGAACCTATTCACGGCTCTGCGCCTGACCTTAGGGGGTTAAATGTTGCAAATCCTATTGCTACAATTTTATCGGCTGCTATGATGCTAAAATATAGTTTTTCAAATAATGAAGCTTATGATGTTATTTTAGATGCGGTGAAAAATGTTCTAAAACAGGGCTTTAGGACAAAAGATATGTTTAAAGATGGAGACAAGCTTGTTTCTACCACGCAAATGGGGGATGCTATTTGTGGAGAAATACAAAAATAATTTATTTATTTTTGTATAATTCAAAAGCTTCATAAAGAATTTGCTTATATTCTTTGCCGAATTTCTTCATTCGTGCAAGCATATTCTCTCTTGCGCTTTTCTCAAGTTCAAAGTCAGGGCCAAAAGAGTTACTTTGCCATTTTTCTTTTAAAATTTCAGCCAGTTGCTTGTCATCAAGGGCTGAAAAGTAAAGCGCATTTGGTGGATTTTGTTCTTTGTGCACATTTAAGTCAGAAAGAATAATATTTTTACCAAGGCTCTTTGCCTCTTCAACAGTTGATGACCAACCTTCAAATAATGATGGATTTATTATAAAAATGCAATTTCTCATTAGATAAAATACTTCTTCGAGCTCAATTATCCCAAGAATTTTAACATTTTCTTGAATATTGTTTTCCTCGATAAACTTTGCGATTTCACCAAAGAAGCCCTTATCCCTGTAATCGTTTTTATGTCCGCTAAATACTATTTTTATATCAATGCCTTGTTTTTTTAACTCTGATACAGCTTTAAGCACGGTTATATGATTTTTATGCTTCCAGAATTGGTTTGGTACATAGAAGTATTTTTCAGGAAGCTCGAGTTTTGATTTTATTTCTTGAGATTTTCTGTCTGTTAAATCATATATTTTGGGATTAATATATGATACAAAATTTAAAACCCGCCCCTTGTGTGCAAATTCCGGAGCAAATTTTTTAAAATCATTCAGGGCGTCATAACTGCTTAAAATAACCAAAGTTGCATTTTTAGCTATGTCTTTAAAAATAGCGTCTCTTTGTTCTAATTCCTTTTTTTCAAACATATCAGGAAGATAAAGATGTTGAAAGTCGGGTATCCAACTTATTGAGCATACATCACTGTATGGCTTATAACAGTGGGAAAAAATATCAACTCTTTTTATTACACTTGTGTTTCTATCATATTTTTTCCCTAAAATCTTGTGGGCAAACTTATCTTTGATAAAAATTATTCCATTGATTTTTTTTGCATATCTAAAAAGTTCTTTTGGATTTTTGGGTGACAGATATGGCTCAAATTCATTATTATTAACCAAGGATAGCGCGTAGAGCAAATTTTTAAAATAATTTACTCCGCCAAGCCAGCCTGAACTGTTTTCTCTTGGAAAATATATTTTAATTTTCCTCTTTAAACCATTTTGCATATTTTTCCAATCCATTTTGTATTGATACTTTTGGTACGAAACCAATTTTTTTTGCTTTTTCTATATCTGCTACCAAAGAAAAAGGGTTGCCTTTGTGAATGATATTATCAAAGCATAACTCAATATCTTTGTTATAACATTTTGCTAATTCTAGCAGTGTTTTTTCTATTTTACAAGATTGCCCTGTGCCACAGTTAAAAATATCAAAGCCTTTATTTTGACTAATAACAATATTTATAAAATCAATAACGTCAGATATATGTATGAAATCTCGAGATTCTTCACCAGTCCCATAGCAAGAAACGGCATTTCCGTTTTTTTGTTTAAGTTTTTCAGAAAAGCTCCATAAAACCTGTTTTCTTAATCCTTCGCCATAGACTGAAAAAAATCTGATAACTTTTATATCCAAGTTATATTTCTCGCTATATTCTCTGCACAATTGTTCTGCTTCAAGTTTGTTTTTCCCGTATTTTGAAATTGGTTCCGTGCAATTTGTCTCTTTGATTTTTTCGCTATGATTATCACCATAAACAGCAGCAGAGGAGGCGTAAATCAGTTTTGCATTTTTATTGTGAAGCCTTATGAACTCAAGCAAATCTTTTGTAGAGTTTACGGTTTTTTTTCTTTCTTCTTCAGGATTATCTTCGGCTTCTGCAACGGTTGCGCTTCCTGCAAAGTGAAGAATAATGTCAAATTCTGTATTAAAGGATTTTAAATTTTCAAGATTCACAAGACCTTTTTTGAAATTATTCCCGGAGTTGTAATTTTTGTCTATGCCAAAAATGTCGTAATTGCTCTTGAAAAACTCTAAGCATTTACTACCAATAAATCCGCCGACTCCGGTTATGAGCATTTTAGACATTAAAAACCTCATTAATCTCAACTAAAATTATACTTAAGGAAATGGAATATAACATACTTCTTTTTTTATTTTCTGTTGTGTTCATTTTTCAAGTTTTCTGCTAAAGTAAAAATTTCATAAAGTTCCTTCTTTGTTTTAATATTTTGTATTGAAAAGAACCTATCCGCAAATGTTTTTTGTTCTTTTGTAATTTCTTCATTGTATGTGCAAAATAAATTTTCAAACAAGATTTTGTTTTCTTGTATTGCTGACTTTTTAATCTCTTTTACCTGGTCTTCGTATTTTTGTATTTTATGATTATACTCTTGTTTAAATAAGAAGTGTGGTTTGTTTAAGCAAAAGCTGTATGCTACGTGCGTTCCGTATGCATTTGACATTGTTACGTCGCTAAGCTCTATAATGCTCTTTAGTCTTGGTAAAAAGTTTTTGTCGTATATGTGTCCCGCAGATACGCATTTAAAACCGTTATCCTGATATATTTTATTAAATCCGTTAATTATGTCTTTCCAATACAGACAAATCCTAACCGAATCAAAGTTGTACGCGTTTTTAATTTCTTTAATCTTCTTGCAAAAAGCTTCGGTATCGTAACTTACATCTACCCAGTGGGTTGAATGAGTAGGAAAAACCGTTAAACATTTTCCCAGTTTGTTTTTGTAGTCTTTAAATTTATTTTTACTTAAAAAAGATTCGGCATAAGCGATATATGGTCCAATTGAATATACTGGTGCGTTGACTTTATTTGAAATAACATCTTTTCTAAAATTACTCATTGTTACAATCAGGGGAATATTGTCATTAACATCTAGTTCCCAAATATAACTGTCCAAAGTAATGCCTATATGCTCTGTTGTACAAGCTAGGGGTTTTTTTAAATCATATCCGCAGTATTTTTTTAAGATGTAGGCATTGTGGTAAAAGTCGTTTTGATGGTATTTTTCAACTGTTCTTAATTCTTTAATGTCGTATGACATTAAAGCAAGATTATTGAAATCAGCTTTGCTTATTTCTGCTAGTTTTAGTTTTTCTTTTATATTTCTTACAGTTCTTTGTAGCCCCATATAGACTCCTGTTTTTTATAATTCTAACATAACCCCTGGTAAACTATCAAAAATCTTCCAAGGCCAAAGGAGTGCCGAAACTAATGTCGCACTTTGCAACCTTGCCGATAATTTCTTCGTAATATCTTGGATGCAACCCGTAATTTGGTCTAATGGAACGGACATCTTGGCATTAATTGCGGACTAATTAAAATTATTTCAATCTTGCAATTGTCATCATATGCGACGACAAGCAATTTTCTTTAAGAAAATTTTGAAACTTTTTGCCTGTGGTATCCCTTTCTTCTACACATATCTTATGCAATATTTTTGGTATACTTAAATTGTTTTTTTGAACCGTTTTTAAAACTATATCTACATCGAGCTCCCCCGGGGTAATAATTTCAAGTACTTCAAAACCGCTTTTTTCTAACAAAATTCTGATAGATTTTTTCGTAAAATAATTTAAGTGTTCAGGGTCAACAGAGCCTGAATATTCTCTTAAAAGTGAAATATCAAATCCTTCCCAATTTGGGAAGGTTAACATTAAGAGTCCGTTTTCCTCTAATATATTGGCGATTTTTTCTATAAAATTTTTGGGTGAAAATATATGTTCTATCACTTCAAATGCAACAGCAACGTTGAATTTTTCTTTAATATCAATATTTTCAATCAAGCCTTCGTATATTTTTATGCCGTTGTTCCTGCAAGTTTGTGCTAAGTTTTCTGTTGCTTCTATTCCGCATATTTCTTGAAATTCTTTTGTCTTTATCATTTCTTCGCAGAAAATGCCAAATCCTGCCCCAATTTCAATTAATTTGTCTTTTTTCACCTTATATTTGTTGCAGTATTCTAATATTTTTTTTACTCTTGGTATAAAAATTTTTTCTCTTCTGACTTCTTTTGACGCAGGGAAAATGTAGTCATTAAAAAATTTGTAATTTGGAGAGTTAGAGTAGTATTCACCAAGTATTTCAACAGTTGGTCTTGGTGATATGTAGAGCATGCCACAATTTTTACATTCAATGTAGTCAATATCGTGTTTTTTAAAACATATATCCTGGTTTGCTTTTCCGCAAGCAGGGCAAGCAACTTCTACAAAACTACCTTTTCTTGATTTTAAAAACTCAATGTCATGCTGACAATATTGCTCCTGTTTTTTTACCAGTTCATCGGGGCGTATATCGTTTTCATTAAATGTTACGTTCATCGAAATCCTCTCCAACGGTAAAGTTCTTCCTGTATATTCCTTGTCCGATTTTTGTAAATAATTTTTTGTTAACAAAAGTATCTACGACATTCCAAAATTCATCTTTTGTTATGTTGATGTATTTACAAAATTGCTCTATATATTGCTCTCCGCATTTACCGTCGTATTCGTTTATAAGCCAAATTGCATCTTCTCTAGTGAGGTACCCTTCTCTTATATCATAACAAGCTTCATCAGTAGTTATGCCAAAGCCAAATTTATAATATTTAATCATTTGATTAACTAAGGCAAAATCGCTATCTAATGAATTATAGCGCCTGTACCTTCCAAGGTCGTGCAAGTCTTCCCTGTCCCTACACCACAAGCCTCTTGCGATTGAGAAGCTGGCGTTTTTAATTTGAGACCACTCTTTTGCATAACTTTGTAAATAGATTGCCTTTATCCCTTTTGCCCTGCACTTTTCTATATCCGGAAATTCATACATAAATAAATCTTTAAGTGTAATATCGTCAAAGCAAAGGTCTTTTGCCCTGCATCCACCCAGAGTATTTAGATTAACAACGCCAAAAGCGTCTGAATTATCCTCTTGTGCTGTATTTGCAGTGCCGAGAGTCTGTACGGCATTTTCACCTTGAATTATGAGCGGAATATTAAACTTGTCCGCAATAATATATGCTGATGCCCAAAGGCAGTACTCGGAAGGTTTTACTATGTTGCCAAAACGATAAAAAGATTCTTTTGCCAGTTTTTTGCATATCTTTGGATTTGGTCTCATCTGAATAAGGTCAAAACCCCAATTAGCAAGATTATCCAAATTGTGTCTGCCTATTTCGGTTATGCAATCAGGTGTGGAATTTACAAGCAACACATTTAATCCAAGCTTTTCTTTTGCATAAATCGCTTGAAAGGTAGAGTCCTTCCCTCCGGATACGCCTATTACGGCATCGTAAGTATTTCTTTTATTGGCTTCTTTTTTTGCCCAACTTGCAATTTCTTTTAGTTCGGCCTCTCTTTTTGTCCAATCTATGTATTTATTTTTTTTATCTTCATATTTACATGCATAACAAATTTGATTTTCATCAAATTTTATTCCGGGTCTGGTATCGGGTTGTAAACATTTTTTGCAATATTTCATTAATTTCTCCTTGTGCTTCCAATTGGATATAAATCTATTTCATTTATATAGCATTTTTTCTTAAAGACTTGAGGATTTTAATATCATACCGTTTCTATTGTAAGGTTTGAAATGCCTTATTGCTCGTCTTATGATATCTTGTTTTGCTCTTTGATAGTTTTATTGGATATGTCTAGAGATAAACTCACTCTGTTTTTTGCAGAATTAAGTATCCGTTATGTCGTCTTTTCTAAGTGCATCTCCAAATTTTAAATCTTTGTTTGAAGTTTTACCAATGATATCACTATAATATCTTGGATGCAACCCGTAATTTGGTCTAATAGAGCGGACATTTTCGGGTGTAAATTTTTCACCTTTTTTTATATCCTTAACCACAAAAAGAGAACGGGCACCCTTTCTTAGATTTTCATTTACATTATAGTTTATATTACCGATAGCCAGTTCTGTTTCTCTGACTTTTTCAACCATTAGTTTAAACTCCTCCTTGTTAAGTGAAAATCCACTATCTTCACCCCCCAAGGATCTATCAAGCGTAAAGTGTTTTTCAATTACTCTTGCGCCCATTGCAACTGCACAAATAGGGGGAACTATGCTTATTGAGTGATCACTTAGACCTATTTTTACGCCCTGGGGTGAGAATCTTTCTATCATATCTTTAATTGTTAGCAAATTCATATCTTCAACTTTTGCCGGATATGATGAAGTACATTTTAGTATGGTTATATCATTATTTCCGACAGACTTGCAAGTATTAATGGCTTCCTGTATTTCTTCAAGAGTTGAAATGCCAACGGAAATAATCATTGGTTTCATCTTTGAAGCGGTATATTTAATTAAGGGAAAATCTATTGCTTCAAATGAAGCTATTTTATACATTTGAACATTGAGACTTTCTAAAAAATCAACAGCGGTATAGTCAAAAGGAGTTGAGAAGAAATCTATTCCTATTTTATCAGCATAATCCTTTAACTCTTTTTGCCATTCCCAAGGTGTTGATGCACTTTTGTAAACATCGTACATGTATCTGTTGTCCCAAAGTGTTCCACCGGAGATTTTAAAGTAATCATTCTTGCAATCCAATGTAATTGTGTCTGCCGTATAAGTCTGTATTTTAACTGCATCAGCACCGCATGCCTTAGCTTCTTCTATAATTTTTTTGGCAAGTTTCTTGTCTCCGCAATGATTTGCCGACATTTCGGCTATGATGTAAACGCTATTCATTTTCATACTTCCTTAAGCAGACTGTTTCAAAAGTGGAATATTTTTTTCTATCTATGCAGTCAAACCATATATCCTCTTGTTCTTCAATTTTTTTGAGCCCTTCTAAAAATTCATTATTCAACTGTTCTTTTTTTACAACTATTACGCCTGAGTCATCGGCTATAATTATTGCACCATCAAGTTCTTTTTTTCTTCTTTCATAGTATTCGCTATCAATTCCTGTGTCTTTGTTTATGCAGCCAATAGGACTTGTTCCGGCTGCCCATATAGGGTAGTCCTCTTTGATTAGTGTGTGCACATCTCTCACAAAACCGTTTGTAACTATCCCACAAGCCCCTCTGTATAGGAGTGCATATTTTGCAACTAATGAGCCAAAAAGGGCTCTGCTTTTGCAATTTACACTCTCTGCATATACTACGCATTTTTTTGGTGCATTTTGTATAAAATAGTGTAAATACCAGTTTGATTCGTTAAAAGATGGTGCGTAGAATAGTCTTCCAACAGCTCGTTTTCTTGGTGTTAATGAAAACATTTTTTCGTCCAGCAGTCCAGTCTTATTAAGGACATCAGCTATTTCAGTTGTGGAAACTTTATTTTCTTCTATGTAATCTATTATTTCATCAACAATATTAGTCATTATACGCCTCCAACGTGTTTTTCAATATTTTTGTATGCTATATTTTGAGCTTTTTCGATACTTATTCCTTTTGAAAAATATTCAAATCTCTCTCTTAGTTTTTTATGAGTTATTTCAGGAAAATCTGTACCTATACATATTCTTCTGTCAAAATTTTTAAATAAATATTTTATATCTAAATCCACAGAACTTTCTTCATATTTGCAAATTGTAAAAGAAAGGTCAAATAAAACATTCTTAAAAACATACGCCATATTTATTAATTCAAGTGCGTAAATGCCACCACTGTGCAATAAAACAATTTTTTCATTTTCAATTCGCGATAATAGTTGCATTAACTCTTGCAAATTATTTCTTAAACCTAATTTTTTATCAGAAAAATATGTGCACAAAAATACGTTTAAAGACAAGTCATTCGCAGTTTTGACAATGTTTTCAAGCTGATTGTTTGTCAGGTTTATGTTTGAAAATCGGGGGTGGATTTTAATGCCAATATAGCCAAGTTTTTTTAAATATTTTAAGTAATTTGCAAGCTCATCTTGGTGCGAAAAATCGAATAAGTCAAAAAATGCAACCGGCAAAAGTTTGTCTTTGTATTTTTTAACTGTCTCAATGTATTTCTTTTCTTCATAATTGCCGATATTTTTCATTCCGACAGCAATAGCTTTTTTAATTTTATTTTCATTCATTGAGCTAATGAGTGCATCAAAACCAGCCAAACCCTTATATTTTTCGTTTGTCCAGTTAGAATCTATGGTTGGGTGTGCTAATGTGTCAAATATTTTTATCATTTTTATACTTCTTAAAAATTGTGTCCGATTTTTCAAAAGAGTCGTCTTTAAATACGAAAATTGAAAATTCAAAGGGCATATAATCGCTTCTTAAGACCACATTTCTGGATAATTCATATGCAAAGGATAATATTTTTTCAGGAGTTGCATAGAAGATATGTTCGTCTTTGTAGTCAACTTTGTCTGAAATAAAATCAAAAGAAAAGCCGTCTTTTGATATTTCATAAGCTTTTTTCATAACACTTTTTATAAAATCATAATTGCCTTCTTTTTCAAATTTATGATTAAAAGGGCCTGAAGCTATGCACCAATCTATATTTTCCCTTATGTTGATTTTTAAAAAATCGCCAATATAAAAATGAGCGTCAGGGTATAGTTCTCTACCCTCTTTAATTAAATTTTCGCATAAATCGCAGCCTATATATTGATAGGCTTGAGTCTTTTGTCTTAAGGTTTTGTTTAAATCCCCAAAACCGCAGCCTATGTCCAATATTGTCTTGTTTTCACAGTTGTATAGAGAGGTTAGGATGTCAAATCTTATGTCTTGTTTGCCTTTTAGCCAGCCTAAAGTTTTTGGCGAATAACCAAATTCTTTATACCTTTCATTGTATCTCTCTATTGTTATTTTTATTTCCTTTTCATCCATTTTATTCATTGAATAAATCCTTATAAAATTCTTTTTCTGCTTTTTTTACATTTTCTATGGTTAAAAGTTCTTTAGGGCCTATTAATATTTCATAACCGTATCTGTCGGTATCCTGTTTTAAGGTGGGGTATATTTTATTTAAGATTATATTGGACCTGTCAAAATATGGACTTGATATTTTTGGGTTCAGATAATTTGTAATATTTGTTACCTTTCTTACGGGTTTATTTGGTTTCATGTCATAAAAGTAATACATGGCACTTATATTATTTTGTGGCAATAAACCGTTTGTTATTTTTTTACCATTTAGTACATCTATAAATTCTTGAAGAAAAACTTTGCTTGTACCTGCTTGAGCTAAATGACTTGCAATAAAACCGCTTGATCTTGCTCCTAATTCTACGGGGGAGAGTTCGCCATTTTCTTTTAAGATTATCTCCAAGTGTCCGAGAGTGTTTTTCAACCCTAATGTTTTATAACATTTTATGCCGGTTTCAGCTATCTTATTTTGCAATTTTTGGTCGACATCCAATGCATTGTAATGAAGCTTTATGGCAACTTTATTTTTTGGAGCATTTTGGGTATGATATTTTTTTGATATTCCAAAAACCGAGACATTGCCATAATTATCACCAAGCATTTCAACTGTGAATTCTGTTCCGTCTATAAATTCTTCAATATTTACAAAACTATTTTGCGAGTTATCTTTTGCATAATTAAATGCTTGCTCGATTGCACAAGTGGTAGAATTTTTATCTAAAATAGTTATACCTCTTGATGCACAAGAGTCTGATGGTTTTATGATAACTTTGTGTTCTTTATTTAAATCAATTATTTTTTCAGGATTGAATGTGTCAAGTGCAAAACTTATCCTGTTTAGCAAATTGTTTTCAGACCATACCTTGTGCATTAAATTTTTATTGTGTGCATTCATTATAGCATCTTTTGGCGCATAAAGCAGGTTAAAATATTTGCAAAGTTCTCTTTGTGCAAGTCCTGCATTATCCATTGAGGTATAAACAATTTGCACATTATTTACACCCTCTTTTTTTATTATATTTACAACATTTGGATCTGTTGCGTCATATAAAATATGTTTATCGCACTTTAAATTAATGTTTTCTCTGTAATCTACAACAATTACGTTTAGACCTAATTTATGGAACAAATCTACAATTCCAATATTTAAAGGCTGTCCGCCCAATATTATAGCGTTATTTTCCATTTATGTATTTTACATCCTCGATAAAATCTTCTAAGTTTTCTTTGCTATTTTTATTTGTTTCAATTGACAAACATTTGTCTTTACTAATTATACCCAGTATTTTCTTTATATCAAAATTTCCTTGACCAAAATGCAGATGTTTGTCAATCTCCGAATCAATTTCCCCGTCTGACAGGTGATACATTTTTGGATTTAATTTATTAAATTCTCTAACATATAAATAGGGTTCAATATTCATTGAGTTTGCAGAGCATATACAGTGTCCTATATCAAGGCAAAAACCGCAATTTGTTTCGCTTATAATTTTTTTTATCTCTTCAATATTGTAACCTCTGCACAAATTTTGATTCCCTAATGGAGCCTTGTATGGCTTATTTTCTATGAGAAAATTTTTTGGATTAATGAACTTTAGCTGTCTTATTGTTTCCTCGATATTTCCTTCTATTCCGCCGTGAATTACTGTGTATTTGGCGTTTAAGCTGCTTCTAAAGATTTCAACTTCTCTGTATGTCTCTTTATTGTATTCAAACTTTTCACTACTTGCCAAATTAACACCATGGGCAAAGTGGGGCGCGTGGAGAATATACGGGATGTTTAATTTTTTCCAATTTTCAAGGGTATTAAGAGTGTTCGGAACAACATACAGTTCGATGTAGTCGTAAACCCCAAGAGAATAAAGCCTTTGTGCTTCCCTTAGGTAACTTTCCGTATTTGTTGACCATAGTTTAAGACCTAATTTATACGTCATTTATTATCCTATACTTCATTTCTGCCATTTGCCAGTCCTCAAGTGTGTCTATGTCTTGGCATTGGTTTTCGTCAATTATGTACCCACAAGCCTTGTTTGACACCAGTGAATTGTTCTCATAAATTTTTTCAACTTTGCAAAAATAAAACATTCCTGCGTCAAAATACTTTGGCTCTATATCTTGCGAGCGGATATTTTGAGCATTTCTATCGTTTGGTACAAGAACTCCATTTTGAATTTTCATTGCCCACTCTATTGGTACAGGGTATTTGCAAACAGGCATTACCGAGTCAAACTCTTCCATTTTTCCGTACGCAAGTTTTAATGTTTCACTTTTTAAAAACGGAACACACGGGTATATGCAACATAATGTATCAAATAAAACTCCGGTTTCTTTGTATTTGCATATAACTTCATCTATAACATCGAAAGTTGTGGCAAAGTCATCAGATGTCTTTGCTGAACGCATAAAAGGCACGTTTGCACCGTATTCTTTAGCAATATTTGCGATTTCTTCACTATCTGTTGAGACCATAATTTCATCAAATATGTTTGCGCCCTTGGCTGCCTCAATCGCGTAAGAGAGCATTGGTTTTCCCATAAAATCTTTAATATTTTTTTTGGGAATTCTTTTTGAACCGCCTCGGGCAGTTATTATTGCAATTGTTCTCATTAATTAATTCTCCCAAAGCCTTCTTGAACAACTTGCCCTTCAAGTTTTTCACCTACTTTGTTATTTTTAATCAGCACTGAAAGATCTGCAAATACTTCATCTACCGCGTTAAGGTATTTTCTAACATGTTCTTCTTTATGGGCATACATGGAATAAAAACCTCCGCTTGCCAAAAATCCCTTTTTTAGCATTTCTTGAGTAAAATATGCTATGTTTGTCGAATGGTTTTGTTCAAAGCCAAAATGAATCATTGGTTTAAACCCGCCAATATGTATTTTAAGATCATGTTTTTTTGCAAGCTCTTCCCAGCCTTGCCATACCATATCAGCAATTTTAACCAAATGCTTTGAAACATCATTTTTTACAAATTTGTTAATCATGGCAAGCGCTGCAACATTTCCCACTCTTTCTGTCCAGTTTGTGCTTGTAATAAAAGCTTCTTGCGCGAATTGCATTACCCATTTCTTGCCTATTACGGCAGAAATTGGGAAGCCGTTGCCAAGGGCTTTTGAAAATACTGCTATATCGGGCTTAAAACCTAATTTTAAGTGTGCTCCACCATTGCAAATTCTAAAGCCTGCTGAAATTTCGTCTATAATTAAAGGAATATTTTTCTTTTTGGCCATTTCATGTATTGCTTCGATAAATTCTTTTGTTGGTTCAAAGTTTCTGATTGGCTCCATTACAATAGCTGCTAAGTCATCGCCCGCTTTTTCAATAGCCTTGTTAAAATCTTCTATGTTGTTGTACAAAAAAGGTATAGCAGTATCTTTTAGTCCTTTTGGTACTCCGTTTGGATTTAATCCTTTTATCCAATGTTCATCCAATGCCTCTTTTTTGCCAAGATTGGCAGCCAAGTACCAATCCATCCAGCCATGGTAGCCACAAAAAACGATTTTATCTTTCTTTGTAGCAACGCGCGCAATTCTTACAGCAACAGCCATTGCTTCACCGCCAGAGCGAGCAAAGCGCGCCATCTGTGCCCAAGGGTGAAGTTCGATAAGTTTTTTTGCAAGCTCAACCTCTTCGGGCGGATTAAGAGTTGTTGCAGAACCTTTGTTTATAACATCAATTACAGCTTTGTTAACATCTTCATCAGCGTAACCAAGCACGGTTGCCCCTATGCCGCCTATGGAAAAATCAAGATATTTATTGCCATCCAAGTCAGCAACTTCTACACCCTTAGCTTGAGCAAAATATGTTGGCCAAATTCCTCTTGAGAATCTGTCAGGTCTTTTTGACAGAAGTTGAGTCATTCCCGGAATTAATTCTACCGCTTCTTTTTGTAGTTCATCGCATTTTTTATTATTTAGCATCTTTTTTGTGTTCCTTCCATTCTTCTCTTAGAATTGAATATTTATAGCCATCGCAATATTGATTACTAGTTTTAAGGAAATTTTTTTTCCGAAAAACACCTTCTTGTATAAAACCATTTTTAAGCAGCGCTTTTTGACTACCAATATTTTGCTCATAGGCTCCAGCTTCAACCCTATGCAGTTTTAATGTTTCAAAAGCGAATTCTAAAATCAGTCCAATAGCCTCTGTGGCATAGCCTTTGCCCCAACAACTTTTTTCTCCTATTAAGTATCCAATATCGGCAAATTTGTATAAGTAATCAATTGGACCTATTTTAATATTTCCTATATGTTTTGTGTTGTGTATTATTGCGAAAATATAACTATGTTTACTATCGTTAATTGATGCAACAAAATCCTTCACGCTGTTGATATTATGCTTACTCCAGCGACTTTCAAGATATTGGTTGGTTTCATTGTCGTTTAGCCAATTTATGTAATACTCTTGACAATCAGCCAATTCAAGCGTCCTTAGAATAATATTTTTACCTGTTATCTGTCCATCATATTTCATTTTCTCACCCATAAACTTGGCATTACTATATTAGTGTCTATATTCTCAAACTCTTTTGCAATTTGGTGAATTGTATCTTTTGAAAAATCGTGCTCAAAGATTTCAATGTTTTCTCTAAGTTGCTCTATGTTGTCTACTCCAAATACAAGATGAGATATTACGTTAAATTGTTTTACAAAAAGCATTGCTAGTTCAATTCTTGAAATATTAAATTGTTTGCAGAGTTTATCAATTTTTTTGATAATAGGTTTTGCATCTGACAAAAATTCCGGCACTTTGTCTTCATCCATTAAAATTAATCCTTGGATAAAAGCACTTCTGGAGTGGATTTGAGTATTTTGTTTTTCTTTTGCCAGTTTGAAAATACCTTCTTTTTGCATTCTCTGGTCAAAAATACTGAAGGGTAATTGGATAAAGTCTACGTAATTTGAATTAATACAAGCGACTGCTTCGTCAGGATAATATACCGATACACCACAGTGTCTTATTTTTCCTTGTTTTTTAACTTCGTATAGGCTTTTTAATATTTCATCGTTAAAAGCATATCTGGAACTATGTAAGATATAACTGTCAAGATAGTCGGTATTTAGTCTTTTTAGGGATTTTTCCAAATTTTCTTCAATGATATTTTTATAATCTTCAACTTTATGTGCATCGAGTTCGTTTGGTTTGAATTTGGAAATAATAAAAAGTTTGTCTCGGCTAATGGTTTTTCTCTTTATAAATTCACCCACGACATCTTCTGCGCAGCCATAGGCATAAGCGGTATCAATATTATTTATACCGTTTTGTGTTGCAAAGTCTAGCATTTTTATCGAATCTTCAAGGCTTGGCATCCTTTGGTTACAAATACCGTAATCCATACCAAACTGTACTGTTCCAAGACATAATTTCATATTAAAAACACTCAGCTCCAATCTTCACAGACATTTTTTAATCCTTTTAACAATTTCATCCAAGTCTTTATTGGTTAAGTCGGGATAAAGCGGCAGCGAAATACATTTCTTGTAATATATTTCAGCGTTTGGAAAATCGCCCCAATTGTACCCTTGCTCCCTGTAGCAGGGTTGAGTGTGAACAGGTATGTAATGTACCTGTAAATTCAGCCCCTCTTTCTTGGCTTTTTGATAAAATTCTGCTCTATTTCTAACCATTACGGGATAGAGATGAAAACAAGCATTTGAGTATTCCATTTCTTCCAGATGTGCTAAACCAAGGTTTTTATTGTAATACTCGACAATTTCACGTCTTCTTTTTTTGAATTTTTCAAGCTTTTTAAGTTGTGAAATTCCAAGAGCAGCTTGAATATCTGTCATTCGATAGTTGTAACCAAGCTCGCGCATCTCATATTCCCAAGTATTTTGCATTTCGCCGTCTTTATGCATGCCATGCGAGCGGTAGGCTAAAAGTTTTTGGTATAATTCAAAGTTATTTGTAACAACCGCACCGCCTTCGCCTGTTGTAATTGTTTTGACAGGGTGAAAAGAAAAAACAGTCATATCTGAAAATTCGCAGCAGCCGACTTTTTTGCCTTTATACTCAGATCCAATCGCATGCGCCGCATCTTCAACAACTTTTAAATTGTGTTTTTTTGCAATTTCATAAATTCTTTCCATATCGCAGCTTTGACCCGCAAAATGCACGGGAATAACGGCTTTTGTCTTTGAATTTATATGCTTTTCTATTTCATTCGGGTCGATATTTGCTGTTTTTTCTTCAATATCTGCAAATTTAACCGTGGCACCACAGTATCTGGCACAATTTGCACTTGCAAGAAAAGTCATAGGGCTTGTTATTACCTCGTCACCTTCTTTTATGCCAAGTGCCAACATTGCAATGTGCAAACCCGATGTTGCACTGTTAACTGCAACACAGTATTTTGCACCGGTGTAGTTGCAGATTGCTTGCTCAAACTCTTTAACCCTGGGACCGCAGGTTAAAAATGGTGATTTTAGGACTTTAAGTACGCTGATAAAATCACTGAAATCTAAATGCTGTTTTCCGTAAGCATAAATTTTAGGCATCTAAGTCCCCTATTAACTTCCTCATATCTTCCACGCTTAACCATCTGTCGTTATTGCCGCTGTGGTATTCAAAATCACTATCAACAGGTTTTGCATTCGGGTATTTGTAGTCAATGTGTTCAATATTTATCTCGGGCAATATAATATAAAATTCGCCCATATCAATAGTATTTCTTGCATCCTCTTTTGTTATCATTTGCTCGTGAACTTTTTCGCCGGGGCGTATTCCGATTTCTTTAATTGCAAGATTTGGCGCAATTGCACGAGCCAGGTCAGGCATGCGCATTGAGGGTATTTTTTTAACATAAAGCTCTCCGCCTTGCATATTCTCAATTGCTTCCAGCACCATTTCAACCGCTTGCTCAAGCTTTAGCCAAAATCTTGTCATATTCATATCTGTGATAGGCAGTTCTTTTGCACCTTCTTTAACCAGTTTTTGGAAAAATGGTATAACAGAACCCCTTGAGCCTGCAACGTTTCCGTATCTTACAACAGAGAAACGAGTTTGCCTTGTTCCACAGTAACAATTTCCTGCTATAAATAATTTATCTGAGCACAACTTTGTGGCGCCGTATAGGTTAATTGGTGCACAAGCTTTATCTGTGGAGAGTGCCACAACCCTTTTTACACCCTTATCAATAGCCGCATCAATTATATTCTGTGCACCCAGAACATTTGTCTTAACTGCTTCAAAGGGATTATACTCACAAGCAGGTACTTGCTTTAGCGCTGCCGCATGAACTACAACATCCACACCTTCAAATGCTCTGTATAATCTTTCTTTGTCTCTGACATCGCCTATGAAAAATCTTAATTTCTCAAGATATGGTTTAAATTCCGGCATGTTTTGCATTACAAATTGTTTGTACTCATCTCTTGAAAAAATGATAATTTTCTTTATATCAGGGTATTTTTCAAAGGCAATTTTTGTAAATTTTTTGCCAAAGCTACCTGTACCACCCGTAATTAAAATTGTTTTGCCGTTTAACATAATACTCTCCCAATAAATTCAATTTAGCAAAAACAAACATCTTGTACAAGGAATTTATAAGTTTTGTTATCAATTTTATTTGCGCTAACCGCCTCTTTTCTCTTTTGCTCGTGTAAAAATGGTTTTGCAATTAAGACTGTTTATAATTGCAATAAAAAAAGACTTCTTTGAAAGAAGTCTTTTTATGGTGGACCAAGTTCATCACTTCTCGAACTATTTAGCAAAAATAGAATTTATATTGATGTATCAGAAAGAGTGTTTTATGTTTGTTTTGATTTAAAATTTGCAGCATAAAATAGCCTATCATTTTTTAATAGACTTTAAATTAAAATTTTAAAAACTAAAGCATTATTAATTAGTTTTTATTTTTATTTTTATTTTTATTTTTTTGCCAGATTTTAAATTCTTCTACGTTTTTAGGGTCACTATAAAATCTTTTTGCGGCTTCAATTGTGGCAAGTGCCAAAGCTCTAGCCACATCTTCTTCGATTAAATCGGTGTTAATTACAACACCACCTTTTTTCTTGGATTCTGATTTGCCATTTTGCATGTCTTGCCTTCCTTTCTTTTGTAGTACACAAAAATGGACTTTAAAAAGCTGTATCGCGCAATTTCCAGTCCATTTTATGATATAATTATTGAATAAAAGAGAGGAATTTACATGGAATCAAATGAAATAAATGTATATTGTGATGAAAGTTGCCACTTGCAAAATGATGGTCAAAAGGTGATGGGGTTTGGGTCAATTTGGTGTCCAAAAAATAAAAGACTTCAAATTTGTAAAGATATTAGAGCGATAAAACATAATTTTGATATAAAAGAAAGAGCTGAAATTAAATGGACCAAAGTATCGCCTTCAAAAATAAATTTTTATGAAAAATTAATTGAATATTTTTTTAATAGTGATGATTTAAGATTTAGGGCATTAATAATTCCAGACAAGAATAAATTGAACCATAATGAATATAATCATACCCATGATGATTTTTATTACATTATGTATTATTACACTTTAAAACATTTTTTGCGAAATGAAGAATCATACAATATATATATTGATATAAAGGACACAAAAAGTTGGGAAAAAACTTCAAATCTTAAATATTGGCTTTTAAAATATTTTAAAAATAAAAATTATTATTTCGATGAAAAATGTTTTATAAAAAAAGTTCAATTAGTTAGATCGCATGAAACAGAATTAATGCAACTTACTGATTTATTACTGGGAGCTATTGTTTATAAAAATAGGGGTATATATAAAAGCCCAACCAAGTTTTCACTAGTTGAAAAAATTGAACATTTTAACAAATATCCTTTAAATCGAAAAAGTTTATATGGCGATTCTAAATTTAATATTTTTATTTGGGATGGAGGAAATAGATAGTTATGAATTATTCTGTTTCTTGGTTGCCAAAATTAATAGAATATAATCCTCAAATTGACAATATCGATAAATATATTGAAGATATTTATCAAATTTATATAGAAGAATTCATAAATCAAGGGATTTTTTTTAAAGGTGAAAAACTTGCATTGAAGAAAATGCCAATACGAAATGGGAAAGAAGCAACTTTTTATCACATTGTTAGTGAAGGCGAGGATGAAGAAAATAGAAAAATTGATATTGACAGATGTGCACGCATAAGATGGCCAAAAGCAATATTGGCTTCTAATTATATTGGTTTGAAAATTTGGGAAAATAAGCGAAAGAATAAAAATAATATACTTGTCTGGTTTTCCGAAATTGAATATTTGATTGTTATAAGAAAAAACCCAAATATAAAATTATTTTGGACTGCTTATCCTGTAACAAAGGAGCATAGGAAAAGAAAATTACAAAAAGAATACGAGAATTACATTAATAAAATGCAAAAATCGCCTCAATAAATTGAGACGATCTCGTTACTCTTTCTACAACTTGGCAGATGAGCTATCTATATTATGGCATACATAAATTAAAAAGTAAATACTTTTTGTAAAATTTCTTTACAAAACTATTGACAATTTTACAAAAAATATGTATCATGCAATTTTTTGTCATGCTATTTTATGAGTTCGAAATCAATATTTGTTGGTTTCGAAGTGTCGATAAGGTTTAATGAGACATTTGAGTTGTAGAATAATAGCCTCAATTAGGCAGTATGTTTGAATATTAGCGGTATTTTTTAAATTGACTGTAATTACTCAAATTGGTCTTTTGCTACTCTTTTTGTCTCTCAAAATCCAACAAAAATTCAAATAAGCTACCTGAAATTTAAGCACTGATAAGGTTATAGCGATTTTAAATAAAGGACAAAAATGTCCCATTTGAAATACTAGTTTTCTACTCGGAAATAAGTCGGAAGCTTAAATGTATTTTGATTTTTTGTTTGTTATGCCAAAATCAACATAACATTTTGTTAACCAATTACGGAAAA
>CALVAY010000015.1 GCA_944325665.1 Candidatus Gastranaerophilales bacterium
GCGTCTGATGCGATTCGAACGCATGACCTATCCCTTAAAAGGGGAGTGCTCTACCTGCTGAGCTACAGACGCAAATTCTAAACTTATTTAATTGTCATATCCATAGCTCAGCAGGTAGTTTTTGTGGACTTCGCCACTATCCTCGCTCTGCTCGTATATTGAGCTACAGACGCAAATTCTAAACTTATTTAATTGTCATATCCATAGCTCAGCAGGTAGTTTTTGTGGACTTCGCCACTATCCTCGCTCTGCTCGTATATTGAGCTACAGACGCAAATTCTAAACTTATTTAATTGTCAATTCAAACGCAATCAAATCTTCAATTCCTGACTGCTTAATCAATATAACAAGAACAAAATTCTACGTCAAACATTTTTTTTAAAAAATTACCCGACTGTAATTCGCCAATCGGATTATTCAAATCATAGAATTTTGCTTAATATTAGAAATATACAGGAAAGGGAAAATTATGAAGAAAACATTAGCATTACTTGCGGTAGCAATTTTTATCTCGCAAAGCGCATTTGCAGCATGTCCGGTTAATTCACCTTGTGAAACAAAAAAACCATGCCAAGAAAAATGTACACAGCATAACGTGGCAAAGGGTTGTGAAAATCCTAAAATGAAAAAAACATGCAAAACACCTGAAAAAAACACTATGTACGAAGATAACAAGTGCTTTTTTGACAATGAATATAAAGCAATGAAAAAAGTTTTATGCTTAAGTCCGCAACAAGAAAGTGCAATTGACTGCATTTATGACAAATTTAAAAACCAAATGCAAATTATTCATATGCAAGCAAACGAGAAACAAAATTGCCTATGCAAAGCAATAAACAATGGCGACAAATGCAACATGAAAACTTATAAAAAAGAATTAAAACAAATCAGAAAAGAAGCAATGGAACAGTATAAATGCTTCACACAAGAAGTAAAAGCTCAACTTTGCAAAGACCAAATTAAATGTTTAAACAGATTTAACAGAGCCGAAAAAAGAAAAATGAAACAGCTTGCAAAATATTGCACAAAACCTCATTTCCCATGTGATTGCGGCTCTAAAATGCACAGCGCTTGCGGATGTAACTAATACTCTAACTTACATAACTGAACAAAAAACCGCCTCAGATGAGGCGGTTTAATTTATGATAATTTTGATATTAAATCATCTATTGTTTTAATTTCGCCCTCAACTTCAACAACTCTTTGTTTTGTGGATTCAACAACCTCTTTGGGTGCAGAATTAACAAATTTTTCGTTCGACAAGCGTCCATTTAGCGAGTTAAGTTCAGCTTGAAGTTTTTGGATTTTTTTATTTTGTCTTTCAATTTCTTTTTGAATATCAATCAAACCTTCAAGAGGAACGATTATTTTTGTATCGGCAACCGTACAGAAAGCGCAGTGTTTTGAATTTGCATTTTCGCTTACAAACTCAACATTTTCAACCCTTGCAAGTCTTTTAATGTATGGAGTTATTTTTTCAAAAAGCTCTTTGTTGCCTTCAATTTTAATATCCATTTTTACCCCGACAGGAATATTGAAGTCGGCTCTTAAGTTTCTTAAAGACTTAATTGCTTCAAAAACAATTTCCATATTTTGTGCATCATTCTCAAACGACAAATCTTCTCTAAATTGAGGGAAATCTGTTTTCATAAGAGCAATTTCAGTCTTTTCAACAGGCATCATCTGCCAAATTTTCTCTGTCAAGTGAGGCATGATAGGATGAAGCAATTTTAATGACTGCTCAAGCACATAAGTTAAAACTGCCTCATTTTTTTCAATTTTAGACAACTCGACATACCAATCACAGTAATAATTCCAGAAGAAATCATACAAAATTGTTGCAACTTCGCCGATTCTATAGTTTTTAATGTTGTCATTAACTTCTTTTACAACTTTGTTTAAAGAATTTAAAATCCATTTGTCTGCAATAGACAAATTATTTAAGTCAAGTTTTAAATCTTTAGCAGATTTTGTTAAATTCATCAAAACAAAACGAGAAGCATTCCAGATTTTATTTGCAAAGTTTCTTCCGTACTCAAATCTTTCATTAGAAAGCTTAATATCTTGACCACCGTATGTACAAAGAGAAGTTAGAGTAAATCTCATTGCATCACAGCCGTATTTTTCAATAATTTCAACGGGGTCAATTGTATTACCTTTTGATTTTGACATCTTCTGACCGTTTTCATCACGAATAAGACCATGGATATAAACTGTTGAAAATGGCGGAACTTTTGTGAATTCAAGCCCCATTGTAATCATTCTTGCAACCCAGAAGAAAATAATATCAAAACCTGTTACAAGAGTTGTAGTCGGGTAGAATTTCTTGAAATCATCACTGTTAACATCAGGCCAGCCCATTGTTTCAAAAGGCCAAAGCCCTGAAGAAAACCAAGTATCAAGCACATCTGTATCCTGTGTATAGTTTTTAGGATCAGGATTTTCTTCGGCTACAACCATTTCGCCTGTTTGATTATGATAATATGCAGGAATTTGATGTCCCCACCAAAGTTGACGAGAGATACACCAATCGCGGATGTTTTCCATCCACATTAAATAATTCTTTTCCCAACGAGATGGAACAAATTTAATTGAACCGTCTTTAACTTTTTCAATGGCAGCTTTTGCCAAAGGCTCCATTTTAACAAACCACTGCTCTGAAAGTAACGGTTCAATTGTCGTATTACATCTTTGACATTTGCCGACAGCATGCGGATGTTCGGTAATTCTAACCAAAACCTGATGAGCTTTTAGCATCTCAACGGTTTTTTCACGTGCTTCATACCTGTCTAAGCCTTGAACATCGGGGTGAACCTCGGCACATGAAATCATTTTACCCATTTCATCTATTACTTTAATGGATTTTAAATTATGACGTCTGCCAACTTCAAAGTCATTCGGGTCATGAGCCGGAGTAATTTTAAGAGCGCCCGTGCCAAAGCTTTTATCAACATATTCATCAGCAATAATCGGTATTTCTCTTCCGGTTAAAGGTAAAACACAAGTTTTTCCGATTAAATCTTTATATTTGTAATCATTAGGGTTAACTGCAACTGCAACGTCCCCATACATTGTCTCAGGTCTTGTTGTAGCAATTACAATAGCGCCCATCTCATCTTTTAGAGGATAGGATATTTCCCAAAGTTTACCGTCTTCGTTTTCATATTGTGTTTCAATGTCCGAAATAGCACTTTGGCAACGAGGACACCAGTTAACAATATATGCGCCTTTATAAATTAAGCCTTTATTATACAGGTCAACAAAAACTTTTTTAACTGCACGAGAGCAGCCTTCATCAAGAGTAAAACGGGCTCTGGATAAGTCAAAAGACGCACCTAAGCTTTTAAATTGTCCTAAAATTCTGCTTTTATGGTCATTTGCCCACTCCCAAGTTATTTTAACAAACTCTTCTCTACCTAGGTCATGGCGAGTTTTACCTTCTTTTGCAAGATGCTTTTCAACAACGTTTTGAGTAGCAATTCCGGCGTGATCGCACCCCGGCAGCCAAAGAGCTTCATAGCCGCACATTCTGTGGTATCTTGTTAAAATATCTTGTAATGTGCCATCCAGCGCATGCCCCATATGCAAAACACCTGTTACGTTTGGCGGAGGAATAACGATTGAATAAGGCTCTTTTTTAGATTTATTATCAGCCTTAAAGCATTGGTTGTCTTCCCAAAACTTATAAATATCTTTTTCTATCTCTCTTGCTTCATAAGTTGTTGCCATTTCAAGTGTTTGCGAATTATCCATTTTATCCTCGAATTTCTCTACATAAATAATGTATCACAAAAGTATTAGCCCATAAAGCCTATTATTTTAAAAGCAATATTTTATTAATCTAAATTTATGAAAAAAGTTATTTTTATAATTTTTTTTATAATCCATATTTTATTCAATATGCAAACATGTTTTGCAGAAGTTGAGCTGTATGAAAAAGAAATTAATCTGAATGGGGACTTTAGCGAATATTTAAAAGAAGTAAACATAGAGGGGGAAGTTAAAAAATACTTTCAATTTGACCCGATATACATAAACTTAAGAGAATGTATCCAAATTGCACTTATACACAGTTTGTATCAAAAAAGTGCAAACTATGATTATATTTCATACCAGTGGAAATATAAGGAATCCTTAAGCAACTTTTTACCTGAATTCACATCAAGCTCTTATATTATTCACTACAACGGTCAAGTTCTTGTTGGCGCGGCACTTTTAGACGACTTTGACGAAGTTGCAATATCAACGTTTTTAAGAGGAACTCACTATCTTACAAACGGTGGTGAGCAGATTTTTAATGCCTTAAGCAAAAAGAGTTTAAAGTTTGCAAAAATGCACCAACTAAACTACACAAGAGCACAGATAATTTATTATGTAACAAAATACTACTATGAACTTTTAAAATGCAAATTAGATATAGAAATATACAGAAAAAACTATGACGAAAGATATGTACAATTAGTATTAACTCAAAATAGATTAAAGTCAGGCTTAGGAACAAAGTTTGACGTAATACGTTCGCAAACCGAATTGTCGCAAGCAAAACAAAATTTGCTTGATACGCTGGAGAACTTTAAGTTTGCACAAGCAAAGCTATGCAACATCATGGGTATAGAAATCACAACCGCGCTTATGCCGATTGAAACAGAAGCCAAGGAGTATAAATATATCGATGATGAAAATACGGTTGAAAACCTCTACGCATGCGCACAAAAGAACAGAGAGGATATTAAAAAAATTCAAAGCGAAATAAATTCTCTAAAAAATGAAAAAAGGATGATTTATACGGAATTTGTTCCAAAGGCTAGAGTTTTTGTGCAAAAGCAATGGCAAGGTACTGCAAACGCAGGGCTTGCCCCCGCTACTCTTGTTGCAGGATATATTGATATTAACCTTGGGAAAAACCTCGGGGTCGGCACAATAACACAAGCTAAAGGAAAACAGGCGGAAATAGACAAAAAAATTGTGGATTTAGAGCAAACACTTAGAGACACAAAAGAAAAAATCGTTCAGGCGTTTTATGAATCAAAAATCTCAAAAGACAGAATTACAATTTCAAAAAATCAAGAAGTATGTGCAAAAGAAAGTGTTGAGCTGGCAGAAATGAGGCTAAACGCCGGAGAAGGGATACTGATTGATGTTATACAAGCTCAAACTTTTAAAACAAGAGTTAGAATAGAGCTGTTAAATTCAATTATCAGATACAACATTGCGCAGGCTCAAATGCTCTTTGAGAGCGGGCAAATAACAGTTGAAAAAATATTAAAAGACTATTCACCGTAAAGAAATGTAAAGATTTAAGAGCAAAAAAATAAATTGTAGCAAATACACTAATTTACGAGTTTTAAATAAATGAAAACAAGATACCTAACAACCCTAAATACATATTAACACAAATGCCCGTTTCAAACGGGCTTTTTATTTTGCTAAAAAAATTATATAATTGTCCAAAAGGAGATTTTATGGACAAGAAAACTTTTACAAAAATATCATACGGGGTTTATATTATTGGCACAAGAGATAACCAAAGACTTTGCGGCTGCACTGCAAACTCAAGCATGCAAATAACCTCAGAGCCCGCCAGTATTGCAATAAGCATAAACCATAATAATTATACAAATAAATGCATTAAAGACTGCGGGGAATTTTCCATAAATATTTTAAGTACAGAATCTAACCCGCTTTTAATCGGAACTTTTGGCTTTAAAAGCTCAAAAGATACCGACAAATTCAGCGGCTTTGAATATGAAATTAAAGACGGTTTACCCGTTTTAAAAGACATTTGCGGCTATATTTTGTGCAAAGTTGTGCAAAGTGTTGAAACGCAAACTCATACAATATTTATAGGCGAAGTAAAAGACGCCCAAACTTTAAACGAAAATATACCAATGACTTACTCTTATTATCATAACGTCATAAAAGGCACAAGTCCCAAGAACGCACCGACTTACATTGAGGCTTGATTATTCTGCAAACTGTTAAACTTGTCAACAAGAGCTTTTATTGTTTTATCAAGTTTTCTTAATCCGAAAAACGGCGAATCAAACTTGTTGCATAAAAATTGAATAGTTTGCAGATTTAACATAAAAAGCGATAAGTCCTTAGGGCTGGAGACGTTGTAAACACCGGCGTCTTGGATTGTCTTATCCGGATAAACAGCACAATCAAAATCCAGTTTGTAGCTGTATTTTCCTTTGCTTGCGCGCGCTTTGGATATAGTTATAGTATCTCCAATGCTCATTTGCTTTACTTTTGGCAAGTCGAGAAAGCGCTTATACTGCGCAAGGGTATTTTTAAGTTCGCCTTCATCCTGCGCAGATAAATGTTGATATATATCAGGACTAACAACAAGATTAGCCCTAAAGGGTATGGGTGAATTTTTAATCATGGTATCTCCAAGAACTAAAAAGAGTGTAAATAAAATAATTTGCCAAAATAATTTTAACAAAGAAAAGTGCTTGCACTGTAAGGCTTTTGGTATTTTTCTCCATTAAATATACAGTTTTTATGTTAAGTATTGTAACAAAATGAGTATATACTGAATTTATACTTTTTATATTGTTTTTATATAGGTGTATAGATTGAAGATAAAAAAAAGGAGATTTATTATGTGTCTTAGTGCAAGTGCAAATGTAACAAACAACAGACCGTTTGTTCTAGGAAGCAAACCTCAAGTTACTCCCAAAAATGATTTAGAATATTTAAAGAAAAAAGAAGAAAAACCTCAAGTAGCTAACCCGTTCGATTTCTCACCCGAAGAAATCAGTGCAAAAATGGCTTCTTATTCTAACCCGATTCAATCAACACCTACTGAAACTCTAGGAACAATGGCTTACTCAGGTGGCGGCGCAGAAGCAGCAGGTACAATGGCAAGCGCTGGCAGTGTATCAAGCGTTAACTGTGTAGCGTAAGTAAGTTTCTCTGAGATAGAATTAAGGTGGTAGAATATGAGTGAAAATAAATTTACAAACTGCTTGCTTTGCTCAATATTATTATTGACAACAGTAATGTTCAGTTGGACATTTTTATACATTAATCAAATAGCAATCAATACAACAAATACTCCAATAGTATCAGCATTCGACGCATAATCTTCAAATACATAATAAAAAAATACCCTATGAACTTCATAGGGTATTTTTATTTTAGAAAAAAACTATTTCTTTTCTATTCTGATTGCGTTGTCCGGACAAACCATAGCGCATGTACCGCAAGCAATACATTCATCAGGGTTTGGCTCAACTGCCGGAGTTTGGTAAATACCAACTTCTTTTGACCAGTTAAGACATTTTTTCGGACATTTTACGATGCAAAGACCGCAACCTTTACAGTAATCAGTGTATAAAAACCAATCAGCTTTAGCTTTTGCAACGTCAGCAACTTTAATTGCTTTATGTAAAGTACTCATTAAACACCTGCTTTCTGTATTAGACCCATACCCATTTCAAGTGCTTTGTAGTTAAGCTCTCTTAACTCGGGTTTAGCATCAAATTTCTTACCAAGAGCCATTTCCATAGCGTTTTTAATATCGCTTAATTGAAGAACATTAGTTGCACTAAGTAGAACACCTAATACAATAATGTTGAATACTCTTGCGCTTAACTGTTCGTTAGCGATTTTGTTAGCTTCAACAGCGATTATGCTCTTAGCTTCACAAGTTGGTTTTTTTGTACAAACAGATGAGTCATAAATAACAGTTGAGTTGGGACTTACATAGTCGCAGCATCTGTCAATTGCTCTATCTGAAAGCATAATAACTATATCACCTTTTGAAAATCTTGGTTCACCAATTTTTTCATCGGCAATTTGACAAAAAGCGATTGAAACACCGCCCCTTTGTTCTACACCAAAGTTTGGGATGTAAAGGATTTCTTTACCTGCTTCGTATCCGGCTTCAACAAGGATTTTCGCAACACTTTGAACACCTTGTCCGCCTTCACCTGCTAAAACTATTCTTGTTCTTGCCATAATTTACTCCAATCCTTCTCTTTGAACAAAATCTTTAACTTCAAAGAATTCTTCCATTGTTTTTAATCTATCCCAAGTTTGAACGTTGTTTGTTCTCCAGTTCAAAGGACATACAGATAGAACTTCAACAAAAGAAAAACCGCCCATATCAACGTTTTTAAGAGCTTTTTTGAATGTTGCTTTTAACTTTCTCAAGTTAGAAACAGAAGCTCTTGCAACGAATGATTTTTCGGGGTCAGCAATAGAAGCAACCATTTCAGCACCTTTAGCAGGACGACCTGTAACGTCGCAATCACGACCATAAGGAGTTGTTTCTGTTTTTTGACCAGGCATTGTAGTTGGAGACATTTGTCCACCTGTCATACCGTAGTTAGTGTTGTTTGCAACGATGATAAGAAGATTTTCACTTCTTACTGAAGCGTTCACTAAGTGTTGTGAACCGATAGCCAAACCGCCGCCGTCGCCCATATACGCAATACCAACAACATCAGGGTTAGCACGAGTAACACCGTAGATAACCGGGGTTGTACGACCGTGGTGAGTTTGAACTGTATCTAAGTTCATATAATTCCAAGATAAAAGAGAACATCCGATATCGCATCCAAATACAGCCTTTTCGTTAAGTCCTAATTCATCAATTGATTGGGCAAGAGTTTTTAATATCATGCCATGTCCGCAACCGGGACAGAATTTAGATGCACCGACCTCAGCATTTTGTGCCTTGGCTAAATCGGGCCCTTTTTCTAACATTTCAATCATTATTATTTCCTCTTTTTCTATTTCTAAAACTATACAGTAGCCGGTTCTTTAACCATTTGCTCAACTTTTTGAACAATATCGTCGCCTGTTACGCCAACACCCATTTTGTATAATGTTGAGTACGGAGTTGTTAGGCCATAAAGTTTTTCAAGAACCATTTGTGCTAATTGACCATTTGCAGATTCTGTAAATAGTACTTGTTTAGCACGTTTAACTGCCGTCCTTAGAGGATTAACAGCTAAAGGACGCAAAGTAATCGGTCTGAATAAGCCGGCTTTAATACCTTTTGCTCTTAATTCATCGATTGCAGTCATTGCAGATCTTGCAACGATACCGTGAGCAATAACAAGGATTTCAGCATCTTCAGCTTTGTATTCAAGATATTCTTCAATTTCAGGAGAAATTCTGTCGAATTCTTCTTGATATTTATCCAGAACTTCCATCAA
This sequence comes from Candidatus Gastranaerophilales bacterium, assembly GCA_944325665.1. Lineage (GTDB taxonomy): Bacteria > Cyanobacteriota > Vampirovibrionia > Gastranaerophilales > Gastranaerophilaceae > Galligastranaerophilus. Next base: position 9,174 of record CALVAY010000015.1, read on the forward strand.
CTCTTCTTCTAAGTTGAAAGTATTTCTAATGTGGTTAACAGGTCTTGAACCGTTAGCACCACCCAATGTAGCTTCAGTCGGAACCATTTTGATACCGCGAGAAGCAGGATCATAAAGTGTAACAGGTTCTCTCATTTTACCTTGATAACCGTCAGCTAACATAAATGTCGGGAATTTATATTTCCAAGCAGTATTGAAAGCTTTAATCATATAATCATATAAGTCTTGGTGTCCTGCTGTTGAATAAACAATTCTAAAGCCTTCGCCGTTACCGCCAAAGCATGTTAATCTTGTTTCTTGTTGAGCATAGATAACAGTAGCAGTTGACGGGCCGCCTCTTTGCATAACTGCACATACAAAAGGTATTCTCATCATTTCAGCCATTGACTGAGCATCTTGCATGATAACGTTGCCCGGGCCTGCTGTTGCAGTAAAGGCTCTTTTACCTGCTAAAATACCGCCAATTGTTGAGAAACCGGCAGAAATTTCGTCTTCTGTTTGCAAGAAACCTGCTTCTGTTTTAGGAAGCAATTTACACCAAGTGTGCATGATTTCGTTTTGAGGTGTAATTGGGTATCCATACATAAATTCAGCCTCAGCAGCATTTGCAGCATAGGCTATAACTTCATTACCAGTTAAAAACATTCTGGTATCTTGTGTGATAAGTTTTTTAACCATTTTGAATCCTTACATTTTGAACTGAACACACTAATCATGTACTACAAAAATAAGGATTATTCAAGTAAAAATTATATTAGGAATTTTTAGTTTTTTCCCAATCCGCACGAGATTTCAGCTTGTATAAATTATTGAAATCAAGCTCTTTGGGAAGATGTACTTTTTTCCTGTATTTCTTCTCAAACTGACCTAAAGTAAGAAACTCCGGAAGCATTTGTTCCTCTTCGTGTCTTGCTCTTGCAGCTTTTTCACGTTCGTATCTGTATGCAGCTTGAGTATAGTCCATAAATTCTCTTTTAAGTTTAATTCTTTGGACATTATCTGGATTATCAGGATTATTATCGACAGGTAAAAGCGGTTCGAAAGCTTTTTTAATGTCTGCATATTTTTTATCTACCGATTTACCTTGTAATATTTTATAAGGAATATCTTCAACATCTTTTAACATGGCAACGTCATGTCCCAAGATTTGAATTTCACCTCTAAAGCCTTCTTGAAATTCAACAAGCAGGTGAATTGCCGTATATCCCGTATTATTTCTTACTATTTTATCGGGAACAAAAATACCGTATTTTTCAGAAGAAGCTTGAGCTAAAAGACGAAGTTTTGTTTGACTTGCGTATTGATATTTTTTATCTGTCGGAATATGGTTTTCGGCTTCAATTACTTTCAATCTGCCGTCTTTAACAGCTTCCATGATTTTATCAATAACGATGTTACCGCTTTCACGGCTGCCGTCTCCCAAAATTACACGTGCACCGGATAAGTCGGTAATCATGTGGATTACACCTTCTTTTGTGTATAAAAATTTCTGAGTTGCCTTTTCTCTTATTGAATTTGCTTTTTTGGTTCTGAATTCAAGCTTAGCAACCGGTTTTTCAAGTGTGTATTCTTGATGAGGTTCAGGGAAAAGTGTTTTTAGATATTTATCCAAAGTGCTTTTCATAATGCTTGTATTATGTTCGGCTTTTCTATATATACTGTGTGCCAAACCATGACTTATAGTCCAAGTCTTATCCTCTAACTTCTTTTCACTCGAAGCACGAGTTTTAACAATAGTTTGAGGCTGTACAGTCTGGGGCTTTTGAGTTTTTTTTCTACCCTCAAAAGAAACTGTATCTTCCTTAAGCGGTGCAAGATTTGCTCCGTTAAGGTTAAACTTATTTTCGCTCTTTAAGCCGCTTTTCCTCAAAAAAGAAGAGGCAAAAACAGGAGTTTGGTTTTTAAGGGTAAGAAATTTAATCATAGTTATTTCCAATCAACAAAATATTAAAACGTCTAAAAAAAATAAATTGCGCTAAATTTGAATATTTTCAATAAAATCAATTTTAAATTCGCGATTTGTCTTTAAAATCGATATAGCACTCAGATAAAACGTCGTGAATTTTTCCTTTGTTTGCGACAAATAGTACTTGGCACTCAGGTAAATTTTTTCGAGTTTTGATTTTGTAATCGCTTCTTGAGGCATGCCAAAAAATTCAGATGTTCTGAATTTAACCTCAACAAAATGAATAATTTTATTCTTAATAGCGATAATATCAATCTCCCCGTATCTTGAGTACCTGAAATTGCAATCAAGTATTTTAAAACCTCTCTTTAAAAGAAAATCTCTTGCAATCTCTTCCCCATATTTGCCTTTAAGTTTGTTTGACATAGAATTATTATAATACTAGAAGTGGAGTTAATCAATGGAATTATTGAAAAAAACAGCAGTTGAACAAAGGAAGGCGTTACTAAACAAAGAAATAAGCGCTCTTGAACTTGTTGAAGAAACTTTTCGAGAAATAGAAAAAAACGACGATAAAATCGGAGCTTATAATTCACTTACAAAAGAAGATGCAATTAATTGCGCAAAACAAGTGGATGAAAAAATAGCAAAAGGTGAAGATTTACCGCTTATGGCAGGTATTCCTCTTGCACTTAAAGACAACATGAACATGATTGGTTCAAAAACAACTGCCAGCTCAAAAATACTTGAAAATTTTGTATCACCTTTTGATGCAACGGTAACAAAAAAATTAAAAGAAAATCTTGTCCCTATAATCGGCAAAGCGAACATGGACGAATTTGCCATGGGCTCAAGTAATGAAAACTCTGCTTTCAAAATAGTAAGAAACCCGCATAATTTAAACAAAGTCCCGGGTGGCTCATCAGGCGGTTCGGCAGCTTGCGTTGCAGCTTATGAAGCTACCGTTTCTCTTGGTTCCGACACAGGCGGAAGTATCAGACTTCCCGCAAGTTTTTGCGGTATCAACGGTTTTAAACCGACATACGGAAGAGTTTCCAGATACGGACTAATAGCTTTTGCCTCTTCTTTGGACCAAATCGGCCCGTTTGGCAGATGTGTTGAAGACGTTGCAAATCTTTATATGGCTATTTCAGGCTGGGATGAAAAAGATTCAACTTCACTTAAAATGGATGTTCCTGACGTTAATAAAACTCTAAAAGACGGCGTTAGCGGTTTAAAAATTGGCGTCATAAAAGAACTTTTAGGCGAAGGGGTTGAGGAAGACGTAAGGAAAGCAACGCTTGATGCCATCGAAACATACAAAAAGCTTGGCGCAACAATAAAAGAGGTATCTCTGCCGCTTTTAAAATATTCTATCGGAATATATTATATTGTTGCAACAGCTGAAGCAAGTTCGAATTTAGCTCGTTTTGACGGCGTAAAATATGGTTATAGGACAAAGGATGCTCAAAATCTTCTTGAAATGTACACAAAAACACGTGCAGAAGGCTTTGGAGACGAAGTTAAAAGACGTATAATGCTTGGAACATACGCCCTATCAAGCGGTTACTATGATGCATATTATAAAAAAGCTCAACAGTTAAGACGTCTTGTTAAAAATGATTTTGACAACGTGTTTAAAGATGTTGATGTACTTATTTCACCAACTTGTCCTACAACAGCGTTTGATATAGGCTCAAGAAACGAAGATCCGCTTAAAATGTATCTGACCGATATTGCAACAATTAGTGCAAACTTAATAGGCGCTCCCGCAATTAGCACACCTTGCGGTTTTGATGGCGAAAAAATGCCTATCGGCTTACAGATAATCGGTAAAAACTTAGACGAAGCAACTGTTCTAAAAACGGCATATTCGCTTGAGCAAGCTATAAAATAGGCTAATAAATATCTTTTTAGAGAGGGTTAAAATAACCCTCTCTTTTTAACATTTTGTTACAAAACATAAAGTTTATATAATCATTGCCGACAACTAAACCATAAGTATGTGGTGTAAGAAAGGTAGTGTATGGATATCAATTTAAATGATTTGCTCAAATCCCTTGGTATCAAAGACTCTTTTGATACAAGAGCAAAAGAAGCACTTGAAAAAGAAAAGGGAAATGTAGATGATACAAGCATTTTTGACTCACAACAAAGCTTTGTAAGTCATTATAGTGAACAAATTTTTGGCGATAAAGACGAAGTGGATTTTCAGGACTTTGGCGATAATCTCGTTAAAAGCGGCTATGTCGAAAATGACGAAATTGTCGGATTGCAAGCACTTGTTGATAATAATGCCGACAATAAGTTAAGCAAGGACGAAGCAGAAAATCTGCTATCAACAGTGTATGCAAATGCAGCACCGGAACCCGAAGCGACAAAAACTCAAACGACTAAAGCACAGACACAAGAATCAGATACGGCTGAAGAACTTTATGATACCGTTGAAGTTCAACCCTGGGGTACCGGCGAAGACGATTGCTTATCAAGAATTATACAAAAGCACGTTGACGGAATAAAGCTATATACCGACGACTATCATCAATATGTCGCTGAAACATGCAAGCTAAACGGCATTGAAGATCCAAATCTATTTTCTAACAAAGAAGTTAAATTGCCAGTTATGAAAAAGGATGACAACGGAGAAATAATCAAAGATGAAAACGGCAAAATACAGTTTTACAGTGAAGAAGAATTAAAAGAAATGAAAAAAACCGGTGAAGCCGGAAAAAATGGTTCTGCATCTTCTGAAGGATTAAAAGCAACACTTGATGCAAACGGCAAAGTTACGGGGTACACAACGCAAATTCTTAATGAAAACGGAAGTGTGGAAAAAGAATTACATTACAATTCGGATAAAACTTTTGCAGGCTATACAACGTACAAATATAACGACGACGGACAAATTGCAAGCAAAAGAAATTTCAATGACGAAAGTGAGTTGACAGATGCAACAACTTACAAGTATAACTCAGAAGGTAAAATACACAGCGAAGAAACAAGAGACAAAAACAATGAAATTGTAAGTACAAAAGAATATGCTTATGACGAAAACGGAAGAATAACAAATATAATAACCCAAGATGTAAACGGACAAGTAACAGGGCAAGAAAAAACCGAATATTTGGACGACGGAGCAGTTGAAACTACATTCCTAAATGAAAACGGTGAGCCAACAAAGGTAACAGTTAAAAGAGATACAACTATTGAAACAAAATATTATGAAGAAAACGGCGAGATTAAATCTCAAAATATATCCGAGTACAACGAAAACGAACAAAAGGTTAAAGAAACTCTTCTCGATAAAGACGGCAACAATGTAAACATATACATGTATGAATACAATGAACAGGGTGTAAAAATAACTGAAAAAATCTTCGACAGCGAGAATAAACTCGTTAAAGAAAGAAAATTCGACCCGACAACAGGTGAAGAAATAACTGATGGCTAATATGCCTTAAAAAACCTGTTAGAAGAACCTTCCTTCCCTATCCTTACACTTACCGATTTTAAACACTTTGGGCACTTGCCGACATAGGCTGTGCCCTCTTTATTTTTATAAATTCTGCCATACACATGGCAGCACTCAAACATAACTCCTAAGAATTGTTTTTTCTCACTCATAACTAAATTCTATTACTTTATAAAACTTAAAACAAGCCATATCATTCAAACAGTTGTTTTCTTTTTTTAAAAAAATCATTAACCTAAACTTAGGTTATTTATAAGAGGTTAGATTTATGAGCAGATTAAGCGGTCAAGGACTTATGGCACAAGCCATTTTTGGTCTTACAAACAACTTTGCCACACTAAGTGCCGGAGCAACGGGCGGATTAACGATTGATCAAATTATGAATCCGTCGGATGAAGTTAATAAAAACAACTTAAACGCAAGTTTTCAAAGCTATCTTTGCCAAAATTTTGCAACAATAGACTCTGACGGAGACGGAGTTATAAGCGCAAGTGATATGCAAAAATACACAAACAGGTTATCCCAACAAGGGCTTAGCTATCAAGAATTAATGCAGCTATGTTACTCAGGCAGTGCAAGTGCACAATTGGAAGAAGTTTTGGCTAATTTCAGCGAAATTGATGCAAACGGAGACGGCAGAGTAACAAACGCAGAAATTGCAGGCTATGGCGTTGATACAGAAATGGAAGAAATGGAAGAAAATCATCCTAAATTCCAACCGACCAACATTTCAAATTACGTTGATAACGAAGACACTACATCATCTTAATTTAACAAACAAAAGACAACAACGACCATAATTTTTTTCTTTAAAAAGCTCAAAAGAATCTTGCGAGTTAATTTGCAAGGCAACTTCGGGCTTTTTCTTTTTATCACACTCAAAAATCGCTATTGCGTCTTTATTTAGTTTATCTTTAAGTGTGGCAATTATTTCCAAATAAGAACTGTCCCAAGGCGGGTCAATATATATAACATCAAAAGTTTCATTTGTATTTTTTAAATATCTTATAGCGTCAGATTTTATAATCAAAGGCGACAGTTTAAACTCAAGCGCATTTGCTTTTGCCATTTTAACCGCATTAGAATCAATATCGCAAGAGATAACATCAAAACCACGTGATAAGGCTTCAAAAGTCATAACGGATGAACCTAAGAACATATCAAAAAATTTTTTTTGCGAAAAATCACCAAAATGAGAATACAAGATATTGAAAACACTTTCTCTAACAAGAGACAGGGTCGGTCTTGCACAACTTGGAGTTTTAATTTTTCGCCCTTTAAATTGCCCACCTGTAAGATGCATTTATCCTTAACCTCTTGCATCATATTAACATGAAAAAAATTGTTATAATAGGCGGATGTGCCGCAGGGCCAAAAGTTGCCGCCAAGGCAAAAAGAGTTAACCCAAAAAATATAATTGAACTATATACGCAAGAAAACTTAATTTCATACAGCGCTTGCGGGCTACCTTACTTTATTGAAGGAGTCGTAAAAAACATTAATCAATTAATCATAAGAACTCCCGAAGATTTTGAAAAAAAAGGGATTAAAATTTTTCTTGAGCATAAGGCACAAAAAATTCTTCCAAAGGAAAAAATTGTAATAATAAACGACAAAGAAGTTCACTATGACGAACTTGTAATTTGCACTGGAGCAAAACCAATTAGGCCGAATATAAAAAACTATGAAGCCAATGGAGTCTATGAGCTTAGAAAAATTGAGGACGGCATAAAAATTAAAGAAGTAATGCATAAATCAAAAAAAGCGATAATTATTGGCGGAGGCTACATAGGTATTGAACTTCTTGAAGCTTTTGTTCAAAACGGACTTAGTGTAGAAGTTGTCGAAGCAAATGCAACACTTATGAGAAACTTGGATTGCGAATTTGGGGATATGATTAAAAACTATATCCAAGATGAACATTCGCAGTGGGTAAATTTTCACTTTGGCGAGATTGCTCAAGAGTTTATGGTTGATGAACAAAACAATTTCTTAGGCGTAAAAACAAAAAGCGGACTTATGCTTGAAGCAGATTTTTGCGTTGTGTGCATAGGTGTTAAGCCAAATGTTGAAATTCTTGAAGGCACAGGAATTAAAACAGGCGCTTTTGGCGGTATCACGGTTGACAAATATTTAAGAACAAGCGAAGAAAATATTTGGGCTGCGGGAGATTGCTGCGAAACTCAATGCTATCTTACAAAACGACCTGTTTATATAGCTCTTGGAACAATTGCAAACAAAGGCGGCAGAGTTGTCGGCATAAACGCCTCAAGCAAAGAAAAAGACTGGGAAACATTTGACGGCGTACTTGCTTCCGCCATAACAAAATATTTCGGTTTAACCATTGCAACAACAGGGCTGACGCTTGAAGCAGCAGAGAAAATTTCATCAAGATTTAATTTACACCCGATAAGCGCAACGGTTGTAAAAAAAGATAAAGCGGGCTACATGCCTGACAGTGAAAACATTACCCTAAAAGTTGTGGCAGATAAAAATACGGGCAAAATACTGGGGGCACAAGGTATTGGGCTTGGAGATGTTAACAAAAGAATAAATGCGGTAACAAGTGCAATTCAGTCAAAAAGTACGGTTGAAGAACTTTTGCACATCGATTTGCCCTATGCACCGCCTTATTCTTCCACAATAGATGTACTAATTACTGCACTATACAGGCTAAAAGACCAAATGAGCGAGAATTAATCGAGATAATCAAAAGCTAAATCCAATGTTGGCGCTTTTGCAACAATTGCACTTGTAGAGATAATATCCACACCGCATTTTGCAATTTCCTCAAGCTTTTGAAAATCTACCCCGCCGCTTGCTTCGACAACAGCCTTTTTGTTAATCAGGCTAACGCATTCTTTCATTTGCTCAAGGGTCATATTGTCAAGCATAATAATATCTGCACCGCTATTAAGTGCTTCTTTAACCTGCTCAATTGTATCGCACTCAACTTCAATCTTATGAGCATGGGAAATTGTTTTTCTCACGCTTTGAACGGCTTTTGAAATTGAACCGCCTAAAAGTGCAATATGGTTATCTTTTAACATAACACAGTCGCACAAGTTAAAACGATGAAGGTAGCCGCCGCCTACTTTTACGGCATATTTTTCAAAAAGTCTGAAGTTCGGGGTATTTTTTCTTGTATCAACAACTCTTGCACCGTATTTTCCTGCAATTTCTTGGAATTTTCTTGTAAAGGTTGCAATACCGCTCATCCTTTGAGTGAAATTAAGAGCAAGTCTTTCACCCGTTAAAATATATCTTGCACTGCCTGAAATTTTAGCTATTTTATCACCTTTTTTAATTTCATCACCGTCATTAAAGTAAAATTCAACTTTTACTTTGTCTTTTGCCAAAACTTCAAAAACAATTCTAAAAACATCTGCGCCGCAGAAAACACCGTCATTTCTTGTTGTTAAATAAACGCAAAATTGAGCGTCTTTGTCTAAGCACTCACAAATAGAGTCGGTAGAAATATCACCATAGCCAATATCCTCAACTAGTGCATCTTTGACGTATTTTTCAACCATAAAATCATTCAGCAAAAATTTTGCCATTTTCTACCTCGCTATCTGATTTTTTACACAGATTTGTTTTCTCTTCGCTTTTTGTATCGCCTTGCGGAAAGTCTTCTCTAAAATGAGCACCCACAGAGTTTTCTCTTTTAAGTGCAGCCTTAGTTACAAGATTTGCCACAAGCAGCATGTTTTTAACTTCATAACAATCACCTATGTGAGCGCAAGTTGAAGAAGAAATTATTTTTGAAATATCTTCAAGCTCTCTTTGAGCCTTTAGCAATCTTTCCTTATTCCTTACAATTCCGACATTTTCCCACATGGTATTTTTAATTTTGTTTTTAATGTCTTCAATGTCCATATCGTTAAATTCGCAGACATTGTCTGTTTCTTGGACATATTTATCAAGAATAGCCTTCACTTTTTCATCAAAATTCTTTGGCGCATCCAGATTACCTTCAGAAAGATAATCTGCAAGTTCATAAGCGCTTACAACGCACTCAAGAAGAGAGTTTGAGGCAAGCCTGTTTGCACCGTGAAAACCACTGCAAGAAGCTTCACCTATTGCATATAGATTTTCAATATTTGTTTCGCCGACAATATTTGTTTCAATACCGCCCATAAAGTAGTGTGCAGCCGGTGCAACAGGAATTAAACCGTCAGATATATCAACTCCTGAGTCCTTACAGCTTTTTGAAATACTTGGAAATCTGTTTTTAAAATATTCAAGCCCCATTTGCGAAACGTCCAAAAAGACATTGTCGTCATTGTTTTCAAGCATTGTGGTAAATATTGCTCTGGCTACAACATCTCTTGGTGCAAGTTCTCCTTTAGGGTTAAATTTTGTAGCAAAATAGTTACCTTGTGAATCACACAGTTTTGCACCCGCACCCCTGACCGCTTCAGATACAAGTGGCATAGAAAGCGTGTTATTTACGGCAAGTGCAGTCGGGTGAAACTGAACAAACTCCATATCTTTAACTTTAGCACCTGCTCTATACGCTAGAGCAATACCGTCGCCTGTTGTTTGGGCAGGATTTGTTGTATGAGCATAAATTTGCCCTATGCCGCCAGTAGCAATTACAACAGAGTTTGAATAAACAGCCTCATACTCATCAGTTTCACGGTTGTACACAACCACACCTTTGGCAGAATTTGTACTGTCAACAAGAATTTCAACCGCTATTGTATGTTCATATACTTCAATATCTTCGCATTCACGAACTCTTTGACACAAGACATCTTCAATTGCTCTGCCTGTATAATCTTTAACGTGCAAAATTCTTGGCACGCTGTGTGCAGCTTCCAAGGCAAAGCTCAATTTACCTTCGTCGGTTTTATCGAAGTCAACACCAAGTTTTATTAAATCTTGAATTGCAGCGGACGAGTTTTGAGAAATAAATTTTACAACATTAAAATCATTCAAACCACAGCCTGCTTTAATAGTGTCGCTAACGTGGGAGCTTATTGAGTCAGCCTTGTTAAATTCCGGTAACACGGCTACAATACCGCCCTGAGCCAATCTTGAATTAGAATCTTCAAGATTGGATTTTGTGATTACTAAAACTCCATCCTTTAAGTGCTTTTGAGAGGCAACTTTAAGAGCTAAATATAGGCCTGAAACACCGCTCCCAATTATAACAACAGAATATTTTGAATATTTCATATATACCTTTAAGGTGATTAACCTTTTATTCTTACATTAATATTTTAATACAAATATTTTACTAATCCATGCTTAAAGGTCATTGTTTTGGTCAATTCCTGCACCAAATAAAGCAAAATCGTATTTTACAGGGTCGCTTTCGTCAAATTCTTTTAGTTTTTCCGTAAGCTCAACTACCGATTTAAAATCATTGGATTTTCTGCTTAAAAGCCCCAACTCTCTTGAAACTCTTGCAACATGGGTATCAAGAGGGATTAGAAGTTTGTCTGCACCAATAAAGTCCCAAAGCCCAATATCCACCGGCCCGCGCCTTATCATCCAGCGAAGAAACATATTCATCCTCTTTAGCGCACCGCCGTTTTCAACCTTTGCAAATAAATGACAAAAGCCTAATTCGGGGGTTTTAACGGTTGAATAGAAAAAATCATTAACCGCCTCAAACATCTTATTTTGCCTGTATCCGTTACAAAACAGCTCTTCAAGAGAGGAATTATCTTCCCTGTATAATTTGTTTAAAGCAAGCAGGAGTGAATTTATATCAGGATATTTTACAAAACGGTAAACAAAAGAGGAAAATTCTTTTTGATTTTTGTGATACTCCAAAATGTACTCAAAAGGAGAGTTGTGCATAATTTCAAAAATTAAATTCAACTTTTGAATAAAGGCTTCTCTTCTTCCAAAAGAAAAAAGAGCAGCAATAAAAGAGGCAATTTCAATATCTTGTTTTTTTGAAAACCTGTGTGCAAACTGCACAGGGTCGTTTTTTATAAAGTCTTTGGTTTCGTATTTTTTAACAAGGTTGTCTAAATATTGTTTCATTTTCTAAGCCTTAAAAAATATTCTTTAATAACATTATCGCACTCATTTTCAAGTATTCCGCCAAAAATGTTTATCTTTGCGTTTGAAAGCTCACACAGGTTAATTTTTGAGCCAAAAGCGCCGTAGTTTAAGTCATAAGAGCCAAAATAAACATTTTTAATTCTTGAATTTAATATTGCCCAAGCGCACATTGGGCAAGGTTCAAGCGTAACGTACAAGTCGCACTCAACAAGCCTCCAAGTATTAAGTTTTTTGGAAGCCTCTTTTAGAGCTAAAATTTCAGCATGAGCAGATACATCTAAGTGTTTTTCTTTTAGATTATGAGCAGAGGCAATTATCTCGCCGTCTTTAATAATAACGCAGCCGACAGGAATATCCTCTGATGACTTTTTTGCGCACTCAAGAGCGGCTTTCATATATTGATTTTGGGAACTATTGAACATAATCGTTAAAAGTTAAAGTAATTTTGAAATAATTATCTGAACAGTCAAGAGAAATATCTATATACATAGCTGCGCACAAGCCTTTTACAATGTACAGACCAAGACCTGTCCCCCTTGTTGTTCTTGTTAATTCGGAGTCTGTCCTTATAAATTTATCAAAAATCTTATCCTGCATATTTTTTGCAATAGGCAAGGATTTGTTTTTTATCTCAACAGTCGGAATAGAATTAGCATTATATGCTCTAATAACAATCGGCTCGTCATCTTGATTGTACTTAACCGCATTATCGCACAGGTTAATTAAAATCTGCTCAAGCCTGTCAGAATCCGCATAGATATTTTTAAGGTCATCAGCCACATCTACAACAAATTTTGAGTTGTTTGAATTAGCATACAAAACAGAGTTTTCAATAGCTTCAGCCAGGTTTATTTCAACCTTGTTAAGCTGAATAGAAAAGCTTTCAATTTCAGGTACAACAAGCAAGTCCTCAACCATTCTTGAAAGCCTTTGCGCCTGCTGTTTTATAATCTTTAAGGATTTATTTTTTGTTTCATCATCAATTTTAATATCCTGACGCATTAACCTGCTGCAATAGCCTACAATACTGGTTAGAGGGGTTCTAAACTCATGGCTTATAGCGTTAACCAAGTTTGTTCTAAATTCATTTAATCTTTCAAGCTCAACGTTTTTCTCGGACAAGTCATGATAAGATTGGTGAATTTTATTTGCCATATAGTTAAATTCTTTTGCAAGGAAAACAATTTCATGTGGAGTAAAGGCGCTTTTTAACAGGTGAATTTTGCGCTCATAACTGCCTTTTGAAATCGCAATAATACCTTTGAACAACTGTCTGATGTTGATATAAAGGTAAAAAGTGTACATACCGACGATTGCAATAATAAAAATTGCAGCCAAAGAAAGTGCCAAAACTATTCTAAAGCGCGCTGTGTCAATTGTCGCATTTGTAATTTTCTCTGTTGTATTAACCATTACAACCCATTTAGGGTTTTTAAGGGCATAATAAGCGCTTGGCTGGTTTTTAAACTTGTTAAATAAATCCGAATTTTCAAAAATCATATTTTTTGGTAAATCGGATACCAAAGCAAAAAACTCAGGGGTTTCACCAACATTTGATGCAATTAATTTACCTTCTTGAGTTGCAATATATATCTGCCTTTTTTCGTTTTTATACCTTTTTACGACAGCGTTTTGCATATTTGCAATGTCAATTTCACCCAAAAGAAAATATTCATCGTTTATTGGTGCATATATTCTGATTTTTGAGCCATCCTCGCTTGCAGAATATATTTCATTTGGCATTTTTGAATTTGGTAAAATCTGCAAATTTTGGATATTGGTATTTGTACGCTCAATTTCAGATAAAAAATCAACCCTGTCCGATGCGTACGGCATAAAAGTCAAAGCATCCGCTACTTGTTTTAAATTTGACCTTGAAAAGCTAAGGTAAGACTCAACATTTTCCGCAATTGAGCGTGAAATCTCTAACGCGCTGTAATTAAGCTCGCGTCTCAGTGTTTGCTGCTGTATGTTTGAGATAATAAGCCCGATAGTTACAAAGGGTATTAAAACGGCAAACAAAAGTACGATTATGATTTGTTGAGCAATTTTTAATCTTTGCATTACTACTCCTCAAGCGAACCGAACGGAGTAAGCTTGTAGCCGACATTTGTAACCGTGTGAAGGTATTTTGGATGCCTTGTGTCTTCTTCGATTTTTTGCCTTAATGAACCGACATGGACTCTTACCATTCTTACATCTTCATCTGAGCCGTAGCCCCAAACCTCATCCAATAGCGTTGCCAAGGTAACAGGGTTATTTAAGTGCTGCAAAAGGCAATATAAAATTTCAAACTCTGTCGGAGTAAGTTTAATTTTTTTATCCAAAATAACTGTTTCAAGAGAATCAGGCAAAATTTCTATATCGCCCGCTCTTAAAACTTCTTTTGAATCGGCTTGCTCGGAAGCTGATTCAGAACGCCTCAATAAAGCCCTTATGTGCAGTAAGACCTCTTGAACATCAAAAGGCTTAACCAAATAATCATCCGCACCACAGTCAAAACCTTCTGTTTTATCATTAATTGTACCTTTTGCCGTGAGCATAAGTACGGGAATTGAAGGTTTTACAAGCCTGATGTTTTTGCAAACATCATACCCGTTCATCTTTGGCATCATGACATCAAGCAAAATAAGATCATAGTTATTTTCAAGCGCTTTTTTTAAACCCTCTTCGCCGTCTTTTGCGCTATCAACAATATAGCCGCTCTGGGCAATATCGAAGGTCAAAAGCTCTCTTATTTGTTCATCATCATCAACTACTAATAATCTTTTGTTGCTTTTTGTCATACTCATCCTTTATTTCTTATCAAACATTTGTTTAATACCGTCAACAGAACTTAAAATTCCTGTTGCTTCATAAGGCATATAAACAACTTTATTGTCTTTTCCGCTTGTCATTTCTTGCAAGGTTTCAATATATTTCATTGCAATTAAGTATTTATCAGGCTGCCCGTTATTACTTAAGGCATCAATAATATTTCTGATAGCTTGTGCTTCACCTTCCGCTTCTCTGATACGGGCTTGCGCTTTACCTTCAGCCACAAGAATTTCAGCTTGCTTTTCACCTTCAGCTTTATTGATTTGACTTTCTTTAATACCTTCAGCTTCAAGAATTGCAGCTTTTTTAAGACCTTCAGCCTCAAGGATAGCAGCACGTCTGTCTCTTTCCGCCTTCATTTGTTTTTCCATAGCATTTTGGATTTCTTTTGGCGGAATGATGTCTTGAAGTTCAACTCTATTAATCTTTACGCCCCATTTGTTTGTAGCTTCATCCAAGATTGCTCTTAATTTTTCATTTATAATGTCTCTGGAAGTAAATGTAGTGTCTAAATCCATTTCACCTATAACGTTTCTTAGTGTTGTTTGAGTTAATTTTTCAATAGCTTCGGGTAAATTTTCAATTTCATACACCGCACTTTTTGGATCTACAATTTGAAAATATAAAAGCGCATTGATAGAGATTGTAACGTTATCTTTTGTAATTACGTTTTGACGAGGGAAGTCAAAAACACTTTCCCTTAAATCGATTTTATCAACGGTTGTGTAAACACTGTATGTGTCGCCATTTGCCAGTCTTACAACTTTTTTCCAATGAACTCCTCGAACAGTGTCAACAAAAGGAATAATAAACTGTAAGCCGGGGCTTAAAATTCGGTTAAATCTTCCTAAACGCTCAATTATCATAACTTGAGCCTGATTAACAATTTTAAAACCGCTCAGGAAAAATACCGCAACCAAAACTATAAAAATCAAAAATAAAGGCATTATTTTACTCCCCTTTTACCTTTTCTACAAACATTATAAGACTTTCGTTTCTTATTATTTTAACCATTTCGCCCGCTTTAATCTCTTCTCCCGTTTGAGATTTAGCTTGCCAAACTTCTCCGTAAATTTTTATTGTACCCAAGCCATCCGTTTGAGGCTTTGCAATATCGCTTAAAACTTGAGCAACGCTACCTATATATTTTGCCTCAATACCTGTTTTTTCCGAGTTATTTAGTTTTCTTTTCATATAAGGTCTTACTGTAAAGAAAAACAAAAAAGCAAACACGGCAAAAGTAACACCTTGAATCCAATATTCATCAGGCGCTTTAAATGCCGCTATTGCAGTAAAGAAGGCAGCTCCGCTTAGAGTTAGGAAAAACATGGACGGATTTAGCATCTCAAGAAATAAAAATGCAAATCCTAAAATAGCCCAAATTTTATATAAATCCATATTCTACCTCTTTTGTCTGACATACTAAGTCTAGTGGCTTTAAGGCTTTGTGTCAATTATACAAAGAGTTCTTTACAAAGACTATCTTGAAGCGATAACCCTTGCCACATGAACGCCTGAGGCACTAGCTTGCATTAAACCTCTTGTTACACCTGCGCCGTCGCCTATTGTGAACAGATTTTTTACGCCTTGTGTTTCAAGCTCGTTTGTCAAAAGTACTCTTGCAGAATAGAATTTAACCTCTACACCATACAAAAGTGTATATCTTGATGCAACACCCGGGGCAATTTTATCAAGTGCGTAGAGCATTTCAATAATACTTAAAAGCTGTCTGTAAGGAAGCACCAAGCTCAAATCACCGGGGGTAGCGCATGCTAAAGTCGGAGTTATAATGCTTTCTTTGATTCTTTGAGCGGTAGAGCGTCTGCCGTCAAGCAAATCGCCGAATCTTTGAACCAAGATACCGCCGCCAAGCATATTTGCAAGACTTGCAATATGTTGACCGTATTTAATAGGCTCTTTAAAGGGTTCGGTAAATTTCTTTGAAACCAAAAGAGCAAAGTTTGTATTAGGAGTTTTCTTATTTGCATAAGAGTGTCCGTTAACAGTTGAAATACCGTTATAATTTTCGTTTACAACTTCACCGTTAGGATTCATGCAAAAAGTTCTGACTTCATCACCGAAAGTTGGCGAGTGGTATATTAATTTTGATTCATAAAGTCTTGATGTAATCGGCTCCATAACGGCAGCGGGAAGTTCAACACGAACACCGACATCCACTGCATTATTTACCATGCCGATTTTATTCTTTGCAAATTCGTGTGTTAACCAGTCAGCACCTTCTCTACCGGGAGCAATGACGATATAATCAGCTAAAATCTTATCACCGGTATTTGTGATAAAACCTTTCACCTGTTCGTTTTCAACAATCAGGCTTTCTGCTTTTTGATTATTTATAATAGTAATTTTTTCATTTAAAAAGTCTTGCATATGCTTAAGAACATGCAAAGAACGTTCTGTTCCCAAGTGTCTTACAGGGGAGTGAACAAGTTTTAATTCAGCCAAAGTTGCGGCACGCTCAATATCTGCAAATTCTTCTCTGTTTGTACCGTAAACAACTTCTGTTGCGCCGTGGTCTAAGTACAGTTGGTCGCAGTATTTAATAAGGTCTTCAACTTCTTTGTAGGACATGTAATCAACCAAATGTCCGCCAACATCAGGAGTTAGAGTGAGCTTACCGTCAGAGAATGCACCTGCGCCGCCCCAACCGCAAAGCAAACCGCAATTTTTACAATTTACACACTGCTTTAAACCTTCTCTCATAGGGCATTTACGGTTCTCAATTTTTGAACCTTTTTCAATTAAAACAACTTTCCAATCAGGTTTTAATTTAGTAATTTCAAGAGCCGTAAAAATACCTGCGGGGCCACCGCCAACAATAGCTACATTATACATATTCAAAACTTCCTTTGCTAATTAATAATCGGGAAAAACCCGCCAAATCTAATTATACTACAAACAAATTAATTAAAAGGTTTTATGGTTGAATTTTTACCATTTTTAATATTATAATTACGAAGACACAAAATAAGGATAGTTTTATGAACGAGTATAAAATTCTTGATTACGTTCCGACAGTAATTGAATCCTCTTCAAGAGGCGAAAGGTCTTTTGATATTTTCTCAAGACTTTTAAGAGAAAGAATCATTTTTTTAGGTTCGGAAATTGACGATGATGTTGCAAATTCAATTGTCGCACAACTTTTGCTGTTGGATAGCGAAAATCCCGAAAAAGATATTATGCTCTACATTAACTCCCCCGGCGGCGTAATTACTGCCGGCATGGCAATATATGACACAATGAAACTTATAAAGGCAGATGTTTCAACAATTTGCTTAGGCGATGCCGCTTCTATGGGTGCATTTTTGCTATCAGGCGGTACAAAAGGAAAACGTCTTGCCCTTCCTAATTCAAGAATAATGATTCACCAACCCCTGGGCGGTGCAAAAGGTCAGGCAACAGATATTGAAATTGAAGCAAAAGAAATTTTAAGAATGAAAAATATGCTAAACGGATTATTGGCAGAGCATACAGGTCAAAAAATCGAAAAGATTAAGAAAGATACCGAAAGAGATAATTTCATGACTGCTCAAGAGGCTCTTGAATACGGTCTAATCGATAGAATCATAACAAGAGAAGAAGCTTAAATTAAACTTTTTCAAAAACATAAATTAACCAGGCTCCGGTAGTGTAATGACCATTCAAACGGAGCCTTTTTAGTGCTTCATCCACTACATAATTTCTTGTATAAGAGCTAACAAGATACAAAAAGGGAATTTTATAATATTGGTCATTATTATTTAAAATCTCTCTAAAATCACCGGGTGAGAAAAAAGAAACGCTGGTAAGGTCAACCACAAACATTCTATCACCCTTATTTAGCTTAGAAAAATAATGTATTCTCAACATATCATCCAAAACAGGATTAGTCTTTGCTAAAAATACAGGTCTATACAAGTTATGCCCATCCAAAAAAGCTTCATAAGTGCTTGATTGAGGCGAATACATTACGTAGGGAAAATTATATTTATCTATTGAATTAGAGAAAAAAAAACTCCCTTTTCCTTTGTGTACTTTTCAAACCTCTGTGGCGGATAGTAAAGGTACAAAACCCTATCCGTACTTTTTATGTTCATATCGCATAATGCAGATACCACAAGCCTTTGCCCCTCTTTTCTAACCAATTTTACGGGGGATGCATTAGAAGCTACGATGTAGAAAAGTGTAAGCACTGCAAAGATTGTCGCAAGAGCAATTTTTAACCCTCTTAATTTCATGCCTGCCCAGCCTACTGCAACAAGTAAAATTAAAATCGGATAAAGCTCTATTAAATATTTTGTAAGAAAAATTATCTTACCAAACAAAGATGCTATAAGCACAGTTAAATACACTGCACAAAAAACACTTAAAAGATACCAATTAACTCTTCTTCCGTTATCAAAGGCTTTAATTACAAGACCAATGCAAATAAAAGAAGGAATTAAGGCAAAAATTATAAAACCAAGATTTGCTCCCGCATTATCAAAAATTTGATTTAAAAAGCTTGGTGGCGCATTTGTGATATTTTTTAGCACGGGCGAAAATAAGTCTGTAAAATAGAACAACAATTTTGACCAAGAAAACGGCGCCCACCACTGGCTAAAATAGCGAGGATGCGCAAATAAGTTAAACAAAAACGGAACTAAAGGCAAAGATAAAATGATTATTGCCAAAATGTTATTAAAAAGATTATTTTCCTTCTTTTTCCTTTGCATAAAGACTAATAAAGCGCACACATCAAAGACAACAAAAACAAAACCGATTGTGTGTTCAAAAATAAGCAAAAGTGAAAACAGGCTTAAAAGCCAGCAATTTTTATTAGAAGGATTATTAAATACTTTTAGCGAATAGTAAAGAACTAAAGACGAAATTAAGAAAGTAAGAGAATAAATTCTTACCTCTTGAGAAAAATAAATTAAAAATCCGCTTATTGAGCAAATAAAAGCAGCAGCTAGAGCACAAAGTTCGGAATTTTTCTTTAAAAGATACTCTTTTGCGCAAAGATACATAGTAAAAATTGAAACCACTCCGGGGACTAAAGAAGAGAATCTAAGCGAAACATCCGAATCCCTAAAGAGCATCATCCAACCCTTTAAGTAAAAATAATGAAGAGGGGCATGACAATTTGTTGCAATACCTTTAAAGAAGTCTATCGGAAACTTAAGAGATGCAATAGTCCAAGTTAAGTATTCGTCATTCCACATGCCCTCGGGCTTATCTATGTTCCAAAGGCGCAAAAGAACGCCCAATAAGATTATTAATACCAAATATAAAACATTATTTTTCATAAGAGAAATATAACAAAAGTTTTTAATTTTGTCATATATTTTAAAAAAGTTTAAGAAGTGGAAAAAAAGAAATTTTCAGTGTATTATTATATCCAAAAGGAGTAATCTCAATGGGGTTTAACAATATAATATCTGTTATAAGCAACGACGAAGCATTAATTGAACAAATAAGCTCAAAGCTTGTTCTTTTAAGGGATTTAGATAAAATTATAAGCAATTCTTACGAAGGCGCAATGGAATTTTTAAACAAAGAAATTCCAAACGTAATTATTCTGCATTGTCAAAAGGATGACGCCTTAGCACTTGAGCTTATTAAGAAAATAAGACAGGATAAAATCTTAAAACAAACCCCTATTTTACTTTTGGACGAATTTAACAGCAGAGAAACAATTATTGATGCTTTTGACTCCGGAATAAATGATATGCTTGAATTCCCTTGCGAAAACCATCAGCTTTTAATCAGGACTATCTGGTGTATCCAAAAGGACGAACTAAATACAAACATACGGACAAATTCCGACTTTATGAAGCAGCTTGGCGTTCTAAACAAAAGCGGAATATATGAAAAAGACTACTGCAAAGACTTTCTTAAAAGCCAATTAGAAACAGTTAAAGAAAGAAAAATGAATGCCTGCTTAATGCTTATTACACCAAAATTGGCAGAAAATTCTAATTTAGATAATTTTATTGAAGTTGTAAACAAGTCCGTAAGACTAAATGATATTGTAGCAGCAAAAAATGATAACGAGTTTTATATATTCTTACCCAAAACAAAACTTAACGGAGTTTACCCCGTATTTGAAAGAATTAACAAAAACTTAAATCAAACTTGCCAAACAAGCGCTTCAGTAATTGAGCTAAAGGGAGAATATCCCGAAAATATCGAAGAATTGCTTGAAAACTCACTAAAACGCGCAAAAGAAGAAACAAACGCTCTAATTGTAGCTTCAAGCGCATTTTTAAAAGACCCTAATGCAGGAATTAACCTTTCAAAGCAAAAACCCGTTGAGGCAAACAATTTAGATATTGAGGTTTTAGCTAAGCACGCAGAAATTTCGCAAGGTGAAAAAGAAAATTCTAAAATATACAGACAAGCTTACAGGCAAAAATGCAAGGTTGTTTTTGAGCCTGTATTTGAAAAGTATCAAAACATTATTAATGCAAAAATAAAAGATGTTTCAACAAGATATGAAGCAACGGTAGATAAAACAGTTTTTGCAGCGCTTAAAAATAATGTTCGCGCAAGCCTTACAATTACATACGGCGGAATGTATAAAGCAAGAGTTGACAGTGCAATTATGCACTTTGGAATTGCAAAAAGTTCTAATACAATTGCCTTAGACTTTGTAGATTTGAACTTTAAAAAGCTTTCAGAAATTCTTGAAGAACTATATGGGGAATTTAAAAAATACCTCGAAACAAACGCTAATTAGTTATTGCTAACAAGCATTTTAAAAGCAACAAGACCACGTGCAGCAATTTGTTTTGAAGTTACACGTTGTTCTTTTGCAATATTGAAAATTCTTGCTATTCTTTGTACTTCTTGAATTTTTTTTGTGCTGTCCAGTTTGTACACGTTTTTTTCAGGATCGCAAACAATATTAAAAATCGTGTTCAATTCTATTTCTGTCATAATAAATTCTCTCATTAATCTATTGTTATACTTATAAAGTTTTTATAGATTAAATAATTGACAAAAATAGTTCTATTTGTTAACAAATATTAATTTATTGTTTATGAGGGTTTCTTAAGTCGTTAAAAAGTTATATTTCTGCTCTCAAGTAAAAGGTTGCAAACTTCGCGAACAGCGCCATGCCCTGCTGTTTTGACTGTAACATAATCACATATTTCAACAACTTCATCTATGGCATCATTGGGGCAGGCCGATAAGCCGCAAGCCTTAAGAACTTCCATATCGGGCAAATCATCGCCCATATATAAAACTTCATCTGCGGCGATATTATATTCTTTTAAAATTTCCTCAAAAGCCTCGATTTTATTTCTCTGGTTTAAATAAACCTTATCAATATTAAGCACCTCAGCCCGATTAAGCACAACAGGGGCATCTTTTGCGGTAATTATTGCGGTAATAATTCCTGCTTTATGTATCATACTAAGTCCAAGACCGTCTTTTGCATTAAACATCTTGGCTTCACTTCCGTCAGGCAGATAAATAAGACCGCCGTCAGTCATAACACCGTCTATATCAAAAGCAGCCAGCTTAATTTTTTGTGCTTTTCTTTTTAGCTCAAGGGAAATCATCTAAACTACTCCTGCCTTAAGTAAGTCATGAATATGAAGTAAACCGATAGGGACATTATTTTCATCAACAACCGCAAGAGAGGTGATAGAATATTTTTCCATAATAGACAAGGCTTTCGCGCAAAGTGCATCATGCGGAATTGTTTTTGGATTAACCGTCATAACTTCTTTTACTTTAAGATTAGAGCAATCAGGGTGTTTTATAACCGCACGTCTGATATCACCGTCGGTTAGAACACCTTGAAGAGTATTTTTTTCATCTACAAGAAGTGCAGTGCCCAATTTTTTCTCGCTTACTAGTGAAATTGCCTCGCTAAATAAAACATCTTGAGAGATAATAGGCAACTTTTCACCCTTGACCATAAGCTCTTCAACTTTATATAAAATTCCCTTACCAAGAGCGCCTGAAGGATGAAAAAGAAGAAAATCTTCGTATGAAAAACCGCGTTTTTTAAGAAGACAAACAGCAAGGGCATCACCCATAGCTAATGTTGCAGTAGTGCTTGCGGTCGGAGCTTTGTTTAGAGGACATGCTTCTTTTTCTACCGAAATATCTAAAACCACATCGCTTTTTTGTGCAAGTGTTGAATTAAGCCCGCCTGTAACACCTATCAAGGGAACGCCAAAGCGCATTATAAGCGGGAGCAGATTTAGCAACTCTTGAGTTTCTCCGCTGTTTGAAATCGCAATTACGACGTCATTTCTTGAAATAATTCCGCTATCGCCGTGAGTTGATTCGGCTGGGTGTAAAAACACGGCAGGAGTGCCTGTTGAGCAAAGAGTGGAAGCAATTTTTCTGCCGATAAGACCTGATTTACCCATACCCGTTACAACAACCTTGCCGCGTGAAGAATAAATTATCTCAACTGCTTTAACAAAGTCATCTGAAATTCTGTCTTTTAATTTTAAAATTGAATCAGCTTCAATATCAAAAACTTCCTTAGCGCTTTTGATAATTTCTAAATCGTTAACAACAGCAGAATTACTCATAATTGCCTCACAAAAAATATTATAAAAAAATTATACACCAAACAACCTATATTTTATATTTGATTGTTAAAAAAAGCAAAAAAACTCCGAGAAAAATTATATACGGAGATAAAACCTATAACATGAATAAATTGGTAATTAAAACAAAAGAAGAAAGCCAAGAGCTTTCGCGTCTTGAAGCGTATTTTAAAAAATTTCCTCAAGAAAAAATAGAAATAGACATAAGCAATCTGAATTTAATTGACGCATCGAGAATTGCAGTATCATACTCTACCGACATTTTTATAAAATACCCCCAAGCAAGAATTAAATGGGTTGTAAAAGATGTTGAGACAAAGAGAAATATATTACCTATGATGCTATTAAACAGCGAAGTAGGCATTGCTGATAATATAGAATTGATAAAGGTAACGGCATAATGAGCGAAGTGATTAATCAAATAATAAAAAGCAAAATTTACGGAATAATAAGAGAAGATAACACACAAAAAGCTATCGAGATAGCGCATGCATATCTTGAAGGCGGTATTAAGGTTATCGAGGTAAATTCGACCATAGAAGCCGTTAAGAAAATTTCATCGCTTGAAGGTGTTTTTGTTGCCCAAGGTGGGGTTATAACCTCTCAACAAGCGCATCTTGGAATTGAAGCAGGTGCAAAACTCCTTGTTTCCCCAATTTTACAAATGGGACTTGCTAAAGTTTCATCAGCATACAAAATTCCTTTAATCCTAAGCGCTACAACACCTAATGAAGCATACAGTGCTTGGAAAGTCAGAGTTCCGATTATAAAAATATTCCCCATAAAGGACTTAGGCGGTGCAACATACATTGAAGACTTACTAAGACCTATGAGCTTTTTAAATGTTATGCCTTGCGGAAGCGTTAAAACAGAACATATTGCGCCATTATTAAAAGCAGGTGCCAAAGCAGTCGGCATGGGCAGGGAATTATACGTGGACAAAAACTACGAACAAATTGTCCAAAGCACAAAAGATGCCGTAAAAGAAGCTAGTTGTATATCTGATTAAGAGCATTAAATATAGCTTTTACGTTAGCTTTAGCAGTGTTTTTGTCGGTAGCACGACCGATAATTTCTTCACCATTTTTACCTACAAGATGAATAACACTCATCGCGGTAGCGCCTGAGCCCATTTTATCTTCATCAAGGGCATACTGTTTATAGTGAGAAAGCTTTCTTGGAAAACCTGCATTTTTAAGAGCATCTAAGCAAGCATCCAAAGGCCCGTTACCACATCCCTTAACTTCTTTTTTCTCGCCCCTAAAGGTAAATTCAAGAGCAAAATTGTCTTCTTCAAGGTGTTTAAAGGAGATTAGCTCAAACGCACCTTTAATATCAAGCACTTCTCTAAAGTAAATTTCAAGAATTTCATCCAAAGCAAGTTCGCCTTTTTGTTCTGAAACCTCTTTAACATGCGGAGTAATTCTGATTGCTTCAGGCATTGTGATAGGATAGCCGGCATTATTAAGTATTTCAAAGATTGCAGTCTTGCCTGATTGAGAAGTGAAGCCAATTTTTTCATCATCATCTCGACCGATAAGAGAAGGATTGATGGGTCTATATGCACCAAATTCCATATCTTTTGTTTTAATTGCGCCGTCTTGATGAATTCCGCTTCTGTGCGCAAGTGCTTCAGGACCAATTAGAGGCGCTTTTTCATAAATTTGAACCTTAGACATCTGAGAAATTATAACCGCGGTTTCATAAATTTTATCCAAATTAACCGGAACTTTAACACCGTTATTGTGAAGAGCAACTGCAACCTGCGCAAAATCAGTGTTCCCAGCGCGCTCGCCAAGACCGTTTAAGCAGCATTCAAGTTGTGTTGCGCCTGCAAAATATCCTTCAATCGTTGTGGCTGTTGCCATGCCTAAGTCATTATGATTATGAAGAGAAATTATAATATCTTCATCAAGAGCATCAATAACTTTTTCAACCAAATTTATAAAAGTCTTAGGGCGCGTTCTCTCAACGGTATTTGGCAAATTAATTACACTAGCCCCTGCTTTTGTTATCTCCTTTAGTGTTTCTATAACAAAATCAATATTTTCAATACAGTCTCCAAAATGCTCGACACTGAACTGCACTTGAGCGTCTTTATTTATTTTTTTTACTTGTTCGTATGCATATCCGACTGCTTCTATTGCGGTTTTTGCACAATAGGAAGGTTCTTTGTTTAATACATATTTCATGTGAAACGGACTAAGCGTTAAGAAAGTATGAACCCTTGGAATTTTGGCATGCCCGATTGATTTTATGGCACTATCAATATCCGAGCGCACAGCACGGGCAAGAGCAGAAATAACAGTTTTATTATCTGCCATGTCAGCCAATGACTTACATGCTTCAAAATCCATATGAGACGACGCAGGAAAACCAACTTCTACCGCTTGAACATTAAGTTCTAAAAGTTTATTAAAAATAAATTGCTTTTCCTTTAATTGCCAAGGCTTTTTAAGGGATTGATTTCCATCTCTAAGTGTAATGTCATAAAAAAAAGGTTGACGCATAGTTATTCCATTTCTAAAACATATGTGATATAATTGTAAAACAAAAAATAAAGTTAATGTCAAATCACCCAGTATGTAAATTTTTATTAATGCCAGTATGCAATTAGCTAATTAAATAGCAATTTAAGATATTGCCGAGCGTTAAAGAAAATGGTCAGAAGGTCTATGATTACTAGAGTACAAAGCAACAACAACAAGGTTAATTTTGGTGCGTTAAAATTAAAACCAATAGAATTGGGCAAAAACGCACAAACCGCCTTAGGCAAAATTAATGATTTTTCAAGCATTCACCAAAGACTTGCCATAGGAACTTTTGGTCTTGTTATACAGCCAATGATTGATATTCACAACAAAGAAGTTGATGAAGAAACAAGAAAAACATCGGCAGTAAGAAGTGCTGCAAAAGCGATAATCGGAACAGCAACAGGTATTGTTGTTCGTGGCGCCTGCATGAAAGCAAGTGAACTCAAATTTGCAAAACGAGACGCTTTAGGCAAAATAGTAAAAGAAAACGGCAAGCTTGTTCTTGACGAGCAAAAAATTAAGAACACATTTAAAGAAGGCTTTGAGCATTTGAATTTGGATGAAAAAACTCTTTCGGATTCAGTTAAAAGGGTACCGTCCGTAATTGGTACAATAGCTGCTCTTGGCGTAATGATTATAACAAACTTTGTAGTAGATGCACCGCTCACGAACATAACCATGGAAAAAATCAACAAATTCATGGAAGAGCATTTTGCAAGAAAAAAACAAAGCAAAGGCGGTGCGAATGAATAACTTTATACAAAAAACAGTTGCAAAATATGCAAATGATAACGCAAAATTTCTATTCATTACAGCTGCTGCCGGCTGGTTTTTGGCAAGTGCAGCACAAACTTTTGGCATTGTTGTAAACAATAAAATAGATAAGGATGAAAAAAAATTCCTTGTACCTCAAGAAATATGCGACGGTGCCGCAAATATCGGCTTATACGCTCTTGTAACCGCACCGCTTATTAAAACCACTGACAAATTGGTTGAAAGCGGAAAAATTTCATTTAAAAATATACAAAAAAATACTCCCGAATTTGACAAATTAAGGGGTGGTGCAAGAGTTTTAGCATCGCTAGCAGGTGCTGTTTTATCAAGCAGCATTTTAACACCTTTAATAAGAAATAAAATCGGTTCAATGGCAAAAGGGGAAGATATTAAGCAAAAAACTCCCATCTACAACAACTATACACCATATTATCAACCGTTTTTTCAAAAAAGCTATAATAAAATACCGACAAGAATGAACAGCTATCTTGCTTTTACAAAAAATTCAAATATGAAAATATAATTAAGAAAGCTCCAGCTGAACAAACTTTGACATTTCACAAAATCTCTTGCTTAAATCAGCTTGAGAAAGTTTTAAACTGTGAGCAATTTTGCTTTGGTGAATTTTTTGTACATATTTTAAATTAAAAATCTCAAGATATTTCTTATTGGGTTCTTGCTCATCCAATTTAACTATGGCATCAATAATTCTTTTTGCCTGCAAGTCGGAAGTAGGCTCTTTTGGAAAAATTTCCAAAGGGTCAATTAAGCCCTCATAAGGATTTGACTGCTCAATAATTTCCTCGGTTGGCTGATTAACTTCCGTTACTTCTTTAATATCTTCTTGCACTTGAGGCTCGATATCATCTTCTATATTGTCATTTTCTTCTTCAATATTGACATCTTGTTTTTCAATTTTATTACTTTTTTTGTTGTGATTAACTTTAACACTATCGAGCGAAACTATTTTTTTTGAACCAAATGAAGAATTTGAACGTTTTATCAAGCTTAGAACGGTATTATCAACAACGCGAACTAAGTATTTTTTTAAACTTTCAATATTTGAAACAGAATCTAAAAGAAGGTATGATTTTTTATATACTTCCGCACAAATCAAATCGAGCATGTCCTCATGCCCTTTAAATCTTTGATTTTGCTTGATTAAGCCTTCAATTAATTCACGCTGTTCGCTGTTAATATTCAAAATAACCCCTCATAAAACAATAATATTTTATACCATGGTAAAAAAAATTGTAGCTTTTTTTAAAAAAATTTTCATATTGTTACATTATTTGACGGGTTTGCAGGAAGGTATTTGTTGTTATATAATATTAAGATAGAGAGATAAACTGTTTATCCGGAGTTAGATGAGAAGCATAAAAAAACTTGTGGTACTGTATGCCGTGTTGGGGATATTATTTGTCCAACAGCCTACTTATGCTGCTTTTAACTTCAAATTCCCCAAATTTTTCAAGTTTAAAAAAGAAAAGAAAATAGATAAACAAAACCAAGACAACACGGAGCAAGTAGAAGAAGAGATTCTGCCTGCACAAGAGCAAACGGAAACTCAAGAAACGCAAGAAGCAGCAACGGATACAAGTGATGTTGAAGCGGTTTATATTAAACAAGTTGAAGTGTACGGGAATAACCTGATTGAAACTTCTTATATTAAGGAGCAGATGACTTCAAAAGAAGGCTACATCTACGACAGAAAAAATATCTCTCAAGACTTAAACAAAATCTACAAAACAGGCTATTTTACACAAAACATCCGTGCTGTGCCGCTAAGGAGTGAAGATGGCGGTATCAGACTAAGGATTGTTGTTGAAGAAAACCCCGCCATTAAAGGTTTTACAATTGAAGGCAACAATGCAGTTGCAACGAACGAAATTATGAATATCTTGTCCCAATACGAAGGACAACCGCAAAATATCTTAAGCATTAATGTCGCAATAGAGCAAATACAAGAAATGTACAGCTTAAAGGGCTACATTTTAGCTCGTGTAACTTCAGTTCAAGATGACCCTGACGGAATTGTAAACATTAAAATTGACGAAGGTGTTATTGAAGATATTGTTGTTGAAGGCAACTACAAAACAAGAGATTTTATCGTTAAAAGAAATATCTTGCTTCAGCCCGGAACCGTTTACAATGAAAATATTATGCGAGATGACATCTTAAGACTTATGGGAACTCAAGCATTTAAAGATGTCAAACGCGATATTGAAATGAACCCCAATACGGGAAAATATAACGTAGTTATCTCTCTTGACGAGCAAAGAACAGGTAAAATCTCTCTTGGTGTAGGTGTTGACTCTATATCAGGTTTCTTTGGCTCGGTCGGTTTTTCTGAAAATAACTTTAGAGGCTTAGGACAAAAACTCAGCTTGAACTTCATGGCAGGTACAGGTATTTTGATGAACGACAGTTCAATAATTAACAGACCTAACCTGCAAGCAGAACTTAGCTTTATAGAGCCTCATTTTAAATCAGAAAATCAATCTCTCGGTTTTAGAGCTTTTGTTCGTAACTTTGGAAGCTACCAAGTACCTCTATCCATTGAAAAACGCTATGGCGCAGATGTTACTCTTACAAGAAGATTTAAAGCATTTAAAAACCTAACCGGAAGTATCAGCTTTGGTGGAGAAAGTGTTGATATGGAAGAGGGTGATGAATGGAAAGCAAGACAAGTGTTTGCCTCAAGGGGAATTGACTACTCAAGAAGAGCGGAGCAGTTAGATGGCGGCGTATATGCAAAAATTACACCGGCATTGACCTATGACACAAGAGATACCATTGTTAACACAAGAAGAGGTGTCTTAGCTCGTTTGAGTCTTGAAGAATCAATTGGCTTTGGAACAGATTCCTTTGGCAAACTGCACGGTGTCTTAAAGAAATTCATACCTGTGGGCAGGAAATCAACCTTGGTTATTGCAGCTCGTGGCGGCGGAAAACTGCACGGCGATATGCCTGAATTTGCAGCATACGCACTAGGCGGCCCGTATAGCGTAAGAGGTTTTAACATATCTGAAGTTGGTACTGGTACAGGCTTTATGATGGGTACGGCAGAGTTTAGAACTCCAATACCTTTTATGGACAGACTTACAACAAATACCTTCTTAAACAACGTTCGTGTAGCAGTGTTTATGGATGCGGGCAAACTATTCGGACAAACTCTTACAAACGAACTGTATGACAGACCGGGTTACGCAATTACTGCCGGTGTAGGTTTAAGAGTATTTATACCGGGTCTTGGCCCTATCAATCTTGACTACGGCATACCGTTTACAAATACAGGCGGAAAAGACCGCAGCAACGGTTTCTTTACATTCGGTATGGGTGAAATGTACTAAGGAAAATATAGTTTAAAGCATAAAAAAATAACGACCTTATTCGGGTCGTTATTTTTATTTAAGAATTTAATTACTCTTCAAAGTTTAAGTTACCCTGAGTAACATCCTCTTGAGCCGTATCAGTTTTAAGCGAGTCAGTAGCTTGTTGAGCATCGTCATCATCAGGATTTATAATCTTATTTACCGAAACAACAGTGTCGTTATCAACAAGGTTTTGTACTTTAACACCTGTTGCAGGACGACCTTGACGCGAAATATCGGCAGCGCTTACACGAGTAACTATACCATTTGCAGTAACTACCATAATATCATCGCTTTCATCAACGATAGTTAGTGCAACAAGTCTTGAAGCAGCTGATTTGAACTTAGTTGCAATTAATCCCAAACCGCCTCTGTTTTGCGGTCTGAATTCGCTAAGTTTAGAACGTTTACCAAAACCGTCTGATGTAACAACAAGTAAATCAGCATCATAATCTCTCGGAACTACATCACAACCGATAATTGTGTCGCCCGTTCTTAATTTCATTGAATTAACACCGCGGGCAGATCTGCCAAGAGGTCTTAAATCTTCAATTGCAAAGCGAATTGCCATACCGCAAGAAGTACCGATAATAATTTCATCGTTACTTTTTGCAAGTTTAACCCAGTTTAGAGTATCGCCTTCTTCTAAACCTATTGCTATAATACCGTTACGTCTGATATTTGCAAAGTTATCGAGACTAATTCTCTTGATATAACCTGCTTTTGTCAGCATAATTAAATTAGCATTAGGATCGTACTCGCTTACGGGTACAACAGCTGTAATCTGCTCATCCTGTGCAATAGGCAAGACATTTATAATAGGTAAACCTTTAGACTGTCTTGAACCTTCAGGGAAGTCATATACGTTTAGACTATATACAACACCTTTTGAAGAGAAGAACAATACTTTATCATGCATCATGGCAGTAAAGAAATGATCAACATCATCATCCTCTTTTGTTTTCATGCCGCCCTTACCACGTGTAGCACGGTTTTGTCTTTCAAAGGTGTCAAGAGAAATTCTCTTAATATACCCTTGACGAGTCATAAACACAGCCATAGCAGTATTAGGCGTCAAATCTTCAATATTTAATTCGCCTTGCTCAGGTAAAATTTGTGTTTTTCTGTCATCGCCATATTTTTCTTTATCTTCAAGAAGCTCTTCTTTAATCAAGGCAAGAACTTTATTTCTATCAGCCAAAATAGCTTCATATTCGGCAATTTTCTTGATTAAATCATCATATTCTGCCCTAATTTTATCCTGCTCAAGACCCGTCAAACGTCTTAATTGCATTTCTAAAATTGCATTTGCCTGATCAACATCAAGCCCAAAGCGAGACATTAAGCCGTTTCTTGCTTCTTCAGTATTCTTAGATTTTTTAATTAACTCAATTACTTCATCAAGAGCATTTAGGGCAATCATTAAACCTTCTAAGATATGAGCTCTTGCTTTTGCTTTCTTTAAGAAGAAAAGTGTTCTTCTTGTAATAACTTCAACACGGTGCTCGATAAACTCGTTTAGGACTTCATACAAGTTAAGAAGTCTTGGTTGTTGTCCGACAAGAGCAACCATATTAACACCAAAGCTTGTCATCAAAGCTGTTTGCTTGTATAAATTGTTTCTAACAACATCAGGCTTTGCATCACGCTTAAGTTCAATAACTACTCTCATACCGTCACGGTCGGACTCATCTCGAATATCGGATATACCTTGAACTTTGCCTTCTTTAACCAAATCGGCAATTTTTTCAATAAGAGCAGCTTTGTTTACCTGATAAGGAATTTCAGTAACAACAATAGCAGTTCTTCCTTGTCTGCCATTACCGCCGGGAAGCTCTTCAATTTGAGAAACAGCAGACATTTTAATCGAACCGCGACCTGTTTCGTATGCTTTTTTAATTTCTGATGTACCTATAATTGTTGCAGCTGTTGGGAAATCAGGCCCTTTGATGTACTGCATTAAACCTTCAATTGTAATTTCCGGATTATCAATCATGGCAATTGTGCCGTCAACCACTTCGCATAGGTTATGAGGCGGAATATTTGTTGCCATACCGACTGCAATACCTGATACACCGTTTAAAAGCAACATCGGTAATCTTACGGGTAATACCGCAGGCTCTTGCAGCGAACCGTCGAAGTTAGGTGTAAAATTAACCGTTTCGCAGTCAATATCAGCCAGCATTGAAGTTGTAATTTTATGCATTCTGGCCTCAGTGTACCTCATTGCAGCAGCACCGTCGCCGTCAACCGAGCCGAAGTTGCCGTGTCCGTCAATTGTTAAATATCTTGTAGCAAAATCCTGCGCCATACGAACCAAGGCTTCGTAAACCGCACTATCGCCGTGTGGGTGATATTTACCCAAAACTTCGCCAACAATTCTGGCGCATTTCTTAAAAGGCTTATCAGGAGTCATTCCAAGCTCGTTCATAGCGAACAAAATTCTTCTGTGAACAGGTTTTAAGCCATCTCTTACATCAGGCAAAGCACGCCCTACAATTACACTCATAGCGTAGTCAATATATGAGCGTTTCATTTCATCTCTAATATTTACGGGAACAATTTTTCCGTGATCAAATAAATTTGTTTGACTCAAAACTAATTCTCCTAAACTGCCTCTAATATACATATTTTATTATAAACAAACTAACATGGCAAACCTTTAAAATATACATACTTGTATTTTTTTGGCACTTTGAGTAAACTTAAAACGTATGAACAAGAAAATTAAAGTCGTATTAGTTTTTGGCACAAGACCCGAGGCAATTAAAATGGCACCGTTGGTTTTGGAGCTCAAAAAAAGAGAGGAATTTGAAGCCATAACGCTTGTAACGGCTCAACATCGCCAGATGTTAGATCAGGTTCTTGAGCTTTTTGATATAGTTCCGGATTACGACTTAAACCTTATGAAACCAAATCAAAACCTTTGGTCTTTAACGACAGATGTCATTATGCAAACCAAAGAAATTTTTGAAAAGGTTAAACCTGACATCGTTCTTGTCCACGGAGATACAACAACCGCGGGCGCTACCGCTCTTAGTGCGTTTTATGCAAGAATTCCAATCGGACACGTTGAAGCGGGGCTTAGAACATTTAACAAGGATTACCCTTTTCCCGAGGAAATTAACAGGGTTCTGGCAGATGCCGTGAGCGATATGCATTTTTGTCCGACTGACGGCTCAGTTGAAAACATTAAAAAATCAGGCATTAAAACGCCAAATTCTATCTACAAAACAGGTAATACCGTTATTGATGCGCTTTTGTACACCGTTAATAACAAAGAAGTTGATTTAGATTTTATTAATCTTGATCCCAACTTAAAAACAATTTTATTAACTTCCCACAGAAGGGAAAATTTCGGCAAACCTCTTGAAGAGATTTGCGATGCCGTAATTGAGCTTATCAATTCAAATAAAGATATACAGGTTGTTTATCCTGTTCACCTCAACCCTAATGTTCAAAATACCGTAAGGGCTAAATTGGGTAATGTTGAAAGAGTTAAATTAATCGACCCGCTTGATTACGCACCTTTTGCAAGCTTAATGAAAAAATCTCATATAATTTTAACAGACTCAGGCGGAGTTCAAGAGGAAGCCCCTTCTTTGGGTGTGCCTGTACTTGTTTTAAGAGATGAGACAGAGCGCCCCGAGGCACTTGAGTACGGGTGTGTAAAATTAGTCGGCGCACACAAGGACAAGATTGTTTCAACCGTGCAGAAATTACTTAACGATAAAGATTTTTATAATTCCATGAAACAAGCAGTTAACCCCTATGGGGACGGACTTGCTTCCAGCAGAATAGCAGAAGCCATATTAACAAGATTTCAAAACTAGCAAAAAAAATATTTTTGATTGTTTGTAAAAACGGACAGGAAAAATGAACATAAGCATTAACAAAATACAAATAGCCTTACAAAAAGGCAAATTTGCAGCCGCGGAAAAACTTAAGCTAAACCCAGGTTCGGCTTCAAAAACAGCAGTTGCAAAACTGGCCGGAATTAAAGCAGATAAATTCGAGCGAAAAGTAACAGCAACATGTAAAAAACCCTTAAGCCCCGCAGGCAAAGCAGCCTTATTAAGCGCCGAAGCAGATTTGATAAGAATGGGCTATACGCCCTTAAAGGCTCACTGCATCGCCTTAACAAACTTTTATCTAAAATAAGATTATTTAAGAATAGGCACTTAATATATCGGATAACAAGGTAAAATTGTTGTTGTAACTGTTGTTATCACCTTGCAAAAGTTCATAATTCAAAATTTCACAAGCAATCGGATTGGATTCGGCAAGATTTTTTATACCGAGCGAAAAAATATCTTGTGTTTTATTTTGAGTTGCATCAGAAGAATTTTCAGTATTTGAAGAGTTGTTAGAAGTTTTGTCGCTATCTATTTCAACGTAGTCAAGCGCATTTTCGAAATTATCCTCATAAACTTCAATATCTGTTTTTGAAACACTCGAGTAGGTTCCAATCGAATAAGCACCGATATTTGAAGAAGAAACACTCTCAACCATAACTACCTCCAAAATTATTATGGCATATAAAAAGAGCGTCTAAATCCTACATATAATATACACGAATTTGTATAACAAAATACCGCCCGTATATAATAGGCGGTATTTTTGAAATATAAGAAAAAATTATCTTTTTGAGAATTGGAATCTTTTTCTTGCTCTTTTGCGACCGTATTTTTTACGTTCTTTAACTCTTGCATC
>CALVAY010000016.1 GCA_944325665.1 Candidatus Gastranaerophilales bacterium
ATGAAATATCTGCATTCAATGATAAGAGTAAATGATATTGAAAAATCACTAAAATTTTATAGCGAACTTCTGGGACAAAAGCTGCAAAGCAAAAAAGATTTAGACGACTGCACACTGTATTTTTTAGCTGAATACAAAGGTGCGCCTGAAATCGAACTTACCGATAACTGGGAAAAACCCGACAAACCATACAAAAACGGTGAGACATTCGGGCATTTTGCATTTAGCTGCGATGATATGGATGCTTTTGTTAAAAAAGCAACAGATTTAGGCGTAGAGTTACTCTACGGAAGCCCTTTTAACCTTGATTTAAAAAAAGAAGACGGAACCGTTGAAGTAAAAAGAATATCCTTTGTAAAAGACCCTGACGGCAATGAGATAGAAATAATTTACAAAGGTAAAGAATAATCAAAAAAATAAAACCTCTTAAAAATAAGAGGTTTTATTTTATGCAAATGTTTAGTTTTCGTATGCAAACCAGACAAACTCGTCATGAAGTTTTTGAAATGCCTCATCTGCATTGTCAAGTCTGGCATCTACATATTTAAAGTCTTTTCCGTATGTCGGACCAAAGTATACAGGAACAAGGTGTTTTAAGGATTTTTCAGAATCACTGTTGTTATCTCTTTCAATAGAGACATAATAATCGCCTTCGGTGAAATGTGAGCATGAGAAATTTTTGTAAGTAAGAGACATTCTATATACACCGTCAGGCAAATCGTTTTGAAATCTTTGAGCTGTCTGATTAAAATTATTAATTAAGCAATTTTTTATTTCTTCTTTATTCGTGTAACCTTTATTTGCAATTGAATATATTCTTGCTGCCGTTTCATATTGATTAATTCTGATGTTTGGCGACTGTATGAGTTTATCTGCGATATCATACACTTCTTTTTTAACTTCTTTGTCATCTGTATGCAATATTTTTTCAATTATTTCATCAGCTTCCTTGTTTTTAACATCAAAAGAATCATTTAATACTTTTTGTGTTACATCTTCAAAACCGTCTTCCCATATTTCTTGAGGAGTTGTATTTTTTCTTAAATCAAAGTCTTTAGAAACCGTTTGATTTTCTCCCTCAACCTGAATTTTACCTATACCTTGCCAACCAACCATCTCATGGCTTGGCGTATATGTAAAAGAAACTTTTGCAACTTTGTCAGGGCCTTTTTCAAATCTGTCTTTTAAAGTATTAATATTACCCCAAATAGCTTCTCTTGTGTGCGGAGGGCACTTATCTACTTCAGATTGGGTTCTTTTATAATCAATTCTTGCAACTCCCGTAAATGAATTTGCAGGATTTATCGATTTAATTAACATCATACTTCCTTTCCTTACCTAGACATACAGGAATAAAACTCAAAAAAATATTTTTTGAACATAAAAAAACAAACTTAAAAAAAAATTTACACTAACTGACAAATACAAAAAACTCCGAGAACATAAGCTCTCGGAGTTTAATTTTATATTTCAATAAAATTATTATTCAATAATTTTATCTACAACGCCGGCACCAACTGTTCTGCCGCCTTCACGGATTGCAAATCTCATACCTTGTTCGATAGCAACCGGAGCGATTAGTTCAACGTCCATTACAACGTTATCACCAGGCATTACCATTTCGCCGTCGAATTTGATTGAACCTGTTACGTCAGTTGTTCTGATGTAGAACTGAGGACGGTATCCAGGGAAGAATGGAGTATGACGTCCACCTTCGTCTTTTGTCAATACGTAAACGTTAGCTGTAAATTTAGTGTGAGGTTTGATTGAACCTGGTTTAGCAAGTACTTGACCACGTTGAATATCTTTTTTGTCGATACCACGAAGTAGAGCACCAATGTTATCACCAGCTTGACCTTGGTCAAGAAGTTTTCTGAACATTTCTACACCAGTTACAGTTGATTTTTTAGTTTCGCCGAAACCAACGATTTCAACTTCATCACCAACTTTAACAACGCCACGTTCAACTCTACCAGTTGCAACTGTACCACGACCTGTGATAGAGAATACGTCTTCAACAGGCATCAAGAACGGTTTGTCTAAATCACGTTCAGGAGTTGGGATGTAGCTGTCGATAGCGTCCATAAGTTCCCAAATTTTGTCAACCCATTTGTCGTCGCCACGAGCAACTGAAGGGTTAGCTTGAACAGCTTCTAAAGCTTTTAGAGCTGAACCTCTGATGAACGGAATGTTATCGCCATCGAATTCGTAAGATGATAACATTTCACGAACTTCCATTTCAACCAGATCAAGAAGTTCTTCATCATCAACCATATCGCATTTATTCATAAATACAACTAGACGAGGAACACCAACTTGGCGAGCAAGTAGGATGTGTTCACGAGTTTGAGGCATAGCACCGTCGGTTGCTGCAACTACAAGAATTGCACCGTCCATTTGAGCTGCACCGGTAATCATGTTTTTAACGTAGTCAGCGTGGCCGGGGCAGTCAACGTGTGCATAGTGGCGAGCATCTGTTTCATACTCAACGTGAGCAGTTGAAATAGTAATACCACGTGCTTTTTCTTCGGGAGCTGCGTCGATTTCATCGAACTTTTTAGCTTCAGCTTTACCCGCAGCAGCCATACAACCAGTAATCGCAGCTGTTAACGTAGTTTTACCGTGGTCAACGTGACCAACAGTACCGACGTTAACGTGCGGTTTGGTTCTTTCAAATTTTTCTCTAGCCATAAGATAGATTCTCCTTTTTTCGATTTATTTGGTTTATTTATTTTTTTTGTGTTTGCAATACTTAAAAAGTGGTGGGCAGGGGTGGATTCGAACCACCGTAGTCGTTAGACGGCAGATTTACAGTCTGCTCCCTTTAGCCACTCGGGCACCTACCCATATTAAATTTTAAAATGTACGATTGTTTTTTGAGGTGCTGCTCCTGTCAAATTTCAATCTGAAATTTGTTCGCTCGCTCTGCTCGCAACGTCGCCATCGATTGACTACATCTTTCGCTTTCTCAACAAAAGCTCAAGATTTCACACACGGCTTACGCTTTTCGGGCACCTACCCATAACATTATGCCATATTTCTAAAACAAATGCCCTTGACGAGATTTGAACTCGTGGCCTCTCCCTTACCAAGGGAGTGCGCTACCCCTGCGCCACAAGGGCAAGTAATCTACCCTTGACGGGTGCGGCATTTTGAAATCATTTTAAAGTACAATTCTGAAAAAATTGCCGATGGAGGGAATCGAACCCCCAACCTACGGTTTACAAAACCGTTGCTCTACCATTGAGCCACATCGGCATTTATCTTCATATCTACAATATTATTAAGGACAAGGCAAACTGTCAAGCAAAATTTATTATAATAAACTCGATATAGTATAAAAAAGGTAGTATTTTAATTTTGCGCTTGTCAAATCCGGCTCAACTATAAGCTTTTTAGGGCATATTCTACATGCAAATTCATATATATTTTTATCATAGTTTGTTTTCATAAGCCAGTAATTCAGAATATATGCAAAATAGTTGTCCAACACGTTTTTATCATACATTTCTTCCAAATTTTTAACTATTGTATCAAAGGCAATTTCAAATTGTCGCAATATATCATCCGGTCTGTATTCTCTTTTTTGAACATGATACACATACCCGACTTTTTTTAAATAAGTAAAATTTGGCATGGCTTTTAAAACTTTTGAATAAAATTCAAAATCTTCACAAAAGAACAACTTGTCGTTAAAAGTTATGTTATTATTCAATAAAAATTCAACACTGAAGATTTTATTCCACACTTCATAATTACATCTTAGCAACTGTAATTTTGCAGTTTTAAAAGAAAATGGCTTTTTAAGCTTTTTAATTTGTGAAATATTTAATTTTGAACTTATCGTTTTAAGTCTCTTTTTTTGCTCAAAGTAAATATTATAAGGAAAAATCAAAACCGAAGCCTCATCTTTTAAAAGCTCTTTTTTAGCATCAAGAAGAAGTGTTTGTCTAAGCTCATCATCACAATCAACAAAATAAATATATTTCCCTTGTGCAAATTTTAAAGCCGTATTTCTTGAAGAGCTTACCCCCTCATTCTTAATATTTTTTATAATTTTTATACGTTTATCGTCAAATTCTTCGACAATCTTTATGCTGTTGTCTTGCGAACAATCATCGATAACAACAAGCTCAAAATCATCACATGTTTGATTTAATACGGATTGGATACACTGTTTGATGTATTTTTCCTTATTATACACAGTTACGACGATTGTAAAAAAAGGTGTTTTCATATTATAATTTTACAAGAAAAATATATATTGATATAATTAGAGTGCAGTTTTTTTGTGAGATAGAAAGTTAAAATGCAGGTCATTCAAACCGTAAACGACACAATAAGGATACTTTACAATCCCTCAAGTGAAGATTTTAAGCTACTTGATTTTCTTCTCGTGCAAGACAGCATAAGCAAATATTTGGCTCAAATTATTGAAATATACGACGATAAATATGACTCCTCGCAAAATGTAGCAAGAATTAAACTCTTCTACAAAGTAAACGACGAGGGAGAAGTCTTTGAATATGACCATTTCACACCTTCCAAAGAGTGCGAAATTAAAAAAATGAGCAGAAGGGAAATTTTAAACTTCGTAAATGATGAAAAGACCGTCTTAAACATTGGTCTTGATTACCAAAGCGAAGAACCCTTTGAATTAAACATTGATTTTCTTAAAAACAACCCCGTAATTTTTGCGGATAAAATTGACAAATCCTGCGTTATAAGTGCACATTTTGCAAATGTGCTTTCAAGGTACAATTACACAAGCGTAATTTTTGACTATACGGGAAGGCTGCACGTCAAGGGCTCAAAAAGACTTACTATTACAAGGGAGCTAAAGCTTCCTCTTGATTATTTCACAATTGACTACATCTGGGAAAAGGGTCTAAGGGGCGCTTCTCTTGAAACACAAGCAATTTGCAATGACATCTTTAAAGAAGTCAAAAAATTTGCAAAAAATTCCCCGCAAGGTTTTATTCCTTATGAAAAATTTATAAAAGTTGTCGAAAAACAATATAAGGCAACACCGATTGTTGAATTAAGCCTGCTTTTAAATAAATTGGAAGAATTTCAAAGACACTCGATTTTTGCGCAAAAAAAAGAAGATTTTGAGTGCATAAAAAAAGCGGTCAATGAAAACCAGATAACCGTTATTGATTTTTCACTAATCAAAACAAGATGGCACAAGGAATTTAGCGAGTTTATAATAAGAGAACTTAAAAAAGATACTTTTGTATTTTTAAGGTTAAATAACTACAATTCAGACTCGGATTTAATTAACTTTATATATCACAAAGACCACGGTTTAAATTTTGTTCCAAGCATTTCATACAACTACAACAAAATGCCGCAAGTAATTGAAAATACAAACAATTACGTTCTTCTGCCAACATTAAACCCAAGAAGGGACTTTGGAGCAGCATCTTTTGAATTGGCTGCAATTTCAAAAGATGAGTGTATTCTTTTTGGCGAAAACACGGAAAATTTTGTATTTACAATTAAAAATAATAAATTCACAAACAATTCAAACAAAGGCCCAAAAGCCATTAAGAAAATTAAGTTAAAAATTAATTCATCTCCAAACTACACTCCAAAAAGTTTTAAGGACAAATTCAGACCTTCGTATAACGAAAGATACCAAGAAGAAGACGTTTTAACCGAAGAGGAACTTGATTTTTTTCTGCCGCCCGGTGATAGCCGGGCTTATGAGGGAAAAGAATTGCCCGAAGAAGAGCAAACTGCCCTTGTAGAAGATAAAGTTCAAAAGGAAGAAGAAAAGGTTGGCCAAAAAGAACCTTTAATTCAGGCTGAGAATGTAGAGTTTTTACAAGCTGCGCCTGAAATTAAAGAAGAAAATGAGCCTTTAGAGCAAACTGAAAATACGGAATTTTTTGAAGCAGCAGCAGAAATAAATAAAGAAGAACCTCAAGAAACTACTCAAGAGCAAAAACCTGTTGAAAGTGAATTTAGCACACAGGATAACTCTTTATCTGATGAAACACCCAAGCAAGAACCTGTAGGCAACCTTACAAATGAAGCTACTTACGAGCTTGAGCAAAAGCTTGAAGAAAAGGAAGAAATTTTAGAAAAAATAGAAGAAGAAATTATTGAAAAATCCCAAGTGCTTGAGGAAATAGAAGAAGAAATTGAAGATAAAACCGAAACACTTAAAGATATTGAGGAAGAAATAATTGAGCAAAACGATGAAATAATTGACATCAACAAAGAAGATATTATTGATGAAACCGAAGAAAAACTTGAGCCTGAGGAAGAAGAGGAAACAAAAGAAACTTCACCGGCTCAAGAAGATGTTTCATTAGCACAAGAAGAAAAAAGGCATTTTATAGAAACCTTTGAAGAAGATGAAATTGACCTAAAAAGCCTTGCTTCATTAAACAGTGAGGAAAATTTATCCGAAGCCGACAATTTGGCTCAACAAACAGATAATCAAGAAATTATTCCTCAAGAAGAGCTTCAAAAGACAAAAGAAGAAGTCCAAGAGCCTTTAGCGCAAGAAGTTAATACTGCTAATGAACAGGAAGAAGCTCAAGAAATCAATAACGACAAAGTAAGAAATATTCAAATAGAGCAAATCCCTGATGAACCTGAAGAAGAAACTTTTGAAGAGGAAAATCAGGAAAGTATTCAAGATGACCTTGACGAACAAGAGGCATTTGACGAGGGCTTTTCACTTGAGTCTTTGGCGCAGCAATCAGTAGAAAGTGCTTTTAGCGACGTTATAGAGGACACCGAAGAAGAGGAAGAATACACTGTACAAAAAGACAACTCCTCGGCTCTTGTTGTTGATGACAACGTAATTATAGATTTTGAAAAAATAAAAGAAGAAATCGACAACGGCGAAAACTCCGGCCTGCCGATTTATTCAAGTAAGACCAAAAACAAGGAAAAACAAAACTTTAAAGAAGGCGACACAATAATTCATGACAAATACGGACAAGGTACTATTGTAAAAATAGTTGAATACTCAAACCGTTCTCTTTTGCAAATTAATTTCGACGAAGTAGGCAAAAGACTCCTTGACCCTGACATTGCCGACATAAAAATTAAAGAGTAACTATTTCATAAAATTATTTAAGTCGATAAACTCAACAGCTTCTTCAATTGTGTCAAAAGTATTGATAATGTTGTTTAAAAAGACGTAATTAAGCGCCTTTTTAATTGCTTCGCAAGCTTTTACCAATACAAATGTGCCTTCTTTTTGAGAAGTTGTTTTGTAAACTTCGGCAAAAATATTTGCATATTTATCAGAGAAAATTTTTATATGCTCAAGGTTAAAAATTATATTGGGCTTACCCGTTAAAACGTTGGCGTTTGCCTCTTTTATAATTTTATCAACATACTTCTCGTTGTTTATTTTATAAATTGTAATAACGCAAATATTGTCGTTAATGTAGTACTTTTGATATTCATCACTCACCGTTTTATTAGCGGATTCCGAGATGAATTTTAAAATTCCTTCATGCCACTGCGGTTGCTTTGGAATAAACTCGTCAACGCCGTATTGATAGCATTCCTGAATCATTTTAGCGTCATCAGTACCTGAAATTACTATCAATTTAAAATCTTTTTCAGTATCATTTTTTAGCTTATTTGCCTGCTCAATAAGTTCAAAACCGTCTTTTGCATCTGGTAAAAACAGGTCGATAATAAGATAATCAATTTTTTTCTTTTTAAGCTCGGTTAAAGCTTCTTCTTTATTTCTTGCAACATAAACATTAACGCCGATTTTTTTAAGCATTGAGGTTAGCTGATAAATGGATAATTCCATATCATCAACAATTAACACATTAATGCTTTCCGCCGTAAAAAAGCTTAGGGGATAGTTAAAAAAGTTTAATTTCCTCTCAAGAGCGATTAATGCACGAGAAACAGTATCCTCAACAGGTATTTCAGGGCTAACATCAACTCCGGAGAGCTTAACCAAGTTTAAATATTGGTCATGCGTTAATTTTATATCTTCTTCCATGGTTACAATTATACTATAATATACGGAAAATACCACAAGAAAAAATTTGTAATATAATAAAAGAAAAAATAACAAGGAGTGCAATATGCAAAATACACTAAATACAAAAGCTTTTGGTAAAAACGACATAAGAGGAATTTTCCCGACCGAGGTTAACTCCGAACTTTTCTTTAACGCGGC
This sequence comes from Candidatus Gastranaerophilales bacterium, assembly GCA_944325665.1. GTDB lineage: Bacteria > Cyanobacteriota > Vampirovibrionia > Gastranaerophilales > Gastranaerophilaceae > Galligastranaerophilus. The sequence goes on from CALVAY010000016.1 coordinate 8,171, forward strand.
AAAAGGTTATGTAAACTGGGCTCAAGAAAAGCTCTCAAAAATTGAAGGTCAAAGAAAAAGCTATGATGAAATGTTATTTTGCGTTTGTATGGATGCAAGGCTGCACTCAAAAGAGTTAAAAGATGCCGTAATTCAAGGTATAACTTCAACCGGTGCAAATGTCTTAGACCTTGGTTTAGCCCCCACCCCTATGGGTTATTTCAGCGAATTTGCAAAAATAGACAAAGAAATTACCGAAGGCAAGGTGCCAAACGGTGCTTTAATTATAACAGCATCACACAACCCGAGCGAATATAACGGGTTAAAAATGACCTTTAATCGTGCCTCACTTAGCGAAAGTGATATAAAAGAGGTTAAGGAGTACACAATTAAAGCTTACGAAGACTCAAAAAATTATACATACAGAACGGTAAAAGAAGGCTTTAAAAAGGAATACGACATAATTTCAAACTATCAGGATAAAATTTCCGATATGTTTGATAAAATCGGAGAAAACATTAAAATAGTAGTGGATTCGGCAAACGCAACAGGCGGAATAGTTGCCCCGAAATTATACAGAGATTTAGGCTGTGAAGTTATCGAGCTTTTCTCTGAGCCTGACGGCAATTTCCCTAATCACCATCCAAACCCGTCTGATGAAAAAACCCTTGATGCAATTAAAAAAGCGGTGGTTGAAAACAATGCCGACTTTGGTATTGCATTTGACGGAGATTCGGACAGAATAGGCGTTGTAAGCTCTCAGGGCAAAGCAATTTCAGGCGACAAGCTACTTTTAATTTATGCTCTTGATTTAATCAACGAACTAAAAGCAAGGGGCGAGGTTCCGACCATTGTAAGCGAGGTTAAATGCTCACAGGTTTTATATGACACAATTAATGCTAACGGCGGACGAGCAATAATGTACAAAACAGGCCATGGCTACATTAAATCAAAAATGAAAGAAGAAAATGCGCTTTTAGCAGGCGAAATGAGCGGACATGTCTTCTTTAAAGACAGGTACTTTGGCTATGATGACGCAATTTACGCCGGTTGCAGACTTATTGAAATTGTCGCCAAAAACAAAAAACAAAACAAAGATTTCGACCTTACTCAATTAATCGAGCCGTTTGAGAGAGTTCATCTGTCTCAAGAGGTAAGACTAAAATGCCCTAATGAATTTAAAAAGGCCGTATTAGAAGAACTTGAAGGCAAAATTTGCGACGAATTGTTTAATTCAAAAATCAAAGAAATAGTTACAATAGACGGGCTTAGAATAATTTTTGAGGACGGTTTTGCTCTAATCAGACAAAGTAACACAGAACCTGTTTTCACTTTAAGATTTGAGGCAAAAACAAAACAGCAGTGCGAAAATTATCAAAATGCGCTTTGCACGCTTGCTCAAGAATTAACGGATAAGCACTCAAAGGCAAAAGTATAATCATTAAACTTTAGGACAATTTTATTTTTAGTCATAAATGACTATAAAAAATAAAATAAAAATTGTTATAATTAAACTATGAAAAAATTTCTAAGCAATATTTTTTTAACGGCATTAGTATTTACCTGTTTAAACATCGGGCAAAATGCTTATTGTCAAGGCACAAGCCCGCTTACAAACCACATCTCAAGAATTGAAACCTCTCTTTGGGGATTTGATTATACAAACGATGAGGATCAAAAACGCTTAGAAAGGCTTGAGAAGGCAGTCTTTGGGGAAGTCAACACAAAAGACACTCTTGAAAAAAGACTTGAAAAAATAAGCCTTGCAATAGGTTATGAAACGCAAAAAGAGGCCCAAAGCACAGCCGGAGAGCTTATGCAAGAAGAGGTCGAAGGTGTTTCATATCCTCAAATTGACCAGCTTGAGCTAAATTTATTCTCAAAAACTTACGATAAAGAAAATATTTACAAAAGGCTCGAAAGGCTCGAAAAGAAAATCTTCGGCGCTGTTCAAGAAGGCGATTTGTCCGCAAGAACGGATAAATTAAAAGGTTATTTGGCGATTGATACAACCCCAAAAAGCCAAGGTACATATTACGACCAAAATATACCTTATCGAGGCTATGACCCTTATGCCAATACTTACGGCTCAGATTTAACAATACAAATTTCAGGACTTGAACAATCACTTTTTGGCAAAACCTTCTCGCAAGACCCAATGGAGCTAAGGCTAAACAGGCTTGAGAGAAAAATTTTCCAAAGAGATTTTTCAACGGATGATAATTCGCTAAGGCTTCAAAGACTTCAAGCAGCGGCAAGTGCCAAAAAGACAGCAAAATATTACGATATGAACAAAGCTCAAAAGTTTACATCGACTGGGCTTCAGATAGGCACATTGATTTTGATGATACTTGCGATGATATTATAATTACCCTAATGCCTTCTTGCATTTTCTTAAAAAGCATAAGATAATATGCTTATGAGAAATATCAGAAGAAAAACAACACTGGCATTAATTTTTGCTCTAAGTCTTTGTGCCAACCTAAATTTAAGCTCTGACGCCAAAATGTCAAAAGAGTCTTTAAAGTTGTACCAAAGCGCGCAGAAATTTGAAAATCAAAACAGGTACCACGATGCAATAGATTTAATGGAAAAAGCCCTTGCAACTTCGCAAGATGACCTTACCATTAACACTAAACTTGCAGGATTATACTCTCAAGTCGGCAGATATGACGACGCACTTAAGCTTTATCAAAAGCTTTTGAGGCTTAAACCTGATGACGGTTTTTTGTATATAAGCATAGGTAACCTGCTTGAACAAAAAGGGGATTACGAAAACGCCTTGTACTCCTACAAGGAAGCCCTTTTAATCATGCCGGATTATAAATATAACTATTTAAACATTGCAAATGCACAATACCTTCTTAAAGACTATGCAAACGCAATTAAAGACTATAAAATATTTTTGGCGCAATATCCCGATAACACACAAGCCATTAAAAGCCTCGCTGCGTGTTATTTAGACAACAAAGAATATGAAAAAGCCGCACAAACTTATGAAGACTCCATAAAATCAAGTTCGTCTTCCTTTGATGAATACGGCTCATACGGGCTTGCTCTCTTAAGAAGCGGTAAATACGACGAAGCGCAAAAAGCATTTTTAAAGGCGGTCAAAATAAATCCGAAAGATTATACCTCAATGGGTAATTTGGCGGTAGTTCAAGCACATTTAAACTTGGATAATTTAGCCTTAGAAAGCTTTAGAAAAACTTTTGAACTCAAACCCGATTTATACAGCCTAAAGTTTGACTATGCCGCACTTTTAACAAAAATGGGCAAATACGACGAGGCTATTGTTGCTTATAATGATTATTTGAAAAAATACCCTAACGATACAAATGCATATTTGAATTTGGGTATTTTATACAAAGGCACACAAAGACCAACTGAGGCCATTTCAACCTTGCAAAAGGGTGTTAAACTTGACAATAAAAACGTAAATCTTAAAAATGAACTTGGTAAAAGTTACTATGAAAACAAAGAATTTGGCAAAGCTATTATAGTTTACGACCAAGTTTTGGCACAGAATAAAGGCAACTTGCAAACACTATTTAATAAAGCGCTTGCACTAAGCGGAGCGGGCGAGTTTAAAAACAGCGAAATTTTACTTAAGAACTTAATGTCCGAACCCATTGAAAACCTTATGAAATACGGGGTTGAATACAAGTTCTTACAAGAAGCGCTTACAAACAACTACATATCTTGGGCGGCTGATTACAGCAAGAAAAAAGACTACAAGAGTGCAAAAGAAACATATTCAAAAGCGCTTGCAATAAATCCTGATAACACGGGAGCATACTCGGGTCTTGCTCAAACTTATCAAAAAATGGGCAATAAAGAACTTGCAGTGGAAAACTTTGAAAGAGCAATTCAAATTGAACCCGAAAATGCACAGCTGTTTATTGAATACGGCGACACACTTGAAAAAATGGATAACCTAAAACAGGCTCAAAGTGCTTATTCTAAAGCAGTAGAGCTTGATAATAAATCCCATGAAGCTTTCGTTCGCTTTGGCGACAGCTATTTAAAGCAAAAAGAGTTTCAAACTGCAATCGAGCAGTATAAAAAGGCGCTTGAGCTTGATAGTGATGACGATGCAACCGCAATTAAAATCGGCAACTGCTACAAGTTTATGGGGCAAAATACAAAAGCACTTGAGTACTATACAAAAACGCTTGATATTAACCCGATTAACGAAAATGCGTATTTTAATATCGGCTTAATTAACTTTGAAAACGAAGATTACAGTGAAGCTGTTGCAAATTTTTCAAAAGCGATAGAGCTAAAACCTGACTTTGCTTATGCTTACTGGGGTCTTGCCTCTTGCTATGAAGCCGTAAATCAAGCAAAAGATGCAATTTTTAACTACGAAAAATATTGCCAATATGCTCAAAATAACGATGACGGCTCGGTTGATCAGGCAAAAGAAAAAATTGAAAAATTATACAAAGAGCTTGTTCAATGAGAAAGATTTTCCTTACGATTTCACTGTTTCTAAGCCTGTTTTTGTGCTGCGGCTGCGAAGATGACGCTTTTATTCTCTTTAGCAGACAAAACCCGAAAGAAGGCCTGAACAAAAATCAAATCGAAAATAATTTCTTTAAAGAAGAGAGGATTTATTACGCTGTCATCATCCCAAAAGGGGTTGAAGATGATACGCTAAGACTTTCTCTTACAAAAAAGGATACTAAATCAGAGTTTTGGGGACTTAGCAATTATCGAAACAAAACGGTAAAACTTAATAAGGACAACTATTACAGCGATTACTTCGTAATAAGAGAAGAAGGGATTTTTGTCCTTCAGGCTTTTGAGCTAAAAAATCTCTCAAAACCAATTGCCACAGGGATATTTAGAGTTTATGCAAACTAATTTTTTATACAATATTAAAAGTTTTTTCCAAGACATCATTCAACATTTTAAAAATAAAATGTTCTCATCAAAATATGTTGTCAAAGGAAAGTGCAAAAGGTGCGGACAGTGCTGCTCAACCATACTATTTTCCGATGAGAACGGCTACATAAAGACACCTGAAGACTTTATAAAACTTCAAAAGAGAAATCCGAAACTTTTTCAGTTTACAATTAACGGAATAGTTAACGACGTTGACAAAGACAACCCGCAATTTGGGGCATTGCTTTTTAAATGCAAGGCACTAAAGGAAGACGGGCGCTGTTCTCAATATTTCTTTCGCTCTTTTTTTTGCAGGGATTATCCCGCAATTAATTCCCAATTTATTCAAATGGGCGGAACAACTCTGGATGGCTGCGGGTATTATTTTGACGTGGATAAAAAATTTGAAGAGTATTTAAAATAAACTAAATATTCTCAGGCACTTTAACTTTGTAGAATTTGAAATTTTCAAACGGGCTTGTCTTTTTACCTGTTTTATCCATATTTCTTGCGGTTAACTTATCATATTTAATTTTTGAATTATCGTTGCCTACCATAAAGAACACGTCAAAAAGGGCTCTTTCTCTATATGCATCGTATGAAAATGCAACTTTTACATCATCAGGGCCCGCTATTACATAAAACTTATTTTCGGTAAGCAAATCTCTATCGGGGTTATCTCTTAGGATTGAAATTGTACCTTGATAGCCGACAGCCAAAAATCTTCCAAGCCTTATATTTTCATCAATTGTGATAAACTGTTTACCGTATATATATTTATCAAACATCAAAGGGCTATCATTATGCACACCGGCCATACCGTAGCTAATCCTTGACCCCCAATTTTTAACTCTTGTCTGCAAACTCGGGCCAAATCTGACAATACCAACCACATCGCCCGTACCGTATAATGTTGCACCTGCTTGAGTATATAGATATGATCTTAGATACATATCTTGCTCGGGATTTCTTTTTTCAAAAAGAGTTTTAGATAACTCACCTTGCCACCTTAAACGCATTGTGCCAAAAGTGCTATCACTTTCTCTTACACCATAATCCGTAACATAGCCGCCTGAAAATCTTTGTTTATAGGTTGCATCCAAATCAGCCACTTTGTATGATTTATCATGCACTAATTGCGCAATATATCCCGGTTGTCTTCTTCCGTAGAACCATTCATCAAAGTAGCCATGACGACCGTAGTCAACATATAAGTTTTTATTAAATTTATATTTACCCTGAACGATTAAATTTTCGCTTGATGTACCCCAGGCAGCTTCCAACATATTCCTTTGAGAACGATATCTGCCTATAATACCAATCCCTGCACCTGACTTATATACAAGTGCGGGCATAATTTTTAATGTGCCGCCAAAAGGTACTTCTGTTGTATAACCCCAACCGATATATGTACCAAAGTCCCTTATCATACCAATTTCAGGAAGATTAGACTCTATATAACTGTGCGTTTTATCTGACATTATTTCAATACTGTCGGCACTTGCTACCTTAAATTTTTTATAATATATATCAACTTTTTTTAAAGTAACGTTGTCGTGATCTCTTTTGCCTTCAATTATAATTTCTTTAGTCTTGATTTTTAAGGGTTCGCTTCTTTTTTTCTTTAACCCCATATCGGATAATTCACGCTGAACAATTGTGTCATCATAATACCCAAAACCTTTTGTTTGAAGCATTAATTCAAACTCTTTGGCCATCTGGACATCACCGTTAATCATCTGAATTTCATTAGCGTAGGCATATCCTTCTTGAGCCCTTAATACCATTTTGCCAACTGTACCAATAGGCTCATTCATTAAAATATTTTCTTCGTTTAAATCAATGCTCATATAATCACCCTTAAGGGTTGAGCCGTTTTTATTCAGAACTACGTTATCATAGAGCTTGATTACGTTTGTATTTTTGTTAAAAATAGCCTTATCAGCCCGAAGAGTTGTTTTCTCCGGATACGTCGTTATAACAACTCCGCCTGTTGCCTCAATTTCATTTCTGTCATCAAAGTATTCCATTCTTTGAGCATCCAAGGTAGCACTGGTTTGAGGCTCTTTTTGCTCTGCTTTTGGGGCTTTTGTTTCACTTTCTTTTGTTTCTTGTCTTTTTTCCTTAATTACATCAACTAAACTCGGCAGCTCTATCGGGGGGCCGGAATAAAGCTCTTGAGATTTAACTCCGCCCATATTAATATTCACGTTGTCCTCTTGAACTTCTTCAACTGCTTTATTAGGGTCAACAGTAGGCGCATCAACAACTTCATGCGCAAGAACACCACTAATGCCATTTAGTGCTGTAAATAAAAGAGAGAGGCATATAAAATATTTTATATTAAAAGCTTTAATAAACTTTACTCCATAGACATGCTATAAGCATATTTTACCTTAAAAACGTTTTTTTAGCACCCATTAAATAATGCAGGAAATTCTTATCTTGGTATAAAGTTAAACGGGTTTGTCGGGTTACCGTTTTGACGAACTTCAAAGTGCAAATGCGGGCCTGTTGAGTAACCTGTTGTTCCGACATTGCCTATAACCTGACCTTTTGTAACACTTGCACCCTGTGAAACTCTGTAACTGTTCAAGTGAGCATACAAAGAGGTTGTCGGTACACCGCCTACGCGGCCGTGGTCAATGATTACAACTTTTCCGTAGCCGCCGTACCAGCCGACAAATATTACCTTACCAGAGTTTGCAGCCTTTACGCTTGAGTTCATAGGCATACCAAGGTCAACTCCGGAGTGGAAAATTTTCCTCTTGAAGATTGGGTGAACTCTCCAGCCGAAAGGAGAAGTAACAGGGCCGCTGACAGGACGAATAAAGCTTGTTGTTGTAACAATTTTCTGGTTTGTTTTTTGCGCTTTGCCCGTTTCTTTGTTAATCATAGCAGCAATTGCCTTACTTTGACGGGCTAAATCACGCTCTGCTTTTTCCCAGGTAGCTCTGTCTGTTTTTAGCTTATAAATCATTTTTTCATTCTGACTTATAGCATCTTGAATATTTTTCTGCTCTCTATCCATTGAGCGAATTGAGCTTTCAAGGTATCTTTTTTGAGTTTCAATTTGTCTTTTTACTTCAACGATTTTTCTTGTTCTCTCTTGCATATGGCGGATATTTTTCTTATCCTGCTTCATTACAATATTTTCAAAATACAATCTGTCCAAGAAATTGTTAACGTTTCTTGAAGAGAGCAAAAATTCAACATAGTTTTTTCTTTTAGTCTTAAAAATCTGAACAATTCTTTTGTTTGTTGCGCTTTTTAAATTTTCATAGTCATGAGTTAAAGCGGCAAGCTCTGCTTCAAGTGAAGCTATTTTTTGCTGAGCGGATTCATATTGATTCTTGCTTTCGCTTAGCGTTTGTTCATTCCTCTCGAGTTTTCTTTGGTTTCGATAAAGTTTATTTGTTTCAATTTTTTCTAAAAGCTTAAGCTTATGTATTTGTTGTTTTACAGCCCGATGTTTCTGCTCAATGTGGCTGGCACTAACGTTAGCGGCTTGAGCAAATGGCATTTGTGCAAAATTAAAAAACAAAAAAGCACTGACTATTATAAAAGATATGTTTTTTTTATGAGATTGTTGCATAGTATTAACTGAAAAGAAGCGGCAACAATATAGTTGCGCCAATCATCCAAGTGGCAAATATTATTGTTAAAACCAAAATTATAATTTTTCTGTGTCTTCTGAAAAATTCCATTATTCTAAAACTTCCGTCCCAAAGTAAACTTAATGACATTTTAATCTAAAATGAGCTTTAGTGCAAATTAAGACACATTTTGTATCATTTCACACAACCCAAATCTTCAAAATCAATTTTGCCGTCAAAGTCGTTATCAATGCCGTCATAACAAGAATTTCCAGACTCTAAACTCTCTGCTTGCGGGTAGAGTTTAAGGTATTTTTCATCAAGAGAATTGTAAAGTTTAAAGAAATATTCTCTGTATTTTTTGCCAAGAGCACAGCTTTTAATTATCAAAACATTTTCATCATTTTTTATTACCGCATTTTTGGAAAAATTTGCACTGCCTGAAATTAAAGTACAAGAGTCAATTAAAATATTTTTCTGATGATTTTTCCCGCCCCAGTTTTCACTTTTAACTTTTATATTTGCACTGCGTAGCGGATTTATCCTTTCTCTAAACTGCCAAGCGCCCAAAGCGTCAATTATTACATACACTCTCACTCCTCTTTTTTGAGCCAAAATTAATTCCGAAAGAATATCTCTTTGTGTAAGATAAAATGCAGCAACACAAATTTCGCTTTTTGCAGATTTAATTTGATTTAAAATCGGAGTTAAAATATCCGAATTAGGTGAAAAATAAACACTGAGAGAGTTATTTTGAAAAGTAAAATTCTCAAGGAAAATTTTCTCTTTGTCTAAATGAAATTTTCCTTCAAACATTTGCTCAAATTCTTTTGTATAAAGGGATGCAATTACTTTTGAATTTATAATAAAGCCTATATTTGAATTATAACCGCCTACCCCTGTTGAGGAGATATTTGCACTTGTTGTTAAAACTTTTTGCCCGTCAAAAATAAAAAATTTATTGTGCATAATAGAGGGGCTGTTATCATCTCTTGTGTCAAAATTTTCCCTTATTTTATAGGTATGACAATAAACATCCCCGCTAACAGGGTTAGAGTCCACAACTGCTCTTACTTTCACCCCTCTTTTTTTGGCGTTAATTAAAGCCCTTAAAATCTCTTCTTGATTTTCAAACCCCAAGATTGCAAAGTCAATCGTACTTTTAGAATTTTCTATATTATACAAAAGTGCCTGTGCAAGGTTTGTTCTCGGGTTTTTTGAGGGATAGGGGTATTTATTTGGGTCAATAAAAAAGACTTCAAAAATACCAAAAGAAAAATCAGGCTTTCTTGACTCTATTACTTCTTTTTCAGGTTTTCTGCCCGAATGATTTTTAACCCTGCATAAAGAACACTCCTTATAGTCCTTTGGAATATTTTCCTTTAACATTAAAATCGGGTTTGAAATTAAGCTTGCATATTTGCATTCTTTGGTGTGATAAACCTTAGATTTTGTATTTAAAATTCTAACGTCATATTTTGAAAATTTTTCCCTGTTTTTCTCAATATTTTCGTAATTTTCTTTTAGGTTAAAGTTTGGAAAATAAAAATTTGTATCTTGCCTTGCAAATCCATTTTTTAAAAGAATTAAAGAAATGTCTTCACCGTTAAAAAATATTTTTGTTTTCTTGAAATGCTCTTCATAGAAAATGTTTAAGGAATTTTCAAAAGAAACTTTTTTACCTAAAAGTAAATCTTTTAAAAATTCATTTGAAGCACAGGAAAGATTAGGCTCATCCAAAGAAAAGAAACTAACGCCTAAGGGTCTGAATTTTTCGTCATTATCGCATTTAAGATTGTTGTTTAAATCGACACATAAAATGTTATTTGAAACCTCAACAACCTTAAAGTATGGGGTATTTTCTTTTGGTTTATACAGAAGAAAAATACAGAGAAAAAATAAGATAAAAAATGTGCCAAACAGTTTTCTTTTCATAAATACCTTGTATTTAGATTAGCTGATAGGGCAAAGTGCAAAAAAGTTTTTTAACAAATATTTACAAAAAATGTATCCATGCCAAAAAAACGCTTGAATATTAACTTTGTTTCATATATCATCTAAAATACAATAGAACATAAGTCAGAAAAGGTGCAAAATGAATCCGATTATTCAAGAATTAGAAAAAGAATATACGCAAAAAGAAATGCCGCAAACTAACCCCGGCGATACTGTTAAAGTATTTGTAAGAATTATCGAAGGTAACAAAGAAAGAATTCAGGCTTTCGAAGGTACAGTTATTAAAAAACACGGTTCAGGCATTAACAAAACAATCACAGTTAGAAAAATTTTCCAAGGCGTTGGCGTAGAAAGAGTATTCGCTATCTACTCACCCAGAATTGAAAAAATTCAAGTTCTAAGAAAAGGTGATGTAAGACGTTCAAAACTTTACTACTTAAGAGAACGTTCAGGAAAAGCTACTCGTATCCGTGAAAAAATGGACAGAAAGTAATTTTTCTAAATAATTTTATTCAACAAGACTAAGTTAAGAGGCAAAAATGGGACACATACACTGGTACCCCGGACACATTGCAAAAGCACAAAGAGACCTCAAAGAAAAACTTAGTCTTGTTGACGTTATAATCGAAGTTTTAGACGCAAGAATCCCCATTTCAAGCTCATACAAAAATATTCAAAATTTAATCGGGAATAAACCCAGAATAATCCTTTTAAATAAATCCGACTTATCTGACCCAAACTACAATAAGCTTTGGGCAAAAAAGCTTGAAGAAGAGAGCTGCGCCCCCGTTATTGTTACGGATTTAAATAACCAAAAAGATATAAATCTAATCATAGATAAAATTGTCGAAACAACTAACCCGATTATGCTTGAACTTTTGAAAAAAGGGCTTCTGCCTCGTGCGGCACGTTCAATGGTTGTGGGTATGCCAAATGTCGGGAAATCCAGCACAATAAACAGACTTATTAGAAAAGGTAAGACTAAAACAGGCGCAAAAGCAGGTGTTACAAGGCAACAGCAGTGGGTAAGAATTAACAGAAAAGTAGAATTGCTTGACACACCGGGGATTATCCCGACCGTTCAGGATGATCAAAAACAGGCGATTAAATTGGCTTGTGTTAATTCTATCGGCGAAAATGCTTATGAAGCGGAATATGTCGCAAGAGAACTTATTAAATTAATCCAAGAAGCAGGATATGAGGAGCTTTTAAGGAATTATTACAAAGTTGAGGATGAAATTACGCTTGAGAATATCGCTCTTGCAAGAAATTGGATTGTAAAAGGTGCAAACCCTGATGTAGAGCGTACTTCGCACTTTATTTTGTCAAATTTCAGAGAGGGAAAAATTGGAAAAATTACTCTTGAAAAACCAAGCAAATAGTAGCCTTTTTGATTTTGACAAAAGCTTTACTCTTGCGCAAAAAACACCTCTGGGGCTTGAAATTTGTTCATATTCTCACATCTTAGGAACGGACGAAGCAGGCAGAGGCCCCGCCGCAGGTGGAGTTTGGGCAGCATGCGTTTGTTTTTGCAACTATGACGCTCAAGAAAAATTTACCAAGCTGAACGATTCAAAAAAGTTGAGCGAAAAACAAAGAGAGGAACTTTTCCCGCTTATTGCAGAAAACTCGATTTTTTCAATTAGACACTGTGAAGTTGAAGAAATTGAGAAAATAAATATTTTAAACGCTTCTCTTTTGGCTATGAAGTTAAGTATTGAAGGGGTCTTATCTAAAATCAATCCTCATAGCCCGCTTGTACTTGTTGACGGCAACAGAAAAGTAAAAGACTTAAAAATCCCTCAAAAAAACGTTATAAAGGGAGATTCAAAATCTGCCTCAATAGCTGCTGCAAGCATCTTGGCCAAGGTTGAAAGGGATAATTTTATGAAAAAAATATCTCTTGAATATCCTCAATACAACTGGGCAAAAAACAAAGGATATTTAACCAAAGAACACATTGAAGCAATTAAAAAGTTCGGAATTACAAAGTATCACAGGAAAAGTTTTTTAAAGAATATAATCTAGCCATTATAATTCTTAAGTGCAAAGTCAATGCACTGGACTATAAACTCGTTTCGACTAATATCGTACTTAAGTGAAAACTCGTCAATCTTCTCTAAAATACTGTTATCAATCCTTATACTTATTATGCTTTTTTCTGTCTTTTTGGGCTTAAAATCTGCCACATTAACACCTCCTTGTTATATTGTATTTAAGCTGTGGCATTAAATATATAGTCAAATATGTATTACATAATGTATTCTTTTTTATAATAAAATGTGCTACGATTTTTAAAAAAGGAGATTTTAAAGAATGAAAAAAGGATTTACGTTAGCCGAAGTGTTGATTACTTTAGCTATTATAGGCGTTGTGGCAGCTCTTACAATTCCTTCCGTTATTGTAAGAACACAGCAGCAAGAATTTAAAACTGCGGCTAAAAAAGCCTACTCGGTACTTTCTCAAGCAGTACAATTAACCGAAGTTAAGGACGGTTATACAATTAACGACGGTGGTTATTTTATAGAAGCGCTGATTAAAAATATGAACGTTGTAAAAGTTGAAAACATGGTAAGCTATAATCTTCCCGGCGCAGCTTATGCTGATTTACCTACCGGCCCCATATACGGTGAAGGAACGGTATTCTACACTGCAGATGGCATAATGTATATGGTTAGCTATATGAACTCTGAAGAAATTGTTTTCATGATTGATGTAAACGGACAACAGGGACCTTCAAATATCTATGAAAACAGATTAGAAGGGGCACGATGCGGAGGCTTTAATTGCGATGCCAGAAATCCAGATTGGCCCGGATTATATTTGAGCGATGTTTTCGAAATAACATTTAATGAAGGCAGAAGCAACATAGTTCCATATTGCAAGAGATGTGCTGATTGTTACTCAGCTTGTTAATAGCAAAATTAATACCCGCTCTCGCCAATTGTATCAATAGCTTCAACTCTAATATCAGTTATAAGCTCGGAATAAGATATAACAACAATTGTCGGTATGTGTCGCTCAAGCATTTGATAAAGAGGTAAGCGAATTCTTGGTGAGCAGAGAATTACAGGTTGAGTTCCCACTGCCTGATGTGCTCTCATAAGCGTGTTTGCGGTTGTTTCAATCAACTCCTGCACCTGCATAGGGTTTAGCAGGAACATTGTACCAAGCTCGGTTCTCTGACAGCTGTCATCAAGGGTTTTTTCCCACTCGGGCGAAAGAGTTAAAGCATAGAGAACTTTCTCGCGGTTACAGTTTGCAAGACAAATCTGACGTCCGAGAGCTGCACGCAGCCTTTCAGAGAGAATGTCAGGCTCTTTTGAAAATCTTGCATAATCGCACAAACGCTCGAATATAAAGATAATATCCTTGATTGAAACTTTTTCACGAATTAAGTTAACAAAAATCTTCCTCAAGTCTGAAGTTGAAATAATGGTCGGAACAAGGTCGTTAACAAGTGTCGGGTCTTGAGATTTAACAAGCTCCATAAGCTTTAAGACGTCCGTTTTTGTCATTACTTCATCAACATACTTACGTACGCAGTCTTGTAAGTGCGTAACAATAACATCAACAGAGTCAACAGCTGTAATATTGTCTTTTTTGTCGATAAATTGCGGGTCAAGCCAATATGCCTGAGATTGATAAGTCGGGTCAACGCTTACGATAGCATTATCAGGCAATTTTTTACCCAAGGCCTCCCACTGATCGGCAATTACCATATATTTACCGGGGTAAACAGTACCTGTTGCAACAGTATTTGAACGAATAGAAATTAAATATTCGTTATCGCCAATGGCCGAGGAGTCCATAATTCTTATGTTAGGTATAATGTAGCCCAATTCATCCGTAACCCTTTGTCTTAGAGCAGCAATTTTTGCCAAAAGTTGTCCGTCCTGATCAGGGTCGGCAATAATCAAAAGCCCCGAGCCAACCTGCAAGCTTAAAACGTCAACGCCAAGCCTTTCATACATTTTATTCGGGTTAACAAGGTCTTGCATGTTCTGCTTAACAGCATCCAATTGACCCAACTGGGCCTGAACATCAGCGTTAACAAGGACAGAAAAACCTGCCAAAGCAATTATTATCGTAAACAATACAAACGGGAACCAAGGTAAACCCGTTATAGGGCTTGTGACGGCAATCAAAAGCAAAAAACCACAAGCGAAGAACAAACTTTGAGGTTTTGATAAAATTTGAGCAGACAAGTCAACACCCAAAGAAGAACCCGTAGCAGTTGAGCGTGTCATAATGATACCGGCCGAAATTGCCATTAATAGCGAAGGGACTTGTGCTGCAAGACCATCACCTATGGTTAATATTGTATATTTTGAAACAGCATCCGCAGCAGGCATTCCGTTTAACAGAACACCGATAATCAAACCGCCGACGATGTTTATGACTGTGATAATAATACCCGCTATGGTATCACCTTTAACGAATTTCATAGCACCGTCCATTGAACCGAACAAGGACGATTCTCTTTGAAGGTCTTCACGCCTTTTTACCGCTTCTTCGGGAGATATTAACCCTGCGTTAAAGTCGGCGTCAATTGTCATTTGTTTACCCGGCATAGCGTCCAGTGCAAAACGGGCTGCAACCTCGGCTATACGCTCAGCACCCTTTGTGATAACCATAAACTGTACAACGGTAATAATAAGGAAGATTACGCCACCAACGACCATGTTACCGCCGGTAACAAATGTACCGAAAGCGTGAATTACTTCCCCTGCGTCCCCTTTTGCCAAAATCAAACGAGTTGAGGCAATAGATAGAACAAGCCTAAACATTGTACCAATCAATATTATTGAAGGAAAAGCCGCCAATTCAAGAGGCTTTTGAACATACAGAGAAATCATCAAAAGCACAATACCAAGGGCAATATTTAAGCTTATTGAGAAGTTAATTACCCAGTTTGGCATCTCAATCAGCAATATCAAAATCAAAACGATTACAAATATTGCAAGAAAAATTTCACTTATAGGATTTGATTGTGCGTTCGGTTGTGCCATCCTCTAAAAGCTTATTTGCCTCCTTTGTATATGCCAAAGGCATTTTGTATGATTTGCAATTGTGTTGAAAAGTTTGCATCAACCACACCATTGTTTGAAACAACAACACAACTGCCTTTTTCAATAGACTCGTCGCCTACAATTACAACTTTTGCGTCTAATTTATTTGATGAAACTATCTCAGGTAAAGATGCTTTGGCAAAATCAACATCATCAGGTGCTACACGGATAGTTATCTTTTCTTCAGCCGTGCTTAACTCGCCCAAAACTTCGTTTATTATTCCCTTTAAGACTTCATCAGATAATTCTACTTCTTTTTTAATGATTTTTTTCGCCACTTCAAGAGAAATCTCAAGTATATGAGGCATTAGCTCATCATAAATTTTAAAACGGGAAGCTAAAAAGTCTTCAAGCGCTTCTTTTAGTTTTTCTATTTCTTCTTGAGCGCTGTCTAAACCGTTTTTATAGCCTTCTTTAGCCGCAAGTTCACGAATAGAGCGAGCTTCTTCTTGAGCACGGGACACAAGAGTTCTTTCATCTATTCTTCTATACCCTCTTCTTCGCTCCCCGCGCCTTCTTTCAATTCTTTCCTGAAATTCAATATTTGAAATGTCAATTTTTTCAAACTCTTTTAGGGTGTCTTGTTCCGTTACGATTTTAGGCTTTTGCGGAACTTTTTGCACGGGCGCTTGCTCCCCTTGAGGCTTTTTAGGCACTACTTGAGAAACATTTTGAACATTTTGTTCACTCTGAGGTGATTTTTGTTTTCTTTTTATTATCATTTAATATTTTCTTCCAAATACTTGCAAATAACACCTGCTACCCTTGCAGGAATTGCTCCTTCTTGAGAATTTTTCGTGTTTAGAATGAATTCACGAATATTCGGACGCTCATTTCTAATCATATTAGAAATTTCTTCTTTGTCCGAATTTTTAACAATTTTACATACTTTTTTGCACACTCTTTCATAAGACATATTAACCGGCTCCGGTAAAGCTTGCTTAATTTCGCTTAAGCAACGCTGAGTAATTTTTTTATCGACCTTTGAAGCTAAATCATCCATAGAAATATATTGGAATAATACCTCACGCTCTGGCGGGTTGAACTTATTCAAAATTGCGTTAATTTTCTTCTCGGGAAAATTTTTAATTAAAAGTGCCAAAGATGCCAACTTAAGAATTTTAGCATCGCTTATGCCGGCACCAACTTCTTGTGCGGCCTCTTTTTCGGCTTCAACCTGTGCCATTGCATCGATATTTGACTGATTAAGCGCGTTTTGCTCAGCAGTTTCATCCAAAACGCCTTTTTTCTTTAAGTCGTCCAAAGCTTGCTTAAAGCAAACATTAACGTGGTGCTCAACAAGAGGAATGATTTGCTCTTGCGGCATTCTTTTAATTACCGCCTGTTTTGCTATTTCAAAAACGGTAAAAGCTACCCTCTGCAATATCCCTTCTCTTAAAGAGGGGTCAATTTTTGAGCGTATAAGGTCAATTGACTTATGGAAAGACCATTCGCCAATAAACTGCGTAACTAAAGATGCTTGAGCATTATCCAAATTAATGGTTTCATCTTTTACTAAAGCATCGCCTGATAAAAAGCAGAATTTATAGACAATATCTACTACAAATTTTTTATCTTCGGGGCCAATATCTTGTGGCACGACCTGACTGGCTTGCGAAGCAAGGTTTTTCGCAAACTCCTTATGGTCAAATCCTTCTATTTTTCTTTCTGCCATCTCTCCCCTTTTAGCTTGTTTATGTGCTTTCTATCCAGCTTTTTAATTTTTCTGCTGCTTCATCTTCGTCTAAATCATCAAAATCCATGCTCAATTCATCTAAAACATCATTTATATTGCTATTATCTTGAATTGGCTGCTGCACTTGTTGTTGCTGATAATTTTGCGCTTGCGCCTGAGCCTGAGCAATTGCTGCGGCATGAAGATTTTGCTGTTCAATTAAATTTTGCGCCATTTGAGCTTGTTTTTGAATAAGCTCTGCCGCTTTCATGTTTACATCATTTATTTGTTTTTCTTGCTCTTGTGCTTTTTTCCTTAGAAGCATAAGCTCTTCCTCTTGTCTTTGAGCTTCTTTTCTAACTTTTTGAGCAATATGTTTTAAGCCAAAACCAAGCCCGCACAATAAAATTGCACCAACTACCCACCAAGGATTGCCTGATTCTTCAGGCTTCGGAAGGTTAGGACCTTGATCAGGTGCTAAAAGAGGGCTGTTTGACTCAACAAACGCTATTGAAACGTTTTCAGGGTCAACCTTCGGACTTGCAGCGTGAGCAATTAAGGTTTTTAGCTCATTAATTGTCATACTCATAGGCACAGAAGATTCTTCCAATGAAACCGCAATTGAAATTTCTTCTATTACACCGGCTTTCATATACTCGTTAACTTGAGTTTTTGTAACTCCGTATTGAGTTTCTTGCGCCTGACGAACATATTTTCTGTCTTGCGAAGAGTTTGAACCGCTGTTTGGAACACCGAAAGGCAAATATGTACTTACGGCGTTTGTTGCTGAGTTTACATCAGTTGTATTATCACCCAATTTTTCGGTGAAATTTTGCTCATTCACCGCTGTTTTTTGATTCGGGTCATATATTATACTTGTTTTTTCAACAGGCGCTTGAGTTAAGAATGTTGAAACGGTAACAACATAGTTGCCTTTGCCTACAAGCCTGTCTAATTGAGATGCAACTTTTGATTGCATATACTTATCATTTTCTTCAATTTTTGATAAAGCATCGTCTGACGCGCCGATTATACTGTTATATACAGTTCCGTTTGTATCGGTTATTGAAATATTGCTTGACTCAAGACCTTGTACAGCGCCTAAAAGCAAGTTTGTAATTGCTTTTACCTTCATATTATCAAGGCGCTCGCCTGATGGAATTGTTACCTGAACAGTTGCGGTAATAGGCTTTTGCTGAGATGCAAAAAATGTTTGTTCAGGAATTGAAATAAACACTTGAGCGTTTTCAATAGGAGGGATTTTTCTTATCAAACGGGATAATTCGCCATTTATTGCACGGACAAGACGAATTTTTTTATCGTCTTTTGTTGAGGTGAAATCGCCCTTATCGAAAATTTCAAGCCCCGTATGCTCGTCAATAAGGCCTGATTTTACAATAGCCAAAAGTGCTCTATCGCGCTCTGACATAGTGTAGTCAACAAGGAAAACGGTAGATTTTGTACCATCTACTTTTCTTTGAGCGTGGATACCTTCGCGCGCCAAAAGTGCTTGTACCTCTAATGCTTGGCCGATTTTATCCGTTGTAAACAAATCAAGAGGTTCTTTTATAACCTTTTCTTTAACAACCTGATTATCTTGATTTTTACCTGATGAGGAAATAACAGCGCCCAAAGTTATGGTGAAAACCAGAACCACAATGACGATTCCGGCAATTATCCCATAAAATAAAGGTTTATTTTCTAGTATTTTCTTAAAATCCATAACTTTATACAACAGGCGATAGTACTACACAATTAATTATACTATTAATTTTATTAATAGTTAACGCTATATCTGAATTTGCATGATTTTTTCATACGTTTGGACGACTTTTCCGACAGCGGTTGTTGCAATGTTTACATTAATTTCCGATTTTGCAATCGCTGCCATAACATCATGAACATCAGCCTTACCAAGCATTAAGTCTTGAGTTAACTGCTCGGGAGCATTAACCTCGGTATTAAGATGCTCTACAAGCCCTGTTAAAATACCGTTAAAGTCGGTTGTTTCGGGTTTTTCAATGTTATCAAGACGAACTGACCTGATTGAACCGGGTGCATCAAGCTTTGTTGGCTCAATTCGCTCAAATAAATTGATTTTTGGTGAAACTCCATTTGACATTTATATTATCCTCATATTACAGATATTGACTTAAAATTGAACGGACGTAATTCTGCGTTTCTTTGTAAGGCGGGACTCCGTTATATTTTTTTACCGCATTTGGCCCTGCGTTATATGCCGCAAGGGCTAAAATCGTATTCCCGTTAAACCTGTCCAACATAGATTTTAAATATTTCACACCGCCTTCTACGTTTTGAACAGGATCAAGAGGATTTTTAACCCCCAAGCCCTCGGCAGTTGCGGGCATAAGCTGCATTAGGCCCAATGCTCCCGCATGAGATTTTGCATTCGGGTTAAAACCTGATTCTTGTTTAACTAAAGCCCTTACCAGCTTTTCGTCTATTCCGTATTTTCTTGCAGTTCTATCTATTAAATCTAAAATTTGGTCTTTTGTGTAATTAACCCGTCTTGAAAGAGCTCCAAAGGGTATTTCAGGCGGCTTATCCACACTAAAGACCGTACCGTTTTCTTCTTTTGTAACCTTTAAAACTTCATTAAAGGGTTTAACGGTAGTTACTTCGGTGTCTTTTTTGGGGGTAGGATAAAGCGAATCAATATAAGAATTAAGCTGCGAGGCACGCATTTTTGCTTGTGCTTCACCGCTTGAATTAATATAAGATTGTATTTTAGGATTAAACATTGTGTGAGAAATCACCCCCTGAATTGAGTAACGACACTAACAAATTTCACTTCAACAAAAATTTAATTTTTTAGTGATTTCTCATACAAATTAATGATAAATTTTAAAAAGTCATGGTTTAAGCGGGATTATAGTTGTATGCCCAAGCAAATTTTTCACTTACTTGATTTCTATAATTACGCTCAACTGCCCCATTTGCAAAAAGGTTATCGTAATGGCTTTTTGGTGTTCCGTCTGAGGAGAAATTACGGTTTTCAAGCATTAATTGGTGAGTGTTTGTACTGTAATTTAAAGGGAACAGGTCATGCATTTGCATAAAGGACGGAAGCTTGTCTTGTGAGCTTGAATAACCAAATAAAGCACTGTTTATCTTGTTCATTCTCTCACTATAACAAATCAAACCTTCATCATTATCATCAGATACAACAGGGCCCCAAGCAAAATCTTGGCACCAAGCTTGTGAGCGGGCAGAACCCTTAACCTCATCAACGCTGTTTGCGCTCATTTGGCTTGCACCGGCCGTAACGCCCATGTTTTTATATCTCATAGAATCGCCTTCAGCTTTTTCGCCTGAAAAGCTTATATCGCTTCTTCCAGTGCGTCTTCTGACTTCAGCTAAAATATATGCCATCTGATCATAACTTGGTACAGCACCGACACCGGCGTAATGACCCCAGTCGTAGCCGCCTACGTGTTTTAGCGAATCAAAGAAGATGCCGTCAAACCCAAGCTCAATACCTTTGCAGCAAGCGATTATAAAAGCTTCAACGTGATCAGGGTTATTCCATCTGAATTGTCCCGAATCACCAAGTTTAATTTGATCTTCGGAAATCAACATTCTAAAAGAAGTTTTAAAGCCGCGTAAGTGAGCAAGGTCATTAAACGCCTTGATTTGTTCTTCAGGCGTAAAGACTTTATTGCCCACTTTAACCCAGCCTATATTATCAGAGGCACGTTCATATTCAAGTTTGATACCGTAGAGGGAGTTTTCTCCGTTATTATTCCAACCGTCCCCCCATATGTTGGGATAAAGCTGCGATACCAAAAGGCAATTCGCCCATTTGTCATGAGATGGGGGAATTGCGGGGAGTAATTTGATTGCACCTAAGATGCCGCTATTAGTTCTATCGCCGTGCATTTCGGCTATTGCACGGTTGTTGATTTCAATATAGTTTGCATGTCTGCCCCAGTTATCACCGTAGTTTGGGGTTTTGATGTCTGTCGGGATATAATCGGGCATATTATCGCCATAAACCAAGGTCAAATTTGAATTTATAGCATCTTTTAATGAACGATTTAACAATTCTGAGGGAGCAACCCCTGCAACCCACTTTTTGTCGGGTCTGTTAACTCCGTAGTATAAATTATCCTGTGTCCAATGATCAACTTTAAGCTTTGAACCTCTTGAAGATTGAGCATAAAGGTCTTGAGCAGGAGTTTTTACTACTTGGGCCTTTTTCTTTCTGCCCACAAAATTGATTTTAGCACCGTAAATATTGCCTAATGGAAGCTGAGCATAATTTGTTACATTAAATTCGGTCTTTTTTTGCTCTTGCGGCTTAACTTTTGAACCGAATGAAACAGTTCCTAAATTTAATTGATTAACACCTGAAATTTTGTTTATCATATTTCACTCCTTAGGCTCTTATACAAAGTCTATCAAGCTCAAAAATTGACTTTTTAGAAAAAATGTAACAAAAAATTTACAAAAGCAAAAAGCAAGCCAAATGCATTTGAACATAAAAATTTTTAAAATATAATATCCATGTGAGAAATGATCCTCAAAATTTAAGAACAGCAATTTACCCCGGCAGCTTTGACCCCATTACAAAAGGGCATTTAGATGTTCTTGAAAGAGCCTCTAAAATGTTTGATCGGGTTATAATTGCAGTGCTGAAAAATTCCTCCAAAAAGTCCTTTCTGCCTGTTTCAGACAGAGTTAAACTTATACAAGAATGTACAAGTGAACTTAAAAACGTAGAAGTTGACAGTTTTGAAGGTTTGACAGTTGAATATGCTCAATCAAAAGGAGCGCATTTCTTAATTCGAGGGCTAAGGGCAGTGAGTGATTTTGAATATGAATTACAATTATGTCAAACAAACTCTGCGATTGCTCCCGACATCGACACGGTTTTCCTTACCACAAAGCCAAAATACAATTTCATTTCTTCAAGTATTGTGAAAGAGTTGTCTGATTTTGGTACAGATGTATCAAAATTTGTTCCAAAAAGTGTGGTAGAATATTTACAAAGACAAAAGAAAGGTAAATAAAATAAAATGTCTCAATCAGAAGAAAAAATGTATGACTTAATAGACAGGCTAAATCAGCTCTGGGAAACAGGTTTCCATATTCTTCCCCCTCTGATTGTGGTCAAAAGTCAAGAATTATCAAGAATTATTTCAAGCTTCCCTGATGCTATTTCAAATGAAATCAGAGATGCTCACGTTATATTAAGAAAAAAAGATGATATTATTCAAGATGCCAAAATGAAGGCAGAAAGAATAATTACCGAAGCAGAAAACGAAAGACACAGATTTTTAAACGAATCAAGTCTTAACAAAGCCGTTGAAGAACGTGCAAGAGAAATTAGAGAACAAGTAATAAAAGAGTGCGAAGCAATTAAGATGAAAGCTTTTAACGAAGCTGAAAGCACTCGTCTTGCAGCACAAGAAGAAGCAATCAAAATCAAAGAAGGTGCTCAAAGATTAGCTCAAGAAATTCTAAACAAGCTTGATGGCGATTTAAAGCAGCTTTATCAGGTCGTTGCAACAAATCAGCAATATTTGGCTGATATGCAATATCAAAACTCACAGCTTTCTTCAAATTACGAAAAAAGAAATTAAAAATTAAAAAAGCCGCTTCAAGCGGCTTTTAAATTATTTAGCACCTGTCTTAGGTTGTGCTTCAAGTATCTTGGGCAAAGATTTTTTTTCAATCAATTCATAAGGAATACTCATTTTATCTTCCTTTGCAATTTTTAAGTACTCTTTTATTTTGTCATAGAAAAACTGCCTTTCTTTTGCAGTTTCTGCGGTATTATGTGCCACACCGGCAGAGTCAATCCAAAATCCATAACTAAAACTGCCGGGACCATTTAGATCACCACCAACTACTTTAAACACTTTAAGATCTTCAATTAATACTCCATTTTCATAATACGGGAGCGCGATATCTATTATTTCTCGAATATCGGCGCCATTGCCAACTTGGCGCACAAAATTATAGCTTAAACTCTTTCCAAGCAAGCACTTATCTGCAGAATAAGTTAGTTCATTTTTCGGGCTATATATAGTAACTTTTTTTACACCACTTACGCAGTCCTCATACTTAAGTGCAGGCAAATCAATATCATAACCCTCTTTAGCAAATATCTCTTGGTCGTTGCGCAATTTTTTCACATTTTCAACAGGTATAATACCTAACTCTCTTACTTTTCTGCTTCCATCCGGATAATAATCGGTGCAATATCTTGCTTCTTGGTACTCTCTTACTACCTTGCCGTCTTTATCAAAAATTTTTGCCTCAGCTATCTCAGGAGCACTATATTCACTGCCACTAAATTTAGTTTTTGCCGCAATTCTTCCGTCAACAAAATCGCTAGCTTCCATAAAATACATCGTTCCGTCAAAAGATTCTCTTTTAACGCTGCGTGATACCTTTGCATTTTTATCGTAAAAATGGCATACATCTTCTACAATTTCGCCATTTTCATTATATTTAGATATAAGCGTAGCTTCGTTTCTGGTGAATTTTTTTGCTTCATCCCTAAAATATTTATTAATATCAGAGGGACTTTCGTATTTTTTATATAATTTTCCATCAACAATTGATTCTGTTATAAAGCCGTTTTGATATTTTAACTCAATTTTTTGCCCTTTTGTATTCGCCGTTTTTAAGACACCGCTAAAACCTGAACCTTCGGAAGTAAGAGCCTTTCCACCCTTCAATTTCACATCTTCCATAGATTTTCCTGTGTTATCAAAGAATTTTTTTACTCCTTTTTGAAAATCATCCAAGGCAGAATTTTTTCTTGTTTTCATATATATCGCAATACCGACGGCACCTGCACCTATTACCGCAAGTCCTGCAAGAGCAGCTTTCAATTTATTTTCATTAGTTTTTTCTGCATCTGTCTCTGATACAGTGTTTGTTTTGGAAGCAGATTGCGCATCCTGCGTTGAATCTGTTTTTATTGCTCCTGAAGTATAACCATAGCCTGAAGTTAATTTTGAAAATGTTTCCATATTTCCCTTGTAATTCCAATGCCTATATCCATATAAAAACCGTAAAACAAAAAAAGTTGCCCGATTTACAAGGATATTTATACATGCTTATTTAGCATTTAAGAACTTTTGAACCGTTGTTCCAAGGCTTTCTTCTTTAACCTTCCAGCCGTTTGGGGTTTTTGTAACTATAAAATATGCACTAAGACCTGTTTTATCGTTTCTTGGTATTCTTGTTGCAGTTATTTTATAGTCATTGCCTACTTTTGTGAATTTTTTATTTATGTATGTATTTTTATATTTTACTGTTTTTGCAATAACCGCACCTTTGCTTAATTCGGACAAATAGCGGTCAAAGGGTATTATAACGCTTTGTTTTGTTCCATCGGGCTTATAGACAACACGTACAATTTTTGCATTATTAACATAATAATTTGGCAAATTTGTAGAATACGTATTTGCAGCATTTACAAAGCTGTCAAAAAATTGCTGAACCTCTTGAACTTCATCCGCCCAAGCAGCAAAAGTGAACCCTAAAAGCAAAGCTAAACTTAATATTAGTTTTTTAAACATATTTCACTCCTAATTTTCTTACAAATATTTTATCATTAAATTCATTTATAAGAAATAGCCTTTAGGAGAATAGTTATTTTAAAAGCTGTCCAAGATATTCTTCAGCCTTTTCATAAGGAAATTCAAAGCCCTTGTCTTTTGCTTCCTGGATTAAAGACTTAATTTGTTCTGACAAAAACGCCAGTTGTTCTTTATTTGCCTTTTTAACAGCTGTATTATTACCCAATTCATCCAAACAAGCATATATCGTATCTTCTTGTTTGTTTGGGATATAAGCAAATCTCGGAACAATGCCACGTGATAAATAAATCTTTTTGAGTGGTATATTCATAGAAACATTAACACCATCAGCATCTAAATTGAGACTTGCCAAGCCGGCTTTTCCATCGGAAACATTGATTGATTTCACTATATCATCTGAACCAGGTGCATACTCTACATACTCTTGAATCTTTAAACCATTGCCCATATCTGCAATTGGAGTATCAATCCTATCATAAGAAAGATGACCGGTTCTTGAAACTCTTGAGCCATCAGGCAAAATATCTGTTAATTCAAAAGATGAACCCTTATCTTTTATAGTTTTAATAACTTTTCCTTGTTCATCAAAAACTTGTGCAGATAGATATCCGCCATTCATAGAACCTTTTGCGGATATTCTACCGTTATTAAAATCTAGAATTGTAGTTGTTCTATTAATTAAATCATTAGATAAGGAACGACGGACTTTGCCAGTATCATCATATAAATTTTTTACAACAGATTCTGTTGTACCGTCTTTTGCATAACGCACTATTTCAACACCTTTATCTCGAGCATATTCAACAACATTACCACCAAGAACATTTGGCTGACTTTTAAGCTGGATGTATTCCTTGAACAAATTTCCATCTTTAATGCTTTTTGTTATAAAACCATCTTGATATAATAATTCTATTTTTTCTCCTTTAGCATTCGCTGTCTTTAGCACACCACTAAAACCTGAACCGTCAGGCAAGAGGGCTTTCCCTTTTGTCAAACTAACATCTTTTACTTCACTATTTGCAGCATCAAAGAATTTTTTAACACCTTTTTGAAAATCGTCTGCAATATTGTCAACTGTGCCAGAAATATTAGAAGGAGCAATTTCAACAGGATTAACCTTCTTGCCCTTTAGTGCCAAGGCAATTCCTATACCTGCTGCCCCAATTACGCCGAGTCCTATTAAAACATTTTTTAAAGTGTCATCTTTATTCTCTGTTTGATTTTGAAACTCTTTAACATCAGTTGTTTGAACAGTGTTATCATTTTTAACAAAATTTGGAGCTGTAACTCCATTTGCACTCTGCAAATTTTGACTGGAAATTGTTGATAAATATCTGTTGTCAACCCAATTGAAGGCCATAAAATATAATCCCTTTCTCCCTATGCTATATATTATATAAAAAATAATTGGCAAAAAAATTGCCCCTTTTGGGGGCAATTTTTGTATTTTGTGCTTATTTTATTCAATTGTGAAATCAGGAGCACCAAACATACCTTCAATTTCTTCTAAAATTGCAGAAGGTTTTCTAGCTTGGTTTTTCTGTTGAGCACGTCTTAGCGCTTCTTTTTCTTTTTCTTCATTAGCGTTGATTAAGTGGTAATAGCCTGTACCGGCAGGTATTAGACGACCGATAATAACGTTTTCTTTCAAACCTCTTAACAAGTCTTTTTTACCTTCAACGGCAGCTTCCGTTAAGATTCTTGTTGTTTCTTGGAAAGAAGCAGCAGAGATGAAGCTTTCGGTATTCAATGAAGCTTTTGTAATACCAAGTAGAAGTGCTTCATAAGTTGCTTTTTCGCCGCCTTGTTTTTCAACTTCAGCGTTTTGAGCTTCGATTTCTTTTAGTTCAACAAGTTCGCCCGGAAGAAGTTTTGTTGTGCCTGAGTCAACAACTCTTACCTTTTTAATCATCTGACGAACAATAACTTCAACGTGCTTATCTGCAATTTCAACACCTTGAGAACGATATACTCTTTGTACTTCATCTACAAGATATTGTTGAGCAGCATTTGCGCCTCTTAGTCTGATAACGTCATGAGGGTTAAGCGGACCTGAAGTTAGAGCCTGACCTTTAACTATTTTTTGTTTGTCCATAACGATAACGCTTGATTCAATCGGATATTTGATTTCTTCTCTGCCGTTTTCGTTTACTATGAACAATCTTGCAACGTCATCTTCGTATTCAATTTCAGCAACACCGTCTTGTTCTGCAACAATTGCGCAGTCTTTCGGTTTTCTTGCTTCAAGAAGTTCTTCAACACGAGGAAGACCTTGAACGATATCACCTGTTTTTTGTCTTTCAAATACAAGTGTTGCAAGTAAATCACCCCTTAGGATTAGAGCAGAATTTTCAACCTGCAATAGCGTACCGGGGCTGATTAAGTGAGGACGACCCACTCTTATTGTTACTGATTTAGCATCAGCAGCAACAACTCTACCTGAGCAAGGAGAAGTTTCGCCTGAAGATGAAATTACACTGTCAAGCTTAACAAATTCGCCTACTTTAACGCTCGGTTTTGATTTAACTTCAATTTTGTTTTCGTAAGCGTCTGATACAAGCAATAATCTTCTTAATTCTTTATCAGTTTGTTTAATGCTTGCAACAGAATCATTTACTGAAAGAACTTGAGTTTTTGTAACAGGAGTTCTAGGTTCAATTACTTGACCGTTTTCAACAAGAAGTTCTGTTTGAGTTGAAGATAACATTCTTGAGCCTTCTTCTTGTTCACGGCGAACAATTAGAGTTTCAAGAACAACGATTTTCAAACTGCCTTCTTTATCTAACTCAACAAGACCCTTTAAGTGGCTTAAATATCCGCCCATTGAAAGAACTAATGAAGTTCTTGTAAGAACGGCACCATCAAGGTTACGAACTCTTGCACCATCTTTGAATTGTAATTGAGTCAAAGGAACGATTTCAATAGCTTCGTCAGTTGTATTGAACTCGATTGAAACGTCTTTCGGCTTAATTTCAAATCTTTGGATAGGTCTTATAAGTATTTGAACCGATTTGTTTTCAATATTATCGTCATCAACGATATCTTCAGTGATTTCTTCGTCTAAATCATCAATTTCAAGAACGTCAGATTCGTTTTCAACAATTGTAACGATTGAATCAACTTTTGCTTTGATACCTGCCGCAACAATTGTTCCTGCTTTTACCACTTCACCTTCATCAACTTTTAAGTCATTGATTGATTCAAGCGTGTGCAGTTCACCGGGACGAATTACAACTTCGTGAATAATATCGTTAAATTCTTTAATTTCAACAATACCGTCAATGTGAGTGTATAGGTCTTTTACAACCTCAGTACCCGCTTCGACGTATGTACCTGATTCAACAAGTTTTAGGGATGAATCTTTTGAAATTTGGTGAATTTCTTCAGGAATAAAGATTGCTTCACCCGCTTTTGTTACAACTTGGTTTTCGTCAACTTCAACACCGTTGTAGCGAATTTCACCTGAAGATTCAACTTTGTGTTCTTCATCGATAAGCTCAGCGATTATCATACCGTTTTCAACCGTTGTATCTATCGGACATTTAACGATATATTTTTCGCCTGTTTTATCAACATTCCAGAATTGTTCTTTCTTAGTTTGTTCGAAAGTCGCATTTGAAGGCTGCAAAGATGCAATAACGATTGTAAGTTCTTTACCTGCAACAATTTTCTTGATTTTCCTACCGTCAAATTTAACTTCTTCAACTTCCAAAGAATTACCTACGCGAACTTCACCGCCGTGTTCCGAAACGATTAGAGTTTCAGCAAGTTTTTCACCTTTTTTAACTTTTTGGCCGTCTGAAACAAGGACTTTTGAACCGGCAGGAAGTGTATAAACATCCCCGCCAAGTACCCAAACAATACCTTGTTTGTTTGAAGTTCTTGAAATGTTTCCTTGTCTGTCTTTCTTTTCGTCAGCAACGAAGTCTTCAAAAACTACTTCACCTGAAATATCAGATGTAATATCTTTTGTAGCCTTTTCTGTCAAACGAGAACCGTCCCCTTTAGAAGCGGGTTCGTATTCAGCGATTTCTTGACCTTTTTTAACTTCCATTCCTTGAGTAACATAAATTTTAGCACCTGAAGGAACGTGAGCTTTTGAAACATTGCCTTTTTTATCTTCGATTTCAATATCTACTTCTTTGATTGCAACTTGTACAACATCCCCGTGACGAGTTCTCAATTCACGAGTTTTAACAGCTGTTTTAACTGTACCGTCAACAGGCGATTCAACGTGCTTCATAGCACCTGAACCTTTAAATACACCACCTGTGTGGAATGTTCTCATTGTAAGCTGTGTACCGGGTTCACCGATTGATTGAGCGGCGATAATACCGATTGCTTCACCAATGTCAACAAGTTTTTGAGTTGTCATTGCCCAGCCGTAACATTTTTGGCAAATACCGTATTCAAGTTCGCAAGTAAGAGTTGAGCGAACATCAACTTCTTTAAGTTTAAGTTCTTTAATTTTTGCCAAATCTTCACGGTTAACGGTTGTATTTTTAGTAACTACAATATTTCCGTCTTTATCTAAAATATCTTGAGCAACCGTTCTACCCAATAATCTGTCTTCAAGAGGAACAATTATTTCATCCCCGTCCATAATAGCCGTTAATTTGATTGATTTATTTGTATGGCAATCTTCTTCGCGGATAATAACGTCTTGAGCAACGTCAACCAAACGACGTGTAAGGTAACCTGAGTCAGCGGTTTTAAGCGCCGTATCTACAAGACCTTTACGAGCACCGTAAGAGGAGATGATGTATTCTGTAACAGACAAACCTTCTTTAAAGTTAGATTTAATCGGCAAGTCGATGATTTGACCTTGTGCGTCAGCCATCAAACCACGCATACCAACAAGCTGTGATACCTGTGATAAGTTACCTCTCGCACCTGAGAATGCCATCATATAAACGGGGTTTAATCTGTCAAAGTTTTCAACTACTTGTTCAGTCAATTTTGCCGTTGTTTCAGACCAAGTGTCGATAACCTTTGTATATCTTTCAACTTCGGTGATTTCACCTTTTAAATATCTGTTAGTAGATTGTTCGATTTGATCTTGAGCTTCTTGCAAAAGCTGTTGTTTTACTTTAGGTACGCTCAAATCGTGAATTGAAATTGTTGTACCTGCTTTTGTCGCATATTTAAAACCCAAGTTTTTCAAGTTATTTGCAAGTTCAGCTGTCTTTGCTCCGCCCCATTCAAGATATATTTGGGATAACAGTTTTCTAAGACCGCCTTTATCAACAACTCGGTTGATAAATTCAACTGTTTGTTTTTTCTTTTTACTCTGTGGAGTTAATGTAGTCATTTTTTATTATTTCCTCATCATTTTTTTTAAAAAATTACGTATAAACTATGCTAGAATTGATTTTCTGACAACCTCGTTAAATACGATTCTGCCCGGAGTTGTTTCAATTCTCTTGCCTTCATCGTCTCTAACTACAATTTTGTCATGAAGTTTAACAATTCCTGATTCAAGAGCCGAAATAGCATCCATGTAGTCATGGAAATAGCCTTTAACAGGCGCATTTTCGTCTTTTAGGATAGTTAAATAGTAAATACCCAATACCATATCTTGAGATGGTGTGATAATTGGTTTACCTGTTGCAGGAGCAAGAATGTTGTTTGTAGCAAGCATTAACATTCTGGCTTCAGCTTGAGCTTCGATTGAAAGTGGCACGTGAACAGCCATTTGGTCGCCGTCGAAGTCAGCGTTGAATGCTGTACATACAAGCGGGTGAAGCTGAATTGCACGACCTTCAACAAGAATAGGTTCAAATGCTTGGATACCCAATCTGTGCAAGGTAGGAGCACGGTTTAACATTACAGGGTGTCCGTCAACCACTTCTTCTAAGATGTCCCATACAATGGGTTCCGAGCGTTCAATTTTCTTTTTAGCGGATTTAATATTCTGAACCAAACCACGCTCAATTAATTTATTAACAACGAAAGGTTTAAACAACTCAATTGCCATTTCTTTAGGCAAACCGCATTGGTTCAAGCTTAACTGCGGACCTACAACGATAACCGAACGACCTGAGTAGTCAACACGTTTACCAAGTAGGTTTTGTCTGAAACGACCTTGTTTACCTTCGATGATGTTTGATAAAGATTTAAGAGGTCTTGAGTTAGGACCAACAACTGTTCTGCCGCGTCTGCCGTTGTCGATAAGAGCGTCAACCGCCTCTTGAAGCATACGTTTTTCGTTACGTACGATAATTTCGGGAGCACCCATTTCAAGAAGTCTTAAAAGACGGTTGTTACGGTTGATAACACGTCTGTACAAGTCGTTTAAGTCTGATGTTGCAAAACGACCACCGTCAAGTTGTACCATAGGACGCAAATCCGGAGGAGTAATAGGAAGAACATCCATGATAAACCAAGTCGGTTCTGTTCCTGATTCAATTAAAGATTCAACAAGTCTTAATCTCTTGATTAATTTTGCTCTCTTTTGAACTGAACCGCCTGCTGCATCTAAGTCGCCTCTTATTTCGTTTGCAAGTTCTTCAAGTTTTATTTCAGATAATAAATCCTTAATAACTTCTGCACCGATACCTACTTTTAAAGTAGAATCTTCGTTTTCAAGGATATAATCTTCATATTCTTCTTCAGTTAAAAGTTGGAATTTTTTAAACGGGCTTTCGCCGCCATCAACTACAACATAGTTGTTGAAGTAAATAATTTGTTCCAAATCTTTTAAAGTCATATCAAGAAGTAAGCCAAGGTATGAAGGAATACCTTTTAAGAACCAAATGTGCGAAACAGGAGCAGCAAGTTTAATGTGTCCCATACGATGACGACGTACTTTAGAATCGGTAACTTCAACACCGCAGCGTTCGCAGATGATACCTTTGTGGCGTACTCTTTTATATTTACCGCAATAACATTCCCAGTCTTTTGAAGGTCCAAAGATTCTTTCGCAGAAAAGACCGTCGCGTTCGGGTTTTAATGTACGGTAGTTAATTGTTTCGGGCTTTGTAACCTCGCCGTATGACCATTTCAATATACGCTCGGGAGAGGCTATTGAAATTCTTATATAATCAAAATAATCAATACTAGTAGACAACTTTTATTCTCCTTAACTGTTGTTTATATCATTACTAATCTTTAAAGCTTGTAGGTGTTTCAAAGAAGTTAATATTTAACAATTC
>CALVAY010000017.1 GCA_944325665.1 Candidatus Gastranaerophilales bacterium
TATACCCATATTAGCGCCGCGTCTTGTACCGCCTTGTTTAACGGCTTCGGTTGCAGCGTTAAATACTTCCATAAAAGAAACAGGGCCTGAAGAAACACCCATGGTAGAGTGAACCACATCGTTTTTGGGTCTTAGTCTTGAGAAAGAAAAACCTGTACCGCCGCCTGATTTGTGTATTAAAGCTGTATTTTTAATTGTTTCAAATATTCCTTCAAGTGAATCTTCAACAGGAAGAACAAAACAAGCACTAAGTTGTCCCAATTCTCTTCCTGCATTCATTAATGTAGGTGAGTTAGGCATAAAATAGCGTTGCGTAATCATTTCATAAAATTCTTGTGCAGTTTTGCTGACTTCCTCTTCGGTTGCGCCAAATTGTCTGTCTGCTCCCGCTATTGTATTTGCAACTCTGTGGAATAAATCTTCCGGAGTTTCAATAACTTCTCCGTCTAAATTCCTCTGTAAATACCTTTTTTCTAAAACTTTGATGGCATTGTTTGATAATGACAATCCTGAAGTACTAACACCTTCGTTAAGCGAGTTCACGTTTTTCTACCTCCAACCAATAATTCGTTTAATTAATTTCTTCTTATTATATATTAAAACTTTTTTAAAATTCATGCCTTAATGTAACGTTTTGTAATTTCATGCCTATTTTGCACCCTGTCATGGTTTTAGACTTTTTTAAAAATAATACTAGCCCGCAATTTTAACTCTTTATACAATGGAATTTATAGAGAGTTTATAGAGTTAATAATTAAATGCAGGTCATAAATTTTTTAGCGGAAAAGTATTATAAAATTGCCTACGACACCTTTTTTTACATAGAAGACAGTAAAAAAACACACAAATACATCAATCTTGCTCTTGAAATTGAACCAAAGCATATAAAAGCTCTTCGTCTTTTGGGAGTTGTTCTTCTTTTTGAGGATAAAATTAAAGAAGCTTTGTTAATCTGGCAAAAGCTTTATAGTATGGGCGAAGAGGACTTTGAGGTAGTCTCTAAGCTTGCTTTTTGCTATGGGCAGACAGGTGAGTACAATAAGGCTTTTGAATTTTGTGAAAAAAGCGCTTTGACTGTTGATTTGGGTGATTTTGATAAAATGTGTTCGCTTTACAAATTAAAAATTGACTTGCTTTTGGATACCAAAAAGCCAAAAAGTGCTTTTAAACTTTTTAAGAATGCTCTTAAAAATTTGGGGTCTAATCAGGCTTGCGAACTTAAAAACTGCTATACTTTCGGTGATTTTTACATAGATCCGGTTATCGAGTTAAAAAATAGAAACAGAGCATTTTAAAAAATTGCACCATAATATTTTTTTGTGCTAATCTTTCAACATGATTAAAAAAA
Source organism: Candidatus Gastranaerophilales bacterium (assembly GCA_944325665.1). GTDB lineage: Bacteria > Cyanobacteriota > Vampirovibrionia > Gastranaerophilales > Gastranaerophilaceae > Galligastranaerophilus. The sequence continues at coordinate 1,349 of CALVAY010000017.1, forward strand.
TTTTTGAGCAAATTCAAAAAGCAAAGAAAATTTTAATAATCACGCACGTTAACCCTGACGGAGATACTTTGGGCTGTGCGTGTGCCTTAAAATCTTACCTGAAAGATAAGGCGGATATACTTTTAGAGGTGTCCGACGGTCGAAAATACCCCGAAATTTACTCTTTTATGCCCTATCTGGACGACGCACTTACTTTAGATAATGTCAAAAACATTTATGACACGGTCGTTTGCGTTGATGTTGCCTCTTATGACAGGATTGTAGAGAAGGCAAGAGAGATTTTTGACAGTGCAAAAGTAACGATTAACATCGACCACCACAAAACAAACAAAGGTTATGCTATGTATAACTACGTTTTGGGCGGTTTTTCAAGTGCGGGCGAGGTTTTGTATGAAATGTTTGAAAGTATGGGTATAGAATTGAGCAGCGAGATGGCAAGTTGCCTCTATGTTTCAATTTTGACCGATACGGGCTGTTTTAAATATGAAACTGTTACACCAAGAACCTTTGAAATTGCTTCAAATTTGGCAAAATTAGGAGTTGACTGTGCAAAAATTGCAAGAAATTGCTATGATTTAAAATCCAAAGCAATGGTTATGTTTCAGGCACATTGCCTTTCTAAGTGCGAATTTATTTGCAATGATAAAATTGCATATACTTTAATTAAAAAGTCCGATTTAGAAAAATTCGGAGCAAAAGACGAGCATACAGAGGGCATAAGTGAAGCAATACGTTCGATTAGACCTGTTGAGTTTGCCTGTGTTTTAAAAGAGAGTGGCGTAAGTTCCACAAAGGTTTCGCTGCGCTCAAAAGAAAAAGACGTTACAAAAGTTGTTCAAAAGTTTGGCGGCGGCGGACACATAAGGGCTGCCGGCTGCACAATAAAAAAACCTTTAAAAGAGGCGTTAGATTTACTTTTAGCTGAAATTAAGAAATATCTGTAAGGCGGTTTATGAAAGCACTTTTAAAAGAATATGTTATAAATTTGAAAAATTCTATCGTAAACGAGGACTTCCCGGGGGCAGCCTCAGAGATGGCATTTATGCTTGTTATCGGGATTTTCCCCTTTATGTTATTCTTAATGGCTGTTTTTGGTTGGCTTGGCAAGAAGTTTTTTGTTGATAAGGTTATATTTGCAATTTCCGCCTTTACGCCCCATGGGGTTGCCGACCTTCTAAGAAGCGTTTTGAGAGAAGTTATACTTTTTCAAAACGGCGGACTTATGGCCATTGTGGGTTTTCTTGTAACTTTATTTTTAACCTCTAACGCAATAGCAGTCATCATTAAGGGTCTTAATCGTGCTAATAAAGTGGAAGAAAACAGAAGTTTTATCCAAACAAGATTGCTTTCAATTTTAATGGTTTTTGTAAATACATTTTTCCTTTTTATCTCGGTTAACTTAATTATCTTTGGTAAGGTTATTATAAATTTTGTGGCTTTGCATATTCAAATTCCGCAAAATGTCGTTCATACGTTACTAATCGGACGCTGGCCCCTTGCTTTTATAATGCTATTTATTTTGGCGTCTATTAACTACTATGTTCTTCCGGCAAGAGATTTTTCAATTAAAAGAAAAAGCGTTGTACCGGGGGCACTGTTCTTTTGTGTATTTTGGCTGCTTGGCTCTTGGCTTTTTTCGCTTTATGTAAATGAACTTGGCACATACAACAGAGTGTACGGTACGATTGGTACATTTGCAATTTTAATGGTGTGGCTGTATTACACCTCGATTATTATGCTAATCGGCGGGGAAATTAATAACCAAACACTTGTAAAACTAACGTGTAAGGATGAGAAATAATAATTTTAATAAATCTTTACAAAAGTTTAATTTTATACTAAAATCGTAACATGCTAGACTTAAATGCTAATTACGAAGTTATAAATTATATTGTAGGGGACACAAAAGCGGGAACTAAAATGGGTAAGCTCCAGCTTAAAAATCTTGATGATTCAAGTATTTTAAACTGTGTTCTTTGGGAAGAAACGCTTAACAGGATTGACCCCAAGACTTTTAAAACGGGAAACATTGTTAAAATTTTAACGGCAAGCTATAACGAAAAGTATAATAACTGCCTTGTAAATAACCTTGAGTTAATCGAAGAAGCTATCTGCGGGCTGGATTTAGACAAGTGTGAAGAAAAATTTAGTGAGCTTTTAAATTTTGTTGAAGGCTTTAAAAACCAAAAGCTAAAAGAATTTTTACTGAAGGTTTTAAGTGAAAATAAGGAAAAAATTAAATTTGCTCCTGCTGCAAAAGCGATGCATCACAACTACATTGGCGGCCTTTTGGTGCATACTTTGGAGTGCTTAGACTTTGCAAGAGCGATTTATCCTAAATTAAATAACAAGGTAAATGAAGAAGAGCTTTATGCCGCTTGCATTTTACACGATATAGGTAAGATTTTTGAATACGACATCGAGCTTGAAACAGGCTTTATTGATTATAACGAAAACTTCCGCAAGGACTGGATTTCGCACTCTCAATACGGCTATACGCTCTGTATGTCAAACGGCTTTAAAAATATTGCAAAAATGATAGCCGCACATCACGGAAGAAGCGAGTGGGGCGCTATGATTGACTTGTCCGAGAAGGATTTAGAGCCATTTTATTACATAGTTCATCACATAGATGACCTAAGTGCGAAATTTGGGAAAATCAACGTACGAGATTTAAAAGCTGAGGGGTAAAATTATGAAAAGATTATTTTCATTATTTACGGGTTTATTTTTAATAACAGCAATTCTGCTAAATACAAGCGTTTTTGCCTATCAACTTAATGCGGATATTTCATCAAAAAGGCTTCCTAAGGGAACAAAAATGAATGTTGTTATGTCAGAGGCTGTTGTAACAAACCAAATTCAGGTCGGCGATTTGTTCAGTGCGAGGTTAACCTCTGATATAAAACAAGACGGCAGAACCGTTCTGCCTCAAGGAACACTGGTTCGCGGTACGGTTAAAGACTATACTACAACGGCAAGGCTTTCAAAGTCGGCGGTGTTGTATTTGACTTTTGACCACATTGTTACCCCCCAAGGCAAGCAAATTCCAATAAATGCCGCTATTTGCTCAGGTTTTGATTTAAAACAAGACGGTGCAATTTCAGGCGGTGGAAATTATTTTGACGAGTTAAAACGAAATGTTTCAAAAAGCGGATATATTATCTCAAAAACTACAAAATGGGGTATAACTTCGGGAGATGAGCTGTTCAGTGGCGGAAGATTTCTTGTAACCCCTATTGCTGCAATCGGCGGCACGGTCGGCGGAGTTGTATATCTTGTTGGGGATAGCATAATTGATTTATTTAGACGGGGAAATGACGTAATAGTTGATCAGGGCAAGAGTTTCGATATAATTCTTCTTGAGCCGCTGGATATTCCGTTAATGTAGGATGATATGGATTTAGAGAGTTTACTTGAGAAAATAAAAGACATTTTAATAAAAAATAATTTAAAGATCGCCACGGCAGAATCCTGCACAGGCGGTCTTGTCAGTTCTTATCTTACGGATGTTGCAGGCTCAAGTGCCTACATTGAGCAAAATTTTGTAACATATTCAAATGAAGCAAAAACAAGGTTTTTGGGAGTTAAAGAGGAAACCTTAAATTCGGTTGGTGCAGTCAGTGTAGAAGTTGCACAACAAATGGCGGCGGGGCTTTTAAACTATGCACACATAAGTCTTGCTACAACAGGAATTTTAGGTCCAAGCGGAGGAAGTGAGAAAAAACCAATCGGGCTTTGTTATTTTGGAATCGGTTTGAAAAATACTCAGGATGAGCCGATAATTAAAGTAATAAAGTTTCAATCTCAGATAAAATACGAGCAAGGGGAGAATAAGAGGGTAGAAATTAAAATAGACATTGCACAAAATGCGCTTAAAAATTTGCTCAATTTTCTTGAAGAAAATTTTAGCGCCATTTAATGAAACTTAACGGATTTTCCTTGCTGATTAAAATAATGTACAATGTGAGTACAAGCCTTAGAGTGTATGAATATCAAAAAGAACAAAAATCAGCTGATAATTTCTATTATTGTGGGAGTAGCTATTGCAGTGGTCTCCTATCAAGTCATGGGCAAATTAAAAATTGAAAACGAAAATTTGAAAAAACTTACACAAACAAGCGAGGTTGCTCCCCCTAAAAAAATTGTTTACGTTGTTGCTAAGGCTGATATAAAAAAAGGTACAAAAGTTGAGGCTTCAAACCTTACTACAAAGCAGTTTCCCATTGAAATTGAAGGAGCTTTAGAGGATAGTTCAAAAATCGCAGGACTTGTTGCTGCACAAGATATTAAGGCTGACTCCCCAATTGTTGAGGACTATTTTAAAGTTTCCGATATGGATACCATAAGTGTTGAGCCAAGAAAAGGGTATCGCGCGGTGGGTGTCTTTATGGCGTCTGAACAATTTCCGACATTTGCAAAAATAGGCGATTATGTCGATATTTACTCCGTTAAAAACCTTATGCAGGCTCAAAATGTTAAAATTTTAAACATAGAAAAAATAGGTACAGGTACCCAAAAATCAATTATGCTCGAGATAAAAGATAAGGATGTTCCTGCTTTTATTACTGCTGCAAACGAAGACAAGGTTATTTTCGTTCAAAGAAACAGGCATGAAAACCCCACATACAGCTTTAGCATAGCTTCATACACTCTAAATTCTCAAGGACTTCCCCAACCGCCTGAGCTTGTTGAAATTTCTGACATTTCAGCAGAAAACGAAATTCCTGTTCCTTCATACAAGCCAAAGGCAACCTCATCAAAAAAAACAAAACAAAAAGTTGCAAAGCAAGAGGATGAAATCCCTGTGGTGCAAGCACAAACAAAAAATGTAGATGAAATAGAATTTATTTCAGGTGATAAAAAAATGATAATCGGAGCGCCAAAACAATGGTAGGAGTAAACTTAAGGAAAATTTCATATTTGTTTTTAACTCTGCTTTTGGGGTTATCATTTGCCGCAAATGCGCAATACCGTGAAATTACGCCTGAAAATTCAAATTTAGATATACCATACGAAAACTCACAAAATTTTGATACAATGGTGGTTAAAAACACCTTCAAAGACTCAAATCAAAGGCTTGATGCGATTGTAGGCAAATCGCAAATTGTAAATTTTGACATCCCCGTTAAAAGAATTTCAATCGCAGATCCCACTCTTGCGGACATCGTTATTTTGACTTCAAAGCAGTTGATGATTAACGGTAAAAAACCGGGTTCGACAAGTTTAATCTTCTGGAGCGACAGTTCTAATCCTGTTTTTTACAACTTAAATGTTCAGCAAAATGCGGATGAATTTTTAAAAGCGGTTGAATATATCGCTCCAAACGAGGACATATCGATTATCTTTAACGACAACGGTGCAGTTTTGTCGGGCAAGGTAAGCACAAGTGCAACAAGGAAGAAAATTCAAGACCTTGCAAATGCCTATAAAATTAATCTTGTCGATATGTCTGAAAGCGCCACAAAGCAAGTGCTGCTTGAAGTTAAGGTTGCAGAGGTTTCAAAAAATTTCTCAAGAAATTTAGGAACGGGCTTTAGTATCGGCAACAACTCAAAATACACTCAAGCAGGCGGAGATGTCGGCACTGACATTGGTTCGCCGAATTTGCCCTTGGGTAAATTTTCAAGAGTGCTTGTCAACAACGGTGTTAAGTACTTTTTCTCTAATGCTTCGGGCGATATAGCTCTTGAATTGCAAGCAGCGGAAACAAAAGGAGATGCCCAAATTCTTGCCGAGCCTAAACTTTTGGCAGTTGACGGGGAAGAGGCAAGCTTTAATGTGGGTAACGAAGTCCCTGTTCCTTCAAGCATGGGGCAATACGGGCAAATTGCATACAGTTTCAAAAAAACGGGTGTAATTTTAAACTTTACTCCGACTATTATGGAAAAATCAAAAAGAATTAAGTTAAAACTTGCCCCCGAGGTTAGTGAAATTGACCGTTCTTCAGGAGTTGTAGATAATAACAATGCGGTTGTAATCCCCGGATTTAAAACAAGAAAAGTTGAAACGACGGTTGAATTAATGGACGGGGAAACACTTGTTATTGCCGGACTTTTGAACAATACAAGTTCAAAAACCAATAACCAAGTCCCGCTTTTAGGCGATTTACCCGTAATCGGCGTTTTATTCAAAACTATCGAAGATAAAAAGTCTGATACGGAACTTATGATTTTTATAACACCAAAAATAATTGATGCAGTACAAATGGAAAGTATTTAGTTATGAGCATAAAAATAGATACGGTTATTATTGATTCTGAAGATACAACAAGGGAGCTTATAAAAAACTATTTGTCCAAGGTTGATGATATAAACATTGTCGGCGAATTTTATGATGCTATAAATTCGTACGGCGAAATAGTTGAGATGCATCCAAACCTTGTGATTGTTGATATTTCTCAAAGACCTCAGCTTACTTTAGATGTTGTTGTTAAACTTACAAAAAATCTTAGAAATGTAAAAATAATCGTTTTATCTTACGATATGGACTCTGAGCTTGTAATAAAATCTCTTCGTGCGGGTGCAAGAGAATTTCTTGTAAAACCGCTTATAGAAAACGATTTTATTGAATCAATCGAAAAAATAAAAGATTTAATTTTAGGTAACATCAACGACACAACAAAATGTAAGGTTATAACTACTTTTTCAAATAAAGGCGGAATCGGAAAAACTTCAATTGCAACAAATTTGGCATTTGAGCTTGCAACGATTACAAATGAAAAAGTTGCTCTTGTTGACCTTAACTTTCAAATGGGCGATGTTACAACGTTTTTAGACCTAAATCCCGCATTTGATACCTCATACGTTGTAAATAACTTAGAGAGAATTGACGAAACATTTTTATTGTCAACATTAGAAAAGTACAAAAACACATCCTTATACGTTCTTGCCGATCCTCCGGATTTAGAGCAGGCGGAAATAATTACAAGCGAAAACATTACAACTTTAATTAACGTTTTAAGAAGTGTCTTTTCATACGTCATAATTGATACTACAAGTTCTTTTGACGGTAAAACAATAACCGCTCTTGATAATTCGGATTTAATTTTACTTGTATCAATTCTAAATCTTCCATCTGTCAGAAACTGTCAAAGGTGCTTTGACTTGTTCAAGCGTTTAGGCTACCAAAAAGACAAAATTAAGTTAATTATTAACAGGTACATGGAAAATGATGAAATCAAAATTGAGGACGTGGAAGACGTTTTAGGGCATAATGTTTATTATAAAATACCAAATAATTATTTTACAATCATAAACGCCATTAACAAGGGTGTTCCCGCAAGCGATATAAATCACCAGTCAAACCTTGCAAAGGCATACAGAGAGCTTGCAGCGCTTTTGTCGGATAACTTTACTTATTCTTCTGTTAAGCCTCAAAAGCGTGAGGAAAGTGGTTTTTTGGGATTATTCAAAAAGAAAGAGAGAAAGTAATTGTCATTAAAAGATAGGTTAAATAACAGTTCAAAAAAAACACTGGATATTCAAGACATACAAAGAAGCGATTTTTTATCCGAATTGCCCTTGAGTGAAGAATTTAGCACGCTAAAGGAAAAACTTCATGCACTTTTAATCGACAAGGTTAATACCACGGCCAATTGGAGCCAATATGACGATGAAGAGCAAAAAAATCTTATAAAACAATTTATTGAGTATCAAATCAGCTCAAATTTCAAAACAACTCCTTTAAATAAAATTGAAAAAGACAGATTAATAAGGGAAATCATCCAAGAAGCAAAGGGTTTTGGACCTCTTGACCCTCTTTTGTCAGACCCCTCGATAAGTGATATTTTGGTTAACGGTGCGAAAAATGTTTATGTTGAAAAAAACGGTAAACTTTATAAAACCTCGGTAACTTTTAAAGATAATTATCACTTGAAAAATATAATTGAAAGAATTGTTTCTAAAGTCGGCAGAAGAATTGACGAAAAATCTCCGATGGTAGATGCCCGCTTGCCTGACGGCTCAAGGGTGAACGCGATTATTCCGCCTCTTGCGGTTGACGGGCCTTCGCTTTCAATAAGAAGATTTAGGGCAGACAGCGGTACCATGGAAGCACTTTTAAAATGGGGTTCAATTTCAACCGAAATGGCGCAAGTGCTTGAGGCTGCCGTTGCTGCAAGGTTGAATATAATAATAAGCGGCGGAACGGGCGCAGGTAAAACAACTCTTTTAAACAGTTTGTCGGCTAAAATTCCTAACGGTGAGCGCATTATTACAATCGAGGACTCAGCAGAGCTTTCCTTACAACAAGAGCACATTGTTCGACTTGAAACCCGTCCTTCAAACATTGAGGGCGAAGGTCAGGTTACTGCAAGGGATTTGGTTATAAACAGTTTGCGTATGCGTCCTGACAGAATAATTATCGGTGAATGCCGCGGGGCAGAGACACTTGATATGCTTCAGGCAATGAATACGGGTCATGACGGTTCTTTGACCACACTTCACGCTAATTCGCCAAGAGATGCCCTCTCAAGGCTTGAAACAATGGTAATGTTCTCAGGTATTGATTTGCCTGAGAGAAACATAAAAAGCCAAATAGCCTCGGCTATTAACATTATAATTCAAGCTTCAAGGCTTCAAGACGGTTCAAGAAAAGTTACCAAAGTATCCGAAATTGTCGGTATGGAAGGTGATGTTATAACCATGCAGGATATTTTTGTGTGGGAGCAAACAGGTGTAAGCGTTAATTCCGTTATGGGTATGCACACCTCAACAGGTATAAGACCCAAGTTTATGGACAAAATTAATGCAAGGGGCATTGAGATTAATCCGCAAATATTTGATAAACATTACAGACACACATATTTATCAAAAAATTCTCAAGTGCAGCCTCAACACACCCATAGCGAACAGGAAGATGCCAGAGCAGAGATTGTGAATAAAAATTCTTCGCTTAATCTTGATTTATTAAAGAGGCTTAAGAGATGAATACAATTTTTGCTTCTGTTTTATTGGGCTTTCTAGGCTTTCTTTTTGTTGCCAATCTTTTTTCGGTTAAATTAACCGGATACTCCGAAGTGCAAAAAAGATTGGAAGAAATTAAAATCAGAGGCAATAATAAACCGTCGCAAGCATTAAAATCCGATGAATTATCTTTTCTGTACAATAACTTCCGCTATAAATTTTTTGCAAAGTATTTTAATAACTGGAAAATAACCGAAAAAATTAAAGAGGAAATTTTGTTTTCGGGTGTAGATATGGAAGTTGACGCTTTTGTTATCTTAAGCCTGATGTGCATGGTTCCTCCTTTGGCAATAATTATTATGACAAGTGCAAAACTATTTCCTTTGGCTATTGTCGGGGGGTTAATTCCTTGGTTTGTATTAAAATTTAAAGCTTCAATGAGACAGTCCGCCCTTGCAAGACAGCTGCCCGACACGCTTGATTTGCTTTCAAATTCTCTTCGTGCGGGACATTCAATATACAGCGCTTTTGAGGTTATAACAAAAGAAATGCCAATGCCCGTATCAGGGATTTTTAAAACTGCACTTGATGAGCTGACGGTAGGTTCTGATGCTAAGCTTGCAATTTTATCTCTTTCAAAAACTGTTCCCAATAATATGGATTTAAAGTTTTTTATAACCGCCGTAATTTTGCAAAGAGAGGTGGGTGGTAATTTAGCTAAGATTTTAGACGGCTTGTCAATTACCATCAGGGAAAGATTTAAAATGGCGGGTCAATTAAGGGCACAGACAGCACAGGCAAGGTTTTCAGGCGCAATGTTAATTTGTGTACCGCCTGCAATAGGCGGAATTTTGTTTGTTTTGTCTCCTGATTACATGAAACCGCTTTTAGACACTCAACAAGGCAATATTGCCCTTTTGTTTTCAATAATTTTGCTACTCTTTGGCGCATATTTGATTAAAAAAATTATTACGATAGAAATTTAAGGAGAGAGTTTGAAGTTTGAATTTATACCGATTTTAATAGGCTTATGGACTGCTTACTTTCTCTATACATTGTTTAGTGATGAAAGCGATGACTTTTTGCGCTCTCGCTTAAAAAAAGCGGCAGGAGGGGGCAAAAAAAATGTAACTTACAAGTTTTTACTTGATTTGGTTAAACCTCTTTCTTCAAAAAATCTTACAAATAAAGAATCAAAGAGCAAGATACATAAGCTTTTGCAAACTTTAGGCGTATCTTCAAGCGACGAAGATATTTTGGAATTTGAAAACAAAAGACTGTTTTCACTTTTGGTTGCGGTTGTTTTATGCTCTTTTCTTTTAATTTTTTCTTTTAACAATATGAGCGTTTCAATTGCGATTTTAATTTGTTATCTTGTTTATAAATATCCCGAATTTAAAATTCAGAGCCTGATTAAACAAAAGCAAAAAGAATTTTTAAGATTTTTTCCTGATGCGGTTGATTTATTATCAGTTTGCGTTGAAGCGGGTCTTGGTATAGATAGCGCAATAGAGCGTGTGGCTCAAGAGTTTAGCGGCTTGTCAAAGGCTGTAAGCGGTGAGTTTTCAAGGCTTTCAAAAGATGTTATGTCAGGTTTGCCAAGGGAAGAGGCGCTTAAGAACATGACAAAAAGAGTAAATACTCAAGATTTGCAGTCCTTTAGCGCTATGTTAATTCAATCGGATAAAATGGGTACAAGTGTAGTTCAATCTTTAAGGGTTTATTGTGATACTTTAAGAACGCGCAAAAAACAAAGAATTGAAGAGCTTGTACAGGGTGCAAGTGCAAAAATGACAGTACCTATGATATTATTTTTATTACCGGCACTGTTTATTGTAATCTTGTATCCGGCTATAATTAAAATTATGGAGAACATGGCAGGTTAGTATGATGAAAAAATACGAAGAGTTAATGGATTTATGTATTAAAAATGCTGCAAAATACAGGTTTGACGTTGCCCCAAACCCCATGGTGGCGGCAATAGTTTACGATGAAAATCAAGACAAAATAATTTCTATGGGTGTTCATAAAAAATACGGAGAAAACCACGCCGAAAGAAATGCTATTTTAGAAGCCCAAGATTGTGATTTTTCAGATAAAACATTAATTGTAAACCTTGAGCCTTGTTCTCATCACGGAAATACACCGCCTTGTGCAGATTTAATCATAGAAAAAGGTTTTAAAAAAGTCGTTATAGGTATGTTTGACCCTAATCCAAAAGTATCCGGCAGCGGTATTATGAAGCTTAAAAATGCGGGTATTGAAGTTGTTACAGGGGTTTTAGAGGACGAGTGCAAAGAATTAAACAAAGTTTTTACAAAAAATATTACAAAAAATATGCCCTACGTTCTGATTAAAATTGCAACGACTTTTGATTCAAAAATTGCAACGGCAGGCGGTGAATCCAAGTGGATTACTGGTGAAACATCAAGAGAATATGTGCAATGCCTAAGAGCTCAACATTTTGCAATTTTAAGCGGAAGCGGCACAATTCTTGCGGATAATCCGGCTCTAACTTGCAGACTTAAGGGCGAGAGGACGCCGGATAGGATAATAATAGACAGGAACGGTAAAATTCCTTTTGATTATCAAGTGTTTAAAGAGGACGGGGCAAGAGTTTTTCTTGCAACAAATAATTTAAACCGAGATTTCCCTCCAAATGTTATTCCTGTTGAGTTTGCAAATTTTAGAGATTTATTTGCCAAATTGTACAACAAGGGAGTGTATTCAATTTTGGTTGAAACGGGTCAGACAAGCTTGAGTGTTTTAATTAAGCAAGAGATGGCCGATGAAATTTATAAATTTGTTTCACCAAAGATTTTTGGCGAAGGAATGAGCTATCTTCGCAATTTGTACGTGTTTAAGATTGATGAAGCTTACAAATTGAAATTTGAGCATGTTCAAAAAGTTGCAGAGGATATTTTAATTACCGCAAAATTTTTGTATGATTAATAAAAAGGAGTAAATTTTGAAAATTCTTGTCATAAATGGCCCAAATCTTAATATGCTTGGCTCAAGAGAGCCTGAAATATACGGCTCAAGCACTCTTTTAGATATTGAAAACGAGCTTTCGGAATTTGCGTCAAAATTGGATAATAAAATTGAGTTGGAATTTTTTCAATCTAATACTGAAGGTGAAATTGTTGATAAAATTCAAAAAGCAATGGGGCAAATTGACGGTATAATCATTAATCCGGCTGCTTATACCCATACAAGCGTTGCAATTTCTGATGCCATAGCTTGTGTAAATATAAAAACCGTTGAGGTTCATTTAAGCAATATTTACTCAAGAGAAGGCTTTAGGCACAATTCCTTTATTGCGCCAAAGTGCGTGGGTCAAGTTGCAGGCTTTGGCAAAGACAGCTATAAAATGGCACTTTTAGGCTTATATAATTCTCTAAAATAAAAATGCAAAACAAAGAGTTACAATTTATTCAAATAATTAAAAATTCGCTTTCCGATAGCTCCTATCTGGGCGATGATTGCGCTTATCTTAGGGACTTTAACCTTACAATAAGCAAAGATTTATTAATTGAAGATGTCCATTTTTCACTTTGTACAACGGATGTAAAAACTCTTGCAAGAAAAGCCCTAAAGGTTAATATAAGTGATATTTTAGCCTCGGGCGCAAAACCTCTTTACGCTCTTGTCGGTTTAAGCGGAAAGCTTGATAGGGACTTTGTTTCCAAGTTTTATTCCTCTTTAGATGAGTGTGCAAGAGAATTTGAACTTAAAATTATCGGCGGAGATTTAACTGCGGGGGACAAGCTTGCAATTTCCATAACGGTTTTGGGGGATACCAGAGGCAGAAATATTTCTTCAAGAAAAAACGCAAAAGAAGGTTATATTTTGGCTCTTTGCGGAGAATTTGGCAGCTCATCCAAGGGGTTAGAGGAGCTTTTTAAAGATAAAAATTCAACGGATTATTTTGCACAAGTCCACAAAGACCCTAAATTGCACCTGAAATGTGCCCTTGAAATATCAAAAAAAGCGCAATTTCCTTACGCTATGATGGACTCTTCAGACGGGTTAATTAACGCACTTGAATGGATTAGTATTTCCTCAGGTGTTGGTTTTAGTCTTGAATATGATAAAATTCCTAAAAAACAAGGAGTTGAGCGGGAAAAAGTGCTCTTTGGCGGGGAAGATTATTCTCTTGTCTGTGTTTTAGATGAAAGAGATTTTGAAAAAATAAGCTGTGAGGATTTAATTCCGGTTGGCAGGGCAACAATTCAAAAGGACATACTGATTGACGGCAAAAACGTCAAGGAAGAAAAAAGAGAGGAATTTTTGCATTTTGATTAGTACAATTATAACCGCAGGCGGTGTTTCAAGGCGTTTTGGCTCAAATAAACTTCTGGAGTTAATGGATGATAAAACGGTAATTGAGCACACTATTTTAAAATTTTTAAAATATTCGGATGAAATTGTTATCCCTTGTGCCGATGAAACAAAAGAAATTATTTTAAACTCAAAGGCTTTTAATAAAGAGAAAATTAAATTTGTCCCTTTTGGTCAGACGCGTCAAAAGAGTGTTTATAACGGGCTTTTAGGGTGTACGTATAAAGATTTTGTTCTAATTCACGACGGGGCGAGACCTTTTATTGAAGAGGAAACAATTAAAGAGGCAATTGAGCTTGTAAAAGTCAAAAAAGCCGTCTGTGTTGGCTCTTGGGCTGTTGATACAATTAAAATGACTGACAAAGAGGGCAAAATAGTTAACACGCTTGACAGAAATTTTATCTTTCAGGCGCAAACTCCTCAGGCGTTTGAATATGAGCTAATTTTGTCTGCTCACAAAAAGTTTTGCGATAAAGACAACTTTACCGATGATTCAAGCATGGTTGAAGCCTTGGGGTGCGATGTTTTTGCACTTGCTTCTTTGGGTGTGAACAGAAAAATTACAACACGGGCTGATCTATAAGATTTGGTGAAATTTCCCTCTGCTCAAGACTTTTATATTCAGACGGAATAAGCTCCAAAAGCTTTTTGCTTGCTTCTTCAAAGTCAGGATTTAAACTTAAACAGTTTTTAAGGTTTACAACCGCTCTTTCTTTTTTACCTGTTTTAATGTCGTAGAGAGCATTTAAGTAAAAGTAAGTATAGTTTGTCCTGTTTGAAAATGAAATCATATACAAGAAATTTTTTGCAACATCAAGGTGCTTGTTGTCCAATTCGTAGTTAAGGAAAGCTACCCAGCCGTTTTCATAAAGCGGATTAATTGAAGTTGCTTTTTTAATGTACTCGCCCCTGAGGTTTTGGTTGCCCCTTGCAATTGTAGCTGCAATGCTTTGATAAGACATATAAGGAGTCGGGTTCATTTTGGCAAGCTTTTTTTCAAGATTTTTTAAATCCTTTGAATATTTAGGATTGTTTTTGTAGATCAAAGCCAACTTTAGAGCACTTGTTTGGTCATTTGGGTCTTTAGACAGTGCTTTTTTGTAATATTGCGCTGCCTGCTCAAGGTTGTATTCCAAAAATTTACAATCTCCAAGCCCGCTTAGGGTAAGTGGGTAATTTTTGTTTATTTCATAACTTTTAAGGTAATTTTTCTTTGCTTCTTCGGTGTTGCCGCTTATAAACTGACCCAAAGCCATTAAAGTCAGGGCTTTGTAGTTATTTTTATCAAAATTTACGATATTTTTGCAGTCTTTAATTGCTTTTTGATAATTGCCTTCAAGGAAGGTTTTATAAGCCAGATAATATTTTTTCTCGCTGTCGTCTTTGGTTAAATTGGCAAGAATATTTTGCTTTTGCACCATAAAGTTATTTTTAAAAATGTAGTTATTTTCAATTAGATTTTCATTTAACTCAATTAACTTAAGTGCGTCTTTATATTTTTTGTAATTTGTTAAAATATTCACTTCAAAGTTAATATAGGCAACGTTTTTGGGGTTCATCTGTCTTGCTTTGTTTACAAAAATCAGTGCTTGCTGATACTGTCCCGTTTCTTTCATTGCCTGAGCAAGAATATAGTTAGCATAGTCAGACTTTGACATAATTTCGGTATTTTTGTTCAATTCAAAAGCAATCTCTTGAGCCGAATTGTCAAAATGTATTGAAGAGTAAGCTTTTGCAAGATAAATTTCCTCGTTTTTATCAGGCGTGTAAAGAGGAAGATAAGAGTTTTTAAGGTTTTCAACCAAGTCTTTAAGAAAACTTTTGTGTTTAATTTTCTCTAAACTCTTGTTACCGACCGAAAACAGCCCTATCTCGTACATACTTTTGGCAAAAACCAAAAGAGCATAATCGCTGTTTATAACTTCAAGCAAATTTTCAAAATCACTGTACGCTACAACTACGTTACCCTGATTAAATTTCTTTGTTGCCTCGACAAAAGCAAGTCTTTGTCTTTCGTTTTCTTCTAAATTTTCAAGATTGGCATTTTGACCGAAATTTAAGAAAGTGTCCATAATGGTTGTGAGACTAAAAGTCCCGTCATTTGCTTCCTTTTTTGGCATGATGTTTGTTATTGGGACATTTGAGCTTTGAAATTCCAGCAAATTGTCTTCTGCTGCAAAAATCGGGGCAATATTGCAGCACATAAAAAAGCATAGAACTGTTAAACTTATATGTTTCATTAGAAAATCTCTAATTTTGATTTGAATTATAATACTTGTCAAAAATTTGTATTAAAATTTCTTCCTGAGATTCAAAGTTTTCTGTTTTTTGTAATATTGCATATAAATCCGCAAGTCTGTATTTTTCAAGAAGAAGCTTGTCATTTTGAATTATTTCAAGATTAAAATCACAAGTTAATACATTTATTATTTTATCACATGTAATGGATAAAAACACGTCAACAATTTTTTTGTCAAAGTGGCTGTTTACTCCGTCTAATAATACTTGTATAGCGTCTTGAATTTTCATTTTTGAACGATAGTGCCTTTTTGAGGTTATCGCGTCAAAGACATCGCAAACGGCAAGTATTCTTCCGCCAAGAGGAATTTCTTCACCTTTAAGTCCTTGAAAATAGCCGTTTCCGTCATATCTTTCATGGTGAGATGATGCAATTTGTGCTACATCTTTAAATTCTTTTGAAACGTAGATTTTGCCTAAAATATCATGGGTCATATTAGCATGAAGCTTGATGTGGTCATATTCTTCAGGAGTTAGTTTACCCTCTTTTTGCAAAATTGAATCTTTAATACCGATTTTTCCTATGTCATGCAAAAGAGAGGCGTGTTTTATAACTTCCTTTTCTTTATTGTCCATGCCTAATTCATCACAAATTAAAGAAGCATACATCGTAACACGTTTTGAATGACCTGATGTAATCTTATCTCGAGCATCGATTGAGGCTGAAAGCGTGTCTATAAAGCTTGAGAACAATTGCTTTTGCTCTTCGATTAAGATTTTTTGCTTGTTGAACAAATTGGCGTTTTCAAGCGCTATACCTGCTGATGAACCTATTGCGATAAGCAAATCTTCGTCTTTTTGTGTAAACTCTCCGTTTTTTTTGTTTAAAACCTGAAATACGCCTACAATTTGGTGGCTTAGGTTGCGAATGGGCATACACAAAATTGTCTTTGTTGTGTAGCCTGTCTGCATATCTATTTCTTTGTTAAAACGCTTATCAGTGTATGCGTCTTTAATATTAATCGTTTCGCCGCTTGTTGCAACGTGTCCTGCAAGACCCAAGTTTGAGGCAAAGCGAATTTCTTGCATTTCAAGACCCAGTGCGACTTTTGACCAAAGCTCGTGTTTTTCTTCATCCAAAAGAAAAACAGTACACCTATCCGCGTTAAGTGCTTGTTTAATTTCTTGTGCAATTATGGTTAAAAGTGTGTCTATATTTGTTTCGACAGCAATTGTTCTGCCCACTTTAAGAAGTGCAATCAGCGGGTCTTCTTGTGTATTTTCAGGAATAAACGTAGGCGGGGCTTGGGTTATTACCTTTTGTTTATTCATTTTTTCAATTCTGGTCTTTGTTTCTGCCATTTTTTCATCAAAAGAAATGCCCTCTGGAACTTTAATGTGAATGGCAGCCTCCATAAGCTCCAGTGATTGAATATAGTTTTGCTCCAAAAATTCAATTTGACCCATAAGATACATATTGATTTTTTTTGCAAGGAGTGAATTGGACGAGTTTGCAAGATAGTGAGCATCATTTAATATATTCAGAGTCTTATAGTATCTTTCCTGATTCCACCTGTAACCGATATAGCCCATTAAAGACATTGAAATTGAAACCAAGTCAAAGGCCTTAAGCGAAATTGCTTTTTTATGGCATTGCTCGATTTTTGTAAGCTTAGGTGCTTTTGTGTCATCAAGAACGCTGTCAAAAGTTTTTAGCAGGAAATCCTGAATTTCTTTTTGCTCTTGCTCTACATTTTGCACATTTTCAAAATGTTTTATCATCAACTGTCCCTGTATTCTATCCTTGACTAAATTATACTATATTTTTTTACAATGGGAAAATTATTTTAAATCAGAACATTTAATCCACATAAGCATATCCATTAAAGCCCTGCCACGGTGGGAAATGCGGTTTTTTTCGTCTTGAGCCAAAGAGGCCATGGTTTTATTTTTATTTTCTACGACAAAAACGGGGTCATATCCAAAACCGCCCTCGCCGCTTTGCTTGTGGGCAATTTTACCTTTGCATATTCCAAGTGTCTTATTTAAAATTTGTCCTGTGGCATTGATTAAAACAAGCGAGCAAACAAATTTTGCCCCTCTTTGATTTTCTTTTGCGTCTTTAAGTGCGTCCAAAAGCTTGTTAATTCTTTCTTGAGCGGTATTAGCGTATCTTGCGCTTTTAATTCCGGGTGCACCGTTTAGAAAATCCACGCAAAGCCCCGAATCATCCGCCATAAAATATTTTTTGCCTCTATTTTCGCACTGTGCAGCCGCAAGAGCTTTAGAATAAGAATTTTCTTCAAAAGTTGTTCCGTCCTCTGTGGGGTTAAAATTTTCATCAGGCAAAATAAACTTCACGCCAAAGGGCATTGAAATTTCATTCATTTCTTGGATTTTATGCTCGTTTGAGCTTGCAAGTACAATCTCAAACATTAGCCACCCCAGCGTCTTTGTCTTTTTGCAAATTCTAAAATTGCAACCCTTAGGGCATCTTCGTCAAATTCGGGCCAGAACATTTTTGTTGTGTAAAATTCGCTGTAAGCTATTTGCCAAAGCAAATAGTTGCTGACTCTCATCTCGCCCCCTGTTCTGATTAACAAATCAGGGTCGGGAATGTTGCTTGTGTATAAAAATTCGCTGATTACTTCTTCCGTTATGTCTTTTGGGTCAATTCCTTTTTGTACAATTTTTTTAACGGCATTTGTAATTTCATTCCTTGCACCGTAATTGATTGCAATTTGAAGATTTACGCCAGTGTTATTTTCCGTTGTCTTAACGGCTTCGGATAAAATATTTTGTAAGTCTTTGTTTAATCCTTCCAAGTAGCCGATAAACCTTAATTTGACGTTGTTTTCGTTTAATTCTGCAAGTTGAGATTTAATAGTGTTGGCTAAAAGCCCCATTAAAAAATCTACTTCTTCTTTTGCCCTGTTCCAGTTTTCGGTTGAAAAAGCATAAAGGGTAAGATATTTAACGCCGAATTTGTGTGCGGCTTTAAGAGTTTTTTTAAGGGCGTCAACTCCCTTTTTGTGTCCCATAGCCGAAGGCAAATGGTTTTCCTTTGCCCAACGGCGATTTCCGTCCATTATAATTGCAATGTGTTGAAGATTTGTTTTCTCTGCAATGCTTTTTACATCTTCTTTTTCAAGAGCTTCTATCAAAATTAATTCCCTGTGTATTTAACTAAATAAAATTATAAATTAAATAAATTTAATAACAACAAAATTTATGATAAAATTAACTTGATTATGAGCGAAATTGTTATCTTATACATATTATGCAGGTATGATGCGACTATTTACAAAATTTCAAAAATAGTCGAGGAGCTTTTTTTCGCCTTTTTAAAGCCGAGCTTAGGCTCTCTTAATCCTGCTGTAAAAAAGCTTGAAAAGCTTGGTTGTATTGAGATTGAAGATAAAATGTCGCAAGGTGGGATGAACTCTAAAATTTGCTCAATTACCCCCTATGGCAGAAAATATTTAAAAAGTTTGCTTTTGGATTTTGATTTTTCAAATCCTTCAAATTTGCTCAATAACGCAAGAATTGCGCTTTTTTGCTCTAATGTCTTAGATGAAGGCGAAAAAGAAGAGTTTAAAAATAACATTAAAAATCATTTGATTTTACTTAAGGCGAAAATTAATCAAGGACTAAATGACCCCTATATAACCCTTGATGAGCTACAAAAAAAACTATGCGAGCAAAAGGCGTCTGAAATAGAAAAGATATTGGATATTCTATGAAAATAATAATTTCGCAGGTTGAAAAAGATTCAATAGCAGATGAATTAGGCTTAAGTGAAGGTGATGAGATAATTTCAATCAATTCAACAAAGCCGCGGGATATTATCGATTACAGTTTTTGTATAAGAGATGAAAATATTTTGCTGCACATTAAGCACAAAGACGGCGAAGAAGAGCTTTTTGAAATCGAAAAAGATTACGAAGACGACCTTGGAATAAGCTTTGAAAGTGCAGTTTTTGACAGAGTGAAGCCTTGCGCGAATAAGTGCATTTTCTGCTTTGTTGACCAACAGCCAAAAGGCTTAAGAGAAAGTTTGTACGTAAAAGACGATGACTGGCGGCTTTCTTATCTTCAAGGGACTTATATTACCCTTACCAATATGAGCGAAAAAGACTGGCAAAGGCTTGAGGCGTTTCATCCTTCACCTTTGTTTGTTTCAATTCACACAACAAACCCTTCTTTAAGGGCCAAGATGACAAATAATCCAAAGGCTGCAAATATTTTAGCCGATTTAGACAGATTAAAGAAAAATGATATAAAAATCCATGCTCAAATTGTTTTATGTCCTTCATACAATGACGGAGACGAGCTTTTAAGAACATTAGAAGATTTAAAAAAATACAAAAAAATTATTCAAAGTATAGCCATTGTCCCTGTTGGAATTTCAAGATACAGAAAAGAAAAACTAAAGCCTGTTGACTCTGAAATTGCAAAATTCGTCATCGAGGCTGTTGATAAATTCAACCAAGATGTCAAAAAAAATCTTCTTATGGCGTCTGATGAGTTCTTTTTGCTTGCAGGACAAGAAATTCCGCCAAAAAAATATTACGGAAAGTTTTCTCAAATTGAAGACGGTGTAGGAGCTGTAAGGCTTTTAATTGACGATTTTGAAAAGTGTACAAAGAAATTCAAAAAGAAACTTAAAAATCCTACAAAATTAACTCTTTTCACAGGTTTGAGCGCTGCAAAAATTTTTGACACATTAAAAGAAAAAATTTCGGTTGAAAACTTGGACTTTGAGGTTATTGGAGTTAAAAATAAGTTTTTTGGCGATATGATTAACGTTTCAGGGCTTGTTGTGGGTGAAGACATAAAAAATCTCCTTGAGAGCGGAGATTATCAAAACGTTATAATACCCTCTATTATGCTAAGAGAAGGAACTGATGAATTTTTAGACGGGATAAAAATTTCGGATTTTAAGAAAAAATTTCCCAAAATTAACTTCTTTGTTATAAATGATTGTTACAAATTCCAAGAAATTTTAACAATAATCAACTCTTTTTAACAATAAAATCTGATTTTGATTTTTATTAATAATGTGAAGTTTAAAAAATTGGAGTAATTATGTCCGTAAACGCTGTACAAACTACTCAGAGCAGTCAGTCAAAAAGCCAAAGCATTTCTTCTGCTATGTTAGATCAGGCAAAAAGAGGTGTAATCGGTGCTGTTGCAGGCGCTGCAATAGGTAAGGGCGTAAGTGTCGTTGCTCCTGTTTCACATAATAAAATTGCGGCTGAAATTGTTGATCATTATGTTAAAACAAATAAAGACGGGCTTTATGATTTAGCCCAAGATGCTGCAAATTTGGCAGTAAAAAGTGCCGAAAATGATGTTTTAAAACAAACGGTTGAAGTTGTTAAAAAAGGAACGCCAGAAGCTTTTACATCAAAAAAAGATGCGCTCAAAGAGATGTTAAAGCAAATCGGTCAACAAGTACCCGAGGGCGCTGATATTACAAAAGACGGTTTTATAAAAACCGTTGAAGATTATTTGAAAGATAACGCCGTAACTAAGGATGCCGTCGAAACTGCTAAGAATAGCGTGGATGAAGCACTTAAAAAAGCAGGCGATGACGCTCTAACACTTGTAAAAGATTTCTTTAAAAAGCCGAGAAAAGAACGCTTGGCAGATGATATTGTCTCATTTGCAAAAAAAGCTGCCAAAAAAGCTCAAAGCGGTAAAATAATAGGTACTGCAATATTAGCAGGTACTTTTACAATGCTGTTTTCTGATGTAATTTCAGGCATATTTGCAAAAAAAGCGCCAAAAGGACAGGCTCAAACAACTCCTGATGCTGCCGTGCAAAGTTCTCAGCTTAATACGCATCAAGGATAATTTTACTTAAATGTTTTTTATAGTAAAATTTTTATATGTTTGATTCACTTTCTGAAAGATTACAGGAAATAATTAAAAAAACTGCGGGCAATTCGCAACTAAGCGAAGATAATATGCAAGATGCCCTTCGTGAAATTCGCCGTGCTCTTTTGGGTGCGGATGTTTCACTTAATGTTGTTAAGTCTTTTATTTCAAATATTAAAGATAAGGCATTAGGGCAAGAGGTTATAAAAAGCGTTAACCCTTCTCAAATGCTAATAAAGATTGTAAATGATGAGTTAGTTGAGCTTTTGGGGAAAGAACAGGCACCATTAAAGCTTGATACTAACCCGTCTTTGATTATGATGCTTGGCTTGCAAGGTTCAGGTAAAACCACAAGCAGTGCAAAGTTGGGCTTAAAGTTTAAAAGGGAAGGCAAAAAACCTCTTTTAATTGCGGCAGACGTTTATCGTCCCGCTGCAATATTGCAGCTAAAAACACTGTGTGAGGAAAATAATCTTGATTTCTTTTCTTTGGAGAATGAAAAGGATGTAAGAAAAATTGTCGATGGGGCAATTAAGTTTGCAAAGGATAATCAAAACAACGTTTTAATTATCGATACGGCGGGTCGTTTGCAGATAGATACTTCTATGATGGCAGAGCTTTTGTTGATTGACAGAATGTATCCGCTTAATGAAAAACTGCTTGTAATTGACTCTATGACAGGGCAAGAGGCAATTGACGTTGCAAGAAACTTTGACGAGCAGCTTGGCATAACAGGTATAATTTTAACAAAACTTGACGGTGATACAAAAGGCGGTTGCGCTCTAAGTGTCGTTTATTCAACACATAAGCCGATTAAACTTGTTGGTATGGGCGAAAAAATCGCACCGTTAGAGGACTTCTACCCTGACAGAATGGCTTCTCGAATTTTGGGCATGGGCGATATTGTTTCTCTTGTTGAAAAAGCCCAGCAAAATATTGATGTTGAAGAGGCAAAAAAACTTGAAGAAAAACTGCTTAAGGCACAGTTTAGTTTTGAGGATTTTTTGAAAATTCAAAAACAAATAAAAATGCTCGGCTCTTTTGAAGGAATTTTGGGCATGTTGCCAATTCCGGGGTTAAATAAAGACGACAGGCAAAAAATTTCTCATGAAGGGGAAAAGCAGTTTAAAAAAATGGAGGTTTTAATATCCTCTATGACGCCTGATGAAAGGAAAAACCCTGATTTATTAAATGCTTCAAGGAAAAAAAGAATAGCACGCGGGGCAGGCATGGAATTGAGCGAGCTAAATGCATTTGTAACTCAATTTGAACAGATGAGAAAGATGATGCAAGGCTTCGGAGCTTTAAAGAATACTTTTAAAAAGGGCGGAAAATCTGCTCTGTATGGTAAATTACCAAAGGGCGGCAGATTTAGATAAATTTTTTTTAAAATGTCAAGCAAATTTACTAAAATCTCTTGCAAATAAATTATGCTTGTGTTTTGATTATCTTATACAAAATTAATGACTAAGGAGAAAATTAAAAGAAGTGGTTAAGATTAGACTTAAAAGATTAGGTTATAAAAAGAATCCTACTTACCGTATCGTTGTTATTGACGGTCGTTGCAAAAGAGAAGGTGCTCCTATTGAAGAATTAGGACACTACAATCCTAAAACAAAAGAAATGAAATTGAACTTAGCTTCAGCACAAGAATGGGTAAAAAAAGGTGCTCAACCTACTGCTACTGTTGTTTACCTTATGAAAAATTGTGATGAAGAAGGTAAATTAGTTTATAACAAAAAAGAAACAGTAAAATTATCTAAGAAAGCTCAAGCTAAACTCCAAGCTGAAAAAGAAGCCCAAGCGGCGGCAGCCCAAGCTGCGGCAAATGAAGCTGCGGCAGCGGAAGAAAATCAGTCTGAGGCGAGTGAAGCTAACGAATAAAATCGAAAAGAACACTTTAATGAGCCTCAGAATTGAGGCTCATTTTTTTATATAAATTTTTGAGGGAAAAATTGCAAAACATCTTAATCATATCACCCATAAGCATAGCAGGCGAACTGATTTTAAAGGGCTTTTATGAAGGCTTTTTAAAATTGGGGCATAAGGTTGATTTTGTTGATGTTAGAGAACTAAAAAATTATGAATCCAAAAATGAGCCCGATTTTATACTTTGTTATGATTATGGCTATTTGATTTTACAGGACGCTTTTTTAAAAGTTAAAAAATTTCTTGAAAAAAATAAAAACTTAAAACTCATACACTACTTTGCAGATGACCCTTTTTCAAACTATGCTCTAAGCTCAAATGACTCTCTAATTCAGACTTTTAAGAATTTGCTTTTGGACTGTTCAAATAATATTGAGCTTTATTTTTGGGATGAAAAGTTTTTAAATTCTTTTAGCGAAAAAGAAGGAAAATTTTTCCCGCTGTGTGTAAATTGTGATAAGTATAAAGATTGGGACTTAGAGAAAAAATACGACATAACCTTTGTGGGGCGTCCTTTAGGGGGAAACAGAGAAGAGATTTTAGCTCAAGTTGTTAAGCAATTTAAAAATAAGTTAAAAATTTTTTCCTACCCTAAGCATTTTGAAAAAAGTGTTGAGCTTATGAAAAAATTCCTTAATGAAGAAGAGTTAAAGTGTTATAAAGACTGTTTTTCGGGCTATATTTGCGAACAAGAAGAATTGTCGAGAATATATAACAGTTCAAAAATAAATTTGAATATTAATTTACAAGGCGAAAATTCCCTTAACTTTAGAACCTTTGAGGTTTTATCCTCTAAGGGTTTTTTATTGCAAGATAAAAGGGGAGATGTCCAAAAATTAGGACTTTTTGATACCCTTGTTGAATATGATGATAAAAAAGATTTAATCGAAAAAATCACTTATTATCTTGATAAGCACGATGAGCGTGAAAAAATTGCGCTCCGAGCGAGAAAGCTCACTTGTGAGCACTACAATATACTGTCCCGAGCGGGCGAGATACTCAATATAGTTGAGTAAAAATCGAAAAATAAGTGATAAAATAAATAAATTAAGGAGAATAAAATGGAATTAACATATACAATTAAGCCCTCAAAAAGAATTTTAGAATTACCGAAATATATTTTTGCAGAACTTAATGAATGGAAGGATGAAGCCCGCTCACAGGGAATAGATTTAATAGATTTAGGAATAGGAAACCCTGACGGTGCTACTCCAAGACCGGTTGTCGAGGCTGCACTAAAGTCTATTCAAATGCCAGAAAGCCACGGTTACCCGAGCTTTAGAGGTAAAGATGACTTCAGACGTTCAATTGCAAATTGGATGAAAAAAAGATACGACGTAGATATTGACCCGATTGACGAAGTTCAAACTCTAATCGGTGAAAAAGAAGGTCTTGCAAATATTGCGCTTGCATACTCAGGCCCCGGTGATATAAACATTGTTCCTGACCCTTATTACCCCGTATTGTCGCGTGGTTCTTGGGTTGCCGGGGCTGATGTTTACCATGTTCCATTAACCGATGATAATGACTATTTGCCCGATTTAGACTCAATTCCTGAAGATATTGCAAAAAGGGCAAAAATGTTCTTTATAAATTATCCTAACAATCCGACAGGTGCTACTGCTCCAAGAGAATTTTTGGAAAAAATGGTTGCATATTGCAAAAAATACAACATTTTACTTGTATCGGATTTAGCATACGGCGAAGTTTGTTATGATAATTACCGTCCTTTGAGCATTTTCAACATTGAAGGCGCTAAAGATATTGCAATTGAGTTCCATTCGTTCTCAAAAACTTTCAACATGGCAGGCTGGAGAGCAGGCTTTGCGGTTGGTAAAAAAGAATTTATCGATGTACTTTATGCTATGAAATCAAATATTGATTACGGTACAAGTTCAATCGTTCAAGACGCTTGTATTGCAGCTCTTGAGATGGATTATAAATATGTTCAGGAAATTATGGACAAATATAATTCACGAAGAGAGCTTGTAGCACAAAGCTTTAATAAGCTTGGCTGGCATATGAAAAGAAGTTCGGCTACTATGTACTTTTGGCTAAAAGTACCAAAGGGCAGAAAATCTAAAGAATTCTGTAAAGATGTACTGTTTAAAACAGGTGTTATGTTTACCCCAGGTATTGCTTTTGGCGAGTATAGCGATGATCACTTCAGAGTTTCAATTGTTCAGCCTACTTCACGTCTTGAAGAAGCTTTCAGAAGATTAGAAAAAGCAAATATAAGATTTGAGTAAATGTAAACTTATTTACATCAAAAAAAAGTATGGTAAAATACAGTTATAAAGAAAAAAGGAATAATAAATGAATTTTTTAAAGAAAAGCAGTGCACAAAGTTTGGTAGAATATGCATTAATCTTGGCCCTTGTTACGGTTATCGCAATTACAGCCCTGCAGTTCTTGGGTCAAAAAGTTAATACTGCGGTAACCGGAGTCGGTGATGATGTTGAAAAAACAACGCAAGACGCCGCAAAAACATACTGTGAAGGTCTTGGCAGCGGTTACAGCTGGAATGAATCAACAGGTAAATGCGAAAGTTCAGGCAATACAAACCCTTAGTTTGCTTTGTTTTCAGAAATATTTTTAAACTTGTCTAAATCCCGTTGGGTGTCAATCCCGATGGGATTTAGTGTTGTAAGCGCAACTTTTATTTTCATTCCGTTTTTAAGCGCGCGCAGCTGCTCTAAGCTTTCAGCCTTTTCAAGGTCGGATTGTTCAAGGGAAGTCATTTTGATTAGCGAGTCGCGCCTGTAGCCGTAAATGCCGATGTGGGCGTAGTATTTTGCTTCTCCTTTGTTTCTTTCGTATGGTATGGGGCAGCGCGAAAAATACAGCGCGTTAAAATCGTTGTCAAATACGCATTTTACGCAGTTGGGATCTTGTATTTGTTCCTCTTGTGTTATTTGTCTTACAAGGGTTGAAATATCGCAGTCATTTTCAACTAAAGTCGATATTGCAAGGTCTATGACCTCGGGAGTAATTTGCGGCTCATCTCCCTGCATATTTAAAATAAAGTTGTATTCATCGTGTCTTTTTGCGACTTCACAAATCCTGTCAGAGCCTGATTTATGCTCACAAGAGGTCATCTCGACATTTGCGCCGAATTTTTTTGCACTGTCATATATAAGTTCGCTGTCTGTTGCTATTATAACCTCATCCGCCAGTTGAGATTTTTTTGCGGCTTCCCAAACCCACTGGATTATGGGTTTGTTATCTACCTCTTTAAGTAATTTTCCGCATAATCTTGTTGATGAGTATCTTGCAGGTATTATAATAACGGTTTTATTCATTTTTTTGTCCTTTAGTAATATTTTTCACCTAATTCAATAACTTTTTTTTCGGCTTCTTTGATAAGCTCTTCTTCTTTTGGGTCAACAGAGAGATATTTTTCATAAGCTTCAAGTGCGTCTCTGAATCTTCCGTATTTTTCACAAACTTTTGCAAGTGAATAGTAGCCCAGGCTGAAGCTTCTGTTTAGTTTTACCGACATCCTGTAACTTTTAATTGCTTCAGGATACATCTCCATTGCTTCTAAAATTATACCCCTGTAATAGTAGGCTTGAGGGTCATCGGGATACAATTTCATTGCGGTTTCAATTTTCTTTAGTGCATTTTTGTAGTCTTTTTTATCATAATACGTATATGCTTCATTTAAAAGATTTGTTGTATTTTGATTTTTTAAATAATTTGAAAGTTTAATTGCTTTTACGTTCTTCGGGTTAAGTTCAACAGACTTTAAGAGCATACTTTGTGCAAGCTGCGGACTGTTTTGGTCAAGATAAGTAAGAGCAAGCGAATAGTATGTGTCAGAGTTTGTATTATCAAGAGAGATGGCTTTTTTGTAGTTTTCGGCAGCCATTTTATAATTTTTTAAATATCTGTAACAGTTGGCAATAGCAATATGAATATCGGCATTTTTAGGCTCGATTTGCTCGTAAATCTTAATTGCTTTTGTCCATTGGTTAGACTTTAGATAATTAAGCGCCAATTCGTCTTTTTTTGTATCAACATTTTTTGCTTGGTTTAAGTATATTTTCTTTATTTCTTCATTTTGAGGAATGTGTTTGTATGCTTCAAGTATAAGCTTTTGAGCTTCAAGATTTTTCCCTTCAAGCTCATATATTTCATACAATTTTAGATAAGCTTTTTCGTTCTTCGGGTCTTTTAAAATAGTTTTCTTGTAAAGTTCAATTGCTCCTTGGGTTTGGTCAAAACTTATTAAAAGCTCGGCAAAATCATATAAAAATTCTGCGTCGGCAACAAAATTTTCATTCAGGGGATATAAATTGTTGATGACTAAATCAATATCACCTTTGTTTTTTAAGGTTTCATAAACCCCGTATTTTGCCTGTTTTGAGTCGGGGTATATTGCCAAAATTACCTGATATTCTTTTAGTGCTTCTTGAGTTTGACCCATGGCCAAAAGGGATTTTGCTTTTCCTGCGCGAATTTGAGATTCATACATATTATCCCTCAATATATTGTCATAAACCCTTATTGCCTGAGGGTATTGCTTTGTATCGTATAAAAAGCCGCCAAGTCGGTATTTTAAAAATACGTCTTTAGGGTTTAAAAATATTGCCCTTTGATACAGCTCATAAGCTTTTTTATAATCTCCCGTTTTCTCACTTATAATACCTTGCGCCTCATACAAGTTAGCACTTCTGGGACTTCTTTTTGTAGCTATTGTCAAAGGTATAACGCATTGTTTTAAAATTTGCTCATCATCGGATAAATTTATGACCTTAAGGTAATATTCAAGAGCGAGAGAGTTTCTGTTTGTTTGCGTGTATAATTTTGCAATTTTAAAAAGGCAGGAAACATTGTTAGGGTTAATCTCAAGAGCTTTTTTATAGTAGTTTAGAGCACTGTCTTTAAAAGTGTTTGTTTTTTGCTCAATGTCCCCAAGGTATTCAAGGCAAACTTCTCTTTCGACGTTTTTTGCATAAAGCTCTTCAAATTCATAAGCACTTGCGTAATATTTACCCTCAAGGTAGAGATTTTTTGCTATTTCGAGCCGATTATAATTATCGTATTCAAAGCCTGATTTTTTAACGGTTTCATTGAGCTGCTCCAAAAGCGTTTGGTATTCTTTTGAGAAATTATATTTTTTTGCAAAATAAAGTGCCGAGCGAAGGCAGTCTGTGGCTTCAATGTAGTCTTTTTTAAATACTCTTAATTGTCTTGCAAGTTTCTTTTGCGCTTTTATGTATTCTTTTATTGTGTCTTGAGATTTGTCTTGAAGAAGTTTTTTTTCAAGTGAATATATTTTTTCATTGTTATAACTGTTTTTTAACGGTGTTGAGTTAATCTCTTGCGAGTAGGCTAAGGGTGAAAAAGCAAGCGATAAACAAAACGAGGTTATTATAAAATTTTTCTTAAAGTTATAATTGTACATTGTAATTAATTTATAACAAATTATAACCCCTAAAAACACTATCATTTGTATGATTTTGAGCATAAAAAAACGCCCTCATTGTTGAGGGCGTTTGAAAATCAGATTATGAATTATATTTCGTATTCATTTTCTTTTTTTTGTGTTGTAGTAGCTTCATCATCGATTTGAATTCTTGCTGCTGCACTAACGATACCTGTTGTAGGATCTGTTGTGTTGTTAGCAATCGGAGCTACTCTGCTTACCGGTTCTAATTGACGAGGTAGGCGCATTTGGTTAATTAAGCTGTCTAAACCTAGGTCAGGATTGAATTCCGGTGGGTTTGGATTAACTTCCGGTGGAGGTTCACAACCTGAAACAGGTTTTTCGTAAACTAGTAGGAATTTTTCCATTACACCGTTAGAGTCAAATTCGATGAAGTGTTTTTTGTATGTGTCGATTGCTTCACCTGCTTCCGGTTGGTGTTTACCGGGAACGAAGTGGTCTGTGTATGTGAAGGAATCAGGTTGAATGAATTGGTCGAATGATTCCATAGGATCTAAGTTGAATTGACCCCAGTTAGCAACTTCGATATATGCTCTGCCTGAAGGATCTTTTGTAACGCCTTCGATATCAGAAGCAGTTAAATCAGTGATAGCTGCTAGGAATGTATCGTTTTTATCAAGGTTCAAGTTACCTGATTTGATTTTTGAAATTGCAAGTACGTCGTCTGCTGCGTTAATTGTAACAGTTTTGTTTGATAGTTGATTGCTGTTATATTTAGCGTTGATTTCAATACCTGCTTTTTTGTTGTTAGCACCAACTAAGTTGATGTTTGTATCTTTATCAGCATTTGCGATAAGTTTTGTGCTGTTAACTTTAAGAACTGAACCGTCAGGAGTTGTAAAGTTTCCGCCTGCATTGATGATAGTTTTTGTAGCTTCAGGAGCAGAAGAATTTTTAGCTTTGATAGTTACGTTCTTAAGTGCTACATCGCCTGTGGCAGTGATGTTGTTTACATGACCGTTGAATGTTGTATCATCAGCGTAAACATTGCCGTTTGTAATGTTGATGTTGTTATTGCGATTAGCGTTGAAGTCAACTCTTGTAGCGTTAAGTGATTTGTTTGTACCTGTGATATTGTTGTCTCTGCCTGCGTTTAGAACTAAGCGTTCGCTGTAACTTAAGTTAGCAAAGTTGTCAATATCAGCGTTAATATCAGCGTCATTGTTTTTAGTTGTGATTCTGATGTTTTTGCCTTTAAGAGTTGAATCTTTTGTGATGTGTGTACCTGCATTGTGAGTCAATGCTTGGTTTAGGTTGATATCACCTGCTGAAGTTAGTTTTGAGTTTTGAACAAATACTTCACCTTTTGTGCTGTCTAATGCGTTAGCTGTGATATCGCCTTTGTTAGTTGTGATATTTGAACCGTTTTTGATTGTAACTTTACCGCCTGTTGATTCAAGAGTTATGCTGTCTTGATTTTGAGCTTGGTTTAATGTTACGTTCATATCAAGGGTATCTTGATCAACTGTTGCTTTAAAACCTCTTCTTTGAAGTTTAGCGTTGTCGATTGTTAAGTTACCGTTTGTTGAAATTTTAATACCTTCTGAGTAAGGATTTGTTTCAGATAAAGTTGTACCGTCTTTGATTGTTACGTTGTTAACCATACCTGACGGGTGAACAAAGTTCAAACCGTTGAACACTAGTGTTGAGTCAGCAATTGTTGTGTCTGTACCATACATATTAAGAGCTTTGTTTGTTGTGTATAGAACAGAATTGTTTTTAACGTCAATGCTGCCTGGTGTATATAGTGTTGTGTAGTTTGTTGATTCAGAGTAAGTATTGTCAAGAGTGATACCTTTGCCTGCTGCTAATTCAACTGTTTTTAGTAAATTAGCTGCACTTGCGTCGTTATCAGAGTGGTTTCTTGCTCTTAGAACTGAATCTTTAGCAGAGATTTTTCCTGCTGCTGCAACAAGTAAGTTACCTTTAGCGTGAAGATTTGTGTTTTCGATTTTAACATCTCCGCCTTTTGCAGAAACAGAAATATCACCTGCATAAGAACCGTTTACATTTGGATCGCCAAGGTTTTTGTTAGCATAAGCAGATTCAAATTTAGAATTTGTTAAGTTAACGTTTTTACCTGCTGTAACGGCAATTCTACCACCTTTTTGAGAGTAAGTATTTTTACCGTCAGCTTTGTGGTATGTGTTATTTGTTTGTAGGTGAGTATTATCAATGTTTACGTCGTTTTGACCTTTGATGATAATATCGCCGTATTCGTTATTAACAAGTTTGTAGCCTTTAACAATTGAGTTTTTAATGTTGATGTCGGAACCTGCTTTTTTTCCTGCGTTTTCAATTGTTATTGAACCTGATTGGATAGTTGCTCCGTCCATGTTGATATTGTTTGTAATTGAAGAATTTGAATTTGAAGCAACTTTGTGTCCGTTAATATTACCGTTTAATTGGTAATTAAAGTTAACGCCATCACCCGTAACGATTCTTACGTTAGAGAAAGATTGGTGGTGCTTAGAAGCATCTTGACCGCCGCCGTAGTTGTAATTTAAGTTTGTTCTGATTAAAGAATCTTTGTAGATGTTAACGTTATCTGCTGCTATACCTAGAGACTTATCTACGTTAAAGTCTGTACCTTGTAAAGTAACGGCAGCGCCGTCAGTAGTTTTTAGCGCACCATTTCTGATGAATTGTGCCTTCGTAACTAAATCAGAAGGAGTACCGTCTGATTTAATGTTAAATGTTGCTTTGTAAGCTTGTAATTGTTCAGGTGTTAAATCTTTAAGGTTTTTAGCACCTTTAAGGTCAAATGTAGTTGCAGTGAATGAGTTCAAGTCAACTTGTGAACCTTCACCAAACATTAGACCGTTGGGGTTGATTAAAATTACTTTACCTGTACCTGAATAGCTTGCACAATCTCCGCCTACGCAAGAGTTTGTTAATTTACCGTAAATTTGTGATAAACCGCCTGTTGCAAGTACACGGTTCAATGATGTTTGCGAGTTGTTTGTAAACCCGAAGTTTACATGACCGTCTTTGCCTACGTTGAAGCTGTTCCAGTCGAATTGACCAACTGCACCTGCACCGCCGTTAACAACAACATCCATTCTGTTTCCGTCTGTGGTAACGGAACCGTTGATAGAGCCGTTAAGGTCGGGCATTGCTCCCGCATCAAGTGCTAAAGCAGTTGTTGTGGAGAGCGGCATGTAGCTCAAGAAACTGAACAAAATCAAAGCTGAGGCTAATTTTTTGTGCTTAAGTTTCATATGTTCCCTTTCTTCTAATAGAGTTAGAAAATTTTTATACAAACACTTATAGTTTTCTAAAACTTGGCAATAAAAAAACTTGCCTTTATGTGTAGAAATGTTTTAAAAATTTACAAAAGTTTACTTTACCAAGTCCTAAAGTCTTATAATTATAAGCTAAACGGGAATATTAATCATGCATGCAAAAAAAATTATTTACATATTTTAATAGATATATTGATAAAGTTTGTTTTTTAAAATATCTTATAAAAACATCCCTTTATTAAAAATAAATAAACCATTAATATGATTTATTTATGCCGTTACCATTATATATTTATTGTGTGATATCACAGCTAAAAAAGTAAGAAAAGGAATTAAAATGCTGCATTGTAGATTTAAGAAGTTGGGCGCGCCGCTGTTGCTATTGTGTTTTTTGGCAACAACCAATACGGCTCTTTCTATCCCCATGGAAGCCGCCCAAAACGTCGGTAACTTTGACCCCGGTGTTATCGACCAAACTAACTTAATCCAGATGAAAGAGTATGAATACCGCACTCGTGAGAACCTTAAGGAACACGAACGCGGTCGTGAAGTTATCGAAATGGACAAAAAAATGCGCGATGAAATCGATAAACTTCCGAATAAAGAAGTTAGTTTTAAACTGAATTCGATAAAGTTTACAGGTAACACGCAATTTACTGAAGAACAGTTAATGGATTTAATTTGCGAAAAGATAGGTCAAGAAGTTACAATTAACGACCTAATCGGCTTTGCAAATATGGTTACCGAATATTACCAACAGCGCGGTTATATCTCAACAATTGCTTATCTTCCTCCTCAAAAGGTTCAAGACGGTAACGTTGAGATTATCGTTATGGAAGGTAAATACGGTAAGGTTGAAATTGAAGGTAATAAATGGGCAAGGGACAAATTTGTTCGTGCTACATATTTAAAAGATAAAAATATTGAACCCGGAAAAGTTTTGAATATCGCTGATATTCAAGAATCTTTAAGGGAAATGAACGCTACAAGGTATATGAGAGGTCAAGTCTCTATGCAAGACAGTGAAGAATCCGCTCAATATACCGATTTCACCTTGGAGATGAAAGACAGATTTCCGATTGACTTTGACTTCCGTTTTGATAACCAAGGTCGTGATGCAGTAGGTCTAAACCGTGCGGTATTCTTTGCAGGCATGTACAACCTAACAGGTTGGGGCGATAAATTATTGTCAACAACAACCTTAGGAAGACGTTCAGTTGGTCAAGGTGTTTTCTACTCTGTTCCAATCGGACGCCATGAAACAAAATTGAACTTAGGTTACAGTTACAGTGGTATTACCATGGGTGAGCAATGGGCTGATTTAGACATCAGAGGTAAATCTCACAACTTCTTCGGTGGCTTATCAAGAAGATTGGTAAAAACTGAAAACTACAAGTTATACGGTGATGTTTCTTTGGATATCAGAAACACTGAAACAACTTTCGGGCCTCAAAAAATATCTTTGTATGATTACAGAACAAGAGCCCTAAGGGTTAACTTTACAAACATTAAAGATGACTTTAGCGGTAAATGGTTCGGAAACGTTGGTGCCAGTGTTGGTTTACCTATATTCGGAGCATCTGACGAGTATGATTACCTTGGATACAGATGGCTTCCAAGTAACAAATTTGTTAAAGTTAATGCTAATTTAGCCAGATTGCAAATATTGCCTATGAGATCAATGGCAATTGTTCAAGTTGGCGGTCAGTGGGCTAACCATTCACTATATCCGTCTGAAAAAATGCAATTTGGTGGTATTTCATCCGTAAGAGGTTATGAAGAAGGTTTCACAATCCGTGATTACGGTGTTACAGCATCATTGGAATTCAGGTCTCACATTCCTTTCTTAAATAGAATCTTGCCTGAAAAATTGAGATTTATAGATGATTCAATTCAATGGGCAGCCTTCTATGATGCAGGTTGGTTTGGTGATGTTGCAACAGATACATACGGTCCAAGTTACTTAATGAGTGTGGGCGGCGGTCTTATCCTAAGACTTACAAAATACTTATCAGGTAACGTTTATATAGGTGTTCCGATTGGTAATAAATTGGAAGGTGCATCTAACTGCCGTGTCCACTTTACAATTACATCAAACATCCTGTAGTTTGAAAATGAAGTTTAAAAGCCCTGAATTTCAGGGCTTTTTTGTGCTTATCTTTTTCTGTAATAGCCTTTTACTTTTGTTCCGTCATCTCTTGTATACTCATCCACATAAATATAGGCACCTGAGGCAACACCTTGTTTGGCTTCATACTCTGATGGCGCAAATTTATTTTTAATTTGCGTGTCGATTATATCTTGTACGTTTAAAAATTCTTTATTTGTCATATTGTCAATTGCTTTGCTTGTAAAGAAAGTCTTGCCGTCATTTAACGGTGCAATAACTTTCTCTTTAAAATGATTGAATCCCTCTAGAGCATTAATAGCAAACGGATCTATTTTAGTAAACAGCTTGTTTTCTACAAATTTTCTCGGGTCATCAGGACTTGTAATCAGCTTGCCTTCGCGCATTTTCTGCATAACAAGTTCAGCCGCCAGATTTTTAATATATCTGTCATTTTTTGCTCCGGGGTCATTTCTTAGCATTTCTCTTAATTCAAGCCCTATTTCTCTGCCTACTCTGTTGTTCCAGTTGTCCATGTTCTCTTCCGCTTCCGGCTGCCCTTTGTTAACTTTGCCGTTTAATTCATGTCCTTTTGCAAATATTGCAGCTATTGGTACATTATATCTTTGCACCCCTATTGCCTGCATAAAAGCGTGTTTAAA
>CALVAY010000018.1 GCA_944325665.1 Candidatus Gastranaerophilales bacterium
TTGCGAAGAAGTTTAGCAAGGCTTGTTTTCTTTTCAATTACCGAAAAAGTCATCATAACGTTACCGGTAAAAAGTTCAGCACCTGTTAGAACAACCATCATAAGACCTGTTGAGAACACCATCGCACCGATTAGCTTAGCTAAACCCCAGCTTACAGCTTCAGTTCCTGTCATAACGTTAAGAGAAACTTGAGCACCGAAGGCAATCAATGCACCTGCTGCTATTGCAAGTACAAAAGTTTTTGATTTTCTAAAGTTAGCTTTTGCCGGCATAACGTTATCTGTAAGTTCATGTGCCACCTTATTCGGCGTAAGACAGTCTTTTGTCTCTAAATCATTTAACATTTCTGTTGTCATCTTTAATTTTTCTCCTTTAATTCCAAAATCCACATATCAACAACACCGCAAATGGTTTATTTGCGTTAGATACGGTGCATATATAAAATACGGCTCTGTATATAAAATCTTAAGTTGTTAATAATTCGATTAATTTTTTACGAAAAAAATTTTAACTCTTGAAATAAAAATTTCAAGCATTTTTTTAATTGTAAAATTTACACTTGACAATTCATTTTGTTAGATTTATAACCAGCTTGTATTTACAGCCGAATTTTGGGATGGAAGTAATGAACATATATTTTATCGGAATTATTTTATTGTTTTTAAGCGGATTTATATCAGCAATTTTTAGTCAAAAAAACAAATTAAAAGTTTTATCAACCCTTTTAGCCATATCGACGCTTTTTTGTTTAAAACCCGCCGTTATGGTTTTTTTAACGGGCGAAAAACTTTCTTATGCACTGAATTTTAACCCTATATTTGGTGAAATAAGCTTTAATATAGACTATTTAAGTGCATTTTTCATTGTTGTTATATCAATAATGAGTTTGCTTTCAATTATTTATTCTAACGGATACTTAAAACCATACATCGAAAAAGGTAAAAACGTTTCTTATCATACAATGTTTTTACCTGTTTTGATTGCATCAATGATGCTTGTGGTAACAACTTCAAACGCTCTTGCTTTTCTTATTTTCTGGGAAATTATGTCCTTGAGTTCATTTTTCCTTGTTATTTTTGAAAACGAGAAAAAAGAAGTACTGCAAGCGGGTATTAAATACCTTGTATTTATGCACATCTCGGTATTATTTATAATAATAGCTTTTGCAATTGCTTCAATTAATGCTTCAAGTTATGACTTTGCAGCATTTGTACAGGTCTTAAAAAATAACTCTCAGCTTGCAAATACGGTATTTTTACTTGCCTTTATCGGCTTTGGTACAAAAGCAGGTTTTGTACCTTTCCACAACTGGCTGCCTGAAGCTCACCCCTGTGCACCGAGCCACGTTAGTGCGGTTATGTCAGGCGTTATGATTAAAACAGGTATATACGGGATTTTAAGAATTTTATCCATGGTGGAAGAGCCGACAAAATTCGCTTCGTTCCTTGTTTTAACAATAGGCGTAATAAGTGCGCTATACGGTATTTTATACGCCATTGGTCAAAATGACTTTAAAAAGATGTTGGCTTATTCATCTATTGAAAACATCGGTATCATAGGTATAGGCATAGGCATTGGCATGCTTGGTTTAACTTATAATATGGAAATTCTTTCTATATTAGGTTTTTGCGGTGCAATTTTGCACATTTTAAACCACTCTATATTTAAAGAGTTAATGTTCTTAGCAGCAGGAAGCGTTTATGTAAAAACTCATACAAGAGATATGGAAGTTTTAGGCGGTTTGGCAAAAGTAATGCCAAAGACAGCGGCACTATTTTTAACAGGCTCTGTTGCAATATGCGCTCTGCCTCCTTTTAACGGCTTTATCAGCGAGTTTTTAATATATTTTGCAATGGTGCAGGGGCTAAAAATAAATGACTTCTTTGGTCTTGTAGCAATACTTTTATCAATCTCCGCTCTTGCTCTTGTAGGTACAATGGCTATTTTATGCTTCACAAAAGCATACAGTATAATTTTTCTTGGCATGCCAAGAAGTGAAATAGTAGAGAAAATTAACAGCGATAATACAAAAGTTATGACTCTACCGATGGGCATTTTAGCGGGTTTTGCACTTTTAATTGGTCTATTCCCGCAATATGCATTTAAGTTTGTGCTAAACCCTGCAAGCATAATTTTAAGCCACAATCTTGAACTTAATTCGCAAATATTTGAAATTATGCAAACAATTTCAATTTGCTTCTTGGGCTTTATTTTATTCACCTTGCTTTTACTTTTTATCAAAGCAAAGTTAAACAAAAATGTCCAAAGCTACACAACTTGGGGCTGTGGCTATGACAGAGCGAATAATTTTATGCAATACAGTGCCTCATCTTATGTAAGTCCGTTTTTGTCAATGTTAAAACCTTTATTTAAAAAAGTTTTTGATATTGAAAAACCAAAACAACTTTTCCCTAAAAAAGCACACTTTAGCTTACATATAGATGACATTGAAGAAGCTTACGTTATTAATCCGCTTGTTAAATTTGACGAATGGTTCTTATCAAAATTTGAAAAAATGCAAAGCGGAAACATTCAAAGCTATATTAAATACGGATTAATATTCTTGGTTGTAATTATAATTGGAAGTTTATTTATAGGATAAGAAAATGGAAATTATATTAAATTTACTGGTTATATTATTTGTCCCCTTTCTAATGATTGGGGTAATAAGAAAAACAAAAGCCTTCTGGGGCGGAAGGTACGGTGCAAGCATATTTCAGCCTTTATATGATTTTGTAAAGCTAATCAAAAAGGATTATGTGATAAGCAAAACAACTACAAAAGTTTTCAGGCTGACACCTGTCATTATGCTCTCATCAATACTTTTTAGTTCGCTTTTTGTACCGATGATAGGTTCAAAAACAATAATAAACATCCCTTGCGGCTTTTTGATTTTCGCTTATATTTTAGGCTTTTCAAAGTTCTTCTCACTAATTAGTGCAATGGACACGGGAAGCAGTTTTGAAGGTATGGGAGCATCTCGTGAAGCTTGCTTTACAACAATAGTAGAGCCTGCGTTCTTTATGCTTTTGGCTTCAATTATGGCTTTAACCGGAAATTATACGTTTGACTCATTAACCAAAATTATTGAATTTTCAGGCAGTTACGGGGTTTTAATCTGCATTTTTGCAATTTTGGTTTTATTCATAATGATTTTAACCGAAGGCTCAAGAGTTCCTGTTGATGACCCCGCTACGCACTTAGAACTTACAATGATTCACGAAGTTATGATTTTAGACAACTCTGCAAGCGATTTGGCACTTATAAGCTGGTCGGTTGCAATTAAGATGATGCTTTTATCTTCACTTATCGGCGCAATTATCATACCGCAAGATTTAAGCTTAGGTTTATCGACTTTATTATATCTTTTATTAATGTTTATAATTTCAATTGTTATAGGAACGGTTGAAAGTGCAATGGCAAGAATAAGAATGTCGCACGTTTTTGAATTTGTATTCATTATGAGTTCACTTGCTTTAATTGTCTTGTCCTTGGTTGTTGCAAGGATGTTTGGGGGTTAGAAAATGGAAAACGGCTTTATAATATTATTTGGTCTTACAATGTTATATTTAGCTGCAACCAGCAGAATTGTTTCGCACATCAGACTGGTCGCACTTCAAGGGATTTTGTTGTTCTTGATTTGTGCTTGCAATTTTGAACATCAAAATGCACTTAATATAGCGTTTTTAACGGTTGAAACACTAATTGTAAAATCAATTGTAATTCCTTGGTTTTTATTTAAAGTATTTAAAAGAGCAAAAGCAAACAGGGATGTAAGTGCTAATATTCCACACTTCTATTCTCTTGTTGTAGCAAGTATAATCTTAATTTTAGGCTTTTTGATACCTAACTATTATAACGCTTCGGACACAATGAAAATGATTTCGCCAATTTATTTTGGTGTTTCAATTTCAACAATAATAATAAGCTTGTGGTTAATTACGATTAAACACAAAATCATCTCTAACGTAATTGAATTTATTACAATGGAAAACGGTATTTTTCTTCTTTCCTTATCCGTTGCAAAAGAAATGCCTGTTTTAGTTAATTTAGGGGTGCTTTTGGATGTATTTATCGCAATTTACATCTTAGGTTTGTTTATTAACGAAATTAACAGAGAATTTAAAGACTTAGAAGTTTCAAATTTATCGGATTTGAGGGACGACAATAATGATTAATACAATTTTGATATTTCCAATTATAGCCTGTATTTTAATGGGTCTAATAAAGAAAAAAGCTTTTGACTGTGCTATGGTAAACGTGTATGCGGTTTTGCACTTCGTTGCATCTTGCCTTCTTGCCTGCGGAATTGGCAAACTCGGCAATATACCTTACTTTACGGTAGATAATACGAATATTATTTTCCTTTTAGTGCTTTCATTGGTATTTTTAATGGTTGCCTTCTACAACAGCAACTACATAAGAAACTTAGAATATGAAGACAAAAAAATAGGCCATTATTCTTTTATGATAATGGTATTTGTTCTTGCTATGACAGGAACGATATTATCCAGCAATTTAGGTATTGCTTGGATTTTTGTTGAAGCAACAACTCTATCAAGTGCTTATTTAATATACTTCAACAAAACAAAACACTCTATCGAAGCGGCTTGGAAATATGTTTTCATCTGTTCAATCGGTATTGCACTTGCTTTTGTTGGTATAATCTTCTTAAATATCGCACAAGGAGATATTAACACACTTGATTTTGCTCAACTATACAAACACGCCAGCGCTTTTGACCCCTTCTGGTTAAAGCTTGCGTTTGTATTTATGTTATTCGGTTTCGGTACAAAAATGGGTCTTGCACCTGTACACTACTGGCTTCCTGACGCACACTCCGAAGCCCCCTCGCCAATATCAGCCCTTTTATCGGCTACACTTTTAAACTCTGCATTTTTAGTAATTATAAGGGTGTTTAAAGTTTTAGACATAGCACAATGCGACAAGTGGGCAAGAATAATGTTCATAATCGTCGGCTTTGTTTCGCTTTTTGTAACGGCAGTTTTTGTATATCACATTAAAAACTACAAAAGAATGCTTGCTTACTCATCAATTGAGAATATGGGTATTTTGGCAATAGGTACAGGTCTTGGCGGAGCAGCACTTTATGCGGTTGTTTTACATTTAATCGGACACTCTCTTGCAAAAGCTTCGTTCTTCCTAACTTCAGGAAATGTTTTAGAATTATTTGAAACAAAAAGAATAAAATCTATTAACGGATTGATGAGCGCAGACAATAAAACAGCTTGGCTTTGGATTTTATCCTTCCTTGCAATTTGCGCTTTCCCGACATCAATTTTATTTATAAGCGAATTTTTAATCATCAAAACAATGATTATGCAAGGTCATCTGCTCCTTTGCGCATTGTTTGTACTGCTTTTAACAATAGTTCTTTGGGGTATAGCAAAAGTTGTTATTAAAATGACTTTTGGCAAATTGAGCGAAGACAAAGAAGAAACGGTTAGAGCAAATAAGAAAAAATTCTCAATACTTATGTATCTTCCTCAAGTTATAATGCTTTTATTGGTATTTGTTTTAGGAATTTACATACCGCCATTTTTAAACAGTATGATAATCTTAGCAACAGCAGGATTTTAGAGGTTAAATATGAATTGGATTAAATTAAAAAATAACGGAAAAATCGATATAAACTCTATACCTACTCTAAAAATTGAGCAGTTAAGAGAGGAAATTATAAACCTTAACTTAAGACCCGTGGCTTTCTTTGGTAAAGACTGGGGAAACAACACAACAAAGCTTTTTGTTGTGTTGGCGGATGATAAAAATTCAGAGTTAAATGTAAGCTCTGCTATTTTTAATCAGGATGAAAAATGCTATGAGAGCATAACTCAAGTGCTTCCTTCGTTTCATATTTTTGAAAGAGAATTTTATGAACAGTTTGGAATAAAACCCCTTAACCATCCTTGGTTAAAGCCCTTAAGAAAAAATCAAAAGGATTATAAATTCTTTGAAATGGAAGGGGAAGAAGTTCACCAAGTAGCAGTGGGTCCAATTCACGCAGGTGTAATTGAACCGGGGCATTTTAGATTTATGTGTAACGGTGAAACGGTTTATCACCTTGAAATTATGCTCGGATACCAGCACAGAGGTGTTGAAGATTTAATGATTAAACATCCTTCAAACAGGCTTGCAGAGTCAATTTGCGGAGATAGTGTAATAGCAAACAATCTGGCTTATTCAAAAGTTATGGAAACACTTTGTGATTGCAAGGTAAGCAAAAGAGCCCAACTGATAAGGACTTTAGCCCTTGAGATGGAAAGAGCTGCAATTCACATCGGCGATTTAGGCGCAATATCTGGCGATATTGCATATCTTATGGGAGCCTCGGTCTTTGGTGCAACAAGAACTCTTGTAATCAACACTATGCTTGAATTTTCAGGTAGCCGTTTTGGAAGAGGCTTAATTGAATTGGGCGGTGTTAATTTTGATATAGATAACGAAAAAATAAAAAGAGCGCTTGAAACACTTACAAAGGTTGAAAAAGACGTTGACAGAATGGTAAAAACAATGCTTAAAAACACTTCCGTTATGTCAAGGCTAGAAAAAAC
This sequence comes from Candidatus Gastranaerophilales bacterium, assembly GCA_944325665.1. Taxonomy (GTDB): domain Bacteria; phylum Cyanobacteriota; class Vampirovibrionia; order Gastranaerophilales; family Gastranaerophilaceae; genus Galligastranaerophilus. Next base: position 6,573 of record CALVAY010000018.1, read on the forward strand.
AGGCGTTGTAAGCAAGGAAAAAGCAGAGCAAATCGGACTTGTCGGTATGGCAGCAAGAGCTTGCGGTTTAACCTTGGATTCTCGTTTTGACTTTCCTGACGAGTGCTACAAGTTCTTAGCTCTGCCAAGAAAAATGTTTAAAGGGAAAGGCGATGTTAACTCCAGATTTAAACTAAGACACCAAGAGGCAATGGAGTCTTTAGACATTTCAAAAAGAATACTTGAAATGCTTAAAAATACCCTTAAAGAGGAAGTTAAAACAAATTGCGAATTAAATCTTCCTAAAGATACAATGGCAATTTCAATTGTCGAAGGCTGGAGAGGCGAAATAGTCCACATTGCCTTAACTGATATGAACGGCACTTTGTCAAAATATAAAATTAAAGATCCGTCTTTCAACAACTGGTACGGACTTGCTCTTGCCGTAAGAAATAACGGGGTTTCAGACTTCCCGCTATGTAATAAAAGCTTTAACTTATCCTACTGCGGATGTGATTTATAAGGAATAAAATTATGTTTGATACACTAAAATCAAGAATATATCAAGGAAACCAATTTATAAAAGATATTAAAAATGCTCCTATGAGAGAACAATTCAGGGGGCTTCCAAAACTTTGCAATTCAAACTGCAACAACTGCAAAGACTGCTTGAATGTTTGCCCGACAGGCGCACTGAAGCTTAACCCTTTATCAATCGATATGGGCAAATGCACTTTCTGCGGTGCTTGTAAAAACGTATGCAAAACAGGTGCAATAGATTTTACAAACTTCTACAAATTATCAACCACAAAAAGAGAAAACTTGATAATAACTGAAGATATGACTCAGGAAGAATTCTCAAAAATCGCAATAGAAGTCAGAAAAGAAATTAAAAGAGTTTTTGGAAAATCTTTAAAGTTAAGACAAGTGTCGGCAGCAGGCTGTAATGGTTGCGAAATGGAGCTTAACGCTTGCTCTAACGTAAACTTTGATATGGGCAGATTTGGCATAGATTTTGTCGCCTCTCCTCGCCATGCTGATGGTCTTGTAATTACGGGGCCGATTTCAAAAAATATGGCATACGCTCTTGAAGATTGCTACAAATCAACACCTGACCCGAAAATCGTTGTCTTGTGCGGTGCTTGTGCAATATCAGGCGGAGTTTTCCAACAAAGCAGCGAACTTAACAGAGAATTTTTGGAAAAATACCCGATAGACCTATATATTGCAGGTTGCCCGGTTCACCCGCTGACCTTTATAAACGGTATTTTAGGATTTATTCAAGGAAAGTGATTATTAAGGCTCATCAAACGATGAGCCTTTTAAATTTATATGGCATCTAATGCCGTATTTATATCTTCTAAAATATCTTCAAGATTTTCCAAACCAACGGAAAGTCTTACAAGTCCGGGGTTAATACCGCAAGCCACAAGCTGCTCGTCGCTTAGTTGCCTGTGAGTAGCAGAAGCAGGATGAAGCACGCAAGTTCTGATGTCTGCAACATGGACTTCATTTGAAGCCATTTTAAGACTATCCATAAACTTAATACCGTTTTGTTTTCCGCCTTTAATATTAACCGCCATAACCCCGCTTTGTCCGTTAGGCAAGTACTTTTTAGCCAAAGCGTGATATTTATTTCCTTCTAATCCGGGGTAGTTAACACTTTCCACTTTAGGGTGTCCTTCAAGATATTTTGCAACGGCAAGTGCGTTTTTGCAGTACCTTTCCATACGAATTGCCAATGTCTCAAGACCCAAATTTAATAAAAACCCGCTATGTCCTGAAGGATATGCTCCAAAATCCCTCATAAGCTGCATTCTTGCTTTTATTATGTAGGGTGCAAAAGCATAATCTCTTGTGTAGATTGTGCCGTGGTATGATTCGTCAGGCTCACAAAATTCGGGGAAATTGCCGTTTGTGTAGTCAAATTTTCCACTATCAACAATAACACCACCGACTTGAAGAGCATGTCCGTCCATATATTTTGAAGTAGAGTGAATTACAACATCTGCGCCAAAATCTATTGGTTTGCATAAAATCGGCGTTGCAAAAGTATTATCAACAATAAGCGGCAAGCCGTTTTTGTGTGCAACTTTTGCAAATTTTTCTATATCAAATATTTGAAGTGAGGGATTAGTGAGGGTTTCGCCAAAAATTGCTTTTGTATTCGGTTTAATTTTAGATTGAATTTCATCTTCATCGGCGTCAACATCAACAAAGATGCACTCAATGCCCAATTTCTTAAGAGTATAGGCAAAAAGGTTTACCGTACCGCCATAAATTGCACTTGCACTTACAAAACTGTCGCCTGCTTGGCAAAGATTTAAAATAGACATTAAAGATGCCATTTGACCTGATGAAGTACACATTGCGGCAACACCGTGCTCTAAATCCGCAATTTTTTTCTCAACAACATCAACAGTCGGGTTTGTAAACCTTGAATAGATGTGCGCGCGTGTCGGGTCATCAAAAACAGCCGCAATTTCATCGGTCGAATTAAACCTAAAGGTTGTACTTTGATATATCGGCATTACCCTTGGGCCACCGTTTTCGGGAGTATAGCCCGAATGTAAACATTTTGTTTCATCTCTCATAATAAATTACCTCAGCTTCTTTAAAAATAATACCATAATATTTGCATTATGTTATACTTAATTCAACATTAGGACAATTTTATGCAAGAGATAAATAAAAAATACAGCAAAATTAAACTGATTTTTAACCTGTCTTGGCTCCCAATAGGGGCAATTTTTAGCTTTTTGTTTATTATCAGTCCTATTGTTAAAATATTATGTGAAATTATGGGAATTGCCTCTTCTTGCGTTTTGGTACTAAACCATGGGGTTGCCTTGCAGCTTTTTGTCATGTCGGGAAGAATAAACCCGGTAAGCGGCATTTGCGTATTATTAATTTCAATAATCTATACAATAGCCTTATATGTAATTTTAATGGAAATAATTGAGAATAAACGCATTAAAGAAATTAAGCAGTGGGAACAAGATGAATTTTTCAGAAACCTTGTATAACAAGATTAGAGTTATATTTAAAAACCCGATAATATTATTTTTAACAATAGGTATTGTTTTATGCTTATTTTTGCTGATTAAAACAAATCTGCAACTGGTTGATTTTTATACCGACAGAAATGCTGCGGAAGAATTTGTACAAACCCTTGACCCGCATTTCGATATGAAAATTCCAACTGCAAAATTTGGCAACCCTGAGCATAAAATTTATAATTTTATTTTTAAGATGTTTGCAGCATCATTAAGTCTTCTATTGTTCTCACTTGTATTCAAAATAAAAAATTGGAGCAATTTTAAAGACATTAAACTTATAAAAAACAAAGCTTTCATCTTTACTTGGATAAATTTAGCATATATTTTAATGTGCAATTTTCATATGCTATCTTATATGGCAAACATTGAAAAATATGTCTATCATTCAGCCGCAGATTCATTTGGAATACCCTATTTTACAGAACTTTTTATCTGCCTGTTTTTTTCGATAGCATATTACCCGCTTGTTAATTTGCTATTTTTTGGAATTTATAAAACAAGGATAGACAATATCTTTTACACCATATTGTGTGCGTTGGCAATTCTAATATTTGTTTTATATGCTCTAAAAATAACTTTCCTTAGGATTTTTATATGGCAAGACATTTTAGGATATTTATACATTGCAATTTGGATAGCCATTTTAGCAAATGCAATTAAGACACTAAACTACAAAAGAAAGGATAAGCAAAATGAAAGTACTTCTTGTTAACTCAAGCCCAAATGCTGACGGTTGTACAAACAGGGCTCTTATTGAAGTTGCAAAGTCCTTAAATGAAGAAGGAATTGAAACAACAATCTATCAAATAAAAGAACAGGTAAAAGACTGCACAGGTTGTGCTGCTTGCAGAAAAATCGGCAAATGCGTTGTTGATGACGAAGTTAACGCTTTTGTAGAATTGGCAAAAGACTATGACGGCTTTATCTTTGGCTCTCCCGTATATTACGCTCACCCCTCGGGCAGACTGCTTTCCTTTATGGACAGAATCTTCTACTCAGGCTCATCCGCTTTTGCATATAAACCCGCAGCCGCCGTTGCAAGTGCAAGAAGAGCTGGAACAAGCGCTACTCTTGATGTAATTACAAAACATTTTACAATCAACAAAATGCCGGTAATTTCTTCAAATTACTGGAATATGGTACATGGAAAAACAAAAGAAGATGTTGAAAAAGACCTCGAAGGGCTACAAATTATGCGTATTTTAGGCAAAAACATGGCTTGGATTATAAAATGCATTGAAGAAGGTAAAAAAGCAGGCATTGAACCAAACAACACAGAAGATAAAATAATGACAAGTTTTATCAGATAATTTTTTGAATTAAATACAGGATAAAACCTGCTAAAACACTAATCAAGAACAGGGAAGAAACTATAAAAAGAGAGTCTTTTCTGTTCTTATTTTTAGATACAACAACCCAAAGCCCCAACCCCGCATTGGCACATAAGCCCGATATTAAAGAATAAAAAGCAATTGTGCCTTTTGTGTATAAAATAATTAATGCAACAGATACCGCACAGTTTGGTATCAAACCAAAAAGACTTGCCCCGACAGGCTGAAGGGGTGAATTTAGCATCAGATATTCGCCCAATTTTTGAGCCGAGCCTAAGTGAGATATAAATACGTTTAAAATTGATGTAATAACAAGCAAAAATAAGCTTACATAAAAAGTATGAATAAAAGGATGAATAATTAGTTCATTTTTATCCTTGCCCTCTAAACTATGCTCGCAGCAACCTTTTTGCTCAAATTCAATTTGTTTATCTTCAAGCTCTTTTGAAGGGAAAATAAAATCTATTAAGTATCCTGCAACAATACCTATTGTAATTTTGATTAAAATAACGGGCAAAACAATTTTTAACTTGTCAGGCATAGCCAACAGCACAGGTATAGCTTCATCAGAGGTTGAAAGATAAATCGATAACAAAGTACCCTTTGAGATTAGCCCTCTTATATATAAAACGCTTGCAATAACCGAAAAACCGCACTGGGGAACACAAGCTAAAATTGCCCCCAAGAAAGGGCCTAATTTTTTGATTTTAAGAGCAAAGTCTGCAACTTTTTTAAAATAAAAGTACTCGATAATTTCTATAAACAAAAAGGTCAAATATAAAAACGGCAAAATATGCACTAAGTCAACAAGTGCATCTTGTATTGAATTTAAAATAAGCTCAAAGTTAATCACAAAAACACTTTACAACTTAAAGTAAAATATTCAATCACCCTAATTCTCGAATTTATTATCACATTTTGTAAAAACAAGACTTTTATAATAACAAAAAAAATTTTATACGCCTTGTAGGCAAAAGTATTTTGCGAGGATAAAAAATGAAAGTAAATTCAATAAGCATTAACAACTATTACAGCTTAAAAAGACAAAAAGTAAAAAACAACACTCAAAATCCGATTTTACGGAAGCATTTTTACAGACCACAACAGGCAGAGTTTCAATAAGACCAAACCACCTAGGCGCACTTGACATATCAGATACACTTAGAGAAAGAATTGACTCTGATGTTGAAGTTCTTCTAAGAAATTCTGAACACTGTGCAGACAGAATTGTTGAAGTTTATAGCGACTTTATAGAACAATTCTCGCAAAAATACGCTCCAAAAGTTGGAGGAGGTGAGTGCATAATAACCTCAGAGCAATTTAACAAAGAACTCGAAGCTTGGAGGGAAAGCCTAAGTGATGAAAAACTTAAAGAATTAGATGAGCTGGAAAGAGAAATTCTTGAAGTAATCCAAAAAACAAAACAAGGTAAATTAGCAAAAGAATAAAATAAAAGCCCTCATAATAGAGGGCTTTAAAATTATATTCTATTTTTCCAAACACCGCCATCACGGTCAATAACGGCATCATAACAAGACCAAAATCTAAAAATGCCCGTTAAGCCTAAAAGCGCGTGCGTTACAACTTTATCTTCGTGCTGGTCGTTAACGATTTGACCTAACCCTGGCCAAATCAACAAAGACAACAAGCCTGCGCCAATTGATCTTGCGCTTACGTGTCCGTCAACACCGTGAGTTCCTGCAAAAACAGGAGCGCTCAAAGATAACATAACGCCTAAAAGTATTGTTGATAGTAACTTTTTCATAACTTCTCCTTCAAACTTTTAATTCATTTTAACAAAATTTTCCATAATTGGCTCGTCTTTTTTGATATTGTTACACAAAGTTAAGCCCTCTATTATGTCGTTATGAGTTAATTGTCCTTCAAAACAAGGAATGGCATAGTAAAAATCCTGTTTGCAAAGCACTTCGCCTTCTTTAATATCTCTTTTTGAATAAACTCCTCTTTGAAATTTTTTTATAACAAACGCTTCTTTCTCCTTTGTCAGAAGTTCTTTTTCTTTTGGCTGAAAGCAGGTTTTTGAAGCATACAGATACATTTGAACCAACTGCAAAATATCCTTCGGGCAAGTTGTGTAATCTCTTTTTATCTTGCCTTCAAACTCAATATCTATATGTCTTTCAATTATCCTTGCACCTAAAGCCCTTGCCATTAAAATACATTTTGGCAGATTATCGCTTTTCTGATGTGTTGAAAAACCAATAGTGTGCCTTGGGTATCTTTCCTTTAGGTAAGATATTTTTGCAAGGTTTAAATCTTCATCCGACACAGGGTACAACGACACGCAGTGGTTAATTGCAAAATTAATATTATTCGCCTCAAAAAAATCAACTAAATTATCGCACACATCATTATCGCAACCGCCAAAAGAAACTATAATCGGCTTATTAAGCTTTACAACTTCATCTATTAAAGGAAAATTTTTAATGTCGGATGAGGCAATTTTTACAATGTCTATTTGAAAATTCTTGCAAGCGTCAATGCTTCTTTCATCAAAAAAAGTTGCGCAAGTCAAAAAGCCTTTTTCTTTTGCATAAGAAAAAAGTTTTGAATAATCATCATATTCAAGCTTTGTATCCAAAACTTTTCTTATGTATCTGACATCTTGTCTTAATCTGTGGTCTTTGTGTACAAAGCTCTCACAATCTCTTATTTGAAATTTTATTGCAAACTTAAGAGGATAATTTAGTAAATAAGCGCACTCGTCAATCATTTGGTATGCACGTTTGACATCTCCCAAATGATTGTTCGCAAATTCAAGTATAAATAAGTCCTCAAAAAAGTTTTTCAATTTAGCACCTATTTAATCAGCGCTTGAACTTCTTTAAATTTAGGGTTTTTTGCACCGCCAAGCCAATCAAACAGAATAATTTCAAGACAGCTTACCTTTGCGCCCTCTTGCCTTAGTAAATCCATAGCACATTTGAATTCAAATTTATTTCTTGAAGCGCAAACATCTTTTGCAACAACAACCTCAAAGCCCATTTGCATTAGATGTTTTGCTGTTTGATAAACGCAAATGTGAGATTCTATTCCGCATATTACAATTTGCTTTTTATTAAGACCTTTAACTTTTGCTAAGAAATCTTCTTCTAAAAGTGCATCAAAATAAGTTTTTTCAAACGGTGAAAAGTCTTCTTTTAGCACTTCTTTTAAAGGCTCAATTGTTTCTCCAAGCCCTTTTGAATACTGCTGTGTAACAAGTACGTCTATACCAAGAGTTTTTGCGGCACTTATAAGTTTTTTGGATTTTTCCTTAATCTGCTCAGATACGTCATCTTTTAGCATATTAACAAGTTTTTCTTGTATATCAATAACAACCACTGCTACATCTTGTGTATTTATCATATTTTTGCCTCTTTAAACTGTTCAATTTAAAGTATAGCAAAAATTTATCTGTGAATAAACATTTCTTTTGCTTTTTGAGGGTAAGGAATAATAAACCCGAAAGAAGTGTGGTTATTTTTAGATGAAGCTATCATTGAGCCAAGATGAGCACTTATTATTCTTTGAGAAAGATAAAGTCCTAAGCCTGTTCCCACTTTGTTAAACTTTGCAGCGCCGGAGACGTACTTTTCAAAAACTTTATCCAAAACATCATCGGGAATATTTGGGCTGTCGTTATTTGAAGTGAATACTATTCCGTCTTTTGCCTCTTCAATTACAACGTTAATTTCCGTATTGTCGTAACCGTGCGAAATTGAATTTGAAACAAGGTTCATTACAACCCTTTTAAGCTGTGTTCTGTCCCCAAAAACAATTGTAGGTTTAAGTTTGCATTTTAAATTTATACTCTGACCTTTCTGTGAAGCCAAAGTAGTAAGCTCAAGACAACACTCTTTTGCAAGTGCATAGAAGTCAAAATCTTGATTTATTAATTTTGCATCCCCGTTTTCATATTTATAAGTCGATAACACATCACTTATCATTGTAAGCATATATTTACAGGACTCATGGGTCTGACAAACCATTGCTTCCTGCTCTTTTGTAAGAGGGCCGAAAACACCGTTTAAAAGAAGCTCAAGCATTCTTATCTGCGCTATTGTAGGAGTTTTAAGGTCATGAGTTAATGTAGCGACAAAGGTTTCCTTGTGCGTTTCCGTTATTTTTTCCTGTTCAATGTTTTTAAGGAAAACGGTAATACCCTTTAGTTGTCCGTCCCTGCTTAAAATTGGGGCTTTTTCAATTCTATACCAAGCTTCACCAGTATTTGCAAGGTTATATTTGCACTCTTTTACCAAAAATTCTTTATTTTTAATAATTTCCGAATCTTCAATTTGAGTAAAAATTTTCTCGTTTTTTAACACGTCAACGGCATTTTTGCCGACTAAATCCGCACATTTTATTCCGCTTAATTCTTCAAGCCTTTTATTAGCTCCGACAATTTTACCGTCTAAGTCTTTTAAAAAGGCTATAAAGGGCAAATTATCCAAAATTGAAATCATATAAAACTGTTTTTGCAAAAGCGTGCTTTTAAGCTCTTCTTCTTTTGTAATATCCCTTGAAATGCTTATTATTCCTGCTACAACGCCGTCTTGAATTAAAGGAGCAAAAAATGTGTCAAAGCATTTTCTCTCTCCCTTATCTGTTTTAAAGTCCAGCCTAAAGCTTACGCTTTCGCCGCTTTGAAGAACTTGATCGGAGTACTTGGAAACAATTTCCCTTATTTCGCTCGGAACAATTTCGCTGTCGGGTTTTCCTAAAATTTCTTTTTCGCTTTTGCCAAAGAAATTTATAACAGCATCGTTAACTACAATATATCTGCGTTTGTAGTCCCTGTATGAAATTAAATCGGGACAATATTTACAGATATTTTTTAAAATTTGTTTTGAACTGTCGTATTTTGAACTCAAAGATTTAAGTAAAAATCTGTTCTCAAAATTCAAGTGTATAAGACCTGCTATTACAAGTATTAAAGCAGCGTCTTTAATTGTAAAAATAGAAATTTTACTTCCGCCATGCAAAATCAAAAATGCAATTAGGGTGCATAAAATAACATATATTAAAACTTTGAAAATTTTTGTATATGACATAACTCTCTTCTCTTAAAATAATTTTGTTCTGACTGCTTTTACCGCCGCCTGTGTTCTGTCGGCTACGTTTAATTTACTTATAATCGAGCATACATGGGCTTTTGCAGTATGAGCACTGATTGAAATCTCCTGTGCTATTTCAATATTTGACTTTCCTTCGACCAAGAGCTTTAGCACTTCAAGCTCTCTTTCGGTCAAAAGATTTTTAATTTCATCTGATGACGGGTAAAGGTTGTTAAACTCATAAGATTGCGGTTTTGGTATGGAGTTAAAAGGAATATGAGCAATGTGAGGATCATACCAGTTAGCACCAAAGTTAACCGCTTTTATTACCTCAACTAACTTCTCAATTGGAATATCTTTAAGCGCATAAGCGCTTGCACCGGCATAAAGACACGCCAGCACCTCATTTTCACTTTCATGGGAAGTTAAAATTATTACTTTTGTATTTGGATATTTTTGCTTAATTATTTTTGTGGCTTCAATCCCGTTCATATTCTCTAAGCCCAAATCCATAAGGATTATATCTGCTTGTTTTTTATCCATTGCATCTATGCAGGATTGGGCATTTTCAAAATCACCTAAAAATTCTATTTGTTCAAATTTCTCAAGTGAATATTTATATGATGCTCTGCTTAGGAAATAATCTTCTACAAGGTATAGCGAAATCTTTTCCATTCTTACTCCAAATTTAATTAGAAATTATATTTATACATTATATGTAAATTATAATTATAAAAAACTACAAGCACAAATAAATTTGTATTACCCATTTGGCTAATTTTTAAAAATAAAAAACTTCCTCTGAAAGCTCAGAGGAAGAATTTTTTGTAATTATAATTAAGCTATGTAGTTTTCGTATTTGTGGTTTGGATCAATAAAGCTGTAAACCTTGTTCCATCTGTTTTGCCAACCCTTTTCAAATACTGCTTGAGAAGGATTATTTGCAACAATACCGATATATTTTTGTTTTCTTACTTCCATAAATTTATCAACATCGCCGCCTGCTTGTGCGTCCATTTTTTGAGCTGCGCCTACACCGTGGTTAACGGCTGCATCAAATACTGCAAATGCATAAGCGCTGTCGCCTGCTTGCGCGTATTTGTCAGCTCCTGAAGCTTTATAGTAGTTATTGTAATAAATTTCTTTAACTTCTTCTTGCGTAATATTTCTTACATCGGCATTATTATCGCCTTTGTAGGCTCTGTATGTAGCTTCGGTAATACCGTAATTTGTAGCACCGCCGTTGTCGTTAGGGTGATCGCTAAATCCGCCTTCATATCCTAAAACTTGACCTAACATTTCATCGAAATCGGCACTAAAGTTGCTTTCAGCTTGCTTGTTTTCAGAAGTTTGAATTTCGTCTTCAACCTTTTTCAATTCTTCTTGAGCTGTTTTTAATTCGCCTTGTACTTCGTTTAATTTTTCGGCTTTAATTTCTTCAACAGCAGCTTTTTTATCTTCGTAATTTTTAATTGCTTCTTTTGTTTCAGGTGAACAATTTTTTTCTATTTCTTTTTGTAATTCTTCTTTCTTTTTAGTTAAATCCTCTTTTTGTTCTTCCAATTTTTCTTTTTTATCGTTTAATTCTTCAAGCTTTTCTTCAAGCTCTTTGTTAGCTTCTTCTTGTTCTTTTATTTGTTTTTCAAGTGAAGATTTTCTTTCATTAATTTTCTTGTCAGATTCTTTGTCTTCTTCTTTGCCTGTGGGTTTTGCAAGTGAAGAAAGAGCAGATTTTAAAGAAGATAGCGTATTTTCACCTTTAGTTAAAGAGCTTTCGGTTTGAGAAATTTCACTTTCGCAAGCAGAAATTTCTTCCTCTTTTTTTACTAAATCATCATTTACCTTGGTGAATTCTTCTTTAGTTTCTTTGTTTATTTTTTCATCATTTTTAATTTGTTTTTCCATTTCTTCTTTTGCAGCTTTTTCATCTTCAATTGCTTGTTTTACTTCAGGATGAGTGCCGGCATTAATTTCTGAAATTTCTTTGTTGTATTCTTCAATTTTTTCTTCAAGTTCTTCTTTTGTTTGAGCAGGAGTTTTTACTTCTTTAGCTTGAGCATTTGAAGCACTGCTGCTTGCCTTTTTAGAATTTGATGAAGAAGGAGACCAAGACGAACCTGAAGCAGGTGCATATGATACTGAAGGAGCAGTATTTGTAGCTTTTTGCTTCAAGTTTTCAATTGTATCAAGAGCATCTTGGGTAATTTTACTAAATGCGTCCTGAAAGCCTTCAAACATTTTTTCAAACGGATTGTCCATAACGCTTTGACCGGCTTTGTCAACTAGAGCGGAAATATCATCAAGCGAAATGTTCAAATCATTATTATCAAGACCTTTGATTGAGTTTAAAAAATCTTTTGCTTCTTTATCCGATATTACGCCGTCGCCGTTAGCATCAATTACTTGTGATAGCGTATCATCGGAATATATTTTATTTAAAATTGAATAAAAACCTGCATCTTCTTTTTCGCTGTCAATCTGTTTTTCAACACTTAAACCAGATAAATCAAGATTTTCTAAATCTTTGTATGCCTTTGTAAAAACAGACTCATCAACGCCTGTTGAGCTTGTTAGGTAGTTTTTGAAGTTCTCACCTGATGCAAAAATATCAATATCGTTTAACTTTGCAGCCTCAACAAGAGAAGAGTCTAAAGAATTAACATAAGACTGCGCTTCGCTTAGTGTCTTAGCTTTATCTGTTGAATTGGTAGAATTTTTAAAATCAGTGATAAATTGTCTAATTTTTTCAAAACTCATATTTTATCCTCTCTTGTTGTATATATAAAAAGTATATACTCATAAAAAAATTGACATATTTTATATATACTGTGTAATATTTCTTTACAAATTCAAAAGAGAGGAGATAATGCCGTAAACCTCAGCTGTATTATCTGCAATAATTTTATTATTTTCTTCTAAAACATTTTTTGCGCAATACCCCCAAGTTACGCTAATACAGGGAATATTGGCATTTTTCGCCGTTTGAATATCAACAAGAGAATCGCCAATAAATACTGCATTATTAACATCCGAACCTAATATTTCTAAAATATCCATAACGCCCTTCTCATTTGGCTTTTTAGGGCAATTAGGGCGTTCTCCTATTGCGCATTGAACATAATTTTTAAAATATTTGTTCACTAAATCTTTTACGGCAGAGTCAATTTTATTTGAATTTATTGCAATCAGGCAACCTTTTTGTTTTAAATCACCCAAAAGTTCAATTATACCGACGTAGGGTTTTGTGTTATTTTGAGAATTTTTTTGGTAATAAGGGACAAAGATTTCAAGACATTTTTGCACGGTATCCTCTGAAACATCTTGCGGCAGGGCCCTTTCAATTAATTTTTTAATGCCGTTACCTACAAAACTTCTTACTTCGTCAATCGTTCTTTTTTTATAACCCAACTTTTCAAGAGAGTAGTTTAAGCTAAGGTATAAATCCTCTAAAGTATAAAGCAGTGTTCCGTCTAAATCAAATATAGCGCATTTTTTAGGCATTTTATAAATTCCTTTTTAAGGTTTTTATATATAAATTATATTTGCATATTTTTATAAAAAAATATAAAATTACTTATATATTATATCCAAAAAAGAAGATAATTATGAAAACTTTGAGTAAGGGTAAAATTATTAATTTTATTTCAATTATCACAACAATTTGCATGTTTGCTTTTGCAATGATTTTTATTTTTGACAGGGCAGATGATAAATATATTTTTCAAACTGCAAAAAGAATTAAGCATCAGGCAAGGTAATTTGTGTCCTATTTTTAAAACTTTGCAAAAACCAATAAATTAAATCATAATAGTTTTTGTATGAAAAAAATTAAACTCAATTCTAAAATAAAATCTGTTGCAATATACGGTGCAAACCTAAGCGGATACGCTTTTAAGCATTTTTTAGAAAGTAATTACCCAAAAGTTAAAATTGAATATTTTATAGATTTTAATGCGCAAAATTCTAATAAATTTGAAGAAATAGAGGTAATTTCACCTGAAGATTTTATTAAAAAAGAAAACAAACCTGATATGACAATAATTGCACCATACAGACAAAGTGCAAATATAGAGCTTATTTTAAGGTCATACGGGGTTAGTAATTTACTTGTTCTTGAAAAAGATTTCGAGGCAAAATATGTTGCAGGTTTTTTAAAAAACAAAAAAGAAAAGTTGCTGTTCACTAAACTGTATTTAGCCTTAAAAGAGGGGTCAAAAAACCTTGATTTTATTAATAATATTGACATAAATACACACGGCGAAAGCAGTTCAAGACAGTATCTTGATTTTATTAAAAAAGACAAAATTAAAAATGCGCTCGACTGCGGCGGGCTAAACGGCTATACCAGCCTTGTTTTTGAAAAGGAATTTAAAAATGTGGAAAATATTTTCTGCTTTGAGCCTTTATACGATGATTTCAAAGATTATATTCAATGCTTAGATAAAAAAAGCACCTTATACAGCGAAATTATTGAAAAATCAGGAAAAATAAGAATTATTAAAAAGGGCGTATGGGATAAAGCCGAAACTTTAAAATTCTTTAAAAATATCAAAAATCCAACTGCTTCAAGCGCAAATATAAGGGCGCAAAAAGAGAATTTATACGAGCAAGAGATTCAAGCAATAAGCATTGACGACTTTAGGGATGAAAATAAGCTTAAAATTGATTTTATTAAAATGGATATTGAGGGTGCCGAGCTAAAGGCGCTTATGGGTGCGAAAAAAACTATAAGGGAAGACCGCCCACAGCTTGCAATAAGCATATATCACAGCTTGAGCGATTTTATTAAAATTCCTTGCTACCTTAAATCAATTTGCAAAAACTATGCTTTTCACTTTGGGCATTACTCAAAAACACAATGCGAAAGCGTTTTTTACGCGGTTTAAGAACTGGTTGTTATAATATTTTCTGCATGAGAACAGTTTAAATATGAGATCTTATGTACACCGATAAATCAAGCCACCCGCCTTCATATTATAAATACATAGGTTTAATTTTAGGGGTAACACTTTTCAATTACAAAAAGAGGACTCCAAAATAATTTGAAATCCCCTTTATTTACTTGGTTGCGGGAGCTGGATTTGAACCAACGACCTTCGGGTTATGAGTTGAGAAATTTACTTTTTGCAATTTTTAGCAATATATCCCAAACTCTATTATTATAAATGTTTTAGCTATTTTAAATCAATTAATTTTTAATAATTTTTAGTAGTTTTTTGTAAAAAAGTTGAATTATTGTTGAATTATTTTATGTAAAATTTTTTTGTATATCCTCAATATACTCTTCACCCCTTAATGTCAAATAATCCTCTGGTATAGTTGTAAAAAAGTTCTGCCCTATACCTCTTTTAGCTACTATATGCGTATAACCTAGTGTATTCAATTCATTTATAACCTCAATCATACCGCTTACATCTTTTCTTATAAGTTCCTTAACTCCTTGATTTACTTCTAGTAATGTTTTGTTATTCTGCTTTGAGTTATATAGCAAATTTAACAATTCGTTTGTATATTCTTGACGTTTACCCATAATCCTATCCCTTAATTTCCTTATTATATTTCTTTATCGACTCTATGAAATTTAAAAATAACTCTAACTCGGCATTATTAGAAGAATACACTTCTTTAATAATCTTATCCCTATTCGTATTTTTGTTTTCTTCAACTTGAAACCCAAACTCTGATAGCGGAACATTTAAAACATCTATTAATTTAAAAAATGTTTCAAGACTAGGCATAAAAACACCTCTTTCCAGTTTTCCATAGTGTTTTTCTGCAATTCCTATCTTTTCCGATAGTTCTTCTTGGGTTAATTTCGCCTTTTTTCTATATTCTTTAAATTTTTTGCCTAAAAATTCCTTGTCGTAAAATATCATAGGGTTGTACCTCGCTATTTTTCTTAAAATAGAATATTTATGACTACTTTTTAACTCTCTTTCTATTCCTTAACTCAAATAAGGTATATTTATATTCCTTTTTGTGTTAATATCCTGTTGAGGTAGTTAAAAAATAATGAGGTATTTGCTATATGGAATTTATTGAAAAGATTAACCAGCTAAAGGAACGCTGTTCGGCTATGAAAGACAGCTTGCAAACAGAGGAAGCAACAAAAAACGCATTAATTATGCCTTTTATTAATGCTCTTGGGTATGATGTTTTTAACCCTATAGAAGTTGTACCTGAATATATTGCGGATGTCGGAGTTAAAAAAGGTGAAAAGGTTGATTACGCAATATTAAAAGATAATAAACCGATAATACTCATTGAGTGCAAGAAAGTTGATAATAAATCTTTAGATATTAAAAAACACGCAACTCAACTTATAAGATATTTTAGCGTTACTGACGCAAAGTTTATAATTTTATCAAATGGCATTGTATATAAATTCTTTTCTGATATTGAATCTGCTGGCAAATTAGATAATGAACCGTTTTTTACCTTTAACTTATTAGATTTCAAAGAAAATCAGATAGAAACCCTCTCTGAATTTTGCAAAGAAAATTTTGATATAGAAAAAGCATTTTCAAACGCAGGTGATTTAAAGTATATCAAGCAATTTGAAGAAGTTATTGAAAATGAATACAGACAGCCCAGCGATGATTTTATAAGGTATTTAATAAATAAATCTGGAGTTTGTGAAGGTCGCATTACCGATAGAATTATTGAAAAACATAAAAATACTACCATAGAAGCATTTAATCTCTTTATGTCAAAAGTAATGAAAACATCCCTCGATTTTAATTTAAGCTCCAAACAAGAAACTAAAGAAACAAAAAACGAAATTATAACGACCCTTGAAGAATTAGAAGGCTACGCAATAGTAAAAAGTCTTTTAAATGGTGTTGTTGATACAAAAAGAATAACATATAGAGATAATGCAAGCTATTTTAATGTTTTGTTAGATGATAATATAAGAAAAACTATATGTAGACTATATTTTAACCGCTCTCAAAAATATATAGCATTTGTAAAAGATAAAAAAGAAGAAAAAATTGCTATTAATTCTATTGATGATATATTTAATTTTTCCGAACAGATAAAAGAAAAAATTAATGAAATATTGGCTGTACAATCAAGTAATTAAGGAGGTATATAATGTATTGTAAGAATTGTGGAAAAGAAATAGATGATAAAGCGGCAATATGCGTTCATTGTGGTGTACCAACTGGGAATTCGGCATATACTCTAGGTAACAAAAATTGGGTAACTGCTTTGTTGCTATGTTTATTTTTGGGTGGGATGGGTGCTCATAGGTTTTACACTGGACACACAGGAACAGCTATTTTGCAATTAATTTTAACGTTCTCCTTTTTTGGTCTTATAATTTCAGCACCTTGGGCTTTGATAGATTTAATTTATATAATATGCGGTAAGTTTAAAACCAGTGATGGTTATGAACTTTCAAGATAGGAGGAATGAAAATGTTTTGTCCAAATTGCGGAAAAGAGATTGACGATAAAGCCGTTATGTGCCCTTATTGTCAGAAAGAATTAATAATAAAATCTAAAAACAATATTGGTAGAAATATTGCTGTAGGTTGTCTTACACCAGTAATAATTCTAATTTTAATGGCAACAATTCCATCTTTTATGGAGGATGGCTCCAATAATTCAATAAACAACAAGACAAAATCAAAGCCAAAATTAGAAGTATTGAATTCGCATAATTGTAATATATCGTCATACGGCGGTAGGGCTATTTGTGGAACCGTTATAAACAATACAGATAGAACATACGGATATGCACAAATTCAAATTAATCTGTACGACAAAAATGGAACACAAATCGGAAGTACAATGGATAATATAAATAACCTAGCTCCACATACCAAATGGGATTTTAAAGCTATGGTTGTCGAAGATAGAGCTGATAACTACAAAATCATTGATGTATCAGGATTTTAATTAATATTTATCTTGTTTGTTTCGCTATAATACCAGCTACAATTTGCTGTGCTTTGGTTTTAGCTTCAAGTGTTGGTGATAAACTCATTGTCTTTTCAATGGGTTTTTCACCTATTGTATTTTGTATAAATTCAACCGCCTTTAAATCGCCTGAAAGAGCCTTTTTAACAACTTGAACCATAATAGCTTCTTTTGTGCTTTTTAACATTCCTGATTGTTTTAAATCCTGTGATAATAAGATTTCTAATATCTCACGCATTTTGCGTTTTTCTAATCTGACTATTCCTGATTTTTTCCCGCCTTGTTTTGCAATCAACCTCTGTTCATTCACTGTTAATTTATTAAAAGGTTTTAAATTTTCAACTTTAGGCTGTTTATTTGACATTCTTATAACTCCTTTAGTTTATCCATAACTTTATTTATAGTTTTTTCGTCTATTTCGCCTGTTATGTGTTGTGCGATTGTGTCTGTTGGTTTTTCTCCTATACTTGCTTCGATTGCCTGATATGCTTGTACTTTACCCCTTATAGCTTCATTTATAAGAGATAAGCATATTTTTGTTTGCATTGTTTTACCTGTTTTATCCTTGCTTGCAAGTAAATAAAGCAACTCATCTTTCAAGCGTTTTCTTTCTTGCCTGACAAGAGCGGATTTTACACCGCCCTTTTTCGTGATTTCTTTTATAGCTTCTTTTGAAAGCTCATTAAATGGTATTAAATTTTCTGTTTTGGGATTTTTATTTGTCATTTTGTACCTCCGAAACATAAATATTTTGTTGGTGATTGCTAAAAATTTTCTTAAGAATTTGTATGTTGCAATAAAAACAGAAATTAAACATAATTACAAATATTAGCAAAATTGCAATTAGTAATTTGTGTTCCCTTATTCTTGTACGTAAATCAGCTAATCTATTAAGATAAATCTCTGTTACGATTTCTTCATTTAGAATTTTTTGTTCATTTTGTTTAGTCATTTTGTTTTCTCCTTTTAGTATTCTGTAAATATTCTTCACTTCTGTGATTACTTTCAATGATATTTCTATTATTATTGATATGTACTTAACAGCTCGTTAACCATTTGTTGACGAATTTATCAACAACTGTTAACAAACTCGTTAACACTGTTAATTAGTTTGTTTAACTCCTCTGATTTTGCCAGTTCTCCCTTTGATTCCGCTTTTTTTAGTAAATCTTCAAGAGCTATTACTATTTCATACAATTCTTTATTAAATTCCGCAGTGAAAAGCACCCAAAGGTCTGGCTTATTAAGTAGCTCTCGCTCTCTCAACATAGTTTTAGAAAGGGTTATTGGGCTTTTAATTGTGCCTTTTGTATATCTAAAAAATTTATGGATAAAAATTAAATTTTCATCTTGCCATAACCTTATAATATTTAGCTTGTGCATTTCTTTTAATATTTTTACAACTTCTATTTCATCAATGCTACAATCCGTCGCAATATAGGACGGCTTAACCCTGCATATCCCCATTTGAGTTGTAAAATTGTTCGTAAGAAGATAAAGATATATCAGCTTGCCATTATTGCCTAGTTTATCAAAACAGGAGCTAGTCCATATACTTTTATAAACTGGATAATAATTTCCCATTTTGAACCTCCCGTAAGCATTTTTTAGCCGTTCTTATTAAATAATCCGCTCTTTCTATTTTTAACTTGTGCAAATGGTCTTTTTGTATTGCATAAGGGCTTAATTTAAATAATTCAATAGCATTGGCAATATCATAGCCATTCCAATATAAAATTTTAGACATTAACCCTAAGTCGTTGCAGCTTTCGTCATTAGAGTATCTTTGACCGTTCCACATTTTTAAAAATTTCAAATCTCGTTTTAACCCTAAATCAAATTTATTTGTGTGAATTGCTTTGCCTGTAAAAACTCTTTTATCTTCCTTTTTAAAGTATTTTTTATAAAAAATTTCTAATTCTTTTTGTAGATTATTTAGAATTTTGTTATGAGATAAAGCATTTGCAGTTAAGGCAATATATCTATTTGAATCATAGCATTCCAAAGATTTACACCAATTAAAAGTGTTTATTTTACAACACCAATCAGATTTTTTCCTTCCTACAAACAATATGTGAATACCTTTCCCACTTTTGCTGATTTCAATATAGGCATTTTGAAATAGCTGTAAAATTTTTTCGGCTTCTTGCGTGATATTGCCAGCTTTATCTATGCAGTTATCTATGTCTATTGCACAAATATTACCAATTTCGGTATCGGTTAAAATCAAACCTATTCCATCTGCATTTTTAAATTGCTCTAACGCATTTAAAGCGGTTTTGAGGTCTGCAAAATGCTGTTTACTGTGTATACCAATCTTTTTACCAGTTACAGGACTTAAAGGTCTTTTTTGAGCATCATATAGAATAAAAATTCTATCATTTTTAATGAAATAAAAATTTTGAAGAAGATTATTGTAATTGCATTTGAGCGTATTTTTTGCTACACTATTAATATCGCTTGTGCTTTTACTATTATTGGTAAAAGCATTTTTCATTTTTAACATATTTACCTCCCTAATCTTCTGATTTACCATTTAAAAAATCAACGAGTTTTTCGACATTCACGAGAATTTTTTTACCAGCTCTCACATTTTTAATCTTATTTTGCAAGGCTAGCTGTCTAATGAAATGTTTAGCCAGCCCTGTTATGGTCGCCGCTTCATTAATTGTTGCCATTTTCGGAACCCTAAATTCTAAAACGTCTTGTGTCATTTTTGTTTCTCCTTTTATTTTGTAATATTGACAGCAAATTTATTGTGATGTATTATTTCTTTTGAGAAATGTTTATAATGTTTATTTCTTTTAATAAATATAGCATAGCTTTTTACAATTTCTTATTTTTTGCGATTAAAGAAATTTCAAGAATTTTACAAACTTACAATTTCTTGAAAGAAAGAGGAACAAATGAAAAAGAATAACGATAAAACAAAATACGAAAGAGAAAACTTAAAACACCATATTGCAGAATGCCTTTATGATTTAGTTAATGATACAAAAATTAGCAAAAACTTGAGTAATGCCGAACAGGCTCGAGAAATAGGAATAAAAGATACGACATTATCAAAAACAATAAATGGTGGAACTCTACCTGATAGTTATACAATATATAAGTTAGCTCAATATTATAAGTATGATAACGAATCCATTACAAGCGATTATATATTAGGACTTAGTAAAAATAAAACAGCAAGTAACACTAATATAAGTAAAGAAACTGGCTTGTCAGATAAAGCGATAGGGGTTTTGAAAAATGTAGAAAACATGAAAGAGAAAAACCCAACATTATATTATAAGCAATATGCGTTAAATTATTTAATTGAAAATATGAACAATACGGAATTTTTAGGGCATTTATACTATTATTTGTTTGCAATTGCTTCATTTGAATATGGCAATGAAGAATTATTAGCACGACCGATTAAATACAAACTTGGTCATAATGAAGAATCAATGAAAAGGGCTACAACAAGAATATTAGACCAAAATGACATTTCCGACTTGTATTTTTCAAAAATTCAACAAGATATACATAGTTTAAAACTTTTATTAGAACAACAAGAGGTGGTAAATGGCAAACGTTCAAGAAAGAAGGAATAAAAACGGTGAAATTATTTCATATTCCATTAGAGTTCATAAAGGTCGGGATATGAACGGTAAACAGTTGAAACCATATACAATGACTTTTAAAGTGCTGCCAAATTGGAGTGAAAGAAAAACACAAACAGAGTTAAAAAAAGCTGTTGTATTGTTTGAAGAACAGTGCAAAAAAGGTATAGTTGCAGATAATAAACAATCTTTTGAAAGATATGCAGATTATGTAATTAATCTTAAAGATAGAACAGGTGTAAAACATAGAACAATAATTCGATATAAAGAATTATTGGGAAGAATAATTCCAGCAATTGGTCATTTAAAATTATCAGAACTAAAGCCTCAACACTTAAATGCATTATATGAACAACTTAGCAAAGATGGTTTGAATAAAAAAACTGGTAAAACTCTTAGTAATAAAACTATTCTTGAACACCACAGATTAATAAGAACCATATTAGCTCAAGCAGAAAAAGAGTTATTAGTACAATACAATGCTGCAGCAAAAGCAACACCTCCAAAAGTCGATAAAAAAGAAGCAAATTACCTTCAAGTAGAAGATGTTGAAAATATCTTGTTTTATTTGCAAAAAGAACCATTAAAACAACAAGTAGCAATGAATTTACTTATATTTACAGGTTGCAGACGTGGTGAAATTATGGGATTAAAATGGAATAAAATTGACTTTAAAAACAATCTTGTAACAATAGACACAAACCTTTTATATTCAAAAGAACGTGGAATATATGAAGATACACCAAAAACAGAACAATCTAAACGAGTTATAAATATTCCGATTACCGTTATGGAGTTATTAAAAACTTATCGCAAAGAATATAACACCAAAAGGCTTGCTCTTGGCTCATATTGGAATGATACAGGATTTGTATTTGTACAAGAAAACGGAAAACCAATGCACCCAGATACTCTAACAGATTATTGTAGCAAATTTAGAAACAAGTATAACGCTATAATAGAGCAAGAAAACAGCAAAAAATCACATAAAGAAAAATTAAGACTATTACCCCATATTAATCCACACGCATTCAGGCATACTCAAGCAAGTATATTAATATTAAGTGGTTTAGATTGTACAACAGTTAGCAAAAGACTAGGACACGCAAAAACAAGCACAACAACCGATATTTATGGCCATTTATTACAAAAAGCTGACGCAAAAGCTGCAAATGTTTTAGAAAATATATTGCTCAAACAAAAGCAAGCATAAATTATTTATGAATTTTTCTTTTTAGAACTGCATATATTTATAAATGTTGAACTAAAGTTGAATTATTACTAAATTATATCACTAAAAAAGAGGGGTTCAAAAATCTTGAAACCCTCTCTATTCAATTGGTTGCGGGAGCTGGATTTGAACCAACGACCTTCGGGTTATGAGCCCGACGAGCTACCAGACTGCTCCATCCCGCGTTAAACTTTATTCAATTTTCATCTTTACAGTCTGGCATCTCGTCGCCCGACTCGTATTTTCGACTTGACCCTCGGCGGGTCAACGGGACTGCTCCATCCCGCGTTAAACTTTATTCAATTTTCATCTTTACAGTCTGGCATCTCGTCGCCCGACTCGTATTTTCGACTTGACCCTCGGCGGGTCAACGGGACTGCTCCATCCCACGCAAATCTTATTCAATTTTCAAACAAACATTGTCTGACAACATCATTATTAAACGCTGAAAAATAAATTTCAACCCTTAATTTTACTTAATTTTTAACAACTTATCCGCCCCATTTCAAAAGGTTTATGGTAGTATTTAATCATGGGTTTAAGTAAGAAAAAAATTTATTTTATAGTTTTTCTCTCAATCGCCATTTTATGCACAGCGGGCTTTTTGTGGGCTTGGTTTGTTACCCGTGATATAAGAAAAAACATCTCGGGAGCACTTAATCAAAAGCAAAAAGTCATTGTAAAAAATTTAATCTTAACCGAAACAAAAGACGGACATAAATACTGGGAACTCTACGCCAAAACAGGCAGCTACGACAGCGGAGACGAGGTTGTTGTACTTACAAATATAATCGGAAATTTTTACGACAAAGACAAAAAAGTTGCCCTGAGCTTCGAATCACCCAAAGGAACATATAAAGATTCAGACAAAACTATTGTTTTAGAAGGCGAAACATACATTGTATCAAAAGACGGAGCTTCCATTTTGGCAGATAAAATGCAGTGGGGCGGCAAAGGCACTGATATTGTTGCTTCCGGCAATGTAAGAATAAGAAAAGACAAAGATTTTTTGACGTACAGCGAAAAAGCGGTCTTTAATTCTGACCTGACTTCGTTTAAAATAATAGGAAAATCAAAAGTCGAAATTTTCCAAAAAGAAGGTACAACACAAGAAAAACACGATTTGTTTAATATCAAAGGAAATTAGATGAGAAAGATACTGGCAACATTTTTTATATTAGCTTTCACAATGATGCAGGCATACTGCGCAAATGTGGTCATTGAGGCAAGAAAGCAGACAATTAAGCTTGATCAGAATAAAGGCTTTTTTGAGGGCGATGTTCAAGTTGGTGTGGGCGACATAAAGGTAAAAAGCCCCCGTGCCGAGCTGGATTTAGACCCTGTATCTAAAAAACCTTCTCTTGCAACGTTTTTTGACAATCCGTACGCTTTTCAAAACAAAGAAGCAAAAAAACACGAAATAAAAGCCGACATAATAAAAGTTTCATTAATCAAGAAAAGCGTTCTGGCACAAGGAAATTCGCAATCTATTATCATGGAAAACCGTCAGCCGATAATCACAATCAACGCTGACTCGCAAGAATACGACACAAATACAAAACTTATGAAGGCACAAGGCTCCGTTGTTGTTCGCTATCAAGATTTAGAAACTTTTTCAGACAAGGCAAACGCCGTAATTGACAAAAGCGGAAACATCGAAAACCTTAAATTAATAGGCAATGTCGTTATGAAAGAAAAGGCAAATGTTGTTAAGGGCAGTGTTTTTGAATATGAACCCAAAAGAGGCGAGTTTCAGGTTTCCGGTAACACCTCTTCAGACGTTACTTTTGAGGATGGCACAAGGGTTTATGTCGAGGCAAGATACCAACAGTTCAATAAATTTACAAATTCACTTATCGCAGGCGGAAACGTAAAAGTAAAATACAAAGACTACTTTGCACAAGGCCCGAAGGCACAATTAATAGTTGACCCTAAAACAAACAAGCCAAATACGGTAATCTTTACCGGACGCTCTAAAATTACAAGCCAAGGCTCAACCGTTGAGGCAGACAAGATAAGAATGACACTTAATCCGAAATCATTTTTT
This sequence comes from Candidatus Gastranaerophilales bacterium, assembly GCA_944325665.1. Classification (GTDB taxonomy): domain Bacteria; phylum Cyanobacteriota; class Vampirovibrionia; order Gastranaerophilales; family Gastranaerophilaceae; genus Galligastranaerophilus. Next base: position 30,810 of record CALVAY010000018.1, read on the forward strand.
GCGGACGGAAACGTAAAAACAAGTATATCACAAGAAGGCAGTATGGAATTATGAGTATAACTTTAGAAAACAAACAATGTTTAATAGCAGGCGACGGACTTTTGCCCGTCAGAATGGCTCAAGGAGCTAAAGAAAACGGTTTTGAAGTAATTGCAATTTCGCTTTCATCGGATAATTGCAAGGAATTGCAAAAATACTGTTCAAAGGTTGTTTCCCTTGGCTTTGGACAAGTTGAAACAATTGAGAAAATTCTTAAAGAGGAAGGTATTAAACAACTTACTTTTTTAGGAAAAGTATCAAAAACAATGTTATTAAAACGTCCCAAACTTGAACCAAAGGCAATTCAGTTTTTAAAAGAAGCTTTCAAGTTAAACGACGACGCTATTATGTTAAAAATCGTTGACGAGCTTAAATCAATCGGAGTTGAAGTTTTGGATCAAACAATTTTCATAAAGAACTTAATGGTGCAAAAAGGCGTTTTAACTAAACTTGCTCCGACTCAAGAGCAGCTCTACGACATTGAATACGGCTATAAAACAGCAAAAGAAATGGGCAAATTGGATATAGGTCAATCTGTTGTAATGAAAAACCGCATGATAATGGCAGTTGAGGCAATAGAAGGTACTGATAAGTGCATCAAAAGAGGCGGCAAGCTGGCAAGAAGAAAAGGGGCTGTTGTTGTTAAAGTTGCAAAACCGCATCAAGATAACAGATTTGATATTCCAACCGTCGGTTTAAGAACTCTTAAAACCATGAAAAGATACGGTGCAAGCGTTTTAGCTCTTGAAGCCGGAGAAACAATAATTGTAGGGCAACAAGAGATGATTAATTACGCCGATAAAAATAAAATGTCAATTATAGCAATATAGCAGGAATTATGCCAAAAAAAGTATTTATAATTACGGGTGAGCACTCCGGAGATAAGCACGCAAGCGGAGTTGCAAGAGAGTTAAAAAAAATAAATCCCAATATTATTATTGAAGCCGTTGGCGGAGAAAACCTTAAAAACCAAGGCGTCAAGCTTTTTTGCGACCATTCAAAAATGTCGGGCGTCGGGCTAACTCCAAAAATTATCTACAACCATTTTACCTTAGGAAAAAGAATAGTTGACTATCTTAAAAACGACTTTAAGCCTGATATAGTCTTACTTGTGGATTACGGTGCTTTCAACCTTACCATTTCAAAATTCCTTAAAAAAGAAGGGTTTAAGATTTTCTACTTTATTCCCCCGCAGGTTTGGGCATCAAGAAAATGGCGACTCAAAACAATTAAGAAAAACATCGACAAAGTTTTTACAATCTTTCCCTTTGAAGGGCAAATGTATGACAAAGAAGGCATAAATTCAACATTTGTCGGACATCCGCTTAACTTTGAGCTTCCAAAAAAAGCAAACAGGGACGAATTTTTTGAAAAATACGGTTTGGACAAAAACAAACGTCTTGTGGCGGTTTTTCCGGGTTCAAGGACTTTTGAAATAAAATATTTATTTAAAACTTTTACTGATGCAGTTAAAATTATTGAAAAAGCCTGTCCTGACGTACAATTTGTGTTCTCACATGCTACAAACTTAAGCCCTGACGCATTTACAAGCGAATACAAAACCATAACAGGGGATAACCAAGCGCTTTTAAGCGTAGCCGATGCTCTAATTTTAGCATCAGGAACCGTTGCACTTGAAGCAGGGCTGTATAATACGCCAATGATAATAAGCTACAAGGGGCCGTTATTTTTCTACTTAATTTATCTTTTGGTAAGAAGCATTAAAAAAGCTTGCCTTGTAAACATCATAACAGGCAAAGACATTGTAAAAGAATTTTTAATGTACGACTCAAGAGCTGATAAAATTGCACAAGAAATTATAAAACTTTTGGAAGATAAAAATTACAGAGAAGCTCAAATTCAAGGCTTAAAAGAGCTTTCGGAATTAATGGGTAAAAACCACTGCGTCCAAGAGGTTGCAAGGATAATCAACGAGGAACTGGAAGGAGAATAAAATGGCGAATATCATTACGCTTTCAAGAATTTTTATGGTGTTTATAGTTGTCATTCTTTTATTTTTAAATACCGAAAAAACCACTCTGGGAGCACTTATTTTGACAATTTTTGTTATGTGGTTTGACGGACTTGACGGCTATGTTGCAAGAAAATTCAACGAAGTATCCAAACTTGGTGCAGTTCTTGACATTATGGGCGATAGAATTGTGGAAAATATTTTCTGGATTACTTTTTGCGCACTGGGTTGGATAAATGTTGCCGTTCCTATTATTGTTTTAACAAGAGGCATTATAACCGACTCGCTTCGCTCACTTGCACTTGCTCAAGGTTACACTGCATTTGGCGAAAAAACAATGATGCAAGGCAAAATCGCAAAATTTATTGTAGCGTCTAACTTTTCAAGATTTACCTACGCACTTTGTAAAGCAGTAGCGTTTTTATTCATAATTGCAGGGCATTTAAGCTTTAATTACGATCATTCAATTTTAGCCCTTGGTATAATTTGCGCTTACATTGCCGTAGCATTCTGCGTTTTAAGGGGCCTGCCCGTTATCTTTGAAAGCAAGAGATTTTTTGAAGAAAAATAATGAAAAAGAATTTTTTAAACATAGTTATGGTAGAGCCTGAAATCCCGCAAAATACGGGCAATGTCGCACGACTTTGTGCTTGCATCGGTGCAAAACTTTTTTTGTGCGGACGTTTAGGGTTTTCTATGTCAAGCAAATATCTAAAACGCTCGGGGCTTGATTATTGGGACAAAGTTGAAATTGAACACTTGGTTAGTTTTGACGAACTTGTAGAAAATTTTCCCGCAAACGAGAATAATTACTACTTTTTTACAACGAAAACCAATAAAAAATATACGGACATTGAATTTAAAGAGGGCGATTTATTGGTCTATGGCCCTGAAACAAGAGGCTTGAGCAATAAAATTCTTGAAAAATACAAAAACAGCCTTGTAACAATACCGATGAGAGAGCAAACACGGAGCCTGAATTTATCTAATTCCATTGCAATCGGAGCGTATGAAGCAGTAAGGCAAATCGGACATTTGGGAGAATAAAATGGAAAGTAACGTATCTATAACTAATTTAAATAAAGAAATTGTTTCCAGATTTTTACCGCAAAGGACGCAAATTTCAAACAAAGGGACATACGGCAATGTTTTAAATATTGCCGGCTCAATGTTTTACCCCGGAGCAGCCTATTTAAGCTCAATTTCCGCTCTTAAAGTCGGTGCAGGTGCTTCAATGCTTGCTACTGCAACGGATGTAATCCCAATTGTTGCCTCAAACTCGCCTGATATAACCTTTTTAGACCTTGGACAAAGTTCATTAGGTACAATTCCAAAAGACGCAATAAAATATTTGGACGGGGTTGCCAATTCTCACGCTATTTCAATAGGTTGCGGGCTTTCCACTCTTGGAGGCACAAAACAGTTTGTTATGAATTTTCTTCAAAAGTACATTGACTCGCAAACTCCGATTATAATCGATGCAGACGCAATAAATTCGCTTGCTGCGTCAAATAAAAAGGTTTTCCCGCTTAATTCGATAATTACTCCTCATCCGCTTGAGCTTTCAAGGCTGCTTGAGGTTGATGTTAAGGAAATCCAGTCCAACAGGGTAAAATGGGCTTGGGAAGCAAGTAAATATTTTGACTGCATTGTACTTTTAAAGGGACACGAAAGTGTTATTGCAATTCCAAACGGCAAAATTTTCATTAACCCGACAGGTAATTCCGCACTGTCAAAAGCGGGTGCAGGAGATGTTTTAACAGGTATTATAGCAGGGCTTTGCGCTCAGGGTGCAACTTTAGAAAATGCAGCTTGCCTAGGAGCATATCTTCATGGGCTTTTGGGCGAAATTGCAAGCAGAACTCAAGGTGAATACTCCGTCCTTGCATCAAACTTGCCAAATGTAATTCCTATGGCAATCAAAGAGATTTTAAGTGTATAGATAGGAAAATTTTTCGCACTGTTTATTCTAAGCTCGCTCGGCTTGGGTTCGCAGTGAACGGGTACGGTTACGCCCTGTCGGCAAGGCTCTTCGCCTTCCCGTTCGGGCTTCACACACCTAAGCCCTCGCCTTCACTTGCTAAGCTTGCGCTAAGCTCGCTCGGCTTGGGTTAGAGCCATGTTTTTCTTTCTTTTGGTTCTGTTTTCTTTCT
>CALVAY010000019.1 GCA_944325665.1 Candidatus Gastranaerophilales bacterium
CTTTTATGGAAGTATTTAACGCTGCAACCGAAGCCGTTAAACAAGGCGGTACAAGACGCGGCGCTAATATGGGTATATTAAGAATTGACCACCCTGATATTTTAGAATTTATTCACTGCAAAGATGATTTATCAAAATTAAATAACTTTAACATCTCAATTGCCGTAACTGATGAGTTTATGAGAGCAGTTGAAGAAAACAGAGATTTTGAACTTATTCATCCGAACACAAAACAATGTGTTAAAAAAGTAAACGCAAAAGAAATTTTTGACATTATCGTAAACGGCGCTTGGGCATCAGGCGAACCGGGTATTATCTTTATTGACAGAATCAACGAAGATAACCCGACACCTGCTTTAGGCCAGATTGAATCAACTAACCCTTGCGGTGAAGTTCCTCTTCTTCCTTATGAAGCTTGTAACTTAGGTTCAATTAACCTTGGCTTAATGGTTAAACAAAACCACGCAGGCGGCTTAGATGTTGACTGGAGCAAACTTGCAAGCGTTACAAGAAGCGCAATTCACTTCTTGGACAACGTAATTGTTGTTAACAACTACCCGCTTCCTCAAATCGCAGAAATGGTTCAAAACATCAGAAAAATCGGTCTTGGTGTAATGGGCTGGGCAGATATGCTTATGAAATTAGGCATTCCTTATAACTCTGAAGAAGGCTGCCAACTTGGTTCTAAGATAATGGAGTTTATTGACTACCACTCAAAAGCTCAAAGTATCAACCTAAGCGAAACAAGAGGTAAATTCAAAGGCTTTGACGAAAGCGTTTATGCTCGTCCTGATTACTTGTACAACAAATACAAAGGTAAATCCGCAGGCGTTATCATCGACGAAATGTGGAAAGACTTAGACAACAGAATTGCAAAATCAGGTATCAGAAACGCTACAACAACATGTATTGCGCCCACGGGTACAATCTCAATGATAGCAGGAGCTTCAGGCGGTATCGAACCATTATTCGGTTTGGTTTTCAAACGTAACATCATGGACGGTACAATTCTTCTTGAAATTAACCCGATTTTTGAAAATTACGCAAAAGAAAAAGGTATTTACTCTGAAGCCTTAATGGAAGAAATTGCAAAAACAGGCTCAATTGCTCACATTGACGGTGTTGACGAGGAAACAAAAAGAGTGTTTGCAACAGCACACGATGTATCTCCTGAAGCACACATTCTTATGCAAGCAGCATTCCAGCTTCATACGGATAACGCCGTTTCAAAAACAATTAACTTTGAAGAAGACGCAACTCTTGAAGATGTTGCAAAAGCTTACATGCTTGGTTTCAAAGAAGGCCTTAAAGGTTTAACGGTTTACCGTAACAACTCAAGATGGTCTCAGCCTATGGTTATCGAAAAAGTTAAAACAAGAGAAGAAAAAGAAGCAGAATTAAAAGCTGCGCAAGAAAACAATAACTCAGGTTCTTCAGTTGAACTTCCTTCCTTTGAAGAACATAAAAAGCTGGAAACAGTAGGGGAGAGAGTGGATGAAAACGGTGTAACACTTAAAACCGTTGTTTGTCCCGAATGCGGCAACACAATAGAAATGGCAGAAGGCTGCTTTATTTGCCTAAACTGCGGCTATTCAGGTTGTAGCTAAAAACCTTTAGCCGGTACAAAAGTACCGGCTTAGTTTTTTAAATCGGTTAAAAAAATGTTCAAAGAGTTTTTAAAAAATATTCTATATAACTTGAAAATTAAATATAACAGGGTTTATTATAAAACCCTGCTTCAAGTTAGGCCCTTAGCCAAAAAATTCAAGGTAAAAATTGAGACAAAATGCCTTGTTCTAACACCATATCCAGGGGCAGAGATTATAGGTCTGGGCGGTCTTATAGCGCAATATCCGAAAAATTTTGAGGTTTTGTGCCTTACTTTTGGCGCACAAAGAAATAAAACAAACGAAAACAAAGAGATTTTTGAGCAGATAATGAAGGATGCTCGCGTTAAAGGTTATAAGATTTTTGACATTGCTCAGGGTGAATTAAAAAATGAATATAAGAAATTTTCAAAAATTGATATAAGCGAATTGGACTACATCTTTATTCCAGCACCGTTTTTGTACAATGAAGATAAAATGGCTTTAATAGAGCATTTTAAAAATCTTCTTAAAGAAAAAGAGCACAAAAAAACTCTTCAAATTCTATTCTACGAAAATGACTGCACAATTACTTATACGGATTATTTTTGCGACATTTCAAACATTTTAACCCTAAAAAAACAAATGCTCCAAACCTGCTTTAAAGATAAAGAAGACCTTGTTTCGGGCGTTTTAGGGTTAAACAAATTCAGAGGTCAGGCACTTAACGTTGATTTTGCTGAGGTTTTCAGCGCGTTTTATGTCAAAGACTTTCTTGAGCTAAAATTTTATGACCAGTAGAACAGTTATAAAAAAATTTATTTAGTGTATAATTTAGAAAAAAATGGAGGATTACTTATGGATAAATACGTTTGCTTAGTTTGCGGCTGGGAATATGACCCACAAACAGGCGATCCCGCTAATGATGTTGCAGCAGGAACTGCTTTTGAAGACCTTCCGCAAGACTGGCTTTGCCCGATTTGCGGTGTAGGCAAAGACCAATTTGAAAAAGCGTAATTAAGTTAGAATAATTTTAAACGGGGTATTTAGCCCCGTTTATTTTTGTATTTATTTTCATTTTTTAGCATGTTAAGATGTAGTCGAGCAAAAAAATGAGGATACAATATGAAATTAATTAAAAATAACGTTTACTATTGCGGCGTAGAAGACTTTGGAAGAAAAATTTTCGACCAGCTTATTCCCTTGCCGCATGGCACAACATATAACTCATACTACATTGAAGGCAGCGAAAAACGCGCATTAATCGACACATCTTATTCAAAAACAGTTGAAGAATTTTTAGATAAACTAAACGGCAAAGGACAATTTATTGATTATGTAATTGCAAACCATGCCGAAGGCGACCACTCCGAAGCACTTGTTAAAGTTCTTCAAATGAACCCGAATGCAAAAGTCGTAACAAATAAAAAATGTAAAGAGCTTTTAATTGATCAATATTCAATTCCCGAAGAAAAATTCCACGTCGTAGCCGACAAAGAAGAGCTTTCTTTGGGTGATAAAACAATAAGATTTCACATCACTCCTTGGGTACATTGGCCCGATACAATGTTTAGTGAACTTGTAGAGGACAAAATCCTTTTCACTTGCGACTTTTTGGGTGCTCATATCACCTATAAGCAAGGTGAAATATACGCGCAAGAAACAAATGACTACCTTTTGAGTGCTAAAAGATATTATGCCGAAATTATGATGCCTTTTAGACCTCACTGCAAAAAATATGTTGGTTTAGTCGAAGAAATTAACCCTGAAATTATCTGCCCGAGCCACGGCGGAATATACAAAAACCCGAAATTCATTCTAAATGCATATAAAGAATGGACTTGCGATATTCCAAAAAACAAAGTTGTTATACCATACGTTTCAATGTATAAAAACACCGAAAAAATGGTGAACAGACTAACTGAAAAACTAAGAATGCTCGGCGTTGAAGCAAACAAATTTGATTTAATTGCAGATGACATCGGCGACTTGGCAGTTGAGCTTGTAGATAGTGCAACCGTTGTATTCGGTGCGTCAATGGTGCTTGCAATGCCTCATCCTTACGCATTTTTCGGCGTTTATTTAACAAATGCCCTTCGCCCGAACGTTAAATTTATGTCTATAATAGGCTCATACGGTTGGGGCGGCAACTTGGTAGGTAAAATTGAAGAAAATACAAACCTTCTTCAAGTTGAAAAACTTCCCTATATTACATTTAAAGGAAGCCCTAAAGAAGAAGACCTTAAAAAGGTGGACGAGTTGGCACAGATGATTTTTGACAAACACAAAGAAGCGTGCATAAGATGAAAAAATTAAAACAAACACCGGCGCAAATAATTAAACAGGCTGAACTTGAAGTCAAAGAGTACTTTGAAAAAATCGACGAAATAAGAGATTTTAATCAGGAAAAAGTCTTAAAAGCCTTTCAAAAAAATAAAATCGGAGAAGAACACTTCTACACCGTTACAGGCTACGGACACGACGACATTGGAAGAGAAGCTTTAGATAATGTTTATGCCGATGTTTTTAAAGCACAAAAAGCAATCGTGCGTCCTCACTTTGTTTCAGGCACGCACACCCTTGCTTGTGTTTTGTTTGGAATTTTAAGATATCAAGACACGCTTATGTCTGTTGCAGGAAGCCCCTATGACACAATGGACGAGATAATCGGACACAAAAGAGAAGGGGCGCATCCCGAGTGTTCACTAAAGGGTCATGGCGTTGACTACATCGAAGTACCTCTAATTGACGGCATTTCGGTTGATTTTGGTGCAATTTCAAGAAGAATTACACCAAGCACTAAAATGGCTCTAATTCAGCGCTCAAGAGGTTACAGCCTAAGACATTCGATTTCTATAAAAGAAATAGAGCAAATTGTCCTTACGATTAAAGAAAAAAATCCAAACACAATTTGCTTTGTAGATAACTGCTACGGCGAATTTGTTGAAGATAGAGAACCCCTTGAAGTAGGTGCAGATATCATCGCAGGCAGTTTAATTAAAAACCCCGGCGGCGGTATTGTAGAAGCAGGGGGATACATCGCAGGAAGAGCAGATTTAGTTGATATGTGCGCAAATCGCCTTACAGCCCCCGGTATCGGCTCTGAAGGCGGTGCAATGTTTAACCAGACAAGAGTAATGCTGCAAGGTTTCTTTATGGCGCCTTCCGTGGTTTCAGAAGCACACAAAGGTGCAAGACTGGCAGCAAAAGTATTTGAAACAGTCGGTTTTAAAACTCATCCGCGCTCAAGAGAGGACAGAACGGATTTAATTCAAACAATTAAATTTGAAGATGAAAAAGCGCAAGCGGCTTTTTGCAGGGCTTTACAAAAACACTCTCCCGTTGAAAGCTATCTGACGCCCATTCCTGACGGAGTTCCGGGGTATGAAGATAAGCTCATTATGGCGGGCGGAAGCTTTATTGAAGGCTCAACTCTTGAACTGTCGGCAGATGGCCCTGTTCGTCCGCCTTATGCGGTATATATGCAAGGCGGCTTAAACTACGCACACGTAAAAATCGCCCTAAGAGGCATTTTGGAAGAGTTAGGACAGGAAGATTAACTACTTTTCAAAAGCTGCCTTAATTGCGTCAGTTAATTTTGCCACTTGAACAATTTTTAAATCAAATTTAGAAAGGTTCAAATCTTTTTGAGTTTTTGGGATTATTGCACACTCAAAACCCAGTTTTTGTGCCTCTTTAAGACGTTTTTCAATGTTGTCCACAGCTCTTATCTCGCCTGAAAGACCAATTTCGCCTGCAATAACCGTTTTTCTCTTAAGCGGAATATCTCTTGCGCAGCTTATAACAGCCAACGCCACACCTAAATCGACCGCTGGCTCGTCAATATCTATCCCGCCGATAACATTTACGTAAACATCCTGTTTTGAAAGATTTATACCCACTCTTTTTTCAAGCACCGCAAGGATTTGAAGCAACCTGTTATATTCAATACCCCTTGCAACTCTCCTTGGGTTAGGATAAGGGGTAGTGCCTGTCAAAGACTGAATTTCAAGCAGAAGAACTCTTGTTCCTTCAAGTGTGGCAATGGTTGAGCAGCCGCAGTTATTTTCTTCAAAGGGATTTAAAAATAACTCGCTCGGGTTTTTCACCTCGCTTAAGCCGTCATCTTCCATATTAAAAACGCCAACTTCCATGGTCGTTCCAAAGCGGTTTTTAATTGAGCGTAAAACCCTGTAACTTTTATACCTGTCGCCTTCAAAATTAACAACCGTATCAACCATATGCTCCAAAACCTTTGGGCCGGCTATATTTCCCTCTTTTGTAACATGGCCTATTATAACGGTTGTAATATTTTTTTGCTTTGCAATTCGCATTAAAATATTCGTGCATTCGCGAATTTGAGAAACCGAACCTGACGAAGAGCTTATTTGAGAAGAAAAAACAGCCTGAATAGAATCAACAACCAAAAAATCCGGCTTAATTTCATCCAGTTGCACCAAAAGTTCTTCAAGGCAGTTTTGGCTTGTAACATAAAGGTTTTTGCCCTCAACCTTCAGCCTTTTGGCCCTTAACTTTACCTGCTGCTCTGATTCCTCTGCACAAACATAAAGTGCGGTCTTGCCGTCTTTTGTAATATTCCTGCAAGTCTGCAAAATTAATGTCGATTTTCCAATCCCCGGGTCTCCCGCCAAAAGTACCAAAGACCCCAAAACAAAACCGCCGCCCAAAACTCGGTCAAATTCTTCCATATCGGTTTTTATTCTTATTTTCTCATCAGAGCTGACCTCATCAATTCTTTTTGCACGAAGAGCGCTGTTTAGAATTAATGAAGGCGAGGAGTTCGACTTAAGCTCAACTGCGCTTTGCACAACCTCTTCGCAAAAAGTAGAGAAATTTCCGCAATCAGGACATCTGCCAAGATAGGAAAAAGTTTCATAACCGCAAGTTTGACACACCCATTTTGTTTTTAATTTAGCCATAAAAATATTTTAATCGTCTGAAGTTAATTCTTCAATAGATTTATTAACAACTTTTGCAAATTTAAGTGCATTGGTTAAAGATAAATTATGCTTGCCACGCTCAACATTGCTGATATAAGCTTTGCTGAAATTTGTTAAATCGGCAATATTATCTTGCGAAAGGTTCAGCTTCATTCTTGCAATTTTAAAATTAAACCCAAAAGTCTTTAGTATATTTTGTTCGTCCATAATATTATTTTATGGTCTTGACAATATTATTTCGATAAACTATAATTCATTTAATTATATTATTGTTTATTTTTTAAGAATGAAGTACGATTTTAAATTAAAAGAATTCGAAAAAGAATTCTATAACAGAAGAAAAAATTGGCTTAATAAATATTTCGCAGACAAAGAACTATTAGAGGCAACGGATAAAGCAATTAGAAAAGCAAGCATATGTCTTTTAAAAAGCCAGTGCCAATTTACATTTTTAGACGACTTTTATAGAAATTTAAAAAATAACAAAGACTTTTATGACAGTTTGGACAGTGATAACAAAAAATTTATAAGCCAAATGGGAAAATTTATCTCAAATATAAATGAAGATATAGGTGATATATTAGAGAGTATTTTTATTTTATTTGAAAACAATGAATAAATTCAAACATTAGCTATATTTTTCTTTCTTTTTTTTATTGGCGCTTGAAACAAAAAGAAAGAAAATGAACAAAGTGAGTTTAAAGTGTAAAACTAATATTAAGGCTCACTTTGCTCCTGTGGGTATCTCGCGCCGTTGCGCTCGATTATCCTACGTCGCCTTCGTAGTGCTCCATTACGCCGGCTCATCGCCGCCGTCATTGGGAGCACCGGCTCACGCTTTTAAGCTTCGTTCGCATAAAAAAAAGGATCGGTTTCCCGATCCACTGTATTGCCATCACCAGTTAGATTGTTTTGTTCACTTTAGCTTTTTTGTTGTATAAATCTATATCAATGACAAGGCGATTGACGGAGCTTGGTTAGCCTGTGTTAATAGCGAAGCTGAAGCTTGTTGCAGAATTTGCTGCCTTGTATAGTTTGAGGACTCTTCAGCGATATCAGCATCCATAATTCTTGATTTTGCTGCAAGCAAGTTTTCATTTTGAATATCAAGACTATCTATTGCTGATTCCAGTCTGTTTGAAATCGCACCGATTGTGCCTCGTCTTGTTGAAATCTCTTTAATACCTGTGTCTAAGTTATCTAATAGTGTTCTAAAGTTACCGATATCGGTAATTGTAGTTGGGTCATCAAGGAATTGAACGCCTTTACTTCCTGTCAGCGTTGAAAAAGCTGCGTCTGTAAATACATCTTCAACGGTTATTGTATTTGTTGCCTCATCAGACTTTGCACCTACTTGCAGAACAAGATCATCCGCACCGCCTGTCGGGAATAATTGGAAATCGTTAAAGGTTGCCCCTGTTGCTATTCTGTCAATTTCCAAAACTCTTGCTTTAACCTCGTCTTCAAGGGCTTTTACTTCATCTACGCCCTGACCGCCGTTCATAGCTTGCAAGGTCAAATCTCTTATTCTCATCAAATGTTCTTGAATAACATCTAAGTTACCTTCTGCCGTTTGCAAAAGGTTAATACCTGTTTGAGCATTTTTTTGGGCTACTACCGAACCTCTTTGTTGAGCTTCAATACCTTTTGCGATTACAAGCCCTGCTGCATCATCTGATGCGTGGTTAATTCTTAAGCCTGTTGTCAAGCGTTCCATAGCTTTTGAAGCGCCTGATGTAGCTTTGTTTAAGTTTCTCTGTACAATTAATGAATCTACGTTTGTATTAACAACAATAGCCATGGTGATGAACTCCTTTCAAGGTAAAACTTACCTTGTGTTTAATCTAACTAATATGGGGTGATGTGATGGTTAAAATAATTAATGTGGCAATTAATTTTTTTAAGTTGTGTCGTTTGATTGACTACATTGTTAATATACAAGGTTTTCAAGCCTGTTTGAATTATAGGAAAGTTAGAATTTCTTCATACTTGGGTATAATTTATTGAGCAAAAAACTTGAGCATAATATAATTTTAAAAAATACAAAGGTAAACATGGCTCAACAAACAAAAGAAAACCTATCCAAAAGGCTTCCGCCCCATAACTTAGACGCTGAAAAAGCAGTTTTGGGAGCGATTTTAATTAACCCTTTAAGCATGAACAGAGTAGTCGAAATTCTTGAAGCGGACTATTTTTACTCCCCTTCAAACCGCTTAATTTACGATGCTATGTTCTCTTTGTATAACCAAAATAAACCTGTTGACGCCCTTAGCGTAAGCGATTATTTTCAAAGAAAAAATCAGCTTGAATCAATTGGCGGAGCAGAATATTTAAGCGATTTAATGATTGATACCGTCTTAAGTTCAAACATTGAATATTATGCGGGGATAATCAAAGAAAACGCTATAAAAAGAAAATTAATCAACGCAGGCACAAATATAATTGAGCAGACCTACAAAAATGCTCAAGCTCAAGAGTCGCTTGAGGCGGCAGAAAAATATATTTTTGACATTGCACAACAAAAAAGCTCACAGGAGATTGAACAATTAACCAATCTTTTAATGGAAACGGTAGAAAAAATAGAGTTTCGCTGTGCAAATAAAGGCTCGTACACGGGTGTACCAAGCGGATACGTTGATTTAGACAACTTAACGGCCGGTTTTCAAAAGTCGGACTTTGTAGTTTTGGCTGCACGTCCTTCAATGGGGAAAACTGCTTTTGCGCTTAATATTGCTCAAAATATTGCAATCAGGCAAAATGTCCCCGTTGTTATATTCTCTCTTGAAATGTCAAAAATTCAGCTCGCGCAAAGGGTTGTCTGCGCCGAAGCAGAAGTTGACGCCCAAAGAGTAAGAACGGGCGAACTTCAGCCAAACGAGTGGGAAAAAATTACAAACGTAATGAACGAATTACACCAAGCGCCTTTGTTTATTGATGACTCGGCAGGCGTGAGCATATCGGACATAAGGGCAAAATGTCGCCGTCTTAAGATGAAATACCCTGATTTAGGCTTAATTCTAATCGATTATTTACAGTTGATTGAAGATAGAAGCTCAAACGACAGAAACCAACAAATTTCTACAATTTCAAGGGGACTAAAGGCAATTGCAAGAGAGCTTGATGTACCTATTATTGCGCTCTCCCAGCTTTCTCGTAAGGTTGAAGACAGAACGGATAAACGACCTATGCTCTCAGACCTTCGTGAATCGGGCGCAATCGAGCAGGACGCGGATGTTGTAATGTTTATTTACCGTGAAGAATACTACGATAAAGAAAATCCCGAACTAAAAAACAAGGCTCAAATTATCGTTGCAAAACAAAGAAACGGCCCGACAGGCAGCTTTGAACTTATCTTCCAAGGTTCTACAACAAAATTCAAAAACAAAGTTAATCCGAATTTGAATATATAATAAAGCCGATTATCGGCTTTATTTTTTGCTAAAAGTTTCTTCTGCCTTAAGTTCACGAGACATTAGGTTCATAAAAATCTCTTTTGAATTTTCTTTTGAATAAACTGCCTCATAAATCGCATGGGAAATCGGTGTTTCAATATTAAGCTTTTCCGATAACTCGCAAATTGCCTTTGAGGTTTTAACACCTTCAGCAACAGAGCCAAGCTCTGATAAAATATCGTCAATTTTTTTACCTTGAGCCAACATTCTTCCAACTGTGTGGTTTCGGCTCAAAGGGCTTGAGCAGGTTGCAATTAAATCGCCCATTCCTGATAATCCCCAAAAAGTAGAAGGATTAGCACCAAGAGCAGTTCCGACACGGACAATTTCTGCCATTCCACGGGTCAAAATTGCACCTTTTGCGTTATCGCCCAATTTTAATTCAGACAAAAAGCCTGCCGCAATTGCAATAACGTTTTTTAAACTTCCGCCAAATTCAACCCCTATAACATCGTCATTTGTATAAAGTCTGAATTTTCCGTCAACATTTAAATGCTTTTGTACAAACTTTGCAACTTCCATATCATAAGAGGCCACGCTTGCGGCTGTGGGTTGCCCCTCCAGAACTTCACGAGCCAAAGTAGGCCCTGATAACACTGCAAATTTTTGATTAGGTAAAACTTCTTTAATAACTTCGCTCATACGCTTCAAAGAGGGCAACTCCAAGCCCTTTGACGTATTAACAAGTATTTGCTCGTCTTTTATTCCTGCTTCCTTTAACTGCTCGCAAACAGGTCTTATGGCGCTTGTTGAAACAACAAGAAGGATAATGTCCGCCCCTGAAATTGCTTCTTTCATGTTAGAGGTGATATTAACTTTTTTGTCCAATTCAACGTAAAAAGGCACTTTGGACACCTTTTCAACAAGCAAATCTTGTGTTAAATCCTGTTGTCTTGACCAACCCCAAACATCAGAAAAGTTAGAACTTAAGAGCTTTGTTAAGACCAAGCCCCAAGAGCCTAAACCCAAAACAGTAAGTTTCATTTTACTAAATCAATCCCATTAATTTTAAATCTTGAGCAATTTTTTTGTCGAACATGCTCGCATAAGCCAAGTCTTGGCAAGCGTTGCCTGTGTATTGCCTGACTGAAGGCGATTTTTGTCTTGTAAGTGATTGACCCTTTGTTGAAATAGCATTATTCTTGCTGAATTTTAACATTATGGGTGCTATTTTCATTAGGGCTCCTTTCACACAGTCAACGTAGAAAATTTTATCATAAATTTTTCATCATGACAATAAAAAATTTAATATTTTTTTGAATTAATTATGTACATTAATATACTGCCAAAAACAGCTAGGTTAAGGGATTCTACCGAATTTTCAGTTTTTAGGGTTGCATATATGTCAGAAATGCTTAATAATTCTTTACATAAGCCCGAAGCCTCTGAGCCAAGCATAATTACGAACGGTTCAGCATAATTTATCGTTGAGCAGTCAACGGCATGGTCTTTGTACTGTCCATAAGGTGCAACTGTTGATATTATTTTATGCGTTTTTTGGATTTTTTGCATTAGCGAGATGTCCTCGCCCAAGTGGTGAATTTTCACCTTAAAAATATTCCCTGCGCTTGAGCGAACAACCTTTGAAGAATACTCATCTGTGCAAGAGCCGAAAAGTAAAATTTCGCCAATACCAAAGGCACAAGCACTTCTTATAATTGTTCCAAAGTTGCCCGAGTCTTTAATTGAATCCAAAAGAAGGATTTTTTTACTCTTAATAATCTCATCAAGCGTATATTTTGGCTCATAAGCTACTGCACAAAGGGGCGACGAGCTTTTTACCGTTGAGATTTTATCCATGACCTTTTGATTTGTCAAAATTATTTGAGCATCTGTTTTTTTTGAAAATTCAAGTGCAATTTTAGAATCTGTGCATAAAATCTTATCAAGCCTTATACCCTCATCCAGTGCACCTAAAACAGACTTTTCGCCTTCAAGAAACACAAGCCCCGAGGTTTTTCTGTATTTGGGTAAATGAAGCTTTAAAATGTCTTTTATTGTTTGATTTTGAACAGATGTAATTTCAAGAAAATTATTTTGCAACATAGTAAATATCCGTTTTTCCTTTATTATAGTGCAAAAATTCTTTTGCGCCCTGACCAATAAATTCAATAACAGGTTTTGTTAAAATCGCGTCAGGAAACTTAATTGCACCCGAGATAACCCAAAAATCAGCGTCAGATAAGGCATAAAAAGAATTTAAGTATTCGTAATTGTTGTAGTACAGTTTTTTAAACACAACATTTTTATCCTCAAAGTCAAGCATAGAGAGCCTTTTTGTGTAGTAGATAAACTGCGGAGTAAAGTTGTAATCAACAACAATTATTTCATTTTTTTTATAATTTTCGCACAGTTTCTTATACGCCCATAAGTCTTGTGAGGGAAGATTTTTCATAACATTTTGAGAATTAATTACAGGCAAAAGAGAAAAAATTATGAACAAAGAAAAAACCGCAAAGTTAATTTTTTTGTAATTCAAAATATCTAAAAATTTTGAAAAAAGGATAATAAAAATCGGAGTTAAAAAAAGCGAAAGCCTGTCATAGTAAGGATAAGCCTTAAGAAAGGCCAAAATTAAAAGAGCAAAGTAAGGGCTTAAAAGTATAGAAAATTTAAATTTATCTTTTTTAAAAATTAAAAATGCCCCAAAGGCACATATAAGAAGAAAAAGCAGCGGTAAAAAGTAAGGGAAAACGCTCAAAATAAACTTATACGGGTGGAAAATATAGTAAATGTTATCCAAAATAAGCGGAAAAAGATTTGAAAAATTATTTTCTATATATGAAGCAGACCAAAGGTTTTGCATAAACGCTCTTGTTTTTTCAACAGCACCCAAATGAAGTGCAAACAAGAAAAGATTAAAAAACTGAATAAGAAAAAAGATGAAAAAATTCTTTAAGTACTTTTTGTTTTTAAGAGAAAAAATAAAAAGTACAAAAGTTAAAGCCAAGGCAACTATGCCTGAAGCATAAGAGTAGTAAGGCATAAGGGCAAAAAACAAACCCAAGAGCAGGGGCGATTTCAGCTTTAATTTATAAATTAAAAACGGCATTGAAATGACTGCAAAAACGTCTATTATGTAGGGTTTAAACTCGGTTGAATAAAAAATTAAATTAGTGTTTATTGCAAACAAAAGTAAAGCCAAAAGCCTTGCAGAAGAAGACTTTAGGTAATATTTTAGATAATAATAAAACAAGAAAAAGGTAAAAAAGGACACAAGAAAAGGCAAAAGCCTAAATACAAACTCTGAGTCCGAAAATAGCGAAACTAAAAATTTTGTTTCAACAAGAAACATCGGCGGAGCGCTTTGCCAAAAGGACAATTCCCCAAAAAGCCCAAGGTAGGGAAGTTTCAAGACATTTATTGCAAGTGCTGCTTCATCAAACCAAAAAGAGCGGTTGAAAAAGAATAAATCAGCCCTCAAAAAAATGCCCAGAGCAAAAATTATAATCAGGAAAATAAGAGTTATTTTTTTACTGTTCAAAGTTATTTTCACACAACTCTCTCCACTCATTCTGCCAAGCATTAAGCCACTTTAGCTCTCTTTTTGTCAACATTTTTTTCTCAATCAAATTTTCTTCAAATTCAAAGTGCGAAAATGATTTTCTCTTACCCAAAGAAGTAACATAAACCGTATTTTCAAGCCTTACGCCAAACTTGTGAGGTTTTTTCTCGCAGTATAATCCGGGCTCAATAGTATGTGTCATATTATTGTATAGCGGGAACTTTCTTGCTCCGTAGCTTGAAATTGTAGGCGGGGATTGATGTACAGGTATTCCAATTCCATGCCCTAAGGCGTGAGGGAACAAAAAGCCTTGTTTTTCATAAGGTTTCAGGATTTTTCTTGCAATTTTATCCATTTGTTCACCGCTTTTTGCTTCACTGTGATAACAGTTCAAAAACGCCTTTAAGACGGCAGTATAAATTTCTTTTTGCTTGGATGAGGCTTTATTCGAGCAGAGAAAAACTCTTGTAATATCCGTTGCAAGCCCGTATTCATAGTATCCGCCGCAATCTAGAAGGATTAAATCGCCTTTTTTTAAAATTTTGTTTTTATCATAATTTGAATAATGAATTGAAGAAGAATTATCCGCAACGGCAAGAATAGTCTTAAAACTGGTGGTTTTAGCCCCCGCTTTAATCAACTCCTCTTCAAAAATTTCTTTCAGTTCAAACTCGCTTAGCCCTTCTTTAATTCTGTTTTTAAAGGCAAAAAGAGCCTTATCAAGCCGCAAAAAAGCACTTTTCAGGTGGTTAATTTCCCTTTTTTGCTTAATTGAAGCCATTTTTGCTATGTAATTTTTCTTTAGTTCATAAGGCTTTGAAATTAAACTCATCTCGCCAAGCGTCATAAATTCCCGTTTTAGAGCTATTTGAGTTTTAATTTTCTCAATTACACCCTTATATTCACTCATCGGGCGAACTTCAAAGTCAAAAGCTTTACCTAGAAGTTCATCGCAAAACAAAATACTTTTTGAGTCAAAATCCAACAATAACCTTGCTTTAAAGGTAGAAATTTCAGGCATTTGAAAACTTCTTAAATTTGTTAAATAAGCAATCTCTTCAAGAGATGTAACAAGGTAAAACCTTTGCTTAATGCGCTTTTTAAGCTCATTGAATTTTGTTTTAAAACTCCTTAGCTCATCTAAAGTAAAAATTTCTTTTTTAAGGTCAATATTAATATTCTCTCCAAAACCTTCAAAGTCTTCATAGGGCTTAAGTTTCAAGCCTTGCGCCTTTAATCTGTCGTAGAACATAAGCGAAATTGAATTTGGCACGTGCAAAACGCTCTCCTGCACGATTTTTTTAATTTCAGAGGCAAAGCTTTGGGCAAATTTTAGCTTTATTACATCAACATTTTTGCCCTTACTCTCAAAATCCGCCTGCTCGTGGTATCTCGGGTCAACAAAAAGAGTTATTTTGCCCTCGAAGTCAATTAAAGCCTCACCTGCCGTTCCCGAAAATCCCGTTAAAAGATTTAGGGGCGAATTTTTATAATGACAGTTAAAATACTCGCAAGAGCTTTTTAGAAGGGCATATTCACCCTTTTTTAAAATCTTCTTATATACTTCCATTTTTCCCTCAAGATAAAATCTGCACTATAACGCTTCTTGTCCTTGCTTTGTTGTCAAAATCAATTAAAACTACCTGCTGCCACCTTCCAAGCTCTAGTTCGCCTGCTGCAAGCGGTATTGTGATTGAATTTCCAATCATTGAAGCTTTGATATGCGAGTGGGCATTACCGTCGTGCCATTTGTTATCATGCTCGTAATTTTTGTTAACCGGAGCAATTTTATCAAGTGCTTCAGGAAAATCTTTCACTAACCCCGGTTCATATTCAATTGTTGTAATACTAACGGTTGAGCCTGGGGAGTAAACATGCACAATGGCATTTTTTTCACCGCCCGAGCGGACAATGTCTGCTACTTTGCTTGTAATGTCAATAATATCGTTAAAACCCCTTGTGGATAGCAAAAATTTTTCGTTTCTTACTGTCATAAATTATCTCCTAATCATAAACACGCCCTTATCAAGCGTGTTTATGATTTTTTGTATTATAACTTTTTTTTGCTAAATAAACAATGTCGCACAGACTAAGGCAACAATAGACATAAGTTTAATTAAAATGTTTAAAGAAGGGCCGGAGGTATCTTTGAAAGGATCACCCACAGTGTCGCCCACAACCGCTGCTGCGTGTTCTTTTGTGCCTTTGCCGCCAAGATAACCCGTTTCAATGTATTTTTTAGCGTTATCCCAAGCACCGCCTGAGTTTGCCATCATAATAGCAAGACAAACACCTGAAGCTATTGCGCCCATCAACATACCTGCAAGCGCTTGAGCCCCTGTCATTTTATCCGTAAATGCCGCAACGCCCAAACCAAGTGCCAAAGGCGCAACAAGAGCAATTAACCCTGGTAAAAACATTTCATAAATAGCGCTTCTTGCTGAAATATCAACGCATTTTGCATACTGCGGCTCGCTTTTACCTTCCATGATACCTTTAATTTCTCTGAATTGACGTCTGACTTCATCAACCATTTTCTGAGCAGCACGACCGACTGCACCCATGGTTAAAGCGCAGAACAAGAAAGGTAAAACCGCACCAAAAAGCAAGCCCGCATTTACAAAGGGGTTAAGAATATCAACCTTATCCAAATGTACGACAGTAGCAAAAGCACTTAAAAGTGCGATTGCGGTAAGTGCAGCAGAGCCTATTGCAAACCCTTTGCCGATTGCAGCCGTTGTGTTTCCGACAGAGTCCAATTTATCCGTTCTTTGGCGAACTTCGCCTTCTAAATTAGCCATTTGTGCAATACCGCCTGCGTTATCAGAAATCGGGCCGTAAGCGTCAACCGCTACAATCATACCGACAACGGAAAGCATTCCCACAGCCGCCATTGAAACACCGTAAATACCAAGAGTATAGGCATTTAGACCACCTGCAACAATAAAAGAAATAATTATTGCAGCACAAATTAAAACCACAGGCAAGAAGGTTGAAATCATACCGACGCCCAAACCTGAAATAATTGTTGTTGCGGGGCCTGTTTTTGTAGCATCCGCAATAGATTTTGTCGGATTATAATCGTAAGAAGTATAATATTCCGTTAAAAAGCCTATTAAAGAGCCTGTTATAATACCTGTTAAAATTGCCCAGAAGATTCCCATAAAGTCGGGCAGGAAGAACTTAATTACAAAGTAAGAAGCAGCAATTAAAATACCCATGGCAATTACCGTGCCTCTTTGAAGTGCGGACATAGGGTCAGAATTTTCACCGACTCTTACAAAGTTTATTGCAAAAATTGAAGCAAAAATACCAACTGCCGCAATAATTACAGGCAAAAACGCACCTTGAAGGTTCAAGCAAATTGCACCTAAAGTAATAGCCGCAATTATAGAACCAATGTAAGATTCAAACAAATCAGCACCCATACCTGCAACGTCGCCTACGTTATCGCCGACATTATCCGCTATAACCGCAGGGTTTCTGTAATCATCCTCGGGAATACCTGCTTCAACTTTACCAACCAAGTCCGCTCCGACATCGGCAGCTTTTGTATAAATACCGCCGCCAACACGGGCAAAAAGGGCAATTGAACTTGCACCAAGACCAAAACCGTTTATAATAGCAGGATCTTTATAGATTAAATATAAAACGGATAACCCCAAAAGACCAAGACCGACAACGGTTAAGCCCATAACGGCACCGCCTGAGAATGCAATTTTAAAAGCTTTATTTAATGAATTTTTTGCAGCTTCAGTTGTTCTAGAGTTAGATTTTGTCGAAACAACCATACCGACAAAACCCGCCAAGGCAGAACATATAGCACCTGAAACAAAGCAAATGCCTGTTTGTAAATCTATAAAATGAACCAAGAAAGAAAAAATTAAAAGTACAAACCAAAAAAGAATCTTATATTCTCTTTTTAAAAATGCCATTGCACCTTTAAAGATGTGGCTTGCGATTTTTTTCATATTTTCATCGCCACTGTCTTGATAAGAGATATTTCTTATCTTTAACAGTGCAAACAAAAGCGCCATAACACCTGCTATTGCACCAATCCAAAGCGAATTTTGAGTTTGAACATCACAAGGGAAAAGTTTGTAAAAACACAAATAAAGAGCTGCCGCAAAAACAATCCAATAAAGCGTTTTTCTAAAACAGCCATTTAAAAAACCATTTTTCATTTTTTCTTCCTATCCATTTTCTATCCGACTGCTAAATTATAACATTTATAATTCAGGGTGTAAATTCGGAATCCACTTATCTTTTATCCTGTTTAAAATACCTTTTTGCTGCATATAATTCAAAGCGGAATTAACCTCGTCAAGCAGCTCTTGACTTTCTTCACCCTGTCTTAGGGCGACACTGTAATACTCTCTTGTATATCTTTTGGGCAAAATTTTATACCCGTTTGATTGACTTAAAAGTCCGTATAAAATACCGTCATCAGCCAATATTGCTTCAATTTCACCCGTTTTTAACAAATTAAATATCTCAGGATAAGTTTTTGCAGCCCTTAAGTTCGCAGCGGGCGCAAGCTGTCTGATTGCTTTTTCCCCTGTTGTGCCCAAAACAAAACCGACATTTTTACCGTTTAAATCGCTGAGGGAATATATTTTTGAGTTAGCTTTTACCATAATTGCTTGCCCTGCAACAAAATACGGGGTTGAAAAAGCCACAACACTTTTCCTTGAAGGGGTTACACTCATTGCTGCAATTATCATATCGACTTTTTTTGTGTTTAAGTCGGTAATTCTGCTCTGAGGAGTAACAAACACAAATTCAACCGCATTCTCATCCCCTAAAATATGCTTTGCTATGCCTTTTGCAACATCAATATCAAAACCCTGCGGGATATTGTTTTCATCTAAAAAGCCAAAAGGTCGTGAGTCGTCTTTTACGCCGACTACAATTTTGTTCATCATTTTTGCGTGCGATAGGGCATTTTCACCCTTTTTGATAAACTTAAACTCGCAACCCGACAACATAAAAAGTGAAAAAAGTATAACGATTGTAATTAAAATTAGATTTTTCATCGTAAATATTGTATCATAAAAATTATGAAGAGGCTTATTTTAAAATTAGTTTTTATTACTTTGGGCGCATTTCTTGCAGCGTTTGCAATTGAAGGCTTTTTAGTTCCAAACCAAGTAATTGACGGCGGTATTGTCGGTATTTCAATGATGATTAGCTACCTGACAAAGATTAACTTAGGTCTTTTACTTTTTGTTTTAAATATTCCCTTTATTGCGCTCGCTTACCAGCTTTGGGGCAAAATGTTTATTTTCCAGACATTTTATGCCGTAAGTGTTTTTGCGCTTTTTGTAAACTTAGTCGGCGGTAAAATCGGCATTGTAACGCAAGACGGACTGCTTGTCGCTGTTTTTGGCGGAATGATTTTAGGTGCGGGAGTAGGCTTGGTATTAAAAAATAACGGTTCGCTTGACGGCACGGAAATTTTGGCTATTACACTGACAAAAAAATTCCCTGTATCGGTCGGCGGAATAATAATGTTTGTAAATGTCTTTATTTACACCTGTGCAGGCTTTGTTTACGGTTGGGATAAAGCTATGTATTCAACTTTAACCTACTTTACGGCCTCAAGAGTAATAGATACGGTTCTTCAGGGCTTAAACGAATCTAAGTCAATTTTTGTAATTTCAGAAAAAATAGACGAAATCGGCAAGCTCATTATGACCCAACTTGACAAAAGTGTTACATACATCGATGCTCAAGGCGGTTACAGCGGCGCTAAGAAAAAAATGCTATACTGCGTTATTCCAAGACTTGAGCTTACAAAATTAAAAGATATTGTTAATCAAACCGACCCTGAAGCCTTTATTGCTATTGAAAATGTCCATGAGGTTGATGGAAAAAGAATTAAAAAATATTAAATTAAGATTAATTTCTGACTGATTTCTCAAAATAAATATTAATATATTAATATGAAATACAAAGATTATTATGAAATTTTAGGCGTAAGCCGTAATGAAACACAGGCAAATATTAAATCTGCCTACCGTAAACTTGCAAGAAAATATCACCCCGATGTCAACAAAGAAAAGGGTGCAGCTGAAAAGTTTAAAGATATAAATGAAGCTTACGAGGTTTTAGGCGACGCCGAAAAAAGAAAAAGATACGATATGCTCGGCTCTAACTGGCAACAAGGGGCAGATTTCACTCCGCCGCCGGGGTTTGAAGGTTTTAACTTTTCAAACTTTTCTCAAGGTGGCTCAAGCTACTCCTCGGGCGGTTTTTCAGACTTTTTCAGTGCAATTTTCGGCGATATTTTAAATGCGCAATCTCAAAAGTCTTCAAACGCTTACCAGCAGTTTAACTTTGGGGGAAATGATTTCTCTCAATTTTACTCTCAAAATCAAGGTGCACAAAGAAAAGCTCAAAATGCTCAGAAAAAAGAAAATCTCGACATTTCGCAAAATCTTGTGTTAAATGTTGAAGATTTAATTAAAAACCCGACAAAATCAATACGAGTTAACTATTTTGAGCCTTGCAGGTACTGCCCGAGTACAAAAGGCGGTTTTTGCACACATTGCGCAGGAACAGGACTTGAAAAAATCACAAAAAACTTGTCCGTAAAAATTCCAAAGTTTGTAAAAGAAGGTCAAAAAATCAGACTTAAAAATGAAGGAAAAGCTGACAGCTACGGCAACAAGGGCGATTTGTACTTAACAATTAAAATTAAAGACCCAAACTACACTGTTTTAGGGGATGATTTGGAAAAAGAAATTGAAATTCTCCCTTGGGAAGCGGTTTTAGGTACTAAAAAGGAAATTGTAACTCCTCAAGGCAAAATCAATATAACTATTCCAAAAAATACCGACAGTGCAAAAGTCTTAAGGCTAAAGGGTCTTGGTCTGCCTAAAAAAGACGGCTCTTTGGGCAATTTGAACGTAAAAATCAAAATTAACATACCCAAAGAAATCTCAAAAGAAGCTTTGGATTTGTACGAAAAACTCAGCAAAATTAACAGCTAGAAAGCTTTTTAAGCATTTCATCGATAATTTCAACTGCGTCTGCAACAATTTTGTAGTCGCAGTTTTCAAATATCGGTGCATTTTGGTCCTTATTTATTGCAACAACTTTGCTTGAAGCGCTCATGCCTGAAATATGATGAACCGCCCCTGACACCCCAAAAGCAACGTATAGGTCAGGGCAAACGGTCTTGCCTGTTTGTCCCACCTGAATTTCCTGCTCGGCAAGTCCTAAATCCACTGCCCCTCTTGAAGCAGCAAGAGAAATGCCTAAAATTTCAGTAAGTCTTCTTAATTTTTCAAAATTTTCTTTTGTTTTAAGACCCTTTCCGCCACAGAAAATAACTTTAGCATCTTCAAGGGTGCTTTTTTTAATCTCGTTTGCAATAAATTCAACATTTTTAATTGGCGAAGGAGTTTCAAATAAATGCGCAAGAGGGATTTCCTCGCACCTTGTTGTGTAATTTTCAAGAGCGGATTTAGTTATTACACCTTGCCTAAAGGTTGCACACTGCGGGTTTTCCTTACATAAAATTGTTGCCATTAAAACCCCGCCGAAAGTCGGCCTTGTAGCGGCAAGTTTTACCTTGTCTTTTTCTTTAATTAAATTGCAAGAGGTGCAATCTGCCGTCAAGCCTGTTTGAAGCCTTGAGGTTACGCTTGGAGCAAGCTCTCTGCCGACAGTTGAAGCCGGAAATAAAACAATTTCAGGATTTTTCATCTTAATTAGCTCTAAAATCGCACTGCTAAAATATGTTAAATTGTAATCCCTTAATTTTTCATTTTTAACGTAGAAAATATTATCTGCGCCATATTTTGCAAGCATATTAAAATCAGCATCGATGCCTGAATCCAAAACTGTTGCACAAACTTCAAGTTCAAAATTATAATTTTCTCTTGCCTGCCTTTTAAGCTCTACTGCCAAAGTTAAAAGCTCAAAAGTTAAATCACTAAAGACATTTTGATTTTTTTTATATTCCGTAATAACGAAAATTTTTCTATCAGCCATTTTTACCCCCGTTTTTGGTTAGATTAATTAAAAAATCAGGGATGTTATATTTAATCTCCTGTGCATCTCTTTGATGCTCAAGTTTAAACGCCTTAAAAACGTATGTGGGAGAGCCTAAAATACCTGTTTGAGTTTTATCCAATTCAAGATCAGACAAATTATACTCTTTAATTCCGATTTCTTGAGAGCGCATGTAATCTTTTACATATAGCGGTTTTATAGGCTCATCACCCTTTAGAACACAAGCCACAGAAGGGTTTTTGACCTCTAGGATATTAACGCCGTCTTTTAAAACCTGCTTAAATATGGACATTTTAATATCACAATTTATTATCTGACCCACATTTGTAACAACGGGAATATCCAACATGCCTGCAATAGTCGGACCTGTTTGAGCGGTATCTCCGTCTTGGGCATATTGACCGCAGATAATAAGGCTGCATTTTGGAAACAATTTTTTAATTGCGCTTGAAATTACTCTTCCCGTTGCAAGAGTATCAGAAGCGCTAAAAGCTTTATCGCAGAGCAAAACAGCCTCATCACAGCCCCTTGCAAGAGCATAATTCAGAACGTTTTTTGCCTGACTTGGCCCCATGGTTATTGCCGTTATTTTTGCATTTTTAAACTTTTCTCTGATTTTAAAAGCAGCCTCAAGTGCGTAATTATCGCACGGGTTTAAAATAGAGACCATACCTTCCCTTTGAAGATTGTTCTCTTTTGTCCATTTAATATTATTCGTGTCAGGTACTTGTTTTATGCAAACTACAATCTGCAATTTTATCTCCGAGTTAATTTTTGTAAATTATAACACATTTGAAATATCGCCGCATTGTACTAATATATTACTTTTTAAAATTTAGAAAAGGCAAATTTTTCATACACTTTGTTTTTATAATAATATACAAGCCAAGGCACAACTGTAATGATCTCAAGCAATTACCAACAACAACTGAATTACGGAGCAATAAAAGACAGAGTTCCTCAAAATATTGGGGATAAGCTGCCGCCAAGTGTTCAAAATTACGACGTAAGAGAAAGTGTCGGAGAAAACACTGCGGTTAAAGCTGCAAAAAATGCTAACATGGAGCCTGTTACAATCGCTATGACGGGCGGACTTTGGCTTGCATTTGCTCAAATTTGCCAACATTTGAATAATAAACTGAATGCGAACTGGGAAAACAGCTGGCTTGGTAAAATAGGTAAGAAATTTGACGGAATTTCAAATAAATTAAACATCGGTAAAAATCAAAGTAAATTCAGAAGCTTTGTTTCAAACATTACCGATAAATCTAAAATTTTAAGAACCCTAAAAACACCTACAAGACCTCAAAACTCCATGGCAATAACTCAAGCAAGAGGTATAACAGGATATGTTATGTCCGACGTATCTTCAATGCTTGGTTATCACTTAAAAAACGGTCATGGTGATGATATTTTAAATTTGGTTAACGGTATGGCGGACTTCAAAGGCAAAACCGGCGAAGAAGCTTTATCTTATATTGATGACTTATTTAAAAACTGCGAAGTAAATTCGGACAAAATTAAGGAACTTGTTCAAAGACTGAGCAAATCCGACATATCAGTTTCCGTTGATAATTTGTTTAAAGGTAAAAAATTCGCAATTCCAAACATACCATTCTTGAAGAGAAAAGGCTCTTTTAAAGAAATGGCAAATAAATTGAATGCTGTTTTATCCGACACTGCTTTAGGAAAACAAGCTACAAATATCGGTAAATCAATGCCAAAACAAGTCCTAAAAGCACTTGAAGGCTTAACTAACGGCGGTGCGGGCGGTAAATTGATGATTGTTATTCAAGCATCAATCTTTGCTCAAGCAATTAAAAAGGCAATGGATGCTCCTGAGGGCGAAAAAATGTCCACCTTCACGGAAAACATTGCAAATGACTTTGGATTTTTCTTATCCTTACCTTTCCAAGTTAAGGCTTCACATGCTATTGGCGGCTTAAAATACATTGGAATTAACGGTGCTAAAAACGCAAGCGAACAAGTAGCAAACGTTCAAACGTATCGCAACATGATAAAAGAATTGAACGAAAAAGTTGCAAAAGGCACTATTTCAAGCATAGACTACATAAAAGAAAAAGACGCAATCAAAAACTTCTTAAAAGGCGATTCCAAATGGTATCATAAACCGCTAAAAGCTCTTGGTAAGTTCTTCTCAACAGGACTTGACGAAGAAACAATTAAACCGTTTATTAATAATGCCGATAAATCCTTATCAGCAGGAGCATTCAACAAATTTAGAGGCATTGTAAATAAAATCAAAGGTCCCGGAATTGGTACCGTCTTAAGATTTGCAGTAGGTACAATGGTTGTAGGTCCTATTATTGCAAAAGGTGTTACTAAAGTTTCTCATCTTATCTTTGGCAGACCTTCAAAATCTGTCCTTGATGAAGATAAAACAGAAGAAAAAGTGCAAGATAACGGTGCAAATAATCCTTTGAAT
This sequence comes from Candidatus Gastranaerophilales bacterium, assembly GCA_944325665.1. Lineage (GTDB taxonomy): Bacteria > Cyanobacteriota > Vampirovibrionia > Gastranaerophilales > Gastranaerophilaceae > Galligastranaerophilus. The sequence goes on from CALVAY010000019.1 coordinate 23,973, forward strand.
ATGAGCGAAGAAGAGTTAATGCAAAAACTTGCCGCTCATCCTGAGATTATTCAAAAAATGCAAAATGATCCAAAATTTGCACAAGAAATTTTAAATAACCCCGAGTTGTTTAAAAAGTATTTGAATGGTGAAATTAAAATTGATAGTACAAATAATAACCCTGAAATTTTAAACTCAAAATACATTGTAAAACCGCAACAAACTACTCAAGGCACGGTTGCGCCAAACCCGCAGAATCCTTTAACATCACAGCCAAACAGCCAAATGAGCGCTATTAACAACAATCCTTCTCAAAGCAAAATGGATTTATTTGGCTTAGGTAAAAAAGATAAAGAAGAAAACGCTGAAGATGCAACTCAACAAGAGCAAGACCCGCTTGAGCCAAAGAGAACCTACATCCCTTCATCTCAATGCACAATCGGCAAAACAAATGAAGAAGAGGCTCTTAACAGTGAAGTTGCCAACGCAATTTCAAGAGCGGACAGAGTTGAGCAAGAAGCACTAAAAAGACTTGGCATGTAGTTTTTAGACTTTTTGAAGAATTATTATGTATTCATGTTCAAAAATATAAAAACCACCCGCAAGCGCACGGTAGCGCCACAAGTTTGCAGTTTTTCCTTTTGCTCTTTCGTTTCCGGTGATGTTTTTTACAATTACCGCTTTTGTAATAAAACCAAGCTCTTCCATGCGTCTTTGACATTCAAAGCTTAGGTTTATGTGGCGCGAGTTTGCATATTTATCACCTATAATAAGCGCTGCAAATCTGCCTTTTTCAAGCAGGTCATAACCGTTTTTTGCAACCTTTTTAAACAGTTCATAAAATTCTTCCGTCGTTGCACAGTTTGAAAGGTCTTCTTTTCTGTCTGAAAATTTTATAATGTCATCATAAGGCGGATGCAAAACAAGGAATTGAGCAGATTTTTTGCCCATAATCTCTAAACGGGCCTCAACTTTTTCCTTTGCAAGCTCTGAAGCACTATCAGCACAGATTATGTTCATTTTAGATACAAGTTCGCGTTTGGAAAATTTCTTTGAAACATAATCTACCATATCTTCTTTAAGCTCAACGCCTATACATCTTCTGCCCATATTAAGAGCCTCAATGCCTGATGTACCTGAGCCAAAAAACAAATCAAGCACAACATCATCTTTTTTGGTAAAACGTTCAAAAAGCTGTGTTGCAATTTGAGGGATGTAGTTACCGTGGTAGTCATAGCTGTGCCCGTTTGATTTATCACGAGAAGCAAACTCCCACAGAGTACCTGTTTTAATGTGAGAATAAAGTTTCCAGTTATTCAGGTCAATATCACTGTATGGCTTAGTTTTAGGGGGCTTAACTACCCTTAAACCGCCTTGTTTTTCTATATCAATTTTACTTTTTAAATTCCCTGCCATACTAAACTCCCCACAGTATATGAATACTATATACATATGTTGAGTATTTTAAATCATCTATTTGCCTGAAATATAATTTATAATTTCGGTATAGGAAGAAGGATTTCTCTTTAATAATACGTTGCCCGAGCCGCCTTGAGGGTATATTTTAAATATTTTAGGAGAATGAATCAGGCGAAAAATCATATCTGCTTGAGAATAAGAAAGAGTATCCGCACGAGATGCCATTACCATCATAGGAACTGTGTTTAGCTTGGGAATAGTATTTCCTATATCTAAATTTTTAAGCGTCATATATGGCGAAATCAAAACCATTCTCATTGGTTTTACCTTCATAACAGAAGCCGCCAAAACTGCTGAATTTGCTCCAATATCGGCACCTACAATATAAACTTCATCAGAATTTATTCTCGGATAATTCTTTTTAACAAATTCCAGCGCTGCAATTACATCAACGGGATATTTTAACCAATCTTCTTTTGTAAAGTTTAATCTTGATTTATACTGCAATTTTGAGTTTTTAACACTTCGGCCATGTCCTCTTAAATCAAGAGCTAAAACGTTATAATTTTTTAATCTTAAATCCTCAGGCAAAGTACCCCAATCCGTACCTTTTGTACCAAAGGAATGCAAAAGAACAACAAGGGGGCGAGGAGGTTTTCTTTGTTGAGCAAAATATAAATCCCCAACCAACAAAAAGCCGTCTTTTGCCTCAATTTCAACTCTTGTCTTTGTTTTAAAGGGTTTTTTTCTCTTTGTTGCCGCATCGCATTCAAGGGTTAAGAAGGCAACAAATAAAATTAATATTATTGCAATAAATTTTCTCATAATGATATTTTACCAAAATGCTTGTAAATATTGAACATTTTTCAAAAATTAATACGTTTGGATGATATGTTTAAAGTTTTTAAAACCGAGACCGAATAACATAGCATAAGGACATAAAAGTCCTACTCAAAACCTCCTCCCCAAGTCTAGTAGCCGCCTTTTAGACGGCTTTTTTTTATTCTGTTTTTTTTGATATAATTCACTTAAGGATTTTAAGATGAAAATTTCAATAATAACGGTGTGCAAAAACGCCGAAAACTGCATAGAAAAAACTTTTCAAAGCGTAATAAATCAAAGTTCAAAAGACTGGGAAATTGTCGTATTAGACGGTGTTTCAACCGATGGCACTCTTGACGTTATAGAAAAATACAAAGAATATATCGCCTTTTTTAAATCAGAAAAAGATGAGGGTATTTACGATGCCATGAATAAGGCACAAAAATTCGCAAAAGGCGATTATATTTTATTTTTAAACGCAGGAGATTGTTTGTACGATAATTTCGTAATTGAAAATACAATAAAGAAAATTCAAGAGTTAAACTATCCTGATATAGTTTTTGGCTTAACTCAATTTATAGATAACAATAACAAAAGAATTGAGCAATATAGGGGCTACAAGCACAAATATTACTTTGCACTAAATTGCATGTGTCATCAAAGTTTATTCTACAAAAAAGAATTGTTTGAAAAAGCACAATATGACACTACTTTAAAGGTCTTTGCAGATTGGGAATTTACAACAAAGTGCGTTGTTGAAAACAAGGCCAAAATTGAAAGCTTGGGCTTCCCGACAAGCACATATTGCTTTGACGGTTTTTCTTCAAGACCAGAAAATAAGAAAAATATTAAACTTGAAACAGTAAAAATACAAAAACGCTACTTTGGAAAAATTTATCCAATCTTAGCAATAGACAGGTTTTTGACCAAAAATCTTAATTCAATATACCAAGGAATAAGGAAGTTTATATTTTTAACAATTTTTAAATAAAAAGGCAATTATTTAGAGAAGATATACTTTATATATATACCCCATTAAGAGAGAAATATGAGTATAAATTCCCTAAATTCAATAAATCCTGAGCTATATGTTAAAAAGGCACAAAGCACAACAACAGCGCCTAAAGAGCTAAGCGGCTTTGATTTTAACACAAATAGCACTGACAGTGTTCAAATTACAACAGGCAAACAGGATAAAAGTGAACTTAGAGAAGAATTTGGCAAAATAAAAGAAGAACAAGGCCTTATCGGCAAAGGCTGGGACTTTATTAAAAACGTTTTTAATATGAAAAACGGTTCTGATAACGTTCAAGAACAAATTGAAAAATATGAAAACGGCGAAATAAGCGAACAAGAAGCAAAAGAAGCTATTGAAAACTATAAAAACGGTCAAAAAATGTCAACAGACGTTGTTGGCGATATAGTTTCCGGTATTGTAGCAGTAGGTGCAGCAGCACTTGCACCGGTTACAGGCGGAGCTTCACTTTTAGTTGCAGGCTCAGCAGGTGCACTCACAAAAGTTTTAATTAAAGGTACAGATGCGCTTGCTTCAGGCAGAGAGTACAATTTCAAAGATTTAGGATATGATTTAATAACAGGTTCAATCAACGGTGCAATAGCCCCTATATCAAACGGTTTAGGCGGCGCAGCAGGAACAGGTGTAGCAAAAGCTTTGGGCTTAGAAGTCGTTGAAAATACCGTAAAAACAACAGGAAAGGGAATGATTGCCAATCTCCTTGCAAAACAAGGAGCAAGCTATGTGGCAAGGGAAGGAAGCAAACTTAGCGCGAAAGTAATTGGTGCTAAAGTTTTATCTTATGGCGTAGATATGGCCGTTGACGGCGCCTTGTCAGGTGCTGCCGACGGCTTTTCACGTGCAATTGGCGAAGGAAAATTTGAAGATATTAAAGATAATACAATAAACGGTGCATTAGGCGGATTAATCGCAGCACCTGTAATTGGCGGCTCAACAAGATTAGTTTTTGGCGGAGCATCATTTTTAGGCAGAAAAATTTCAAACACGGCTCAAGATAATATTGACTTAGCGCAAGTTGCAACAAAAACAGGAGTTGAGACTCAAGTTGCAAAAACAGCAACAGCAAGCAGCGATGAAGCAGCAAGCACATTAACAAGGGCTTTGACCTTTGAAACAAAAGATTCGGCAATTGAATATCTTCAAAAAAGTTCAAATCCCGCAGCAAAAAGTATTCTAAAAAGTTTAACCAAAAAGACTGACATGCCTGATGAAGTCATTTTAAGAAGACTTCAAGGGGCAATAAATTTGATTGACAACCCCGAATACGAACAAGCCCTAAGGCAAATAGCAAAAAATATTTCCGGTGAATACGCAGATGCCGCATCGATGAATAGAACCATGACAGAAATTTTAAATGTTTTGGAACTTGAACCTGAGATAATATACGATACGGAACATAGCGTTTATAAAGCAAAACTTGGTTTTGGCGATTTTAGCGCAAGAGCAAAAGGCGAAGACTCGGTTTTTTCAAAATTAAAAAATAAAGTTATGGGATTAAAAGCAGACTTCCCGACGGATGAAGCAAGCGCAAGCCTTATGATAGGCGATGCACACGGCACAAGATTTATTATTGATAAATCTACAATCGATAAAAGCCAACTAAAAGGCATTATAGGGCAATTCACAAGCGATGAAGAAGAAATCGAACTCTTCACAAAACACATTTTAACCTCGCAGGGCGAAATTCCAAGCGACAGAAGGGAATTATTTAATCAAGCACAAAAAACGGTACTTGAGGTTATGCAAGAAGAGCAAAGCGGAAGTTTTGCCAAGAAAATTGCCACAGCCATTACAAATGACGAACTAAGGGTAACAGAGCTTCATAACTACGCAGGAAAGGGCGGAATCACATACTTTAGCGACGCTCAAGTAGATATGATAAAAGAAGCCTACGGCGAATGGTACAATAAAATGTATCAAATAGCTAAAAATAATCCTTCGCAAAGCGAATTTAAAATCGTAACAATCGACGGAATTGAACAGTTGCAAGACGCACGCGGCAATCTTTTCGGCAAAAAAATGATTATAGAAACCGTTTCAAATTCTAAAAAAGCCGTCAAAGACAGCGGTTACACAGCTGCACAAATGAACATCGTAACAAAAGACGGTATTTTAGAAGAACTTCAATACAGAGGTAAATTGGTAGATGAGCTTGCAGAAGTTGAACATATAGCCTATGATATAAGAGGAAACAAAAGCACGGTAAGTGCAAGCGATTACGATGAAATAAAAGCCATATTCAAAAAATTAGGCAACAATTATGACAGATACAATGAATATTTAAGCGATTATTACCTTGCTGCAAGAAGACAAGAATTAGGGGTAGTCGCACAAATGCCCGAAATTGAAGACTATCTCGGCGGAATTTTAGACAAAAACGAAATGCAAAAAATTTCTATCAGCGCACTTAATGAATTAAAAAAACAAGTTAAGCAAAAAACACAACAGGCAAAAGCAGCATAGGGAAAAATATGAACGTAAGACATATACCTTTTAATATTAACGGAAAAATAGAAATGCAAGGAAATACAAAAAGTAATTTCGACAACACTCAAAGGACAGCTGTTGAAAAACTTTATTCAAGAGCACAAAGAGAAGTCTGCGAGTGGGGCAATTTTAGCGAAGTTATAGAAGAATTCAGCTCGCCGAGCGGGCAAAATTATACGCTTTACATTAAACCTTCTCCAAATAAGGAAACACCAAAAGTAAGAATTTTGGAGATGGGCATACAAATACCAAACACCTCAAGAATGTTTAGTGTTGAAGTTACAAGAGGCAAAAAAGAAGAAATTTTAAATTTCTTATCCGATGAAAATAATTTAAAAGAAATTTCAGACTGTACAAAAATTCTCTCTCAAAGACTTAATAAAGAATAAAAAAACGGGGCTAAACCCCGCTTTTTTATATTTCGCCTTGTTCGCTTAAGGTCTGCAAAATCATATAAGAAGCATCCCAGCCGCTTAAGCCGCCTGTGTTTCTGTATTGCGCAACTCTTTTGGCTCTTAGCTGTTTATTTTTTTCTTGTTCTTTATTAAATTTTTCAAGTTTTTTCTTGTTAGAATTTCTTTCCTGAACAATCGGATCAGCATAAGCTAAAAAGTTTCTGTATTCCTGACAACCGTATCCTGCTTTAATTTTAGAAGGATAGTTATAAGTTAAATAATTAAATACACTCATTGCGCGCTCAGAATTTGCGGGTTTACCTTGCAAAATTTCAAATGTGCTGTTTGAAGGCATTTTTGTTATTACAACAACCATTGCAAGAGGGTTATAGCCCGCTTGAATCATCAAGTCAACGCCTGTAATATCTGCTTCCATGTTGTCCTTAAGATTTGTTTTACTTTTTAAATACGGACTTTCAGAAGCGGTTAAAATTGGGTTATCTGCACCCAAATTAGTTGCTATAACTGCTTTTGCTATATCTCTAAATTTATCCTTAGCGGCTTTTCCGTTAATTATGTGTCCGATTTCATTTGCAACGACCGCCGCAACCTCATGGTCATTTCCCGCATAAGTTAAATCTGTGCTTGAAATGTAGATTGTATTTGTCATAGCGGTATTTGAATTATCAGCCGCGCCGTTGACAACTTTAAAAACCGTATTTGAAGGCAGTTTGTTTTTCTCTAAAATTTGTTTACCCACAGGCGCAACTCTATCTGCCGCAACCCAAGTAGCAGCAAAAGAAGGTGATGCAACCAAAACAAGTGCAAACAATGAAATTAATAACTTTTTCATAAACACTCCTTATATACCTAAACCACTAAAAAATACTTAAACAAAATTGGGAAAGATTATTCTCATCCGACTCCCAGAGAAATTTTCAAAGTTCGGAGAAAGAGGGATTCGAACCCTCGATGCAGATTACTCCACATAACACCTTAGCAGGGTGCCGCCTTCAGCCACTCGGCCATTTCTCCAAAAAACAAATATCAATATTCAATATTAAAATCCTATCAAAAATCTTTGAAACAATCAAGAAGTTTAAAAATTTAACAAAATTTACACAAAATATTAATAAATTCTATATTTGTAGTATTGGCTGTAACTGTTTACCTGCTTGCCTTTTCAGGTTTTTTGTACTTTTAGGGGGGTTGCAAAATTTAATTTTTACGGTATAGTATTCTTGAAACTAGGGTTATGTCGGTTTCGCGAAATGTATGTGTAGTAAGTAAGCAAATTCGATTTTTACCCTGTTTAAAAAAAAGAGAATAATGAGGATTAAAACCATGACGAAAAAGCTAATGGCTACTTTGCTAATGTGTTTTTGCCTATTTATCGGCTCATTAGACAAAGCTAACGCAGCCCAATCGCCACAAGAAGTCCAAAAGGCCATCGTAGAAACCGCAAAGAAAATGGGGGTTGACCCGTTTGTTGCGCTAAGTATTGCTAAATTGGAATCTAATTTTAATCAAAACAAAAAAAATCCATCAGGTGCGGTAGGTCTGTTTCAATTAATGCCTGACACTGCACGCAGATTGGGCGTAAATCCGCATGTACAAAATGACAACATTAAAGGCGGAATTATGTATTATCAAATGATGTACAAAAAATACGGGTCAATGGATTTAGCTCTTGCAGCTTATAATGCGGGCCCCGGAAACGTTGCAAGATACAAAGGCGTGCCGCCTTTTAAAGAAACAAAAGCCTTTATCGCAAGAATTAAAAACGAATATAATACTCTAAAGGCTGATCCGCAAATTAAAAACATCGTTTCAGATACACTGTAAAAAATTTAACCGCCCTAAATGGGCGGTTTTTTAATTTAAGAAATATGAGCCCAAAATGCAACACTAAACAAATAGTGTAAGCATTTTGGTATCGCAGTCCAGTGTCGAGCTGTTCGCCTGCTCATCGCAGCCGCCACGCTCTCACATCCTTAAGCCTAAACCCCAAAATGCAACACTAAACAAATAGTGTAAGCATTTTGGGGTTTAGGTGAAAAGCCTGCAATAAGCCGGATTCTGTTTTTCAGATAATCATCTGTCTAATGCGTTTTCTTATGCAATTTTTGTAAAACAAAACGAGAAAAGGCACTCTTCTTGCAAATTCAAACTTGCATCCGATTGGGGTTTACCATGCCTGAAGCCTCACGACTTCAGCGGTGGGCTCTTACCCCGCCGTTGCACAATCGCTTAGTATTAAGATTGCTCCTGTGGGTATTTCGGCAGTGCTCGCTTGCAATGGCAAGCTCGCTGCCTCAATTATCCTACGTCGCTCATCTAAAGTTACGCCTTATGCACTTGCTAAAGCAAGCACATAAGGGCTTCACCAAGCATCCTACTTTTCTGTGGCACTGTCCTCACGCTCACGCGCACTTGGCTTTCCCAAGCAACCTGCCTTTTTGGATGTCCGGA
>CALVAY010000020.1 GCA_944325665.1 Candidatus Gastranaerophilales bacterium
GAACTTTTTACCGGTAACGTTATGATGACTTTTTCGGTAATTGAAAAGAAAACAAGCCTTGCTAAACTTCTTCGCAACTGGACAATTGTTTATCTTGGCAACTTTGTAGGTTCAATATTACTTGCAACAATTATCTACTTTACGGGTTGCTCTCATAACTCTCATGAGGCGCTTGGTGTTTTGGGTCTTACAACTGCATACACAAAAGTAAACCTAACATTTGTTGAAGCATTTACAAGAGGTATTTTATGTAACTGGCTTGTATGTCTTGCTATTTGGATGGCTTCATCTTCTCGCCACGTTATAGGTAAGATTTTTGCAATATTTTTCCCGATTACAACATTCGTTGCATCAGGCTATGAACACAGTATTGCAAATATGTACTTTATCTCAAACGGTTTATTCTTAAAAGCAACTCCGGCTGTTGCTCTTGCTTCAGGCTTAACTCCTGATCAACTTGCAACACTTAATATTAAATCTTTCTTGTTATCTAACCTTTTGCCTGTTACTTTGGGTAATATGGTAGGTGCGTTTGTGTTTGTTGTTCTATTATTCTGGACAGCATACCTAAGAGCAGACAAAAAAGAACAACAAGACTAATAAAACAATTTAAAGGCGGTGTAATGCCGCCTTAATTTTTGGTTATGAAAAAGATTTTTGCGATATTATTTTTTATTTTAATAAGTACAAATATTCCGTCTTATTCAATCGAGGAAGTTATTTTGCCCGATGAAAATTTGGAAGAGAATTTTGTTGAGAAAATTACGGGACAAACAAAAGAGGAATTTGACGAGAATATTCAAAAGGAGAAAGATACTTTTCTTTCGAATATGATAAAAGCTCCAAGGGATGTTTTTGAACTTCAAATTGAAAGAACGGATGTTCCTTCTCAACTTTTAAAAAAGCAGTTGACTATGAAGTTTGAAAAAGGCCCTCTTGAGAGTTTGCATACTTGGGCTGCTTTTCAGGGTGATATAACCTCTCTTATACCTCAAGTCGGTGATACGGATACAAAATATCACATGGCTTTAATTAATATTATCTTTGACGGTAAATTTAGGGGCGGAAAAGAAGGCTTTCGTTTAATGTTAGACCCTACTCCGACACACGCCAGAGGTTTCTTCCAGCAGTTTATACAAGATGCTTATTTTGAAACAAACAGAATTCCTCATCATAATGTTTTATTGGGTAATTCCCGTCCCGGAGTCGGATATGAAGGCGCTCAATCTCCTTATACTTTGCCCTTTGTTGCCCGTTCGCAAATTTCAAGAAATTTGGCCAATGTCAGAAAATTCGGTTTAAGGGTAAGGGGTGATTACTCACTTGTTGATTATGACTTTGGCGGATACAGCTCTGACACTTTCTTTAATGAATTTTTCCCCGGTTTTGAATTTGACGGCTGGGTAAATTTAAAACCTCTGGGTAAAACCGACGGCAAGTGGGGAAAAGTTGTTGCAGGCGGCGGTATGGTCTCAGGCAGAAGGCATTCCCTTGATTATTTTATGACAGGTGCTGCACTAAGTTATGAATACAAAAGATTTTGGACAAGGGCAGAGTGGGCGAACTCCAATGGCTCAAACGGCGGAAGCGGGCCTTCAAACAAAAAAGCACAAGGTTTTTATGTAACTGCCGCTTATAAATTAACAAAAAAACTTGAACTGCTTGCAAGATACGACGAATTTGACCCCGATAGAACTATTTCACATAATAATTTAAGAGAATACACGGCAGGTATAAATTATTATATAAAAGGTCAAGCACTAAAGCTGATTTTAAACTACGTTTATTGCCAAAACGATTCAAAGGACGATTCACATAAAATTATAGTCGGCACTCAAATTGTGTTATAAGAAAATTTATGGTAAAATCCCATGACAAAAGGGGATGTATGAAAAAATTCGTATCTGCAAAAGAGGCAATAAATTTAATAAAAGACGGTGCAAGTATTATGATAGGCGGTTTTTTAAGCTGCGGTGCACCTGATAAGTTGATTGATGAACTTGTCGAGCAAAATAAAAAGAATTTAACCTTGATTTGCAATGATACTTCATATCCTGATGTTGATAAAGGTAAATTAATTACTAATCGCCTTGCAAAAAAACTAATTGCGGCACACATTGGCACAAACCCTGAAACAGGAAGGCAAATGCAAAATAAAGAGCTTGACGTTGAACTTGTTCCAATGGGCACTTTGGTTGAAAAAATAAGAGCAAAAGGTGCGGGCTTAGGCGGAGTGCTCACTCAAACAGGGCTTGGAACAATTTTAGAAGATCATAAAGAAACCGTTGAGGTTGACGGTAAAAAGTTTATTTTCGAAAAGCCTCTTGGAGCTGACTTTGCACTGATATACGGCACTAAAGCGGATAAGTACGGAAATGTTTCATTTTATGGTACAACAAGAAACTTCAATACGGTTATGGCAACCGCTGCCGATACCGTTATAGTTCAAGCAGATGAGATTGTAGAGTGCCTCGACCCTAATGAAGTTGTTATACCGGGATTATTTATAGATTACATTGTAAAACGTGAGGAAAATTAATGCCTTTGTTGGAAGCAGATGTGAAAAAAGAATTATCAAAAGAAAAAATAAGAGAAATAATCGCAAAAAGAGCTGCAAAAGAGTTTAAAAAAGGCGATGTTGTAACTTTGGGGATAGGTTTACCCACTGAAGTTGCAAATTATGTTGATGATGAAACAAGGGTAATTTTCCAGTCAGAAAACGGACTTTTAGGTGCGGGAAGATTGCACCAAGGTAACAAACCTGACAAAAGAATTATAAACGCAGGCGGAGCTTACGTTGAGCTTACCCCCGGTTGTTGTTTTTATGATACTCAAATGGCTTTTACCATAATGAGGGGCGGACATATTGATGCCACAGTATTGGGGGCTTTACAGGTAGATAAAGAAGGCAACCTTGCAAGCTGGATGATACCCAATAAGCTTGTTCCCGGTATGGGCGGCTCTATGGATCTTGTTGTGGGTTCAAAAAAAGTTATTGTCGCAATGGAGCATATGTCAAAAAATCAAATGAAGATTGTTGATAAGTGCGACCTTCCTCTTACCGCAAGCGGTGAAGTGGATTTAATTATCACCGAAAGATGTGTTTTTGAGGTTGATAAAGACGGACTTTTGCTTGTTGAAATTAACCCCGATTTTACTGTTGAAGACATCAAAAACAGTGTTGCTACTACCTTTAGAGTGTCTGAAAACTTAAAATTTATGGAAAACTAAGAGCTTGATAACAATTTTATTTTTTGAAATAAAGAAATTAAATTTGTTTTAAAAGTTTTATCCAAGAAATTCACTAATTTTTTAAATTTGATGTATGTGTAGTTTAGTATAATCAATTGGTATCCGTTAAGACTTCTAAAAAGTATGTATTTTGGGTAAAACTTTTGTTTTTTTAACTCTTTTTTATCAAAAAAACTCAGGTCGAGTTGTTTGGAAAAGTCATGTATTTGTTTATATAACCTCAGATTATATTTGGAGTTCGTTTTTATTTTTTTCATAAAATCTATAAATAAATTGTTAAGCTCTGCTGTTAAGAAGTGCCTGAAAACCTTGTTTTCGGTATTTTTAATATAAAAATCATACTGTTCTTTGTAGTTTAAAAATAAAAAGTCAGGGTAGCCCTCGGTGTATTTTGTAGAATTATTATGGTCGCGATATATCAATATAGGGCTTTCATTAAGGAGAATTTTTTTGGCAAGCGAAACAGCTTTTTTGACAAAGCTTATATCTTCAAGTCTCCTAAAGTTGGGAAAAAATAAGTTATTTTCAAGAATGAAGCTTCTTTTGTATATGTTCTGACTTGTGCAAATATTGAAATTATTCCCTGCGAATTCAAAATTTTCATTTGGGTTATATATCTTCCCGCAATATTTTTTATCCGGACAGCCAATTTTACTAAAAGTTTTTCTTTCTTGCTTCAGTGTAATTAAGGGGGAGTATAAAATGTCAACATCATTATCATCTGCCAATCTTACCGCATTTTTAAGTGCCCTTGGAAGAATCATATCATCTGCGTCAACAAAGATGATAAATTTTCCTTTTGATTGTTCAATTCCTTTGTTTCTGGAAAGCCCTGCTCCAATTTTGTTTTCATTTTTAATTATTGTATATTTTTCTTCTTCAAGGTTTAATTTCTCCAGTTCTTTGGAATTTGGAAAATCATCAATGACAATTAACTCAAAATTTATATCAAGTTTTTTTATGCTTGCTAAAAATTCATTAAAATATTTAATGTTGTGGCAAGGGGTAATTATGCTCAAGAGAACATCTTGCATTTTTAGATAATCTCCATATCGCAAAAGTCTTTATAAGGGCAATATTTGCATACTTCCTTATCATACTTGGGTTCAAAGTTGCAGCTTTGAATTTCATCTATTGTATTTTTAAATTTTTCCTCAATTTTCTTGCAATCTTCATCATCCAAAGTTAAAGTAAGATTTTTTTGGCAATCTTCAGGGAAAACAAACTGAACCTCTTTTACTTTGGCATTTTGTGTTTTTTCAAAATAATATTTATAAAGCCCGATTTGGTTGTAATAGTTTTCATACTTACCCTCGGGGCAAATTTCTTTTTGTGTTTTTGCACTTCCTGTTTTATAGTCAATTATTGTAAAAGTGCCGTCTTTGTTTTTATCAACTCTATCTATGTAGCCTTTAAATTTGTACCCGCAAAGCTCGCTTACTACAAGCATTTCTGTTTGGTAAAGGTATTCAATCGGGCAAATTATAAGTTGATTATAATAAATTTCAAGGGCGTCTTGACCTCTTTTTAAAAGGTTTTCCCTTGTTTCGTAATCACTTAGTGCAAGAGAATTTAGTGCTTGTTCAAATTTTTCCAAAAACTCTTCTTTTTTGGGATATTTTGCATTTTTAAGAGCGTAATCAACCATATACCTTAAGGCACTATGCACGGCTGTACCAAACTGTGCAGCGTCTTGCCCCGTGCTTCTTGTTTTTAAATCTAAAATAAAATTGTAAAGATACTGTCTTGGACAGGCAAGATAAGTATTAATTGAACTTGGTGAATAATTCAGGGTTTTTAATTTTGCTTCAATAAAATCTTTAAACTCTTTTTTATAATCCCATTCACGCTTTAAAAGCCCTTTTGCGGTATCATCCCAAAATGTATTTTCGCTATATTCAAAAGGTTCTGTTTCTTTTTCAAACATATCTTGAATTTTTGAGATAAGTTCGCTCGGTTTTTTGTTTTTTGTGCCGGATGTTTGTACATAAGAAAGCCTCAAGGTGTGCTTTGCCCTTGTCATGCCGACATACATAACTTTTATTCTGTCGGCAAGCTTCATGCTCTTTAGTTCATCCTCATCCTTGTATTCTTCCTTTGAAAGAGGAATTGCCGCTCTAAGAGAGTGATTATCGCTCTCCCATTTGTCTTTTGTAAGTGTGGGCATAAATACAAATTCAAATTCACGCCCCTTTGCGCCGTAATAGGTTAAAAGCTGGATAGCATTTTGAGGCAGAGGTGCTTTATCTGTTTTTATGTCTATATCGTCTTCAAGTGAAAAATTGAGGTAATTTACAAAGTCCTCAAGACTGATTGACTTGTTAATTTCCCCCAAAGAACAGCCCTCATCGATTATTTTCTTAAGACCTGCAATATTTTCGCTTTTATTTATTTCGCAGTTAAAATAATACTTAAAAATTCCCGTTTTTAAACCGACTTCAAGCAGCACGTTTCTCAGGCTTTCGCAGTCTTTATAATCTTTTAGATATTTATAAGTTTCAAAAAAGTTCTTAATTTTATCCCCTTCGATAAAATTATCATAATTTATTTCATCGATTGAATTGTATGGGTATTTGAATTTTGAAAATTCATCAAAAAGGGTTTGATAATCTTGCGGATGAATGCTAAAGGGCTTTGCAAGAAGGTATCTTAAAATTCTGTCAAAGTAAAGCTCGGGATTTACAAGTATTTGAAGATAGTAGTAAAAAATTATTGAAGATTTAATGCTAAAAATACTTTTCCCTTCTTTTAATTCATAAGGTATATTTTTCTCTTTTAAAAGTTGCGAAAAGACTTCAAGCTCTCCGTTTGTCCTTGTTAAAATTGCAATTTCGTTTAACTTTTTTACTCCTTCATTATCCTTGGGGCAAATGTCGCTGTTGATTATGGCTTCTATCTCGTTTGTTATTTCTCTGTATTCCTGTTCAACATCAACGTATTTGTAGCATCTGACTTTTGTATTTTTTTGAGCTAAATTCGGATTTTTTGAAATTAAGTCTTTGTTTATGTTGTATTTTTTAAATTCCTCTTGGACTTCCAGTCTTTTATTATCCTGCTTTGATATTTCTCTTGCGCAGTCTAAAATATTTTGCGTGGAGCGCATATTTTCATCAAAACAAATGACTTTTGTGTCAGGAAAATTTCTTAAAAATCTCTCGATTGTGTCTTGTCTTGCACCTTGGAAGGTGTAAATTATCTGGTCATCGTCCCCGACTATAAAGACATTTTGCTTTTGTTGAGCTTTTGTAAGATAGAATACAATGTCGTTTTGAGATTTATTGGTATCTTGGTATTCATCAACCAAAATATATTCGTAGTTGTTTGCAATTTTGTCTAAAAATTCCGCATCTTGTTCAAACTTTTCAAGTACAAAAGAAATCATATCGTTAAAGTCGATATATTTAAGCTCTTGCATTTTTTTTGTATAAAGCTCATAAATATCCCAAAGCTCATAAGCTTTTGCGATTTTATCCTTTTGCTTTTCGATTTTTCCTTCAATGGGTTCAATTTTGCCGCCGTTTTCCTGCCTTTTTTTAAGCTCTTTTTCTAATTCAACAAGCGCGGGCTTAAAGTCGGGGTTTTCTTCAATATTTTTAACGTATTCTTCCTTGTTTAGCCTGTATTTTTTTATTTCTTCTATTTGCCATTTGATTGTTTTAATAAAATAATACGGGTCATTTCTCTTTGTCCTAAAAGCTTTTGGAGAGTATTCCTCAATACATTCTTTAACAAGTTCTCTTGAGGTAGCTTCCGAGATTAATTTCAAATTGTCGGCAAGTTCAAATTCTTCAATATTATCCTCTATAATCTGAAGACAAAAGCTGTGATAAGTAAATATATTGACGTCAATCGCCAATACGTCAAGCTCTTTTTCAAGTCTTGATTTCATCTCGCCCGCAGCAGCATCAGAAAACGTTAAACAAAGGATTTTTTTAGGTTCAATCCCTTTGTTTATCATATTTTTTATTCTTTGGATGACACTAAAAGTCTTACCTGTTCCGGGGCCAGCCAAAACAAGGTATTTGCCTTCAATATTATCTATACATTCCTGTTGTTTTTTATTTGCCTTTAGCGCCATAAATCCTCAAAAATACTATAAAATCTATTTATAACTGTATCTTAGAGGAATTTGTGCTTTGTGTCAATTAAGGCAAAAGGAAACTTTTGGCGTCTTTGAATAATTCGCTTTCGTAGTTATAAATTTCGCCTTTGTCTGCAAGCTCTGAAATTTTAGGGTCAATCGGAATGTTTTCGAGAACTTTTAAATTATTTTTTTCTGCTGCAAGTTCGGTTTTACCTTGTCCGAAAAGATATATTTTTTCATCGCACTTGGGGCAAGTTGCATAACTAAAGTTTTCTACAAGTCCCAAGATTGGTATATTCATCTTTAATGCCATATTAAGAGCTTTTTGTACAATCATCGAAACAAGCTCTTGAGCAGATGTAACAACAACTATGCCTTTAATCGGAAGTGTTTGAAAGACCGTAAGAGCAACATCACCTGTACCGGGGGGCATATCAACAAAAAGGTAATCCAATTCACCCCAATTGGTTTCTTCCCAAAATTGCCTTACAATATTGCTAATTATAGGCCCTCTCCAGATTACCGGTTCTTCCTCGTCTTCTAAGAGCAGATTAAGAGAAACGACTTTTGTGCCGTTTTTTGCCTGAGCGGGGAACATATATTTCCCGTCCCCTTTTAAAATTTCTTTTAGCCCAAACATTTTTGGGATAGAAGGCCCCGTAATGTCGGCGTCTAAAATACCTGTTTTATAGCCGTCTTTTTGCATACGTGAAGCTAAAAGTGAAGTTACAAGAGATTTTCCTACTCCGCCTTTTCCGCTTACAACCGCAATAACATTTTTAACTTTGCCTTCATTTATATTTTTATTTTCTTCGCTCATTTTTCACCTCTTTATGCTTTTAAAATAATACTTAAAGGCATTTTGTCAATTGGGCGTTTGGGGTTAATGGGTTGTTAGTTAAATATCTAAAATGTGTAATTCTTCATCCAATTTAATTTCGAAGTAAGTGTTTTTTGGGATGTTTGTATTATCACCCTTAAGTTTTAGTGCGGCAATGGGTGAAATTAAAAGGTCAGCCAGCCCGACTCCTGCTGCACCTAAGAATATTAAGGGTCTTGCAAGGGTGTTAACTGTGCATATTTCATTTGTACAAGGGTCTTTAATGGAATTATTCATAACGCCCTGATTTGCCGTTAGGGCAAGGTTTGAGAGGTAACAAGGAGCCGAGTTTAGGGTATTAAAGAAAACGCTTTTGTCGTTAATTTTCGATATTATGGCTGACACAGGATATGTTATTGAGTCTATGGTGATTTTTTCAAGCTTTATTTTAACGCTTCCGCTTTTGCCCGCAAATCTTGGCCCTTGTGTCTTTTCAATAATTCCTTTAAATACAACTTTAGAGGGTTTATTGTCAGATAGAATATATTCCTTATGAACGCTTTCAAAAGAAACAGGAATTCCGTATTTATCGCTGTCAGAGAGGTTTTGAGAGGATATAACCAAGAACTTTCTTCCTTTGTTAAGCTTTAATACTTCAAGTTCAAGCTCGCCTAGGGCTTGTTTAATCTTATCCTCCTCTTTTTCCGCTGTTTTTTTGGGGATTATATTTGTTTCAGACAGATATGCCGTTTTTTCATTTTTTATTTCAGGCAGAGGTAAAATTTCTAAATTTTCATTTGCAAAAGAGCATAAATTTGTTAAAAATAGTGTCAATACTATTGATATATATGAAAAAACAGGTTTCATCCTAAAGCCTCGATTAATATGTCTTTTAGCCCATCTGTCAGATTGGGTTTTTATTCTAACTTTAAAGATTTATTTTTTTATCATACATATATTGTATTTAGGATACTAAGATTATAGTAGTTTAAATATTAATATATTTTTATTATTGGAATATTGAAAATATAGAAAGCTTTTTCATTGATTCTTCTTCTGATTGAAAAAATGTTTAAATTTAAAATTTGGAAATGCAAATCGTATTTATCTCTTATGACGCTGAAAATGTTTATATATTTAAACAGATAAAATTTTGCATAGTTGGAATTTTCTAATATCTCAAAAATTGGTATAAAAAAGAATTTCACTTTTCTTGGTGCTTTTATTAATGTATGCGCTTCATTTACCAGCCAGTATTGCCCAAGTTCCTTAGAATTTTCACTTAAAAAATCATAAACTCTTTTTAAAAAGTTCTTGTCTGTCCTAGATTCGGCAATTGTGTTAATAATACCTTTTGGTATAAGCAGTTGTTTTAGAAAATTATCAATTGCTGTTTTGTCCGGTAAAAATTTTCCAAAATATTTTTTCAGTATTTGTCGGCACTCATCAGTGCTGTATTCACTTTGCTCAATAGATACGCCCCCATATCTGAAATTTGCAACAGTTCTTGGAATTTCAACACAAGTGGCACCGTTTAACATTAATTTTAAAATTAATTCATAGTCACTTGCAGATTTGTATGCTAAATCAAACATATTAACATCAAGCAGAGCTTGTTTTTTAGCTATCATGGTTTGATGACAAAATGGCATTCTTACAAAAAATAATTCAATATTAGGCACAAAACACTGTTTAAGATTGTTTTTGCTATCTACAAAATATGCTTTCGAGTAAGAAAAATCAGCATCTGACACTGTTAGATATTTAATCGACTCTTCTATCGAGTATTCATCGGTGTAATAATCATCAGAATTTAAAAAAGCAATGTATTCTCCCTGTGCTTTCATAATACCCTTGTTAAACGCATCATAAATACCTTTGTCGGGTTCGGAAAATACTTTTGAATTTGGTGCAACTTCTTTAATTAGCTCCAAAGTGCCGTCATCTGATGCACCGTCTATTATTACATGCTCGATATTTTTATATGTTTGATTGTAAACGGAATTTACGCACTGCCTAAAGAAATCTTCTCTTTTGTTTTTTACCAAATTATAAGTAATTGTTACAACGGTAACCTTTGGTGTTTTAATGTTATTGTTGTAATTTTTATTAACTATGTGCTCAACTAATGATATTTTTTCTATTTCCATAACCTGCCATCCATTCTTAAGTTTTATTGTAACATTAAAAGTTATTTATAATTTTTTATATATTCTTCAATATTAAATTTCGCTTTTGCACCGTTATACGTCATATCTCGTATTTTGCCGATTACATCTTTTTCGATAAACGCTCTGTCGCTAACCCCGAATATTGACCACAAAATTCCTAAATACCCGTTTGCACTTGGGGCATCATAGGCATATTTATCATTTAAATATATTGCAATTTTAAGTGCTTCATTTGGGCTTATACTCCACTTTAAAATTTGTTTAGCCCAATACATTCTTAAATACCCGTCAATTGTACCTTCTTTTCTTAATTGTATTTGTGCTGCATTCCAAAGCGGGTCGTGAGTTTTTGAGTTTTCAAATTCTTCTTTTGAATATACATACTGTCTTAGGTCATATTTATGCTTTTCAAGCGTTTCTTTTGCCCATTTAGATGCACAATTCAGGCTTTTAAAATTTTTACAATACAGGCAAAAATTATCCGCAAGCTCTTTTCTTGTAATTAATTCTTCAAGATACGCCTCTTTATTCTCTCTTTTAGTGTTTGATTTTATAACTTCAAGAGCAACTCTTTGAGAAGAAATAAAACCCAGGTTAAGATATTTTGAAAGAGTTGATGTTGTATTTTTTGTCGGGTCGTTTTTATATTGAGCATAAAAATCAAGCTTGTTTTCAATAAAGCCCCTAAGGGCAAGCTCTGCCTCTGTTTTAGCGCTGAAAATATTTTTATACTCGTTTAAAAAAGGGTAGATATTTAAATAGATTTTTCTTCTTATGGTTGAAGCGCCGTATTCTTGCTTATCGGATAAAAATCTTGCAGGAATAATATTGTGCCCGTCTATTTCATAAATTTTAAAAGGTGCGCTTTTTAAATATTTCCTGTTTTCAATCGGGTTAAAATCAATTATTAAAATTGCAGTTTTATTTTTTAAGTATTCAAAAAGCTCTTGTTTATCCCCGCTGAAGATAACAAAATCAAGGCCGTTGTCTTTAAAGTTTTTCTGCGTATTTTTAATTTGCCTTAAAATAAAATCTCGTTTGTTTTTAACCTCACAGTTAATTTTTCTGTGAATAATCTTAAGCGGCAGATGATATTTTTTAGATTGCTCAAGTGCAAATTGCAGAGCAAAGTTGTCTCTTAGCCGAATTTCTCTTTCAATCAGGTAAATAACACTTCCTTTTTGAACACTACCTTTGTTAAATTCAAAAATTCTTTCCCTTTTAACTTTGTCTTCGATTTCAAACTTATCAGGAGTGTAGTTTAACAGAGTATTTCTGATTATTCTTGGCATAATAATCATATTACCGAATAAAATAACAATAAAGTCATTACCCTTGAGAAAATTTTAAAGGTACTTTAGCAGATTTAAAATACTAATCTGTTGCATCTTGTGAGATGATTATTCCCCGCTTTTACTATTTTGTATAAAAATTCTTTCAGTTTTTTGTCGTAGTCAAATTCTTCCGCAATCGGCATTTCTTTAATCATTTGCATATAAAGTTCGTCGTCATTATCCAATTTTACAATGTACTCAATTGCATCATCCCAGCTTTTATAATCGTCAACATTAATAAAAGCTTTATTGTTGTAATAGTTTTTAATGTTCGGATCTCCCGAGTAGATTGGGACTGATTTTACCAAGAGCGGGTGGTACAGTTTTTCGGTTGAATAGCCGTTAAGAATATGATTTTCAAAGGCTATTGTAAACTTGTAATTTCTTATGAAATCTAACTTCCCTTTCTCCCAATTTCCATTCCTGCTTGAAATAGCGTGCTTCATGTTATTCAGAACTTGTCCCGGGCAATCAACAGGTTTGTATTTAGATAATTCCTTGCAAAATTCAATTCTTCTTTTTGCATTTTCGCCAAAAATTGTATTGGAGTACACAAAATTGCAAAATTTTCTTTTTGTAAGTTTTGTTGAAATTTTTTGCTTTTGAAAAATATTTAATCCGGGTATTGGATGATAAGTCAGGATTTTATCCGAATTTGGATAAAAATCTTTTCTGCAAGTTATAAGATAGTTGTAATCATCAATTTCTATTTCATACGGTTCATATGAATAAAATATTTTAACGTGCTCGCCGTAAGGACAGCTTCCTTTTGGCCAAAATGTATAGAATACAAAATCAGGATTGTTTGAAATTTGAACTTTAAAGTTTTTCTTTAAAGCCTGCGTAATTTTGTTATTATTTTTATCGAAATTATCCCAAAAACCCAAAAAGTTGATTTTAACAGTGTTCATATATTCTGATTATATTACAAATATTTTTGTCTTGGCAGATATTTTGTTTATGTTAGCATTAAACTAAACGTTTTTTGCATATAGGAGTATTTATGAAATCAGATTTTAATAAAAGAACAAAAATAGTAGCGACAATAGGTCCTGCAGTTGGGGATAAAAAATCAATCAAAGAACTTTTGAAAGCGGGTGCAAATGTTTTTCGACTAAATACTTCTCATGGAACCATGGAGGAGCATAGGGAAAAATTTAACCTGATAAGACAGGTAAGTAAAGAACTTGATATTTACTGCGCAATTATGATTGACCTTCAAGGGCCTAAAATTCGCGTAGGAAATTTAAAGTCCGAAATTACACTCAATGAAGGTGATGAAGTTACATTTAAGCATATGGCTAATCAAGAGGTGGAAGGTATTATCCCTGTTGATTACGAAGGCATAGCTGAAGATGTTAAAAAGGGAAGTAAAATTCTTCTTGATGACGGCAAAATTTCAGCAGAGGTTATTGACGTTAAAGATGATAAAGTTTTAGCTAAAATCATTAACGGCGGAGTTTTAAAATCAAGAAAGGGATTAAATATCCCCGGCTCAACAGCCAGTCTTGAAGCGGTAACTCAAAAAGATGTTGAATATATTAAATTTGCGGTAGATATGGAAGCGGATTTTATTGCTCTTTCTTTTGTACGCAAAAAAGAAGACGTGCTTCTTGCAAAAAAATATATTAACGACTTTAATTCAAATATTCCGGTAATTGCAAAGCTTGAAAAGCCTGAAGCTATTGAAAACTTAAAAGATATAATATCTGTCGCAGACTGCATTATGGTTGCAAGAGGGGATTTAGGCATTGAGCTTTCGCCTGTTGAAGTTCCTGTTTGTCAAAAGCTTATTATAAGCGAATGTACAAAACAAAAGAAACCGGTTATTGTTGCAACTCAAATGCTTGAGTCTATGATAAATGAACCTATACCGACAAGAGCAGAGGTATCTGACGTTGCAAACGCTATTATCGACGGTGCGGACGCTGTTATGTTGTCAGGCGAAACCTCTGTCGGCAAGTATGCAACAGAGGCGGTTAAGACTATGTCTAAAATTGCTCAAGAAACTGAAAACAGTGAGTTTTACAAGTTTGATAAAGATTTTGAAATGTCTGAAGATTCCGCTCTAACTCGTCAGGCGATAGTTTTCGGTGCGGATAAAATGCTTAAATATGTTAATGCAAAGGCTGTTTTAAGCTTTTCTCATTTTGGTTATTCAACAAGATTAATGTCAAAACTCAAACCCTCTGTTCCGATTATTCTTGTTTCAGACCTTGAGAAGACTTGCCGTAAAATGTCTATCGCATGGGGTGTTCGTCCGTTTTTCAAAAAATGGGATGTCGCTTTGGATGATGATTTATTTATAAAAATTGACCAATTTTTAATAAATGAAGTCGGACTTAAAAAGGGAGATTATGTTGTTATAACAGGCTCTACCCCAAATCTTATAAGCGGCAGAACAAACTTTGTAAGAGTACACAAAATAGGCACATAGCCTATTTTGTTAAGTACTCGATTACATCATCCACATGGCCTTTCACTTTAACATTGCGCCATTGCTTTTCGATGTTGCCTTTTTCGTCAAGCACAAAAGTTGAGCGTTCAATTCCCATGTATTTTCTGCCATACATTGATTTTTCTTTCCAAACCTCATATTTTTGCGCCAAAAGATGCTCGTCATCCGACAGTAAAATAAAGTTTAAATCTTGTTTTTCCATAAAAGATTTATGACTTTTTATGCTATCAGGGCTAACGCCGATTAGGGTTGCATATTTTGTTATGCGGTTTAAATTGTCCCTAAAGTCGCAAGCTTCTTGTGTGCAACCGGATGTGTTGTCTTTTGGGTAAAAGTATAAAACAACCCTTTGACCCAAGAATTCGTCTAAGTCAAATAACTTTTCTTCACCCTTTGAATTGATTCCTGATAATTTCATTTTCACCACCTTTTTTTATTGAATATAACACAATGGTAAATAAAAACATTGTAGTTTAAGGTATATTAGATAGAATTTTAGCAACAAAAAAAGAGCCTAGGGCTCTTTGATTAAATTTTGGAGGATAGGAGGCTCGAACTCCTGACCCCCTGCGTGCAAAGCAGGTGCTCTACCAACTGAGCTAATCCCCCATATTAAATTTTCAACTTGCCCGCTTGGTAGAGCACCCACGGTGCTTATACAAGCTTTGTAAAGCTAACACTTTACGGGACTGAGCTAATCCCCTATATTAAATTTTCAACTCGTCGAAATCTCTCGACAAAATTTATACTACCAAACACAAAAAAAATAATCAATACTTGTTTGATTATTTTTTAAAATTTGCTTAAAATTCCTTAATTGTGCTAATATTTTTCTATGCTAAAACTCAAGGAACCCTTAGTAAGCCTAATTATAACTTGTCATAATCTGGGTAAATATTTGCCGGAGTGCATTGAAAGTATTGAACAGCAAACGTATAAAAACTATGAAATTATACTTGTTGACGATTTTTCAGATGCACAAACAAAAGAAATCATTGAAAAAAACTTTAAAAACAGGGATAAATTTTCTCGTTTTTTCTCATGCAGAGATATTAAAATAATTGAAACAAAAGAGAATATTGGGCAAATGGCATCTTTTATTGAGGGTCTTAAGGTTTCATCGGGCGAATTTGTTTGCATGGTAGATGCAGATGATATTTTGTGCAAAGACTATCTTTCGGTGCTTTTGCAGGCCCATATGAAATTAAATGTTTCCTTTGTGAGCGGTGCACAGTTGGAAATTGATGAAAATTCTACAATGCATGCTCTAAATTCAATGGCAACGCCAACTTTTGAAAATAAAGACGCCCAATATCAAATATCTTCCCCTGATGAAATTTTTAGTTTAGATTTTAATAAATTTGGCATAAAATATCTTTCAAATAAAAAATATCCTTTTGCAACGTGGCTGTGGAATCCTTCTACTTCGGCTATGATGCGAAGAAGTGCGTTAGAGTTTTTGCTCAAATTTGACAATTCAAAAAATTACAAAACAGGTGCAGATAAATTTATCTTTTCTTTTTTGCAGTTGATAGGCTCAAGCGCAAATGTTGATATACCTGTTTTTGCATACAGAAGACACAAAACTAATTCCTATGGTACAAATGCACTTTTAGGGGATTTCAGATACCTAAAATCCCCGACGGTAGATAAAATCATTGCGACAAATAAGTCTGTAAGAGTTGATACGCTTAATTTTTTGCTTAAAAATTATTCTTATTTTGCTTCTGAAATTAACCCCTTGAATACAAGGAGATTAATTTTTAAAGTTATTTTTTCTTTTAATTTTTCAACAATAAAAAAAGCACTCAAGGTGCTTTTCTATAAACTTAGTTAATTAACCTCTTAAATCAAGGTTTTTACCCAGTATGCTCGGGTCATGCTTTTGAAGTTTAACAGCCTCTTTGTAAAGCACGCCTTCATTTTCGTTTAAAACTGTTTGATAAGCGTTTCTTGCGTTAAGCGGATCTTTTTGGGCTGTAACACCT
Organism: Candidatus Gastranaerophilales bacterium; assembly: GCA_944325665.1. Classification (GTDB taxonomy): domain Bacteria; phylum Cyanobacteriota; class Vampirovibrionia; order Gastranaerophilales; family Gastranaerophilaceae; genus Galligastranaerophilus. The sequence goes on from CALVAY010000020.1 coordinate 16,108, forward strand.
TTAAAATTTAAATTGTTTTGAGGTTTCATTTTGATTGGTTCAATCATGCACAATCTCCTTCGCATATACAAAACCGAAACATAAAAAATATTGCTTCACTAACAACTGCCTTCTTAGATATTTTAACATATTTTTTACATTTTTTGTACACTATTTGAATTTTTTTTCTCGTTCATATATTATTTAGTGGATGAGTTTTTTATTAAAATTAACACCTTATTTCTTTTTAATTCCCGCTTTTGTTATTTTGGGCATATTCTTTTTTGTACCGTTTTTTCAAACGATATATCTAAGCTTTTTTGATTATTCAAAAGACATATACAATCCGCAATTCGCCGCTTGGGCTAATTATGTTTATTTGCTTAAAAATCCGCTTTTTATAAAAACAATTTTGAACACATTTTATTTTCTTGTTTTGTGTGTTCCTTTTTTGGTAATTTTCCCTTTATTTTTGGCAATTCTACTCAATACAAAAATAAGATTTAAAACTTTTTATAAGCTTATAATATATCTTCCCGTTGTTGTATCAATTGTCGTTGTGGCGATTGCCTTTAAATGGCTTTATGCCCCCGAGGGACTTCTTAATTATTTTCTTGAGCTTATACATTTTCATCCGATAGGCTGGCTTTCTGACCCAAGGTTTGCAATGTTCTCTGTTGCTCTTGTTACAATATTTAAGGGGGTAGGATATTATATGATGATATATCTTGCAGCTCTTATGAGTGTGCCCAAGGATTTATACGAGGCGGCAGAAATCGACGGGACTGATTCCTGGGCCAAGCACATTAATGTTACTTTGCCTCATATCATGCCTACACTTGCCCTTGTTACAACAATAAGCTCAATATCTGCCCTTAAGGTGTTTGTTGAAATATATGTTATGACCCACGGCGGCCCTTTGGATTCAACAAAAACTATCGTTTACTATATTTACGAAAGAGCTTTTGAAAATCTTGACCTTGGTATAGCTTCTGCTGCCGCAGTTGTACTTTTGCTTGTGGTTATGATTTTCTCAATGGTAAATATTTTTGTCTTTGAAAGGAAGAAATACGGTCTATGATTAAAAATTTCTTCAGGGGCTCATTTGCTCATCTAACATTAATTATAGTCTGTGTTTTGTCCTTACTCCCCTTTTTGTGGCTATTTTCAACCGCTCTTAAGGGTGCAGGTGAGAATATTTTTCAATATCCGCCGCAACTTTTACCTTCCGACCCTACTTTATCCAACTTTAAAGAGGTTTTAAGACTTGTTCCGATTATAGGATATGTCATAAACAGCTTTATTGTTGCTGCTTTTACGGTTGTTTTAAACCTTTTATTTTCGGCTATGGCTGCTTATCCTCTTGCAAGAATGGAGTTTTTCGGCAAAAAGACAGTGTTTTTTGCTGTTTTATCGACTATAATGGTTCCTTTTCAGGCAATTATGCTGCCGATTTATATAATTACCCTAAAGCTTAATTTAATTGATTCGGCAGGTTTGGTTCAGGGATATTTAGGACTTATTCTGCCTTTTGCGGTTAATGCTTTCGGTATTTTCCTTTTAAGACAAGCATTTTTAGCTATTCCAAAAGAGCTTGAAGAAAGTGCGGTAATTGACGGATGTAATTCTTGGCAGATTTTTACAAAAATTCTTTTACCTATGATTAAACCCTCTTTGGCAGTTCTGGCTATTTTTACCTTTATTGGTAGCTGGGGCGAGTTTTTGTGGCCGAGCATTGTTTTGACAAATGAAAAACTTTTTACTTTGCCTGTTGGTATTAATAACTTACAAGGTGCTTTTAGCGCCAATTACAGGCTCATTGCGGCAGGTTCAATTATCTCAATTGTTCCGATTGTCGTTTTCTTCTTATCCCTTCAGAAATATTTTATTTCAGGGCAAAATGAAGGAGCTGTAAAAGGCTGATGGATAGTTTTTCTCTAAGAAGCGAAATGTACTGGGGTAAAGACTTTCAGGATTTTTTATCAAAAACATATATTATTGTTTTCGGTCTTGGCGGTGTGGGTGGTTACGCCCTTGAAGCTTTGGCCCGCTCGGGTGTTGGAAGGCTCACTATTGTTGATTTTGATACGGTTTCAAAGACTAATATTAACAGACAAATTATTGCACTAAATTCTACAATCGGCTTAAAAAAAGCGCAAGTTTTTAAGGAAAGACTGCTGGATATTAACCCCGATTTGTATTTGGAAGTATTTGATGATTTTTATGATGAAGCTTTAAATGATGAAATTTTTAAAAACAAGCCCGATTTTGTTGTAGATGCAATTGATTCAATGCGCTCTAAAATTTCCCTTCTAAAGTATTGTTATGACAATAAAATTAAGGTAATAACTTCGCTAGGTGCAGGTAACAGACTCGACGGGTCAAGGCTTAAAGTGAGCGATTTATCGGATGTTAAGAGTAAGTGTTCTTTTGTTAAAAGTGTAATTTCAAATTTGCAAAAGGCAGGAATAAAAGATGGCATGCCGATTTGTTGGTCTGATGAAGCACCAAAATCAAGGCAAAAAGTAAAAAATACGGAAAAAATAGTTAAAAAGAATGGGGAGGAAATTGTCTTTTCGAAGTTTACCCCCTCTTCAACCCCCGTTGTGCCTGCGATTTCAGGTTTGCTTATGGCAAATTATATTTTGTGTGATTTGTACGAAAATTTTCAAAAATAGTTATAAAGTGTTAATCACTATGGGCGATAAAATGCCTTTGAAAATAGTGTAATATATAAGAGGTGAGTCGATGAAACTACCTGTCATCTATATTCGGGGTTGCGATAAAAGATTTTTGGACGGGTTCAAAATGTTTGGTCGGCTCGCTTTTTTATTGCGCGAGTCGAGCGAGCTTAGCGTAAGCTTAGCAAGCGAAGGCGAGGGCTTTGGTGTGTGAAGCCCAGACGGGAAGGCGATGAGCCTTGCCGACAGGGCGTAACCGTACCTGAACGAAGTTCGAAAGCTAGTGCGACTGCACTGCTTGAGAACGAGTGAGCCTTTGGTGTGTGAAGTGCGAATGTGGCAAGCGAGGAGCTTGGCACAGAGCACAAACCGTAC
>CALVAY010000021.1 GCA_944325665.1 Candidatus Gastranaerophilales bacterium
CACATTTAACAGTTAAGTTAACAAGAAACTAGGAGAAGAACTTTGGGACAGAAGACACATCCAACCGGATTTAGAATAGGTATAATCGAACCTTGGGTAAGCACTTGGTTTGCTAATAAAAAGAAATATGCAGAATTTATCGCTGAAGACGCTAAAATCAGAAAATTCGTAAAGAAAAAATTATACACAGCAGGCGTTTCTCGTATTAATATTGCAAGAAAAGCACAGAATGTTAACATTACTGTTGTTACTGCAAAGCCTGGTATAGTAGTTGGCCGTGGCGGTCAAGGTATTGATGACCTAAGAGTTGCAGTTCAAAAGTTAATCAAAAACAATAATGTTTCTATTGATGTTGTCGAAGTTGCAAGAATAGACGTTGACGCTCAGTTGGTTGCTGAAAATATAGCACTTCAACTTGAAAAACGTATCGCATTCAGACGTGCAATGAAACAAGCAATGCAAAGAACAATGCGTGCAGGCGTTCAAGGTATTAAAGTTATGGTTTCAGGTCGTTTAGGCGGTGCTGAAATTGCAAGAAGCGAATGGGCTAAAGAAGGCAGAATTCCTCTACAAACTTTAAGAGCAGACGTTCAATACGGTTTTGCTGAAGCTGATACCGTAATGGGTAAAATCGGCGTTAAAGTTTGGGTGTTCAAAGGTGATTTAATGCCCGGCGAAAAAGCTGATCAAAACATCAAAACTAAAAAAGCATCAAATAAAGATAATACACGTGTTTCATCTAGAAGAAAACGTGGTGAAGAAGCACAAGAAGACAAGGCAGAAGCCTAGTCGATTGAAATAATAGGAGCAAAATCAAAATGTTAATGCCTAAAAAAACAAAATTCAGAAAAAAAATGAAAGGCAATATGAAAGGGACTGAAACAAGAGGTACAACTCTTGAATTCGGTAGCTACGGATTGCAATCTCTTGAACCTGCTTGGATTACAAGCAGACAAATAGAAGCCGCTCGTCGTGCTATGACAAGACAAATCAAACGTGGCGGTAATGTTTGGATTAAGATTTTCCCTGACAAACCGATTACTGCAAAACCTGCTGAAACTCGTATGGGTAAAGGTAAAGGTAACCCTGAATACTGGGTAGCAGTTGTTAAACCCGGCAGAATGCTTTTTGAAATTGAGTATTCAGTCAGAGAAGATGCAATAAAAGCCCTTACTCTTGCAGCACAAAAATTGCCGATTAAAGTAAGAGTGGTAGAAAAATAGGTGAAAAAATGAAACTTCAGGAAATAAAAGAAAAATCAATCGCTGAATTAAAGGAACTTATTTTAAATTCTAAAAAAGAATTGTTTTCTTTAAGAATGAAGCACAATAAAATGAACCAGTTGGAAAATCCTGCTCAAATTAAACAAACAAAACGTTTAATCGCAAGATTAAAAACTGTTTTAAGACAAAAAGAAATGAATGTATAGGTTATAAAATTAAGGAAATAATAAGATGCCCAAGAAAGTTAAACAAGGTATAGTGGTAAGCGACAAAATGGAAAAAACAGTAGTTGTTGAAGTTGCTGAACACAAAACTCACAAAAAATATAAAAAAGCTATGGTTTTTACTAAAAACTATAAAGTGCATGATGCACAAAATGTATCTAACGTTGGTGATACTGTTACGATTGTTGAATCAAGACCAATTTCAGGTTCAGTTCGTTTCGTATTAGACAAAGTTGTAGAAAAAGCAAAATAGTTTATTCAGGGCAGTTAATATTATATAAATATAAGGTAATAGAAAAATGATACAACAAGAAACCAGATTACAAGTGGCAGATAACACAGGTGCTAAAGAACTTTTAGTAATCCGTGTTATGGGCAGTTCAAATAAAAAATATGCTTCGGTTGGCGATGTTGTTGTTGCAACCGTTAAACAAGCTACACCAAATATGGCCGTTAAAAAATCAGATGTTGTTAGTGCGGTTATCGTAAGAACAAAAGCTGACATCAAGAGAAACGACGGTTCTGTAATCAGATTTGATGATAACGCTGCTGTTATTATCAACAAAGACGGCAACCCAAAAGGCACTCGTGTTTTTGGTCCTGTTGCTCGTGAGCTTCGTGATAAAAACTATATGAAAATAGTTTCTTTAGCTCCGGAAGTTATCTAAGAATAAGTAATAAAAATAAGTAGGAAATATAGAAATGTCAAAAACCAATACAGATAAGAAAAACGCAATTCACGTTAAAGTAGGCGACAGAGTTGTTGTTACATCAGGAAAAGACAAAGGTAAAGAAGGTAACGTTAAAGATGTTATCACTAAAGACTCAAAAGTTTTAGTTGAAGGCGTAAATATCGTTACTAAAGCTCAAAAAGCTAACCCTATGGCAGGCGTACAAGGCGGATTAAATAAAATTGAAGCTCCTATGAATGCTTCAAAAGTTATGGTAGTTTGCCCTTCTTGCCAAAAAGCTACAAGAGTTAAACATGAGCTAAAAGAAGGTAAAAAAGTTCGTGTTTGCAAAAAATGCAACGAATCTATTGATGTATAGACCACAAAATTGTGGGGCATTGGGGTTTGACAGGCCAAGTTGGCAAAACCTCAAAGGCTAAGATAAGGAAAGAAAAATGGCAAAAACAGTTACAAGAAATCTAAAAGACAAATATAACGAAGAAGTTCGCGCTAAGTTAAAAGAAGAATTTAACTATGCAAACGATCTTCAAATTCCTAAATTGAGCAAAATTGTTATCAACATGGGTGTTGGCGAAGCTTGCCACAACTCAAAATTAGCTGAAACAATTGTAAATCAATTAACTAAAATTGCTGGTCAAAAAGCAGTTGTTACAAAAGCTAAAAAATCAATCTCAGCTTTCAAACTAAGAGAAGGTATGCCGGTTGGTTCAATGGTTACACTAAGAGGTGAGAGAATGTATGATTTCTTGCAAAAGTTAATTTGCGTTGTTCTTCCTCGTATCAGAGACTTTAGAGGTATTTCTAAAAACTCATTTGACGGTCGTGGTAACTATACATTCGGTCTTAAAGAACAAGCTTTGTTCCCTGAAATTCACTACGAAGAAGTTGATATTGTTAAAGGTATGAACATTTCAATTATCACAACTGCAAAAACAGACGACGAAGCTAGAAGCTTACTTAAAAACTTAGGTATGCCTTTCAAGAAATAATTAACAAACAGGAGATATTAAAAAATGGCTAAAAAAGCAATGATTAATAAAGAACAAAGAAGAGAAGCTCTTGCAGCAGCAGGAAAATATCCTAAAGTAAGACTTCACAACCGTTGTTCTATTTGTGGCAGACCACACGGATTTCACAGAGATTTCGGTCTTTGCAGAATCCACTTAAGAGAATTTGCTCATCGTGGTTTATTGCCAGGTGTTACAAAATCTTCTTGGTAGTTTTAGAGGCTGCATATGCAGCCTTCTTGATTTAAAATCTTGTTTATAATAAACTTGATTTACGTTATTACACTAAACTGCAAGATTTGCTTGCAAGTAGGAAGGAAAAAATATGGCAGTTACTGATCCAATAGCAGATGCACTAACTCGCATCAGAAATGCTAACTTAGTAAAACACTCAAACGTTTCAATCCCCGCATCAAAATTAAAAGTTGAGCTTATTAAACTTCTTAAAGAAGAAGGTTACATTGAAAACTTTGAGTTAAAAGAAGAAAACGGTTTTAAAGTTATCGATGTTACTTTAAAATACTTTAACAAACAACCGGTTATCACAAACTTAAAAAGAGTTTCTACTCCCGGTTTAAGAACTTATTCAAAAGCAAAAAATTTGCCAAGAGTATTTGACGGTATGGGTATTGCTGTTGTTTCAACAAGCAAAGGCTTAATGACAGACAAACAAGCAAGAAAAGAAAATATTGGTGGCGAAGTACTTTGCTACGTTTGGTAGTTAATTATTAAAGGGTTAATTTGCCTTATTTTAAGGTGAAGCGTTCCCGCATAGATGCAAAAGGAGAAAAATAATGTCCAGAATAGGAAAATTACCCGTTCAAATTCCTGACGGTGTAGAAGTTAAATTAGAAGGTAACCTTGTTATTGCAAAAGGCCCGATGGGTACTGAGCAAGTACAAGTTAGAGATGAAATCGAAGTTAAAATTGAAGGTAAAGAAATTATCTTAACAAGAAAAGTTGACGACAGAAAATCTCGTTCACTACATGGTCTTTCAAGAACTTTGGTTAATAATGCGGTAATCGGCGTTAAAGAAGGTTTCACAAAAAAACTTGAAATCCAAGGCGTTGGTTACAGAGCCCAAATGCAAGGTAATGCTATTAACTTGCAATTAGGTTATTCGCACCCTGTTATAATTGAACCTCCTCAAGGTATTAAAATTGCAGTTGAAGCTAACACAAAAATCAGTGTAACAGGTTCAAACAAGCAAATGGTTGGTGATGTTGCAGCACAAATCCGTTCTAAACGTCCTCCTGAAGTTTACAAGGGAAAAGGTGTTCGCTATGAAGGCGAATACGTAAGACGTAAAGCCGGTAAAGCAGGTAAGAAGTAGGATAAAGCCAATATAAACCGAGCTTAAATAAGACATCGGTTTTGGTGAAAGGAATAAAAAATGATTAAACAAATTAACAGAAAAGAACAAACTCAAAAAAGACACAGACGCGTAAGACTAAAAATCGAAGGTACTTCTGAATACCCAAGATTAGCAGTTTACCGTTCAATTAAACATATTTATGCTCAAATTATTGATGATACAAAAGGTGTAACTTTGGTTTCATCTTCATCAAAAGTTAAAGAATTGGGCTTAAAACACGGCGGTAACATTGAAGCAGCTAAGGCTGTCGGTGCTGACCTTGCAAAAAAAGCTTTAGATAAAGGCATTAAAGGTGTAGTATTTGACAGAGGCGGTTTCTTATTCCACGGTAGAGTTGCAGCTTTAGCCGATGCAGCTCGTGAAGCTGGTCTTGAGTTTTAATTAAAAAAATAATATTAAAAACCCGCATTTAGGTGCGGGTTTTTTCTTGTATTTACTTAATAATTTGCATGTTTACTTCTTTCTTTATAGAATATTGTCATGGCTAGAAATGTGAGAAGAAAAAAGAGCAAAAGAAGCTCTAAGAGGAAAAGTTTTTTACTGTATTTAGTTATGATGTTTTTGTCTGCATCACTTGCAGCATTGGCAGCATTTAATTTATACTTGGCATCTTTGCCTCCGATTTCAAATTTTGATGATATAAAACCGAACCCTGTAACGAGCATTTATTCTCTTGACGGGGAGCTGATAAAAACATTTACCGCTTTTAGATTTGAGAAGGTTTCTATTGATGAAATTCCCGCAAATCTTAGAAACGCTGTAATTGCAACTGAAGACAAGAACTTTTACAGGCACAGAGGGTTTGATACTCTTGGGCTTGTGCGCTCAGTCTTTGCAAACATTAAAGCAGGTTCGCTAAAACAGGGTGCAAGTACTATTACTCAACAGTTGGCAAGAATCTTGTTCTTATCTAACGAAAGAACATTTGACAGAAAAATAAAAGAATTAATTATTGCACATAGAATTGAAAAGACTATTTCAAAAAATGAAATTTTAGAACTTTATCTAAATTCCGTATATTTAGGCTCGGGTACATACGGTGTTCAAAGTGCTTCAAAAACTTATTTTGATAAAGAGCTTGATGAGTTGACACTGGCAGAAGCAGCTCTTATTGCGGGTCTGCCTCAGGCACCAAGTGTTTACTCGCCTTTCCAAAATCCTGATGCTGCAATTAACAGAAGAAATCAAGTTCTAAAAAGAATGTATAAAACAAGATACATTACAAAACAGGAGTACGAACAGGCAAGACAGGAAGAGTTAAAACTAAGTACAAAGCCTCGTTTGTATTCATTTAACAAAGCCCCTTATTTTATAGACTTTGTTTTAAACGAGCTTGAAAAACTTGGTTTTGAGGAGCAGGAAATTTCTCAGGGCGGTTTAAAAATTTATACAACTCTTGATTTAAAATCTCAAGAGGCTGCGCAGGATGCAATTGTAAATAATTTAAACGCATACGGATTAAAGTCTGATAATACTCAAATGGCACTATTTTCCTTTTCACCTACAACGGGTAGAATCTACGCTTATGTAGGCGGAAAGAACTACGAAAAATCTCAATACGACAGAATTACAAATGCTATTCGCCCCCCAGGCTCTGCGTTTAAGCCGTTTGTTTATACGGCAGCATTGCAGCAAGGTGTTAAGGTGGATGATATTATAGAAGATTCTCCGATAAATATTAGAAATTGGGCGCCTCGTAATTATGGCAATAAATACAGAGGCAAAATGCCGATTTGGAAAGCGTTAGCTATTTCTTCAAACGTAGCTGCTGTCAGGCTAATTAAAAAAACAGGTGTTGACGCAGTTATTTCGGTTTCAAAAGAAATGGGTATAACCACTCCCTTGCAAAATGACCTGACAATAGCTTTGGGTTCAAACGGCGTTAAGTTGTATGATATGGTAGTAGCATACGGCGCTTATGCTAACGGCGGTTTTAGAGTAAGACCTTACAGTGTTGAAAGAGTTGAAAACTCAAGAGGTGTTGTAATTTATGAAAATTCAGGCCCAAAAATTATAAAAGTAATCGGTTTTGAAACAGCAGCCGGTATGACTTATATGTTAAGAAAAGTAGTCGAAGTGGGCACGGGTCGTGCAGCAAATATTTCACAGGCTGCCGCAGGTAAAACCGGTACAACGGATGATTACAGGGATGCTTGGTTTGTAGGTTATACTCCTGATATTGTAGCGGGTGTTTGGCTTGGAAACGATAACAACTCAAAACTTCCCGGGATAACGGGCGGTGGCCTGCCTGCTAAAACTTGGGCTGATTATATGAGAGTTGCAACAAAAAACTTTGCTGATTCGGTTTTTGATTATCCTAAATTTGAATCGGATAATGAAGCACCTGTTGAAATAACAGATGAAGACGAAAAACCTGTTGAAGACGATATAAATATTGATATAAATACAGATGAAACACAGGGCGAACAAAATACGCAAGTTCAAGTTCAACCCCCTGTTTCAAATACGGAAGTTCAACAAAAGGAAGTTAAGCCTCAAAGACCTTTTGAAGTAAAAGAGCCCGAACCTAAGCAACAACAAGCTCCGCTTCCGACAGAACAGAGCGCGCCTTTGCCGGGTATGTAATTATTTTAAAAGAAAATTTGCAAGCTCGGATAAATCTTGTTGATTTTGCTTGATTGTGGCAATAACTTTTGTTGTGCAGTAGTTTTCAATCATCTCTTTGGCTCTTAGAATTACAGGGTCATTAGTTTTGTTTGGATAATTTGAAATCACAACTCCTAAAATATCTATTCCTTCAAGCTTTGCGCATTTTATGGTCATCAAAGTGTGATTAATCGTTCCTAAATTTGGTCTTGCGACAATAATTGCAGGTATTTTTAATAACTTTACAATATCGCTCATAAGAATATCTTTTTTAACAGGGACATAAAGTCCGCCCGATGCCTCAACTATTGTAACATCAGCTATTTTAGATAATTCGTCAAAGTCATTTTTAACTTTATTTAAATCAAAATCAACACCGTCTATTTCGCCGCTAATATACGGTGTGCAAGGTGTTTTTGTTATGTATGAGCTTTTTGTTATTACTTCTTTTGTGATTTCTTCAACCTGTTTTGCATCAGGCAGAACATTTTCCTCAAGCCCGCTTTGAAAGGGTTTAAGATAGGCCGTTTTTTTGCCCAATTTTACAAATTCTTTTGCCAAAAACTTGCAGATGTAGCTTTTGCCGACATCTGTATCCGTTCCTAATACGAAGAAGTTCATACCAAGTACCTTTCAAGTTCTTCTTTGTCAAAAAATTCTATACTGTCTTTGTTGTGTATAAAAACAAGGCACGAGATAACGGACTTAAACATAGAAAATTCACTGAACTCAAATTTTCTTCTTAAATCACTCATGTTATCTGCTAAAAATTCCGTTATTAGAGTTTTATTTTTTAAAGTTAAAGATGTAAAAAAGTCCAAGCCCTCTTTTGTTGAAATGCCTTCAAAATAGATAATATCAGGACTTTGAAATTCAATAAATCTCATTGCCTTATCAAGATTAAAGCCGATGTTTTCATTTAACTCGCACTGTGAAACGTCTTTGAGTTTGTATTTTGCAATGGATTCTAAAGACATTACAGTTTTGTTTTTGGGTATTATGCCCGATGATAAAATTGAATAAATAAGGTGAGTTTTGCCGCTTAATGATGAGCCGCAAATTAGCACTACTCCTGACTTATTTAGGTTTTGAGCCAAAACATTGATTTTATCCGGAGAAATTCCAAGCTGGCTGAGCGTTTTTGGCGGGTGATAAATTTTAAGAGAAATTCTCTCTCCGTTTATTGTGGGAAACGCCGAAACGCTTGCGGTAAGCTCGCAGTTATCCACGTTGAAGTTCAGTTTTCCAAGCTGCGGGATTTCATAAACATTCGGGTCAAGTCCGCAAAGTGTTTTTAAAATCTGAATAAAAGGATTTATCAAAAGCTCGGGTATTGTACCTGTTAGATAAGTTTCTTGCAGTTTTTTGAAAAACACGCTTAAGCCTTCTTGTGTATTTTCAAAGTAAAGCTCATGGACTTTTTCAATTATAGCTTGTTTTAAAATTGCCCTAAAAAGAGTTCTTATGTGCTCTTCGCTCAAGTCCTCTTTGTGCAGTTCGTCCTGCCAGTGATAATTTTGATCTTTTTCAAGACTAATATCTTGAACCTTGCCTTTTGTTTCATAGTATTCGTTGATTTTTTTCAAAATACTTTTTTCGCTTGAAATAATCGGGTCGATATTTTTCCCCGTTCTTTCAATAATTTTATCAATAGCAAATAAATCCAAAGGATCAGCCATTGCAACAGAAAGAGTATCCTCAATTAAAAACAGTGGCAAAATTTTATAATTCTGAGCTTCCTGATAACTTATTAAATTCAGACACTTTTTATCTATTTCATAATCTTCAAGATTAACAGAGGGAATATGAAGTTTGTCTTGCAAAAACTCAAGCAATTTTTCTTCACTTATTAATGAAGAAGAAATTAAAACCTGACCTAAATTTGTATTTTGCGCATGAGCCATCTCTTGTGCGTGTTCTAAATCTTCAAAAGTTACAAGATTATCTCTCACAAGGTCATATTTTAATTTATCTATTGTTTTATTATCAACTTTAGTATCTGAATACATTAGCCTAAATACCTGTTAATTGCTTCAATTATGTCGTTAAACTCAAAAGGTTTTGTAATATACTCGTCAGCCCCTGTTTCTTCGCCTATAATTTTATCTTCTTCTTGGCTTCTTGCTGTTACCATAATAATCGGGATATTTTTGTATTTGCTGTCATACTTAAGTAAGCGGCAAATTTTGTACCCGTTAATTTTTGGCATCATAACATCAAGGATAATTAAATCGGGCGAACTTTCTTTTGCAAGCTTTAGTCCTTCTTCTCCGTCGTAAGCACAAATGCACTCAAAACCTTTTGATTTAAGCATAAATGCCAGAGTTTCAACAATATCTTTTTCATCATCAACTATTAAAATTTTTTTCATCTCTTTTTCCTTTGGTGAGGCTATAAATTTATCTTGTTTAAAATTTTAAGCAAATCTTTTCCGTCTTGCTTTGAAAATACCTTCTTTAATACTATACCACACTTTTCCCATTGCGGCTTTTTTGCTTCTTCCATAACGGACTTTTCCATAAACTCTAAAGCGCTTTGGTTAATGTTAACCAAAAGAGCAAAATATTTATCTTTAAGTTTAAGTTCTTTTGATTTTTTTGTTAGTTTAATTAGGTTTTGGTTTAAAATTTCTTCAATAAAACCGCAATTTTCATTTTCTTTTATGCTTAAAATTCCTACTTCTTCAGTGCAGCCCAGTGCCTGATTTATATCCATAATGAAACATTTTTTCTCATCCGTTAAAGGAAGATAAACAGAAAAATCTGACCCTTCGCCTTCCTTACTCTCAACCGTAATTGCGCCTAGGTGGGCATCAAGGAGCTGTTTTGTAATTGAAAGCCCAAGTCCTACTCCGCCGATATTTCTTGTAAGGGAGTTTTCAATTTGCGAAAACTTTTCAAAAATCTTTGGTATGTCTTCTTTTTTAATTCCAATACCTGTGTCTTTGGTTGAAATTTTTACGTATTCACCGCTTAGCGGGTAGAAGGGTGAAACTAAAAGCTCTTGATTAATCTCGCCAGAGTCAATCTTTTTGGCTGTTATTTTTATACTACCGCCTTCGGGTGTAAACTTGAGCGCATTTGTAACAAGATTTGAAATAATCTGCTCAACCCTGTGAGTATCCGCGTAAACCTCAGGTAAATTTTTCTCTACATCAAGGCTTACCGTTATATTTTTTTCTTGTCCTGACTGCTCAAAAGTTTTTTGTATAAGTTCAAGTGAAGGAGCTAAATTTGCAACTTTATATTTAAAATCAAGTTTGCCTGTTTGCACTCTTGATAAATCAAGCAAGTCTTCAATTATGCCTGAGAGTCTTACAACATTTCTTTTTGCCATATTGATGAAATTTTTAGCATCATCTGAAATTGGCCCTGCTTGCTCACTTAAGACAATTTCAAGCGAGTTATTAATCGGAGTTAAAGGAGTTCTTAGCTCATGCGATACGATTGATACAAAATCAGACTTCAGTCTTTCAAGTCTTTCAAGCTTAATATTTGTATTTTTAATTTCTTCATACAACGTTGCACTTCTAAGGGGTAGTGCAACTTGGTGAATAAGAGTTTGAAAACAGGTAACATCTTCTTTTAAAAACGGTGTTTTTCTGAAAAGTTCGATTACTCCAAAAAAGTCTTCTCCTACTTTTATTGGTGCAAAAAGCGAATCGTAATTCAACACTCTTAAGTCAAAAATATTTTGAATATGAGAAGGTTTAATATTTTGTACAATTTCAATCCCGTCAAGTGTTATATCATGGGGCAGTGTTTGTTTTTCAAAAAGATTTTTATAAGAGAGGACAAGCCTCATGCCAAGGGCTTCTTTTAGATTTTCCGTAGGCTCACAAAGCGAATTTATGTATAATTTTGCTTCTCCTTGTGAGTCAAAAAGAAGTGCCGATGAAATATCAAAGCTTAAAGTTTTCTCCAAAGCTTCAAGCATGATTTTATATAATTTACTTTTATCAAGAGTTCCCGTAAACTGCGAACTTGTATTGTATAAAACGTTTAGTTGATACAGGCTTCTTGCAAGCTCTTTGTTATTCTCACTCATCTGCTCAAGTGTTTTTTTAATTTTGATGTGAGAATTTAGAGTGTGAATTAAAATATTTTTATTAATTGGTTTTGTAATGAACCCGTCCGCAAAGTTAAGGTATGCAATATCCTGATTTTTGTCTAAAAGTAAGATTACTTGTGTATTTTGCGCTTGGGTTTGAGTTTTAATTTGTTTTGTTAAAAATTCGGCATTATTATAATCAACATCAATTAAAATAATGCTCGGGTTAATTTCTTCCACTTGCCTTAAAATATTTTCTTCATTTTGCTCGCACAAGAAATATTTGCAGTCGTTTTGCTCGATATACTGCGAAATTTCTCTTGTTGTTTCATTTAATTCCGATATTAGTAAAATTTTAGGCATGTAAAAATTCTACCAAAGAATGCTTGTATAATGCTACTTTTTAACAAATTTTAACGCCTTAAAAACTCTACAAGCGAAGAAGAATTATTTACTTTATTTTCTAAAATTAAATCTGCCATACATTTTTTATTTTTTGCAATTTCATACGCAGGCGTTAAGTATGATTTTTCTTCTTCACTAAGATTTCTATACGCTATATCAAATAATTTTTCTATATATTCTTTTGCACAAAATTTATCATAATTAAAATCAGAGCCATGCTTTGCTGCTAAAAAGCCCATTTTATCTATTTCATCCGGTGTTATATCGACAAAATCTTTAACTATATTATCTAAATTACTGTTTAAAATTCCTTTGTATAGGGCGCAAAGAGCAAGGGTTATTTTAAAATTTTGACTGTCATGATTTCTTATCTCAATGCACTTTTTAAGTCTTATGTCAGGAAAACATAAGCTTGAATGAAGCATGTAATCTTCCAAAGTAGCGCTGTAACCTTCGTATCCGTTTTTAATAAAATCGAAAAAGTTAATTTTGCCGTTCAGTATTATTTTTTTACCTTCTCTTTCAAAAAAGAGCATGGGTGTTTTTAAAATTGCATTAATATAATCATCAAAACTTTCCACATTTCCGTAGAAAATTTTGCAGCGATCATCTCCCGTATATTTCCAAGCAAGTGCTCTAAAGCTTTTGTAGTTTGTAATTTTATCGTTTCTGATTGGCGAGTTTGCAAAAAATGCCGTTAAAAAAGGTGAAATATAATTTAAAACTTTTATTTTTAAAATTGCATCATCTTCGCTTTCATAATCAACATTTAGCTGTACTCCCGCCGTTTCCCTCATCATCGAAGGGGCAAATTTGCCAAATTTAGGCAAATATTTTGCCATGATTATATATCTTTGTTTGTTTAATATTTCAATATTTTGATATGTTGACTTTGGGGTAATTCCAATCGGCAAAAATTCTATATTATAAAATTTTGCAATTCTGTCAGCTAAAGATAAAATTTCTTTTGCACTTTTTTCAATTTGTGCAAGCTGAGCTTTTGCTTCAAGACTTAATTCGAATTGACACCCCGGTTCAAGTGATATGCTTGAGTTTTCACCTATTGCACCAATAACTGTTTTTCCGTCGTATAAAATTCCCCACCCTTTAATTTGCGCAAAAGTTTCAATGATCTGTTGCATCTTTTTGTAGTCCGCATTTTTTAGACTCTGAATATCAATAGGGATTCTTTCATATTCTAAGCCATATTTAAAATCATGCTTTGGTTTAAATGAACTTGTGTAATAGTCTTTTATTTCTTCTAAAATATTTAAGCTTTTTTTAGTTTGATAATTTAGCATGGTTTAATTTTATCAGAATTAAAATTTTTTAACATCTGCCCGATTGTTTATGTATAATTATTATATGGATTATTTTTTAGCAGCAAAAAAATTTAGAGCAAAAAAACGCCTCGGGCAGAATTTTTTAATTGACGAGAGCGTAATTGATGAGATTTTATCAAATGTTAACGCTGACGATTGTGTTTTTGAAATTGGCCCCGGACTTGGTTTTGTAACGAAAAATCTTGTTGAGCATGCAAGTAGTGTTGTAGCTGTTGAAATTGATAAAGATGCAATTGAAGTTTTAAATAAAAATCTCGGGCATGTTAAAAATTTTAAATTAATAGAAAAAGATATATTAAAAGTTAATCTTGATGAAATTTATCCAAAAGAGCAAAAAATAAAAGTGGTGGCAAACATCCCTTACTATATTACAAGCCCGATTTTGGTTCATTTGCTTGGAGAAATTGATGATTTTAATAATTCAAACCGCTCATATATCGATGAAATAATTTTAATGGTGCAGTGGGAAGTTGCAAAAAGGCTTGTGGCGGACGAGAATGCTCAAAATAAAGAATATGGCATGCTCTCTATTTTGGCGCAGCATTTTTGCGATGTTGAAATTATAAGAAAAGTTTCCAAACGTTCGTTTTACCCTTCTCCCAAGGTTGATTCGGCTTTGGTCAGAATTAAAAACAATAATCAGGCAAAAATTCAAAATCAATCCAAACTTTTAAAAAGAGTTGTAAAAGCTGTTTTTGGCGCAAGAAGAAAAAATATTAAAAATGCGCTAAATCAGGCAGGCTTTTTAAATGTTGAGCATGCTCTAAATAAAAGCATGCTTGATGTGAATATAAGAGGGGAAAAACTTTCTGTTCAAACACTTGATAAATTGGCACATGCTCTTGAGGAATATAATTAATGAAAGAAATTAAAGTCATTACGCCTGCTAAAATTAACTTATCGCTAAAAGTTCAAAAAAGACGACCCGACGGTTTTCACCCGATTGAAAGTATTATGCAGGCAATTAGTTTGTTTGACTATGTTACCGTTCAAACAAATGATTCAAATGAAATTACAATTAACGGAAATTCAAAAGAAATCCCCTATGATTCAACAAATATTGCCTACAAAGCTGCAAAAGAATTCCTTGAGGTTTCGGGTTTAAATTTTGGAGTAAATATATATATAGAAAAAAATATCCCCGTTGCAGCCGGTCTTGCAGGGGGGTCAACCAACGCGGCAGGTGTTTTATATGCGCTTAATAAGCTGACTTCAAAAGCACTTAGTTCAAAACAAATTTTTGATATTTGTGCGAAATTGGGGTCAGATTTAAACTTTTGCATGCGTGGTTCAAAAGCGCTTTGCACGGGCAAAGGGGATGACATGCTTCCTCTTGAATTTGTTGATTTTTCTCTTACTCTTGTAAAGCCTAAGAACCTTAAGATTTCAACAAAAGAGGCTTATGATCTTTTTGATGAGCTAAAAGAAGGGACTGATTTAGCAAATGACCTTGAGTTTGCACTTTTAGAGCATTATAAAGAAATAAAATATTTGCACAATTTAGGCCTTAGCATGTCAGGCAGCGGCCCAAGCTTCTTTATGATTAAGCCGCATAAAGAATTAAAATTGGATGATAGTTACATGATAATAGATGATTTACATGCTATTAATCATGGTGTATGCAAATTTTAGTTTTATAATCCTTTTTTAAACATAAATTTTTGCATGGCCAAAACGCCTGTGCG
Organism: Candidatus Gastranaerophilales bacterium; assembly: GCA_944325665.1. Classification (GTDB taxonomy): domain Bacteria; phylum Cyanobacteriota; class Vampirovibrionia; order Gastranaerophilales; family Gastranaerophilaceae; genus Galligastranaerophilus. The sequence continues at coordinate 14,613 of CALVAY010000021.1, forward strand.
ACAAGGGTATAACATAATATTAACTTTTGTAAATTCAAATTTTAAAAAAAGACTTGCAAAAAAATTTTGAAGTTGTACATTTAATAGAGTGAAAGCAACGCACGTTGAAAATTTCAGGAAACCTTAAAGACCCTTCGGAACATTGAATAAGTTCCTGAAATCTTCTGGTTTAACTTTTAAAAAAAAGTTAAAATTAATTTTAAAAAAACACTTGACATTAAAAATTCAGGTGATAACATAATAAATACGGCGTTAACAACGCTTAAATAAACTGGAATGGTTCATCAAAGTTTATTTTTCGCAACGAATAGCTTTGAATAATAAAACTGAACAGTTAATGCAAAGATTTAAAATCTGAACATTGAAAATAGAATAACGCAAATGCAATTAGCAACCTAACTAATTGCAAGTTTACAACGACAAATACCTGTTGATTTTTTTAAAAAAAACAACGGACAACTTTAAAATTGAGTCAATCACTCTTAATGAGTGTCAGACATAAATTTCTGACAACGGAGAG
>CALVAY010000022.1 GCA_944325665.1 Candidatus Gastranaerophilales bacterium
CTACTTTTCTGTGGCACTGTCCTCACGCTCACGCGCACTTGGCTTTCCCAAGCAACCTGCCTTTTTGGATGTCCGGACTTTCCTCACAAAGTTCTAAAACCCTGCGCGATTATCCGCCTGCTTTTCATTAACAATTATACAACAAATTCAATTTCTGATATTATATAACTATGATTATTGACACACACGCACATCTGGATATGCTTGATGACCCAAAAAGGGCAATAGAAGAAGCTTTTGAGGCAGGAGTAGAAAAAATCATCATCCCCGGTGTCGAGGATGAAACTTTTGACAAAGTTATAAAACTTGCACAAGAGTATGAAAATTTATATTTTCTTTTGGGAGTTCATCCCTCGGAAGCTCAAAAATTTAACGACGAAACGGCAAAAAGAATTATCGAATACGCTAAACACCCAAAGATGAAAGGCATTGGCGAAATCGGGCTTGATTACTACTGGGACAAAACTTTTGTCGATATTCAAAAAAAAGTTTTTAAAACACAAATTGAAATTGCAATCATGCTCGATTTACCCGTTGTAGTCCACGATAGAGAAGCACATGGGGATACTTTTGATATTTTAGAGGAAATGAAACCCAAAAAAGTACTTCTGCACTGCTATTCGGGCTCATTGGAATTTGCAAAAAAATGTATAGAAAAAGGCTATTTTCTTGCCTTTGGCGGAGTTGCAACATTTAAAAACGCAAAAAAAGTCCGCCAAACAATCAAAGAAATTCCGCTTGAGCACATTATGCTTGAAACGGATACACCGTATCTTACTCCGCATCCTTATCGAGGGGAAGAAAATTCGCCCAAGTACATAAAGCTTGTAGCAAAAGAAATTGCACTGATTAAAGATACGGCTCTTTCAGAGGTTGAAATTAAAACTACAAATAATGCAAAAGAATTTTTCAATATTTAAAAAGGAGAAAAAATGTCTCAACAATTTAACCCTTCAAACATCAAAATTAAAAACGCTATTTTAATTTTTCTTAAAAACCTTGCAGCGCCTATGGTTTTGTATTTTGAAAATCCGCTTGAAATATACGAAGAATTAAAAGAAGTTGTACATACTCCAACTTCAAAAGTATTTGAGTTTGAGCCATTGGGCCCGATTAAAAAAGTTTGCGTAAATGCAAATCAAATTTCGGCAGTTGCACTACAAGAAGAGCAATATCTCGCACAATGAAAAAAAGATTGGACTTAATTTTATTTGAACACAATTTTTTTGAGTCAAAAAATGCTGCCTCAAGTGCAATTTTGGCAGGAAACGTAAAAATTAACGACACACCCTGTACAAAAGCCGGACAAATGTTTGACGAGGATAAGCTTTTTGACGAAAATAATCCTGCAAAAATCGAGGTCAAAACTCTTCCTTACGTTTCTCGAGGCGGTTTAAAGTTAAAGGGCGCAATAGATGCCTTTAAAATCAACCTTAAGGACAAAATTTGTATTGATATGGGCTCTTCTACCGGCGGCTTTACGGATTGCGCCTTAAAAGAAGGTGCAAAGCTTGTCTGGGCAGTAGATTGCGGCACTAATCAATTGGCGTGGAAATTAAGGCAAGATGAAAGAGTTACCTCAAGAGAAAATGTAAATATCAAAAACTGTGAATTTAAAGACATTTTTGGCGAGGATTTCAACGGAGATTTGCCCGAGTTTTTGTGTATGGACTTGTCTTTTATCTCAATCAAAAAAGTTCTTGAAAACTGTTTAAATTTCATCTCAGTGAATTGCGAACTCGTAATTCTTATAAAGCCGCAATTTGAGGCACAAAGAAAAGATATTGCAAAAGGCGGTGTCGTAAAAGATAAAAAAGTGCATAATGAAATTATTGAGGATATTAAAAATTTTTGCACAGAGCTCAATCTTGAGTGCAAAGGGGTAATTGAAAGCCCCATAACCGGTGCAAAACACGGAAATACGGAATATCTTATTTATTTAAAGAGGACAAAATAATGCTTAATGCTGTGGATAAAATAAATTTACTATCCGGAGAAATGGAAGCTCTGCTTGATTTTATAGCAGCAGATGAACTCTTGGGAGAGGATTTTCAGTGCTGGATTGAAGAAAACGAAATAAAAATAGAAAAACAAGCTCAGCTTAATATTGCTCTTATAGAATACCTTCTTGACGGCAAAATGCAAGATGGCACAAGAGTTTTAGACTATTACTCCAAAAAATACGAAAAAGCCGACAAGCTAATGGTAAATGCCCTAAAAGAAAGCGTAAGCTCTGTTTTTGAAATAAACAAGGTGCAAAAAAACGGCTATGAAAGCTATTCACTTACTTGCGAAAAAGAATTTTTCTTAATTCCTTTGGTCAAAATGGTTAATTTAAGGGGGGTGGCAAAGGGCGATTTTATTCGTGCAAGAGTAATTGAAATTCAGGGCGAATATTACCTTCTTGAAATTTATGAAATAATCTCGGGGCTTAATTTCTACAAAGCAGCTTGCGAAGCGGTTAAATGTATGATTTCAAATTCAAAATCGGCAATATTTCAAAACGAAGCCAAAAAAGAAAAGCTCAAGGACACACTTAAAATCATAAAAGAATCCTTTGAAGAAAGCTTTGCCGAGTTTGATAAAAATAACATAATAACTACAAACAAAATGGCAGACGGACTTTTAGACGCCTTTAACAAGGGGGAAGAAAATTTAGAAAAATATATTGAAAAAGTCGATGAATACAAGTTTTTTGACATAAAAGAGTATTCAAACAAGGACGATTTTATTCAAAACGCAATCGGCGGGTTTTCTTCTCACGAGTGTAAATATGACGTAGGTTTGTTTTTTGATGAACTTGAAGGCTTATATATAATTCCTTTCTTGGGTACTTTTTACAAGATTTTTGAAACATTTAAAGAAAATAATTTTCAAATTTCAGGCTCAGTTGAGTGCATAAGGGAATTTTTAAAAAGCGACAAAGTTCCAAAAAGTGTTATAAAATATGCTGCAAGAAAGTATGAGAACTTCCTTGAGGTTATAAATTCTGCCCTTGATACCGAATTTAACTCAACATCAGATGTTTTAGAAAAATTCAAAGGAGCAGATGAAGAAAAGTTCAGCCCGACTTTAGTCTTGTACAATTCTAAAATTTTTGGCGAAATGCTTGGAATTAAAGAAAACGAACAAGATTTAAATATCCAAAAAGTAGGCAGAAACGACCCATGCCCGTGCGGAAGCGGGAAAAAATATAAAAAATGCTGCGGAGCATTAAAGTAATTGTAGTATTATAATAAAAAACGGAGAGAAAATATGAGCGAAGAAAAAAAATGTCATAAAAAATTAATTGTTATAGGAGTTATTTTATCCTTAGTGCTATCCTTTACATCCCTTTGTATTTCAAGTTTTCTTTTGCTTGCTGCAACAGGCAAAATAACAGTATTAATGGGAAATAACGCACCGATTTCAAAAAAATACGACAAAGGCCGCTCGCTTGAAAAAGCCCTTAAAAAAGATAAAGCTGTCATTGTCTGGTTTTACGTTGACTGGTGCGGATACTGCCAAAAGTTTGCCCCGACTTTCGATAAAGTTATAAAGGACAAAAAGTTTAAGAAAAACTTTACTCCTGCATTTATAAACTGCGATTTGCCCGAAAACAGAAAATATATTGAAGAATACGGTGTAAAAGGTTTCCCTACCGTTTATCTTCTAAATCCAAAAACAGGCAAAAAGCTTGAGGTAAGCAACTTTAAGTTGTTCGCACCTGATGCTAAAGAAATTATTATTAAAGATAGCGAAGAATTTTTAAAATAACTCTTTAGCAAAAGTCATTTACCTGATTTTTAGAAAAATGCTTAATGCATTTTAGGCATTTTGGAGTGTCAAGAAATGTTTTTCTTGAGTAATCCGCAAAGCTTGAACCTGCTCTTGCCCTAAAATCATTTGATAAAACAGGGCAAGAGAACACTCCGTTTGCGTTTAAAACCCTTGAAGTGTAGCAGTCAAGCTTTGTTTTATCAAATTCCTCTTGTTGAATAAAACCTTCCTCCGAATTTTTATCAAAATAAGGCATGATTTTTAAATTTATATCTTCAATTTCAAAATTGTATTTCGCAAATAAATTGTAAAAGCCCTCAAAAAGCTCTTCTTTCGGTAAATTGTAGTAATTGCAAACCGAAATTATCGGATTAAAATCATACTTTACAAGGTTTAAAATCGCACTTAGAGCTTTTCTGAATGTTCCTCTTCCTCTTAAATCGTCATTTTTTAATTCTTCAAAATGGTCTAAGCTTATTCTGTATATTGTTTCAAAGTTATTCTCGTCGTCGATTTTCCTTAAAAAACGGGCTTTTTTGTCGTTAATCAAAACACCGTTTGACATAACCGTAACGTTTGAAAACTTTAAACACATTCTGAGAATTGCGTTAAAATCAGGATGCATAAGAGGTTCACCGCCTGTTAAATAAATTGAATTTAAATTTTCACCTCTTGTTTTTAAAAGTGCTTCTTTAATTTTATCCACGGGGATAAAATCTTTTTCCTGTTTGTAAGGATTTTTCTCAATGTAACAGTGCTTACATTTTAAATTGCAAGCCTTGTAGCACAACTCAAAAAATAAATTTCTAAGCTCTGCCATCTCAACGCAAGGGGCAGACATAAAACAAGTTTGAACACCGTATGAGGAATTATCCTTAATATTTTGCACTTTTCTTCTCCTTCTTGAACTTAATTCTAAGTTTAGAATTTAAATGAAAAATGAAAATTACCCGAGTGTATATAAATAAAAAACCCTTCCTTTTGGGGGAAGGGGAAACTTGGTTTGTTAATCCTCAAGTTCTTCGTGTGGTGTGTTCTCTCTTGTGTGTCTCTCTCGTGTTTGTGGTTTTTCTCTCTTTTTTCTCTCGTGTGTGGTGGTAATTGTGGTTGTTTTTCTCTCGTGTGGTGGTTTTTATGGGTTTCTCTCTCGTACTTATATAAACAATTTTTTATAAAAAATATTGCCTTTTTATATACAAAATAGACAATATTTATTTACAATTCTTAACAAAAATGTTATAAAGAAAAACTTTAGGGCAATAAAAAAATTAAAATGCTGAATTATCGGGCTTTTTCACCTGCAAGGTACGGTTTTCACTAATAGCAATTCTTGCGGATTTTATTTTATCTTTTGTTTCTTCATCTAAGGCATTACCCATAACCAACCTGTCAACAAAAGCGTTATTTAGCCTTACAGCCTTTGGAAGTGCGCCTATTTCATCCAAAATATCCTTAATTTGAACAAAATCATAAGAAAAAGTCTTTTTAGAGTTATAAAACAAAGTTTCACCGGAATTTGAAACAATATCTTCCCCGCCTTTTTCAAAATAGATTTTAAAAATTGACCTTAAGTCTTGAATTTCAGACTGCATCACGCTAATTGCATTTTGCAGCCTTAAATATCTTTCAAAAAGATAATCTACATTTTTTATCTGCGCTAATTGCCAATCGTATTTTTGAAAATACATTTCCTTAAGTCTGGGGTAGCAAAGAGCAAGCCCTTCAGCATCTGCCATTGCGCGGTGGCGAGTCGAGAACTCAACGTTAAAGGTATTCATTAAGCACTCTAAGCCGCATGATTCCATTTGCGGATATACCTCTTTAAACATCTGTTGAGTATCAACATATTTGTTTTCAAGAGGTTTTTCATACAATCTTTTTGATGTTCGATTTAAAAAACTAAAATCAAATATTGCATTATGCGCAACAATTTGTGCATCTCCTATAAATTCAAAAATTTTAGGATAAATTTCTTCTTCTTCAGGTGCATCTGCTAAATCTTCTTCAGATATACCATGGATTGCTTGAGAAGATTTTCTAATGTGCTGATGAGGATTAATAAGAGTTTCAAATCTATCTGTTATAACGCCGTCTTCAAGTTTGACGCCTGCAAATTCGATAATTTTTTCTCTTGTATAATCAAGTCCTGTTGTTTCTACATCGACTACTACTTCAATTAATTTTTCAGACATTATTTTCTTAAATCTCCCATTTAAAAGAAATATATCATAAAAGACTATTTTTTTAAATATGACCCGATTTTTTTGGCGTTATCGTTCATCTTATCAAGAGTATCCTCAAGTTTTCTGGTACTCTCAACCATTTCCTTACTTTTTTTATCAAGCTCTCTATATCTTTGGTTACCCTTCTCAAGAGTTTCGTCAATTTTGTTAAAATCTCTTCCCACAGAGTTAACCGCACCAAAGATTTTCAAAACGTTATCCTGATTTATGTTGTCAACAAAATCCTTAAGTGAAGCAAAAGCCTTGCCTATGTACTTATACGCTTCAAACAGGTCTTTTAGCCTTAGCGTTTCTTTTGCGATTATACCAATATCGGACAAATCATCCTCAGGAGGTCTGATTTCAATAGACTTAGAGCCCGCTATACCGCTAAATTCAACGGATGCAATCGAGCCGCTTGGAATTGTCGTATTTTTCTTGGTAACAATAATTTCAACCTTGATTGAATCCTTTTGATAATCAAGTTTTCTTACATGCCCGACCACAATTCCCATAAAACGAACGGGGGAGCCCTCAATCAGACCGTCAATGTCGCTAAAGTGAATTGTATATAAGTTTGGTTTTATGTATGCATTGTAAAAAACGGCATAGGAAACGCTCAAAGCAATTAAGATAAAGAAAATCCAAAAAACCGTTTCCAAAAAAACGGCATTTTTTAATCTTTTTTTAAGCTCAAGCCATTTTTCTTCTCTTGCCATTAGTACTCGACACCTTCTCTTGCACTAACACCAATGTCCCAATAATGCTTTATCGGGTTAATTTCAGAAACCAAATGTGCAATGTCTATAATCTCTTTTTTTGCACATCTTCCGGTTAAAACAATCTCTAAATCTGTCGGCTTATTTTTTAAGACTTCGAGAACTTCGTTTAAGTCTATCAAACCTAAATCTATCGCAATATTAATTTCATCCAGAATTACAAGCTGATATTCATTCTTGCTTATAGCCTCTTTTGCAATCTGCCAACCCTTTTGGACTTCAATTTTATCCGTTTCGTCCATATTATTTTTATAAACAATTCTTGTCGAGCCTGCATTTACGATTTTAAATCTTTTTTTAATTTCTTCGCTTAAGTTTGCAAAGGAAAACAGCTCTCCGTAGTTACTTCCGCCCTTTGTAAACATAATGATTAAAACACTCCAGCCCCTGCCCAATGCACGAAGTGAAAGCCCAAGAGAGGCAGTCGTTTTACCCTTGCCGTTGCCGGTATAGACTTGTATATAGCCGTGTTTATTAAAATTTGGATTATGTAAATTTTCGCTCATTTGCAACCATTATAACAACAATTTTTTGTTATTACAAAAGAAAATGGTGGAATATATTTATCAGGTGGAAAATTATGTCTATATCTCCTATAAGTTCAATATCTTACAATGTATATATTCCAAGCTACATTTCAGATGATGACAAAAAAGAAGTCTATGAAAATCTGAAATGGCTTTTTGACAGGTATAATATCACGCAAACAGGCGAAGAAGAGGTTGATATTGCCCGCTTAAGACAAGCTATGCTTGAAGAGCAAATTGAGCAAAACGAAAAACTTCAAGAAACATCTCAAGAGCAAGAACGCCCTTGGCTTGATATTATGTGGGAATTGGGACTTCACCAGCAACCTACAATTCAAGAAGATTATGATGAAATAACCGAAGAATTGGAATATCGAATATTAAACGCTAAAGACGAGCAAGAGTACAACAAATATATTGATATGTACAACACTATTCAAGAATACTTTAACGAATACGGCGGTTCAATTTCTCAAAGCTCAAGCGCTTCAAACATTAACACCTTAATGGGGCTTTCTCAACTGGGTGTTATGAACATGGTTGAGCTGCTTTAGTAGTATTCTTCCTCTTCCTCTTCTTCATCAAGAACAGGTTCGCTTTCTTTAATTTCAACGCCCATCTCAGCTAAAATTTCACGTGATTTAGGACCGTATGCAGTGTCTTGGAAGTTTTCAAGCACTGTTTTAAAGCAATCTATTGCTTCGGGGTTCATATTTCTTAGTTTAAATAAAGTTCCTAATTTAAAATAAACAGGAGCATAAACAGGCTCTTGCATTGTGTTCATAATGGTGTCAAGCTCAAGCTTTATACCGATTAAATTTTCACAATCCTCAGGAGAAAACAGTTCACGAGTGTAATATTTTTTTGTCAAAGTATCCACTTTTTGGGTCATCTGCTCAAGCTGTGCTTCATCAATTTTTGGCTTCTTTGCTGTTTTCTTTGCAGCATCGGCAGGCATTGCGTAGTTAATCAAACACAATATCCCAAGCATTACTATACAAATGACAGTTAAAATTTTTCTCAAAACTAAAACTCCTCTCTAATATAATACAATAGCCGATAAAATATTCCTCAATCTTAAGTATGATATTTATAAAAAAATTATTATATTTTAGATATGAAAAAAATTTTACTGCTTTTTTTGATATTCTTTTATTTAAACCCCGCCTTTTGTGCTACCTTAAAGGGAAACATTACAAAGGATGAAATCCCCAAAGGCTTTTTTGGCACATGGCATGTAACATCAAAAATTGTTGAAACAAACAACCCTAAAATGTTTAACACTTTAAGTGTGGATATTTGGACGCTTGGCGGGTACGGAAATACTTTGATTTTAGAAAATATTCAATCCGGAGCATCATCCTCAATTCAAGTTGCGCCAAACAGCAACTTGGACGGCAAAACCCTAAAGTTTACAAGGGTTAAAAGCGACACAAGGGGAGAGCTTACCGTCGTACAGAAAGAAACACCCGTATTTACACTTAACGGGAACATTTTTGAAGGTTTTGACACTTATATAATAGAGCGATATATTAATAATAAACTTATTCAAAAAGATGTAGTAAAATATAAGGTAATCGGACAGAAAATATCAGGAGATTTGGGATAATGGAGAAGATTTTTGACTGCATAATTCTTGGCGGCGGGCCTGCGGGTATGAGTGCTGCTATGTACTGTGCAAGAGGAAATATGGATTGCGCTATTATAGACACCTCGCTTCTTGGCGGACAACCTACAAACTATCTTGAAATAGAAAATTATTTAGGCTTTCCCACAATTGAAGGCTGGGAGTTAAGTGAAAAATTTGAGCAACATTTGGATAAATTCAATGTCGAAAAATTTACCATGGAAGAAATTCAAAGCGTAGATTTGATTTCAAACCCCAAGACAATAAAAACGCTTAAGGGCGAATATAGAGCAAGAACGGTTATTCTTGCAACAGGTGCAAAACCTGCAAAATTAGGCGTAAAAGGCGAAAATGAATTTGTTGGCAAGGGCGTAAGTTACTGTGCAGTGTGCGACGGCGCATTTTACAGGGACAAAACCGTTGCAGTTGTAGGCGGAGGAAACGCCGCAGTAGAAGAGGCGTGCTATTTAACAAAATTTGCCAAAAAAATTTACCTAATCCACAGAAGGGACGAATTAAGGGCAGATAAGATTGTTCAACAACGTGCTTTTAAAAACGAAAAGCTTGAGTTTGTTTGGAATACGACAGTTGAAGAAATTTTAGGCGAAAACAAAGTTGAAAAAATCGCGCTTAAAAATACTAAAACAGGCGAAAAGACTTATCTTGAAGCGGACGGAATTTTCCCCTACATCGGCTTTAGTCCAAACAGCGACAACTTTAACGGACAAATTGAACAGGACGAAAAAGGTTTTGTTGTTGTGGATAACACCATGCAAACAAGCGTACAGGGCGTTTTTGCCGTTGGCGATTTAAGAGTTACCCCTCTAAGACAGGTAATAACCGCAGTTGCAGACGGTGCAGTTGCAGGCGTTGAGGCAACAAAAGCTTTAGAAAGACTAAAAGAGGCCGTATCTCAAGCATAATAGGAAGAAAGAGGAATTAAGCAAATGAAGGCAGTAGTTTTTGATAATGAATTAAAACTTGATAATAATTACGCAAAACCAACTCCAAAAGAAGGAGAGGTCCTTATAAAAACAATAATGACGGGCATTTGTAACACCGACCTTGAAATAACAAAAGGGTATATGGGCTACAAGGGAGTTTTGGGACACGAATTTGTAGGAGAAGTTGTCGAGGTCGGCAGCAAAAAAGATGAAAACTGGCTCAATAAAAGAGTTGTGGGCGAAATTAACTGCGGCTGCAACCACGATGAATGGTGCTACAAAGGTTTACAAAGACACTGCCCGAACCGCCAAACTCTTGGTATATGGCAAAAAGACGGATGCTTTAGCGAATATTTTACTCTTCCCGTTGAAAATATTTTTGAAATTTCAAATAACGTAAGCAACGAAGAAGCGACTTTTGTTGAACCGATTGCCGCAGCAGTTGAAATTACCGAACAGTTGCACATAAAACCTTGCGATAAGGTTGCACTGCTTGGGGATGGCAAATTAGGACTTTGCATTTCCCTTGTATTATCCGCACTAAACGTGGATTTTGTCCACATCGGGAAACATCAAAATAAATTAGATATTTCTAAAAATGCAGGGGCAAAAACAAAGCTCTTAAGCGAAATTGACGAAAATGACAGGAAATCTTTTGATGTCGTTATCGAGGCAACAGGCTCAACAGGCGGTTTTGAAACCTCATTAAGCCTTACAAAACCAAGAGGGGTGCTGGTTTTAAAAAGCACAATCGCAGCAAAAGAAGGTCTAAACCTTGCTCCCGTTGTTATTGATGAAATTACGGTTTTGGGCTCTCGCTGCGGTCAATTCGCACCTGCTATCAGGCTTTTAGAAAAGGGCAAGATAAATATTAAGCCTTTGATAAGCGAAATTTACCCTGTTGATAAGGCTCTTGAGGCTTTTGAGAAAAATAAACAAAAAGACATCCTAAAGGTTCTTTTAAAGTTTTAAGACGGTAATGCCCGATAATTTAATTATCGGGCATATTTGTGTCTTGGAGTTACTCACCATATACCGTTGTTGTTATTTTTTTGAAAAATATAAAAACGGTCATTTCATGTACATCTATATAGCTAATTTTTTTGATATTTCCGTTTTTTGCAGCTTTGTCAACTCCGGCATCACCAACTTCAACTACCCATAAAACATTAATAGCCTCTGACTTACCTTCTTTTAATTCTGATAAGTTATTGACCTTAACCCCTGTTGCCGTAACAGGATAATTTGCATCCGTATAGAATAAGCCCATAGAATAACTTTTTGCATTTTGAAATAATAAAATTCCAAAAACCAATAAAAATAAAGTAATAATTTTTTTCATATTTCACCTTTCTATTCGCCATAGACGACAGTTTCAACCTTATCAACATGAATTGGGAAAAATAACAAAGGAATAAAAACTTTGTTCTTTTTTGTTTCAACGTAGTGAATTTTAGTTATATGTCCGTTTTTTGCAGCAGCACTAATTCCCGCATCGCCTATCTCAATAAGCTTTAAGATATTTGTTTTGTAGGACTTTCCGACCTTTAGTCTTGATAAATCAACATTTGAAACATTTACAAAATTATCTTCGCTATCTTTATATTTTGCCGCACCCAAAGGAATAACCGAATTTGTAAAAATTCCGCCGCCATCAACATATTTATACCCGCTGCCGTAGCCTTCGGCATAAACACAGGTATTTAGTGCAAAAATCAGAATAAATGCAGATATTAAAACTCTTAACCTCATATCACACCTCTAATAACAACCGCAACTGGGGCTTAGCGTACCGTCGCAACATAATGCCCGACCTGCGGAACAACCGCAAACACCGCCATGGTGAGAGCAACAACCGCTTCTTTGTATTTTATCCCCTGATGCAAAAGCACTATAAATAGGTATCAAAAGGGATAAAGAGGAAACAGCTAACGCAAGAAGAACAACTTTTTTCATAATCTGCCTTTCTTTTTACTTTTTAAGTAATTAGATAAACAATTACTTAACCTAATACATAGCATGATTATAATATAACATAATAAATAGATTTCAAGCTAATTATATAACCTTAAACAATGTTCAATAATAACGACATTACATTTAACATTGACAAAGAGGTTAAAAATGGGCATTAAAGAACAACTTGGCTCAAGGATTAGAGAGCTAAGGCTAAAAAATAATTTAAAACAGTCTGAATTGGCTGAAATGGTAAACATTGCAACAAAACATCAAAGCTGCATTGAAACTGGCAAAAATTACCCTTCTGCCGATTTAATTGAAAAATATGCAAAAGCATTTAAAATAGAGCCCTGCGAATTACTTCAAATTGCACATGAAAAAGACATTAACATCATTATTGATGAAATTAATGCAATGATAAAAAACGCCGATGAAGAAAAAATCAGATTGATTTACAAAATCTTAAAGGCAACTTGCGAATAAAATTATTGTTTTCTTACATACGGAAAAAATATCCTAAAGGTTCTTTTAAAGTTTTAATTAAAATCGAAAAGGTCTTTTTCACTGATATTCAAGCAACTGCAAAGTCTGAAAAGTAGATTTAAACTTACATTTCGCTTTGCAGTTTCAATTTTTGCCAAATGCTCTCTTGAAATATTCAATTTTTCAGCTAATTCATTTTGAGAAAGCTTTGCGGCTTTGCGAAATTTCGCAATATTTCTACCTAACAAAATTAATTTTTCTCTCTCGTTTACCATAATTAAATTTTGGAATATAATATTAAAAAAGTATGTAGCCTATTAGAGAACAAAATTGCTAAGAAAAAAATTAATAAACGTATATAAGCTTGCACTTAGGGCAGAAATTATTAATGCTAAACACACAAACAAACTTGCACTGACCAGATTTGAAAGAGAGAACGGTTATAAGTACAGCGAAGCATTTGAGCTGGTCGGGCTATATTTAGATGATATATGCAAGGAAATTAAAAAAATTATAAGAAGCCAAGAAAATTAACTACTTTCTTACATACGGCAAGTCCATAATATAAGGCCGGGCTTTATCTTCCTTAGGTTCGTTTTTTTTAATACAGTTGTCAAAGCGAAGAAAATACCTGCCTTGGGGCAGTTCGCCAAAATTATATTCACCATTGTCGGATATTTTTACTCTTTTAATTTCCCTATCTGCCTCATCGCACAAAACCAAGTCCAGTTCTGCTTTTGAAACAACAAAGTCCAACTTGCCGCCAAACTCTTTTGCTGGTTTTTTAAGAATAATTTCTATTTTTGTATTTTTATCGGGATTAACGACCCTAATCCCCTCTTGCGCAAAGACATTTGGGCAGATGAGAATACAGATTAGAACAAAAATTTTCTTCATTTTTGAAGTTTATATAAAGGGGCTAAAAAATACATTAGCCAAGGGGTTAATGTATTTTAAAAAGTTATTATATAGTGTCTGCCTTTTGGGTCGCTGGGGGTATAAAAATAGTTTGGCAAGTAACTGGCTCGAAGCCTAAACGAGCCTTGGCGAGGTTATGCAGCTTGTCTGCTTTTGGGTCGCTGGGGGTATAATAATAGTTTGGCAAGTAACTGGCTCGAAGCCTAAACGAGCCTTGGCGAGGTTATGCAGCTTGTCTGCTTTTGGGTCGC
>CALVAY010000023.1 GCA_944325665.1 Candidatus Gastranaerophilales bacterium
ATATGTCCACGAGAGGACTAGACGAGCCTTGCGAGGCTATGCACCTTTGCATGGGTTCGAATCTTCTCTTGTTTTTTGCAATGAGAAATATGTCCACGAGAGGACTAGACGAGCCTTGCGAGGCTATGCGCCTTTGCATGGGTTCGAATCTCTCTTGTATTTTTTGTGGGGAAATATGTGCATGTGATAAAAATATGTCCACGAGAGGATTCGAACCTCCGACATTCACCTTAGGAGGGTGACGTTCTATCCATCTGAACTACGTGGACATATTAAATTTTCAAAAATCAAATTTATTTTTCAGATGGATAGAACCCAATACGGAGTCGCAAACTTGCCGTTCGCTCAGCCATCTGAACTTGTGTGGACATATTAAATTTTCAAAAATCAAATTTATTAAAAATTTCAGATGGATAGAACCCAATACGGAGTCGCAAACTTGCCGTTCGCTCAGCCATCTGAACTTGTGTGGACATATTAAATTTTCAAAAATCAAAATAATCTTAATTTATTATACTTTATCATAAATTTAATTCAAATTTTTACATAAATTTATTTTTGCTCTCATCGATAAAAGCCTTTAGGGGTCAATATTTTGCGCTTTTATTAATTCCAATTACTCAAGTATTTGCGGTAATTGTTTTTCACCTCTTAAAAAACTATCCTAACAGTATAGAAAAAGAGAGGAGCAAAAATGCCGTTTATTATTCCCCATATTTTTAAGGCAGGTGAAAAAGCCATTGCTGAGCAGGTAAATGAAAATTTTAACTATTTAAAGCAATCTTTAGAACAGGTAAATACCCTGCTTAATAATAAAATAGAAACAAATGTCCAAGATATTAACGAAGGCATAACGCAGTTGAATTCCGATACGAAAGCTATCTCGGATATTATCGACGATAGGGATACCATTTTAAAGTTCGGTACGGTTGTTATCCCTGACCCTATTGAAGACGGGCAAATTCCGACAGTAGAAATTGAACTTGTTGCAGATAAGGTTCACACAGCAGCTATTTTTGCCAACTCGCAAATAATATTGCCGACTTTAGAGGATGACACAAAGTATTATAATTGTCTTTTTGAGTTTACTATTGCTCAAGATGTTACTTTGACATTGCCTGAAAATATTAAATGGATTCGAAAACTTTTACCTGACATTATAGCCGATGGTTTAAGTGTTAACCGTCTTTTGTTTGATACGACTGACGGTGGTGCTAATTGGATTGGTCATTTTTCTGTGGATGGTGAGTGATGAACGAAAAAATTAAAAAAGACTTACTTTTTAATCTTCAAGAAAAAATATATACGCCTTTTGTGGAAGATAAATTTGGCGACTGGTCATATTCCACAAGTGGAAATTCTCCGAGCTATTTTACCCGCTCTTTAGGCTGGTATGACTGTCATTGTACTTATAACGGCTCGGGAACATTTTATGACGCAAGACCCACAATAAAAAGAACTTTGCCAAGGATTTCAAAAGCAAGTCAAATAGAGTTCAACTATGCTTGCGGTATTACGGGCGGTGATTACTGGAGCACAAGAAACAGGTCTATTTTGCTTTATATTGGTGATTTTAAAATTAATAACGGCTCTGTTTCAATTGGCTCAACTACAATTGCTTCAATAGGCGAGACAAGTATAACTACGGATTCAAGCGGCGAGTATGTACCTGCAAAATACACAAACATAGTTATAAAACAGACCTGTGTCAAAATAGACGGAGTTGTTTATGAATATCCTCAAGGCGTAACATTTAAGGACAATGATAATGACGAATTTTACAGTTATCTGTGGTTTGAATCTTGGAAAGGCGGTTGGTCTTGCTGGTCTGATTACAGACTGTTTTGCACTCCGTTAATTGTGAAAGGATAAAATATGTACGGAAAAATTGAAGAAAATAAACTGGTTTTAGCTCAAAATGTTTTAAACATCGATAACAAGATTATTTTAAACCCGCAGCAAAAAGATTATTTAAAGGCAGGATATAAACCTGTTGAATATGTTCAAAAATTGGATTTAAAAGATGGATTTAGACTAAAAGAGGTATATAGTGAACTCGAGGACAGAATTGTTGTTTCTTACCTTGAAGAAGAAATTGTTTTAACTGATAGCGAAAAAATTCAAGAAATACTCAAAGAGTTAAATGAACTTGACCTAAAGACAATAAGGCCGCTAAGAGCGGGTGAAACAGACAGAATTCAAGAGCTTGAAAACAGAGCAATTGAATTAAGAGAAGAGCTTCAGACACTATTAAATCCTTAATTAACAAAACAGCACCATTCTCCCTGTAATTTCTTTCTCTCCCCTTTTAATTTAAAAGGGGATTTTTATCGACAGTAAAAAATAGCTGTGTTAAAATGTTAATGGCTCTATATGGGTGCAATTTTGTTCCTACATTTTTATAAAAAGGGAGAGTAAGCTCTTTTAAAAGATAATTGAAGTACACCTTATGCTTTTGCATTTTAAGGAAACGGATTTATCGAGGCACTCACCCACCTGCAAAGTTTTTGCGGGTAACAAAATCCCCTGTATAGAGCTTCTTTTTATATAGGGGCGGCAGATGAGAAAATTTTTTTTAATATTGATTTTTTTGTTTTTTACACAAGGCTTTGCGCTATCACAAAATCAAATCAATTTTATATATATAAACGGTTCAAATACTAACGATGAAAAAAGCAAAGAATGGTTTTATTCGGGTGTAGAAAAATTTCATAAAATTTTTATCAAAAAAATATGCGATGACTGTGAAGTTCTTCTTAAAATAACAAAAGATAATAAATTAAAACTTAATAATACGCCCGATTATCTTTACTGGGGTGATTTAAGCAAGGATGAAATTGAAACCTTGAATAAGGAAATAGATATCCTTAAAAAAATAAGCCCGAGAGTTGCGCAATTTACAAGAAGATTTATAGCAATGTGCTTCCACGATGCAATTTGGATTTCAAAATATCCGAATATGATGCCTGTGCTTGATATGCTAAATGAAAAAGTAAAAGAGGCAAATAAGTCAGAAGATAAAGTTGTGCTTTTAGGTTACAGTGCGGGGACTTTTGTTACGTATCAATATTTTTTGACAAAAATGCCCGTAATTAAAACCCAAGATATGATAGGAGCACTGGATATTAAAGGAAAAAATATCTCAGATGACTTATTTGAAAACAAAAACACTTGTCTTGATGCTCTTTTTAGGTCTGATATACTTGCGTATAATTTAGTAGGCGGCTTGTTATTAAACCCTGATAAACAAGTTTTGCAAAATAGCATAAGAAAACTTGATATATACACTAAAACCTACTGCGCTCCGCAAAATACTGTTATAGGCGTTGTTAACTATGCAAGCCCTATTCCTCTTTTTTATTCGGATATTTCCGATAAAAAGTATAAGGTTAATCAGGTTATGACATTGAGTTTAAAATATATAATCGAAAATGATATATTCTACTTAACGGTTAATTATGCTGATGATCCCTTGGGGATACCGACTTCAAAAAATTTAAATTTTGCCCAGACAAATGACATATTCCTTACAAAAGCTCAACCTAACGGTGGGTTTTATTATGAAAAATCCGACGTTGCTTCGCCAAGACCGTTTTTTGCGGCACATACTTCTTATTGGGCAACGGCAAGAAAATTTTCAAATACAATAATTAAAGCTTATAAAGAGGGGTATAAATTTTTCTACGAAACAAACTAGTTTGAAAGGTTTGCATAAACAGGGTTTTGAGCAATAATTTGTTTAATGTTTTCAATTCCGTTTTGTTTTAAGTAAACTTTTGCGATATAGTTTTCACGTTTCACAAGCGGGTGTTGCATGTAAGCTAAAGAGCGGTTTTTTCTTAAAAATGAGTTCCAAGTAGTGGTTTCACTCACCCAAGCTCTTAATTCTTCTGCTTTTGTATTTGTAAATGTATGGTGTTGGCTTTCATGAGCTATAAGGCAAGCCAGTGCTTCAATAGGAGCGTCTTTATGTTCTTCGTTAATGTAGATTATAAGGTCGCCGCCTCTTGTTTTTGCTGTAAACGCTTCACAATCCGAATATCCGTAAATGGCTAAGTTTCTAAACATCACTCTGATTGGTCTTCCGGTTGCATTTTTACCGCTTAAAATTGCAATAACGTCATTTCTGTTAATTGATTCTAAAGCACTCAGTGCTGATGATAATGTAGTGTTGCTTGTAATCTTTTCATAGCCGCCTGCATTTGAAACATTAAATGTAAAACATACACTAAATACAAGCACAAATAACACTACAAATTTTTTCATAAAAATACCTTATTACAACCGAACTTCTCAACCACTAATTTAATTCGGTTGTAATTTTTCAAACTTTAGAAATTTTCTTCTCATTGTTACATAAATTAACATTATCCCTAAAAATGCCCTGTTGGAGAAGGTTTTGCTTTTGAAAATATTTTAAATTTGTTTTATTGAACTAAGTTTTACGGGTAAAAGTGGAAAAGTGCAAATATTGTCTAATTGTTTTTGTCGTGGCTTTAATTTGGTTAATTTTAGCTCTAAATGTGCCGTTTGCGTACATGTGTCATGCTGATACCGATTCGAACGATTTTCAAATTACAAAACAGATGATAACAGATGCAATTCCAACCGAAAGTGAAGTTGTCTTTACGCCTAAAATTGAAAAAGAAGTAAGAATAATGGAGAAAAGACACTTTAACAACGAGCTTGTGGGCGAAGATGATTCATATAGAATTGCAAGGCTTGAAAGAGAGCTTATGGGCAGAGTGTGGAGATACACTCCTCTTGAAGACAGGATGAGAAGGTTGAAGCTTGCCTCATCCAGAACAATGCTGGCTGGAACTTCGCTGCCCCCGAGTTTAAACAGGCACTTTACCCCAAAAAGAATTCATAATGATTCTATTGAATTAAGAGAGCAAGACAGAGTCGGTATAATAGACGGACTTTTAAGATTATACGCTCCTGATTTATATCAAAAATACGCAAGCTATAAAGACAGGCAGTTTGAACGCTTTAGCGAATAAAATTTTCTTGCATAAGTCAATTTGTCATTGTATTATAGATATATAAGGAGAATTTTATGAGCCAGATTACAAAAATAGCTTGGGAATTAAACGATAAAGCCCCAAACAGATATCAACTTGTATATGAATTAATTGAACTTGCTAAAAAATTAGTAGATGAATCACAAATGAAAAAATCAAAAGATGATTTCGGTTATGATTTTGAAATGTCTTTTGATCCTGCAATCAAAAAAGAAAAACCTGTACAACACGCTATTATGGTAAAAGCTTCTGAGGCTGACGACAGCGGTCTTGTAGGCTAATTTTTTTATGCAAGAAACTCTTGATTTTATAAAAAATGAGATTAAAGATTTTAAACCCGAGTTGGCAATTGTGCTTGGCTCGGGTTTAGGTGCATTTTGCGAAGGTTTAGAGGGTATAACCATCCCTTATTCAAAAATCCCCGGTTTTGGCTCATCAAGCGTTAAAGGGCATAAGGGCGAATTGCTATTTGCAAACGTATGCGGTAAAAAAACCGTTATAATGCAGGGCAGATTTCACTTTTACGAGGGTTATTCGCTCTCTCAAAATACTTTGCCCATTAAAGTTTTTAAAAAGCTTGGTGTAAATAAAATTATTCTGACAAATGCCGCAGGCTCACTAAGAGAAGATATGCCGCCGGGAAGCATTATGCTTATTGAGGACCATATTAATTTTATGGGTTCAAATCCTCTAATTGGCGTGAACGATGACACTTTGGGCACTCGTTTTCCTGATATGAATGAAGTTTATTCAAAAAGGCTTAGGGCAATAGTTGAAAATTGTGCAAATAAAATGGGCATTGAACTTAAGCATGGCGTTTATTCCGCTCTAACAGGCCCGAGCTATGAAACCCCTGCTGAGGTTAGAATGCTTGCAAAGCTTGGTGCAAGTGCAACAGGCATGTCAACCGTACCTGAAGCTATTGTTGCTAAATACTGTTCAATTGAGGTTTTAGGGGTAAGTTTAATTACAAACTACGCAGCAGGGTTATCAAAAGTTGCTCCAAATCACAGGGAAGTTGTTGAAATGGGTAAAATTGCAGGCGAAAAACTCTCAAAACTTCTTAAGGAAAGTATAAAAGAATTTTAGTGCTACTTTTGTAGCAATTTGTAAATTTTTAGTTCATATTTGTTAAAAAATACGTTATAATGTAGTTGAGGGTATCCCTCGCATCGATGTTTGAAAGGCGTTTAATGAGCGAAGTACAATTTCACAATGACCTTATGAGGTTAATTGAGATTTTACCTTCTAAAATCAGAAGAAACATTCAAGAAAGTTCAATGGATGATGCAATAGAAATCGTCCTTGATATCGGAAGAATTCCGGAAGTTCGTCTTGGAAACGGAAAGATTATTTATTTAGGTTCTGATACCGTTGTGTCAGATGATATTGACTATATTGTTTCAAAAGTACCCGAGTTCACAAATGATAACCGCTCCGGATTACCGGGCACACTTCACAGGATAAGTGCAATCAGAAACAGGCAAGGCAAAATTATTGGTCTTACTTGCCGCATAGGTAGAGTTATAACGGGTACAATTGCCTGTATTAAAGATTTTGTGGTTCAAAACAAAAGTATTTTGTTTTTGGGCCGTCCGGGGGTAGGTAAAACTACAAAACTAAGAGAAATTGCACGTCTTATGGCAGATGACTTAGGAAAACGTGTTGTAGTAGTTGATACCTCAAATGAAATAGCAGGCGATGGGGATGTTGCTCACCCTGCAATCGGAAAAGCAAGAAGAATGCAGGTTTCTCAGCCGGAGTTTCAAAAAGATATTATGATTGAGGCTGTTGAAAACCATACGCCTGAAGTAATCGTCGTTGATGAAATCGGAACGGAGCTTGAGGCTCAAGCGGCAAGAACAATAGCAGAGCGTGGCGTTATGCTTATTGCGACGGCTCATGGTAATACTTTAGAAAACCTGATTAAAAACCCCACAATGTCCGATTTGGTGGGCGGTGTAAGCTCTGTTACCTTGGGTGATGACGAGGCTAAGCACAGGGGCAGTCAAAAAACCGTTTTGGAGCGTGAAAAACAGCCTACATTTGATATTGTTATTGAAATAATAGACAGAAACACTCTTGCCGTTTACAAGGATACGGCAGAAGCTGTTGATTATATCCTAAGGGGCTGGCCTATTACTCCTGAAATAAGGAAGGTTGATCAGTCATACGAGGTTAAGGCTGCTGTTCAAAATATTACTCAGAAGGTTCAAGAATTGGACAAAAAGGCACAAAGCCCTTTGAACTTTAGCTTTAACAGGCAAAAATATGTTGACGATGTAAAAAAGCATAAAAAGATATACATCTATGCGGTTTCTCGCTCAATTGTGGATAAGATTATCGAACGTTTGGATATTGATGCGGAAATTGTAAGAAATGTTGAAGATGCGGATTTTGTTATTGCGCACAAAAACTTTGCAAAAGGCGGTACAAAAGTGCTCTCTATTGCAAACGAGTACAGGCTCCCTGTCTTTTTTGTCAGAACAAACTCGGCCTCTCAAATTCAAAAGGTACTAAAAGACGCTCTGCATTTGACTCAAGAGCCCCAAGATACTTATTCTCATAAAAATTATAAGGATGATGTAGAATTAGCGCTGGATGAGACCAAAGCTGCTATTGCAAAAATATTCGAAGGTGCTGAGTCTGTTGAATTGCAGCCGCAAAACCAAAGTGTAAGAAAATTACAACATGAACTTGTAGAAGCTCATAACCTTACTTCAACAAGTGTCGGCGAGGGCTCGCAAAGACATCTTAAAGTTTCAAGGGATACAAATGAAGAGTCTGCTTGATTTTATTAAACCGAAAAAAGTGTCCCAAAAGCTTGAAAATATTGAAGGAATAGATTTTAAATTCAGAAAAAATCCTCTCTCAAGGTATGTAAAAATAACTTTGCAGGGCGAGAATAAGGTGCTTGTCAGCTTGCCAAAAAGAGCCTCTTTTTCTTATGCAAGGGATTTTGCTATTAAAAATATTGATGAAATCAAGGCGGCGGTTGAGAAAAACAAGAATAAAAATTATTTTTTTAATGGTGTTGAATATCCCTCTCGAGAGGATTTGATTTTTGCGGTAAGAAAAAAGGCAAAACAGGTTTTGCCTAAAAAACTAAGTGAGGTTGCCAATAAATACGGATATAAGTACAATAAATTATCTCTTAAATTAATGAAAACCCGCTGGGGAAGCTGTTCTTACAGGAATAATATTAACCTTAACATAAGCCTTGTTACGCTTGAAGATGAGCTTATTGAATATGTGCTTTTACATGAACTTGTCCACACGGTTGAAAAAAATCACTCGAGTTCTTTTTGGGCAAGATTGCTGATGCATATGCCTGATGCCAGATATAGACAAAAAATCTTGAAAAGTAGAAAAGTTATTTAAAATCATTATACTGTTATTGAAGATGATTTTATGGGAGTAACTTATGGTTGAAAAGTCCGTTTGGTCTAAGGCGTGCTTGTTTTTGAACAAAACTACAAGTGATAGTTTGGATTTGTTGTTTTGTGATGATTTTATGCAAATTTATAATCTAAAATATCCGCTTACCTTTAGAAGAAGGCAGGGTAAGGTTTTTGAGTTTATTTCGAACTTGTTGTAAGTGTTATATGTGAGTTTTTTACCTAAGCCAAGCGCTGATAATTTAAGTTGTGTCAAAATATTTGCTTTAGGTGTTTTTTATCCTTAAACACGGTTTGTTTTTAGAAAAGAGAGGTATCCATGAAAGTTCCTAGTATTAAACCTATGTTTATTGAAATTGTGTAAAATCTAGTCAAGAAAAATTGATAAAGAATTGTAAAAATATCAAAAAGAAATCTTAATATAGCGCAATAATATTTGTTTGCAAGTGTTAAACTAAATGTGTAGGTCGCTAACAATAAGGGATTAACAATGACTGCTGTTTCGCCAATATTAAATAACCAAGTTAATAAAATAGTTTCTTACGAAACAAATAATACACAATCTTCAACCAATGCGGACAGCGCTAAAATTCTAAAAAATGATACTTTTACTAAATCGGACAAAGCAAAAGTTGCTTTGGCATCTATGGCAGGTGGTGCAGCAGGTGTTGGCACGGGTCTTGTTTCAAGTTGTAAGCTTTGGGGAAAAACCATAAAAAATCTGTATGCAAGTTATGGTGAATCCGGTGTAGATAAGAAATTAGTAGATAATTTAGGTGAACTTGCCGTTAAATATCTGCAAGGAGAAAAGATAACAGGTTTAGAGGGGCAGCAGTTTTTTGATAATATATTGCGCCCACAAGCAACAGTAGCTATGGAAGAATTTATCAAAAATAATAATTTGACTTGTAATTCAAACCCAAAAGAAGTTAAAAAATTATTAAAAAAATGTGTTGCTAAAGATGAAGTAATGAAAGAGCATGTTGCTAAATTAAAAAATACTATTAGTTATGGAGCTGGCGCAAATGATATTGTTAAGTCGCCATTTACAGCTGCTAAAAATTCTAAGTCGTTATTTCTTAAAAAACTTGGCAGTGGCGCAATAAAAAAATACGCAGCAATTACCGCCGCTGCAGTCGCTATAGGCGCAGCAGTAGCAGGTGGCGCAACTGCATTGATTTTAAAACAAAAAAATAAAACAAGTTCTTCTCAGGTGTAAGAAAGTTTTATTAAAAGCTTGCTTAATATACCCTTTTATTGTTTTTGTTATATGGAAAAATAATAAAAGGGTATCTAAATTTGTGTTTAAATGGCAAACTTGCCAATTGTTCAAGTCCTCTGACTTGGTTTAAGTTTATACAAAAATTTGTCGACGGGGGGACTTGAACTCTACCGTGTCCCGTTTTGTGGCGTGTATATCGGAATTCTACGGTACATTTTGTACAGTTATTGCCCCTATTAAATATATCAGTAAGTACATAATTAGTACATAGTTTTGTTCTTTAATCGGAGTTATTACATTTTAACTTGGAGTGGTTAAAGACTCTCACCCACTCCGCTTCCTTTTATAAGGAAAAAAGAGTCTAGAGAGAGTCAAAGGAAGCAAAAATGATAGAGAGTTTAGGGATTATCCCATACAGCCAAAAGGCTTACAACAAAAAGAATTCAACGGAAAATAAAAAAGAATATACAGATATAATATGTACTTCTTATACTCCTTATTTTCCATCTTATTTTCTAGGTACTTTAAAAGAAATATATGTAGATAAGTTAGATTATATGGTTGGTATGAAAGATTTTGAAACATTGTTTGATGAACTAAACATAAATAATAAGTATATTCCAAGAAATAATAAGATATATAGTGTAATAAGTAGAGATGTATTAAACAATATAAAAGTATTAACAAATAAAGAAATTAAAATAATCAGTGATTATACAAATAGAATTGAATCATCACTCTATACCAAGATTGGTTTTGATTTCTATGTATTACATCACCTGCAACAATATCATATCCAAGATATCCTTGAAGATATTGAATCTGGTGTATTACACAAGTTCATAGAGCTAAACTACGGTAAAACCAATTTAAAGATTCATTTATTTCCACACAAGTGTATGAATGAGAAGAATATTCCTTATGAAGATGCCCTATCATACTGTATCAGTGTAATGTGGGCAACGCTTATTAGCATTGTTGCAACAAAAGACAAAGCAAAAAATACTTTAGAGCTTTTAAAAGAGGTCTTCTATTTCCTTAACCCTATATTAACAAAAATGGTTATATGCTCTCATAGAGTCTTAATATCAAATGGTTATTCTTTTGTGCAAGAATTATCACAGCTTACTTCTGCTGATAAATTTATAGACATTAAAACACCTTGTAACAGAGTCGTTATAAGGTGGTCGCCACGTTCTGATAGGTTTGAAAACTATATTTACAAGTGCTTCAGGCATGAAGTTTATGATTATGATGACGAATCCCCAAAAGATGTAAGAGGCGACAGTAACGGCAAGCGTTGTTTAATATATGATTGTCAAATCAATAAGGACGAATTGATAACTCAAATTACGGTAGTTGGACAGAACATTATGAGAGATTTAACAGGATATTACACCTCCCCTATATATGGATTATTGGCGGATGTTGATATCCTTGAAAATTATGAATTATCTTCTTTATTTCGAATATTAACAGGGACAAAGGAGCATAACAATATATTCAAACAAGAGCTTTTTAAAGCCTACGAAGATGTTATATCTGGCAAAGTGAAATTTATATTTGATGGGGATTTTGGCACATCTGAAGCAGACCAAGACCTAACAGATGGCATAAATAATGATGAAACAGTGTCAATTTCGGATAATAAAGCCCCTAAAAATAAAAGATGCAAGTATTTAAAAACATTAGCGGATGCTTACAGTAGCGGAAAAAAGAAATATGCAGCCAATATGGTGAGCATAGCAATAGAAAGATTAAGAAGAAGAGTATTCCTTGATATTGAGCATAATAATGATTTATATGTGGCTACTCAACTTATAACTAAATTTAACCTAAAAAGGAATATTCCAAAAGACATTATAACAGTTTTAAAAATGGCAGATTTACCAGAGGAAGAATTGAGCAATAAATTGAATTTAGTGGAAAGACATAAAAGAGACAAAATAAAAGATATGATTGAGTTCGTTAAGGCATTAGAGCCTACAAAACCTATATTGAATGAATTATACAATTATTTATGGTCAGAGAGGTATGTGTAATGCTTAATAGACCAAAGATTGATAAACTTTGCTTTACGATAAACAAAAAAGAGCTTTTTAATGTTGATATTGATAGAGTTATATCGTATTTAGATGGTAAAAAGGATGTTGAATACAACAATTCTCCTAATTTTATCACCGTTCATCTTAATCCTAATAAATTGATAAGACCGGGCATAAATTACGATGAATCCAGAGAACATAATTTGCAGATGAATACAGATTTAATCCTTAATTTCTTTAATGAGCTTGAAAAGTTTCATATATACCCCTATAAGTGCAATATTACCAATTTGCATATTGCAAAAGATAGAATTATGAATGAAATTCCACAAGCATATAACAAACCTTTGATTGATAATCAAACACGGTATAAGGGGCGTATAGTGGCTTATGAAGAAAACAATGGAACAACTCCAAGCGTGCATATTTGTAATAAATCTAAGTCAATGAAACGTGGCAGTTGGCTTATTAAGTTTTACGATAAAGCGGTTGAAATTCAAGAGCATCTAAAAATAACTGAAATTAACCCTTTAGAACCGTTGTCAAAAGAGGATATTAGACTACTGGGGCGTGGTTATAGCAGATATACAGGAAGAATTAATTTAACTAAAATCAATTTAATGCGATGCGAAATTGAGCTAAAAAACGATAGTTTACTTCTGCTTCCACACATCGGAACTAGATTAACCGCTATGGATATAATAACGATGATTAAGGGTGAAGTCCTATATAATGAATTAAACAAAGTCTTTGAAGAAATACTTAATAAGGGAGTATTCCCTATTAAAAAAGAACCTACAAAGACATCCTTGTTGGATGATTTTCTTGTATCAGGCTCAATGAGTAGATTTGATAGGTTATTCCAAGCATTAGGGAGATATCAGACTTATAAGGAATACTCTAATAGTGTTATATCGGAAAAAGATAAATTGCTAAATGAGATATATGACAAGTTTGTTATACACTAAAAGCTTAAGACAGAGGGATACGCAAAGTCTATTAAAATCGATTCTGGTGGGCTTTAAATTTACCCTAGAGCTTTAATCGGTTTAATTTTATTTATTTCATCGGCTATTTCACGTTTTGTAATTCTGAGTTCATAATCTTCTTGATACCTCAAGAAATAGCCTTGAGACAGACCAAAATAAGTAGTCAAGCGTAAATCAGTATCAGCAGTGATTCTTCTTTGTCCTTTTATTATTTGATGAATTCTATTTGGAGGGACGAAAATAGCATTTGCAAGAGCATTTTGTGTAAGGTTATATGGCTCAATAAATTCTTCCTTGAGCATTTCTCCGACTGTTGTTAGGTCTATAT
>CALVAY010000024.1 GCA_944325665.1 Candidatus Gastranaerophilales bacterium
GCTGAAACAAGTTCAGCATGACGTTTATTTTGTATCCCCAAACTCGTTTCAGGGTCTTAGAAAGGTGCATTTCTCGTGTTTTTATTACACGTTACCAAGATGCTGAAACAAGTTCAGCATGACGTTTATTTTGTATCCCCAAACTCGTTTCAGGGTCTTAGAAAGGTGCATTTCTCGTGTTTTTATTACACGTTACCAAGATGCTGAAACAAGTTCAGCATGACGCTTGTTTTGTCACCCTGAACTTGTTTCAGGGTCTTATAAGCCCACATAGCAAGACATTATTCTTTTGTAAAAATATCCTTGGGCAATTCTTTCTCAAGAAGCTTTGCAAAATCTGCAAGCGAAATTCCCATACCTTTCAGGACACGCATTAAAGTGTAAAGCTTTGGAGAACTTTTAGCACTCTCGAGCGTTTGCAAAGTTGATGAGGGTATTAAATTTTCATCTAAATATAGAGAATAATTCTTGGTGTTTTCACGTCTAAGCTTTCTCACCAAGTTGCCTAATATTATTGCGAATTCTTTTTCTTTCGGTTGCATTAATTAAATAATAATGCTATATTTGATTTACTATATGCGTAACTACGCACTAAGAAGGATACACATGAAAAAACCACTCATACTAATAGACTTAGACGGTGTATTAAATAACTACGACGGCAAATATCAGGAAAACTACATTCCCGAGCTAAAAAGCGGGGCAAGGGAATTTGTTCAAAAACTGCATAATTTATATAAAATAAAAATATTTACCACAAGAAAAAAAGAGCTTGTAGAGCCTTGGCTTATAAAAAATGATTTAGAAAATTATATTGATGATGTAGTAAATGTCAAAGAGCCTGCATTTATAAGCATTGACGACAGAAGTTTAACTTACAGAGGAAATTTTGATGAAACCTTAAAAGAGGTTGAAAATTTTATTCCTTATTGGAAATCAGAACAAAATCACAACGGTTGAACCTAAAAGCATAATTATTGCCCCAAAAGATTTTTTAAGCATATCTTTTTCACTGAAATATCTCCAGCCGAAAAACACACTTACAAGCGAAGAAAGCCCAAATAAAGCTAAGGCTGAGGAAACGGGCATAAATTTAAAGACAATATTTGTTGAAAATTGCATTAAAAACATGCAAAAAGCAAGCATTAAAAAGGTTTTAAGGTTTCCTTTAATTGAGATATAAAAGTCATTTTTAAAATTTTGCCCCTTGAGCAAAATAATCAAAAACGAGAAAAAAGCACTCATTGACGACCAAAGGATAAAAGAGGTTACAACATCAGACATAACAATGATTTTCTTAATCAAAACAGCCTCAAGTGCAGTCATAACAAGGGCTATTATCCGATATTTTATATCATGGCGCAAAAGGAGTTTTGGTGAAAATTTTTCGTCTATGGCTTCAAAGATAAAATAGGAGCCGAAAATTATTAATATAATGCCTGAAAACTGTGCTAAAGAAGGAGTTTCACCTAACAGAAAAAATGCAAAAAGAATACTTACAACGGATTTATATGAGTTAATCGGGCCTAAAACGGACAGCTCGCCCGACTTTATTGCCTCAACCAAAAACCAATTTCCAAAAGCCCCCACAACTCCCGCAAGGATTACGTATTTGTAAAAATCTAAGCCAAAAGCCGCCCAACCAACCCCAAAAGATGGAATAATGCAGAAAATGCTCAGAATAAAATAAGCAAAAAAGCTTATCCAAAGGGAGTTTAGCCCTCTTATGCCAAGCTTTTTTTGCAAAACATTTGAATAAGGATTGGATAAAATTCTTACAATTAAAGCTAAAATCGCAAACATTTTTTAATTATACACAAAAACTAATCTTCTTTTGCTTTGGTTTCTTTTTCTTTTTGTTTAAGCTCTTTGGCTTTTGCTTTTTCTTGTTGTTTTTTCAGTTTTTCAAGCTCTTTTTGCTCTTGCTCTTTTTGTTTTAACTGCTCTTTTTGCTCTTTTAGCTCAGCTTTTTCCTTTTCTTTTTGAGCCTTTTGTAGTGCTTTTTGCTCCTGCATTTTAGCTTTTTCTTTTTCTTTTATAGCCTGTTCTTGCTCTTTTTTAGCTTGCTTTTCAAGTTTCTTTCTGGTTGCTCTTGAATATTTTTCGTACTTTTTCTCTCTTTTTTCCTTTAATTTTGCCTGTTTGTTAAGGTATTTTTCCATTTTTTTGGGATTTTTTTCTCTCTCATCCAAAACAGGCTGTATTTGAACTAAAAAGTCCTCGTAAGAGTCGCTTTTGTAGCCTTTTTTCAGGTATTCGGGATAAGTGTATGAGATATAGTCAAAAATGTATTTCGTTCTTTTTTCGCCCGAGGGGTGAGAGGATAAGAAATCAAAATAATTATCGCTTATTTTGTGCATAACAGAGACCATTGCAAGGGGGTTGTAGCCCGCGCGAATCATAAGGTCAACTGCCGTAACGTCAGATTCAAACTCTCTTGAACGGGACCAAGTAAGGGAAGAAACGTTATAAGCAAGACCCGTGCCGAGTGCAACGGCGGGAACAGTTTGTGCTGCAACATTTACGGCAGTATAAACCGCCGCATAAACAGCCGCTTGCTTGTATAGGTGGCTGTTTACAATGTGCCCGATTTCATGACCGATAATTCCCGCAAGCTCATCGTCATCATCGCAAAGCTTAACAAGACCGCTATACACAACAATATCTTTGTATATGTCAGCGTATGCGTTAACTTTGCTTGTTTTTCTTAAGCGAAAGCGAACCTTATCATCGATTTGGTTTTTAACTAAAAGTTCTCTGCCGACGCGATTAACCCTTGCGGTCATGCTTTCTTTTTTGGCACAGACAGGCAAAAGAGTGAACTCGAGTATAAAAACTAACAACGCGAAAGTGGAGAAAAACTTTTTCATAACAGCCCTTTTAA
This sequence comes from Candidatus Gastranaerophilales bacterium, assembly GCA_944325665.1. Classification (GTDB taxonomy): domain Bacteria; phylum Cyanobacteriota; class Vampirovibrionia; order Gastranaerophilales; family Gastranaerophilaceae; genus Galligastranaerophilus. The sequence continues at coordinate 2,885 of CALVAY010000024.1, forward strand.
ACTTGAGTTAATCATAACAAAAATATTTACAAGTTGCAAATACAATTTCACCTTTTTGGGGGTACTTAAATACAAGCAAATGGAGAAAAGTTAAAAAGACAGCATGCTATCATAACTACTTGAAGCACACAAAAAAGACTGCTAAATATGAATGATTAGTAACTTGAAAGCAATACATTCTTTTGTATCGCTTATAATCATTGACTAATAAAGCTATTATAAAAATAGCAACCACAACTATTATTCCGTATTCCATAAGACACTTATTTAATACTTACAGCAGGAACTGTTTTTACACCCACATTTGATTCATATTGATAAGTACCAATTTGTTTCACACACTTACCTTTGGGTATGTTGATTTTTAAATCGTCATAAAATCTACTGTTTTCATCTCCAACCAAAAGCACCAAAATTTCATTAGGGTCGTATATTGAATTCGGAATGCTTTTTGCATGGGTTAGCGCTAAGTCAGGTGCCAACGTCTGAAAAGTATGGAGTTGTTTTGCACTTATACAAGTTCCTTCATTTTCAAATATAGTTAATCCAGGAACCCCCGAATTATTTAATGAATTAACAGCAATTCCAAATATAACCATAATTATAAACATTGTTATCATACCAGAAATAAAAATTAAAATATTCTTAAGCATTATTCTTTTCTCCACGGATTATTATTAGGATTAACAAACTTCTTACCTGTAAAATAGGTAACAGGACAGCTATTGCCACTCCATTGCCACTTAATCACATTATTATTCTTATCAACTTCTAAAATTCGACTACAAGTTGCTTCCCCACCATAAACATAAGACTGGTTTCCTGTTACAGAATACGAACTAACAGTCCAATAATATAGCTTCTTTCCGGCAATTATCTTTTCATCTGTTGGATAACCCCAATGTTCGATTACAGTTTCGATATTTTCGCCAACCCAACTGTCCATTATATTGCCCATTGTCTTTTTTGCGCCAAATGCAAAAGACATTGGCTGAATTAACATAACTATCAGTAATAATATTAAAATCCTATTCATGCTTTCTCCTTGCCTTATTCTAGCACAAACACATAAACTACTGACTAACGTGTTTGTATAATGTTTATTTATCGAACGCTAAAAAATGGTGTTCAAATACGTCAAAAAACTCTGGAGCATATTTTCACAAACTTTCGTTAATATATTGACATTACTTCGTATGACTTTTGAAGAAGTAACTTATGAAACAGAAACAAAGGCATTAAGATTAAAATTAAAACCTATATTTCAAGCTCTGAAGATTCTTAAAGATAATGCAGAAATACATTCAAAAGAAGTTGCAACCCAGTCTAAAGTCAGTAACGAAGAACTTTTGCAGATTTTATCTAAAAATATAGAAATCTCGTTAAAAAGCGAAGTTGCAACCCTGAAAAAACTATCTATAACTAAAGAAGAGCCTCTTAATGAGACTCTTTCTGTAAATGGGGCGGGTGATGGCAATAGTATTGAATTTATTACGCTTACGCTATAAATTCATACTTTGCATCCATAAAATCACGAAATCAAAGATTTCGTGATTTTTTGTAGGGTTCTCACCCACTTTACGGGTCTTATGACCCGTGTGGGTTCAAACGCAACCAAAATAAAACAGGTTACAGCAAAAGCTGTAACCTGTTTTATGGGGCGGGTGATGGGGTTCGAACCCACGAATATCGGAACCACAATCCGAGGCCTTAACCACTTGGCGACACCCGCCATGAATCTTATTAGTCTTTACTTTGCTTGGCGATACAAAAGAGTTATTGAAAGCTGCAAGCTTGAAATTTACTCTTTTGGATACCCGAAGGGTACACCCGCCATAAATCGGATACAAAAAGTATCTATGACAAATAATATTCTAAACAAAAAGATATTTCAAGAAATTTTTGTTATAATACTTTTTATGAATTCTTACGGTGCAAAATTTAAAAAAGAGGATGAAAAAAAGCTAAGGGAGATTTTTGAGTTTGAAAACTCAACTTTCTCAACTCCTCAATATATGCTCTTTCAAGCACGGGGAGAGGGTTTTGTCGCTTCATTTTATCAAAGCGGAAAGTTTTTAATTCAGGGCAAAAATACTCAAAAAATTGTTGAAAAATACTTTGAAAAAAATCCTGAACCCAAAAGTGAAAACAAAACTCAAATCCCGTATCCGCACATTGGCGTTGACGAATCGGGCAAGGGTGATTTTTTTGGCCCGCTTGTCATAGCGGGGGCATATTTAACACAAGAAAACGCCAAGGAGCTTATAGAGCTTGGAGTGTGCGATTCGAAAAAATTGACCGATAAAAAAATTCTTGAGCTGGAAGAGAAAATCAAAGCAAAATGCATATATAACGTGGTTATAATCAACCCCAAAAAATATAACGAAATGTATGCCAATTTTAAAAATCTAAACAAGCTTTTGGCTTGGGGGCATGCAACCGCACTTGAGAATATATTAAATAAAACAGATGCAAAAACGGCTATCTCAGACCAGTTTGCCTCAAGTGAAAACGTTATAAAGTCTGCCCTTAAAGAAAAAGGCAAAAATATTAATTTAATACAAATGCCTAAAGCCGAGGCGGACACGGCAGTTGCAGCGGCATCAGTTTTAGCACGGGCGGAATTTGTAAAAAGAATTTCCAAACTCTCTTATGAATATGAAACAAACCTTAAAAAAGGCTGCAATAGCGAGGTTTTAGAGCAAGCCAAAAAGATTGCGGAAAAATTCGGCAAAGAAGAGCTTAAAAACATCGCCAAAACGCACTTTAAGACGTATGAGAGTGTATAAAATCTTTTATCTTATCCAAATTCTCAACACTGTCAGATTCGATATAAAACCTCAAAAGCGGCTCTGTGCCTGAAGGACGCATTAAAACCCAGTTAAGTTTATCATGCTCTAAGAAAAACTTTGCACCGTCTATTTTTAACACATCGACAACCTTCATGCCTGCAATTTCAGTCATATCAAGGAATTTTTGACTTAAAGTTTTCAGCTTTTCTTCGTCCTCAAGCTTCACATCTACTCTGTCGCAGAAGAAATTTACGCCTGCAAAGTCCGAAAGCTCTTGTCTTAGTTGACATAAAGGCTTTTGAAGGGCGGATATCATCTCTAATATCAATAAATTTGCATAAATGCCGTCCTTTTCGGGAATATGCTCTCCCGTTGAAAGACCGCCGGAGTCTTCTCCTGCAAGGATTGCCTGAGTTTTTCTCATCTGCTCCGATAACCACTTAAACCCGACGGGAGTTGTGATTGTTTCAATACCTAATTTATCGCAAACGACGTCAAGGAGAGCACTTACGCCGACAGTTTTAATCATTTTGCCTTGCTTATGCTTATTTTCAACCAAATATTTAAGCAAAATTGCCATAATTTCATTGGGGCTGACCCACTCGCCATTTTCGTCTATAACGCCGTACCTGTCAGCATCTCCGTCATTTGCAAAAGTTAAATAACCGTTTTTAAAATGCTTCATAAATTTTGGCTTCGGTTCAGGCAGAAAACCGCCGAAGTTCGGGTCATAGTGGTCATTCACAACTTCAAAGTTGATATTGTGTCTTTTTAAGATTTCATCAAAACAGCCGATTGAAGCACTGAAAAGCCCGTCGTATATGAATTTTGGGCTATGTTTTTTAATAGTTTCAAAGTCAATCAATTTTTCGATTTGCGAAAAATAAACCTCTCTAAAATCCGAATTAATAAGCTCTGCACCATATTGAGAGGAAGGATAGTAGTTTTCTTCAATATTTTTTACGATTTCATCCGTAATTTCCTTTGTCGCAGGGCCGCCGTAGTTTGGGATAAATTTCATGCCAAGATAATTTTTAGGATTGTGTGAAGCGGTAAACATTACTGCACCTGCTGAACTTTTGGCAACAGTAGCAGCGTAAGCAACCACAGGAGTAGGGCAAACTGAATTTGACAACATTACGTTATAGCCGGCCTTTAAAAATATTTCCGATGAAAATTTTGCAAACTCATCGGCCATAAACCTTGGGTCATAAGCGATTAAGACAGATTTTCTATCCTGTACAAAATCTTTTAAGTATTTAATTATGCCGCAAGTAATTTTCTCGACATTTTCAAAAGTAAAATCGTCCGCAATGATGCCGCGAAAACCGTCTGTGCCGAATTTAATTTTTCCTGTTGCCATATTAATTCCAATCATAATAAAATAACTATATGGACAATTCTATCAAAAAAATATTATTTTTAGGACCAAAAGGAACATACAGTCAATTTGCCCTTGAAAAATTTAAGGATAAACTCGGGCTAAATATTGACACGGAAGCTGTTTCGACTATTCCAAAAATTATTGATTTAGTTGACAAGGACAACACTTTAGCAGCAGTTGTGCCGATTGAAAACTCAATTGAGGGGATAGTAAGGGGAACTTTAGACAGTATTTACGCCTCTCAAAATGATGTTAAAATTTTGGCTCAAACTCAAATAGGCATTGAAAACTGCCTTATTTCAAACTGTGAGAAAAAAGACATAAAAAGAATAATCTCACATCCTCAACCGCTTTCGCAGTGCCAAAACTACATTAGCCGCAATTTCGGGAAAAATATTGAACTTATTAACGCTTCTTCTACCGCAGCAGCGGTTGAGAGCTTGTCCAAAGAGGACAAAAATACTGCGGCAATCGGCAGTGAATTTTGCGCAAATCTATATGGCGTAAGGGTTTTAGAGAAAAATATTAACGATAATAAAGATAACAAAACAAGATTTGTCTTTATTTCGCAAATTCAAAAGGATTTTGGGTCTAAAACACGCACCTCTATTGTTTTTTCAACAAAGCAAGAACCGGGGGCCTTGGTTGTTGCTCTTGAAGTTTTTAAAAAGCATAATTTGAATTTAATATACATCGAAAGTCGCCCGTCTAAAAGGGTTTTGGGCGAATACAATTTCTTTGTTGATATTGACAAGGGCATTGAAGATATTGAAAAAGCGCTTGAAGAGCTAGGCTCAAGAACGCAATATTACAGGGTTTTAGGCAGCTACCCAGTTATATAGCCTTGAATTTAGCCTAATGGGTGCTATAATCTTATATACAGAACTTTGAAATTTTAATATGGGGACGTTTTGGTTTTGACAGGGTGCTTTATCATCTGCAATGCAAGTCGCACGGATGTTGTGCGTTACCAACAATCAAAAAAATAAACGCTAATAACGTTGTAAAAGCTGACTTTGCTCCTAGAGCAATCGCTGCATAGTTTGCGCGACAGCCACTCTATCTTGCCAGCTTGCCGCAATTTAGGGTCAATTATGCAAGCCTCGGCGTTTGTCGCTTGAGGTGCAAACGCTTGAGTATCAAGCCTTAAGGGGTTGACTTTCCTTATAAAAAAGCCTTAGGTGAAAAATTAAGGTTTATGGCATTTTTCCTATTTTTTGCCGAAATTAAAAAATCCTAAACTTGTAGATTTGCATTTGTTATCATTTTGGACGCGGGTTCGACTCCCGCCGTCTCCAGTATTAATATTTATATTAAACTTGTGCACGTAGGGAGGAGAACACGCACAAGGCTTTAGCCTTGTAATGCGGGTTCGGCGGATTTTGCGGGGCGTGTAGCGAAGCGAACGCCCATTGCGAGCAAGCCCGTTGAGGGTTGCGAGCCCGCAATAATCCAAGAAACTCCCGCCGTCTCCAGTATTATTTTAATAAATTGAAGTCGTCGGAGTCAAAGCCGCGTAGCGGGTGAGAATCCTACGACAAATCCAAAATCTTTGATTTTGTGATTTGACGGATGCAGTTAGCGTAAAATTTCAAGGGCGAAGCCCGTAGAAATTGAGCGTCTGCCGCCGTCTCCAGTAATTAATTCTAAAGACCCCAAGGGGTCTGTTTTTAATGCAAAAATTCCCGCGCCTTGCGGGCTTTAGGAGTTTTTAGAGAATTAATGCTATTTAATTTTAGAGAAAACCCCTTGCATTTGCTCTAAATTCTCTTTTGGCGAATAAAAAGAGTCCTTTTTGTTTTTCAATAGATTTTTAGAAGCAAGTTGATTGGTTTTTATTGTTGTCATTTTGGGCAAGAATTTTAAGATAGAAAACTATGCCTTAGACTTCTCTAAAATCCCCTGTCTTGCTTTTTCTATGGCGTCAACTATTACCTGCGGGGTTTGTTGTTTGTTTTCAATAAATTCATTGATATGGTTGTAGTTTCTCAAGTATTTATTGAGGAATTCAATATCTTCTTTTCTTCCGACAGATATTAACATGTCAATATATTCTTTTGTATATTCTCCTGTTTCATCTGTTGGTATTCTGTTTGCAAACCTCATTAGGTCTTCGAAGTTGCAGCCTCTTTCGTAGAAATTGGGGAATAATTTTTTAGTTGCTTTAAACAGTTCAACATATGTATCATTTGTGTGGTTGTGTACTCCTGAAATATACAACGCAAGATGATATGAATCAACATCTTTTCTGCCTATTGCACCTACAGTTTGTATTATTTTCTTAGTTCTTGCCTCATCAGCGTCCATCCAAACCATACCATGGATTTTTTTAAGGTCTTCACCTGTTCCATATTTAGCTAAAGCATCAAGTGCTTGATCTGTCATATCTCCCATATCATTTGGTTTTAGGTATTGAGCAATAGAGTCAATGTAGGCTTGTTGTTCAAAGTTGTGCTGCCTTTTTGCCTCATTTAAAAAAGCTTCTTTTTTTGCAAGAAGCAAATTTATTGCGACAGCTTTAGCATTAGGGGTTGATAAAATCGCATCTGTTCCATCAGGCGAAATCTGAGCGCCTTTAGTTGAAGCATTAAGAATATTCTTTACTGACTCAGGATTGTTTTCAACCCAGTTAGCATCAACTTCATCCAGTATGGATAATTCTTGTTCAAGTCTTGCAT
>CALVAY010000025.1 GCA_944325665.1 Candidatus Gastranaerophilales bacterium
GAGCTTGCGAGTAAAGCAAGGCTTTGCATATGGTTCAAATCCTGTAAAAAAACTCCTCGAAGTTAATCAAGGAGTTTATTGATAAATGGTCGGACTGACAGGATTTGAACCTGCGACCCCCACCACCCCAAGGTGGTGCGCTACCAAGCTGCGCTACAGCCCGATTAACTTCTATATTAGCAAAAAAATTATAAATCGCAATAGTTGGCAAAAAAAATATTTAGAAGTTTTGTCTTAGTATTATGAAAATTTCCCCGATTATCAACTCTAATATTACAAATATCAAGCCTTTTAAGCGCAACAATGTTCTTTTGCCAAATACTTTATCTTTTGGCGCCAAGCCAACTTTGCTTAAAAAGAATGTTACTCTTTCAGATGTTAACGGTAATGAAGTTAAAGCTCAATTGATTGAGCAACCAAAGTTTAGAAAGAAAACCGATTATTATGGCCCGACTACAAAAGCTTATTGCATTAAAAAAGGGTTAAAAAATTTAGGCTATATTATTTTTGCTGACAGCTCTACAAAAGATTGCATTATGATTCATGAGCTATTTACTCACGAGCATGCTTCAAGAACCTATAAGGGTGCAGGAACAGAGCTGCTTAAGGCTGCTGTACAAGAAAGTTTTAACCGAGGATATAATGGCCGAGCTGTTGTATTTGCGGCACACAATCCCCCGCCTTATGTTTTCTACTATAAAAATAACTTTAGACCTTATATGCACCAGACAAAATATATTCCTCTCTTAGATTTTGCAGCTTCGCATCCGGATGTTAATATAAGACATTTGATGCCAAATGTGAATTCTCTTTATATGAGAATTGATGAAGATGGTGCAAGGGCGTTAATTAATGGCATTCAACTGTATAAATTTAATAAATAAAAGACCGCTCGGTTGAGCGGTCTTTTAATATATGTTTTGAAATTAGTATCTGTAATGAGCAAAAGCTTTGTTTGCTTCAGCCATTTTGTGAGTATCTTCACGTTTTTTGCAAGCTGCACCAATGCCGTTTGAAGCATCTACGATTTCGTTCATTAATTTTTCTACCATAGATTTGCCGCCTCTTTTTCTTGCAGCTTCGATAATCCAGCAAGAACCTAGAGCTTGACCTCTGTCAGCTTTAACTTCGATAGGCACTTGGTATGTAGAACCACCGATACGCCTTGCTTTAACTTCGATAAGCGGAGTAACGTTTGTAAGTGCTTTTTTGAACACTTCCATAGGTTCAGTTTTTGTTTTTTCTTCAACTTTAGCCATTGTTGAGTAGAAAATCTTTTGTGCGATAGACTTTTTGCCTTTTTTCATAAGTCTGTTGATGAATTTTGCAATATCTACGCTGTTGTATATAGGATCCGGCGCTGGAATTCTTTTTGCCGGTTTAGAACGTCTTGACATTTAACTAATAACCTTTCTTATTTTTTAGCTCTTTTTGCACCGTATTTAGATCTGCTTTGTGTTCTGTTAGCAACACCGGCAGTATCTAATGTACCACGGATAATGTGGTATCTAACACCGGGAAGGTCTTTAACCCTGCCGCCTCTGATCAGCACAACAGAGTGTTCTTGAAGGTTATGTCCGATACCCGGAATGTAAGAAGTTACTTCAAAACCGTTTGTTAATCTTACACGAGCAACTTTTCTCATTGCTGAGTTAGGTTTTTTAGGAGTTGTTGTGTAAACCCTTGTGCAAACGCCACGTCTTTGTGGGCAGTTTGTAAGCGCGGGTGATTTGGTTTTGTCTATAATTTTCTTTCTTTCGTTTTTAACTAATTGATTAATGGTTGGCATAGTTTCCCCTTAGTATTATGTATTTGTATCTACTATTTCACAATAAACAAAATATAAAGTCAATGGCAATATTAAGTTTTTTTGAATTTTTGGTTTATTTTTAAAATTAAATGATAATTTTTGTTAAATTTATTTTTCAAAATTTTTCAAAAGTTCATCCGAATATTTATCAAATTCGCCTTCAAGAATTTTTTCTCTTAACTTTTTCATTAAGTTTACAAGAAAATGTATATTATGGATGCTCAATAGTGTTGCTGCCGTTGATTCTTGAGTCCTGTAAAGATGTCTTATATAAGCTTTTGTGTGATTTCTGCACACCCAGCAGTTGCATTTTTCATCAAGTGGTGAAAAATCTTCTTCAAATTCTTTATTTTTAATGATTTTATTTCCACTGTATGTAAAAAATGTACCGTGGCGTGCATTTCTTGTTGCAAGCACACAGTCAAACATATCTACACCAAATTTTACTCCGTTAATCAAATCAATCGGTGTTCCGACCCCCATAAGGTATCTTGGTTTGTTTTCAGGTAAAAGCGGGGCTGTTAATTCGACAATTCTGTTTTTAACATCAGTTGGCTCTCCAACGCTTACACCACCAATCGCATAGCCTATTGCATCAAATGAAGAAACAACTTTTGCAGCTTCCACTCTTAAGTCATCAAAAAAAGCTCCTTGAACAATTGGGAAAAGTGCTTGACGAGGGTTGTTATGAGCCTTAAAACATCTTTCAAGCCACCTGTGAGTTCTCTCCATCGCTTCTTTAGCATGCTTGTAATCGCAAGGGTATGGCGCACATTCGTCAAACGCCATAATAATATCTGCACCTAAATCCTGCTGAATTTGCATGGAAACTTCGGGTGATATAAAGTGCTTTGAGCCGTTTTTGGGGTCCGAAAAATAAACACCGTCTTCAGTTATTTTTCTTAATTTTGCAAGTGAAAACACCTGAAAACCGCCCGAGTCGGTCAAAATCGGTTTGTGCCAATTTTGCCATTGGTGCAGACCGCCTGCTTTTTTTATAAGCTCACAACCGGCTCTTAGATACATATGGTAAGAATTGTTTAATATAATCTGCGCGCCTGTGTCTAAAACCTGTTGCATAGTGAGCATTTTCACCGTTGAATTTGTGCCAACAGGCATAAAAACGGGTGTTTCAATAATCCCGTGAGGTGTTGTAAAAATACCTGCACGGGCTTTTGATGTATTTGATTTTGCACAAACTTGAAAATTGAAAAAATGGTTTTGCATTAATGCTCCATAACTATTTCAAGCATTGTTTTGTAGTTTTCGCATAATTCGCTTTTATCAAAGTATATATCAATTTCGCGATTTGCACTTTCTGTGCAGTCTGAACCGTGTACAATATTATATTCTTTTACTTGGGCAAAATCACCCCTTATTGTACCAACATCAGCTTCGTTAGGGTTTGTTTTACCCATGATATGACGTGTTCCCGCTATAACGTTTTCGCCTTCAAGCACCATAGCAACGATAGGGCCTGATGTAATGTATTTGATTAGAGAATCAAAGAATGGTTTTCCTTCGTGCTCTGCATAGTGTTTTTTTGCTTGCTCTAAGGTTACGTTAATCATTTTCATTGCAACAATTTTGTACGATTTATCTTCAAATCTGCTTATTATTTTACCGATAAAGCCTCTTTTAACACCGTCGGGCTTGATTGCAATGAATGTTCTTTCCATGTTTTTTTCCTCTAAATACTACATTATTATTTAAGCATAAGCATTTGGTTTTGTAAAATTAATGTATTTCACCTACATATAGTACTCTATGACTATATTCCTTGCCGCTTATATTTACCTTTTGTACAACTTCTTTATCTATAATTTTAAAGAATCTTTTAAAATTATCTTCGAACCAATCTTCATTGTAATATGTTGGTATTTTGATTTCTTGACCTTCTGACCATAAACCAAGAGGACAAAATTCAACATATACGTGCTTATTGGTGTATTGCTTTAATATATCAAACATTGATGCAATACTGTACCTGTTACTTAATAATATATGGTGAGTTACTGCTAAGGCGCATATAGCATCAGATTTAAATAAATCAGCTCTGTCTGACATTTGTGTGAAATTAAGTACAAATACTGAAATATCCGTCGTATCTTTTCTTGCAGATTCAACAGCATTTTCGTCAAAGTCTGTTGTTATAATTTCTTTGATTTTTGTTTGTTTTCTTATCCAATTTGCAAAATAACCCGAATTACCTGCTAAATCAATTAAACTTTTTGCATCAGGTGAATATTGTTTTATTTTGTCTATAACTTTTTGGTATCTGTCGGGCACAAGTTCCGTATTTAAATTTGCCCTGTAATTGCTCCAAAGCGTATCTTTGTTTGAATAATTTTTGCTAAAGACTTTATTGAAATCTTCAAGAGTATAATCACCTGTTTTAAATTTTTCATAAAGTGTTAAATCGGTTTCTTTTACTTTTTCTTTTAGTAATGTGTTAAATTGCTTATATTCATTGATTGATAATGTCGGCAGAGTAGATAAAATGCCTGTATTAAGATATGTTCTTGTGAATATATCATTATTTTCGAACATCAAAAGAGCAATAATATTAATTAAATATATTTCTGCTTTTGCATTTTTTGCATTTGTGCCCTCTATAATACTTCCAAAATCTATAAACATTGGTTTATCATTTATAAAAGTTGAATTGTACGGATGTCCGTCAATCAAGGTGTAGTTAAAATGATTTAGTATTTCTAACATTTCAAGTTTAAAGATTGCCTCCTCTTTAATCATTGAATATGTCCAAAAAGCAGGTGGTACAACTCTAACTTTTTGAATTTCGAGTACCAGAGGATGTATGTCAGTCTTAAATTTACTAATTTTGAATTTAGGCATTATTCCGTTGTTTGCCAGTGTTTGTATAATACCTTTTTTATACAATTGTTTAAAATACTCTATTTTATGCGGTTTGATACCTCTATAAATTTTACCTCTATATTCAATTACATCCCCAAGCGGGTCAAGTTTCGAGTATAGAAATTTTGAACTCTTGGGTAGATTAACTTTCTTGTCCTGATCAAAAAGTTTGTCATCCGAATTTGTATATTTATATTTTTCGATTTCTTTAATAATTTTATTCTTATCCACCTGTAACCCCCCTTTGTTTAGCATACCAATATTTAAATTTTTGTAAAGTCGCATGCCAATTTAAATTTTTTATTTTATAATTGTTTTGTATTACGAGGTTAAAAGTGTTTCAGAAGCAGACAAAAAAACTATATAGACCTTCAACTAGCTACAATGGCACATACGGGCATTACGACACTTTGAGCATGTCAGCTCTTATTGCCAAGGGGCAAATATCTAAAAAGCAGCGTCAGCTTGCGACTAATTACATGGTCATAAAAAGAATTTTTGGTTTTTCTTCTGTTCACTCAAGAATTACAAATGCTGAACGCTCAATTCTAAAGAAATATGGTTTTGATTTACTTGAGTGTTCTACAATTTCTCAAATAAATCACCAACTGGAGCAGCTTAAAGCTTGGTCAAATTCAAATGATGTTTATGTTAAAGCTTACGCTGATGAGATTTTTGAAATTAGAATTAAAGAATTAAAATACTTAAGAGCTAGTAACTATTCAACCGCAATCGGCGAGTTTTATGACGGTTACCGTGCCCTTGAAAGATATATTGAATTTATTGCAAGCTAAGACTGTATTATAGCGCGACAGTCATTTTTAAACTGTTCTATGTGGCTTACAACACTGTTTTTGTTTTGCGAATCAATCATTACTTTGACATGCCTCGTTGGCTTTTTGTTTTCTCTATCTTTTATTTCACCTAATATTTCGCCATTTTTTGTACTTGGATTATAATCTAATTTAACTGAAATGTCGCATTTTTTCTCATCTGACAACGCATTAAGATATTGCATGGTTTCGTCCATTTTTTCATCAATTCGCGCGTCGTCGCTGATTATGTAACGCACATCGTTTGTTTGAGCATCTCTTTCATAACTTGCATGTGAAAAAGTTAAGCCCATGGGGCAAATTCTGTCAACTTTCATATAAACCATCCTTCCCTTTTGGGGGTACAGATATGTCTTAGCACTTAGTTGAAAGTTTGTCAAATTAGTTGGCAAATCTAAATAGCATAATATCGCCGTCTTCAACTACATAGTCTTTACCTTCAAGACGGGCAACACCTTTTTCTCTCGCTTGTGCCCATGAACCTGCTTCGATAAAGTCTTTGTATGAAACAACTTCGGCTTTAATGAAACCTTTTTCAAAATCAGTATGGATAACGCCTGCTGCCTGCGGTGCTTTTGTGCCTTTGGTAATTGTCCAAGCTCTGACTTCTTTTTTACCTGCCGTAATGTATGTTCTTAAGCCCAATAAATCATAGACAGATTTAATCATTTTTTCTATGCCTGATGAGTCGGCACCAAGCTCTTTAAGATAGTTTTTAGCTTCCGCTTCGCCAAGTTCAACAAGTTCTGACTCAATCCCCGCGCAAATCATTACGACGTCGGCACCGTTTTCTTTGGCATACTCTCTAACTCTTTGTACATAGTCGTTTCCGCTTGCTAAATCACTTTCTGATACGTTAGCGCAGTAAATCATAGGTTTTGTCATAAGAAGATGAAAGTGATGAAGAGTTTTTCTTTCTTCCTCGTTTAAAACCTCATGTACATTTATAAATTGACCTTTTTCAAGATAGGGCATCAGTTTTTCTATAACAGTATTTTGCAAAACTGCCTCTTTATCCCCACCTTTTACTTGTTTTGCAATTCTTTTTGAAACATTTTCAAGGGTTGAAATATCTGCCAGAGCAAGCTCTGTGTTGATTGTTTCTATGTCGTCAATCGGGTCAATTTTGCCGTTGACATGGATTGTGTTCTCGTCATCAAAACACCTTACAACTTGAATTATTGCGTCAACTTCTCTAATGTTGTGCAAAAACTGGTTTCCAAGACCTTCACCCTTGCTTGCACCTTTTACAAGTCCTGCAATATCAACAAATTCAATAGCGGTAGGAATTACCGTATCTGTCTTTACAAGTTCTTGAAGCTTGTATAATCTTTCATCCGGAACGGTAACAACACCAACGTTAGGCTCAATTGTACAAAAAGGATAATTTGCACTTTGCGCATTTTTTGAAAGTGTTAGTGCATTAAATAAGGTTGATTTTCCTACGTTTGGCAGTCCTACTATTCCGGCTTTTAACATTTTTAATTCCTTTTCTTGTAAATAGGCGTGCAAAAAATGCACGCCTTAGTATGTATAAGCTATTTAACTACTGCAACTTTTTGCTCTAATTGCAATGTCATTGTTGTTGTATCGCAAACCTCAGTTGGTCCAAAGTATTGGATAGCGCCGGGGAATACGTAACAGTCGTTCATTGCCCATTTTTCGCGTCTTTGTTCAAATGCTTTAAATACAGGGCCATTAAGCTCAACAAGAGCCTTTTGAATAACCGGTTTCATAACGCCGTGGCGTTTTTCCATATTCATCATCATAGTTAACGGTACACCGCCTGCTTTCCATTCGTTTGCAGGAGCTGTAAGGTTTTTAACTGATGATAAATAGCCTGTTAAACCTGCTTCAATTAAGGCAAAAGCGTTGTAGCCAAGTGAGTAGCAGTAGTCTGCATCAAAGTTTGACGGCATTGCGCATCTGCCTTCATATCCGAAGAAATGAGCCTGATCTGAGAACTTGCCGTTATATTTTCCTTGAGCTTTAAGTGCTTTTAATCTTTCTCTTACCATTTCGATTAAAAGTTTTTCTGTTTCAATTTTAGAAACTTGTACGTTGCCGTGAGGGTCTCTGTCCATTAAAAGTTGAGCTTTAATCATATCAGGAAGAGAATTGAATACTTTGGCATTTTGTGCGTCTAATTTAGCTTCGATTGTTGCATATTTTTCGCTATTTTGAGCGTTTACAAAGTTTTCATCTTTTTCAAGTGTAGCCAACAAATCGTTTAGATTTGAAATCATAGTTTTCATTTCGGGAATAAACTCAATTAAGCCTTCGGGAATTAGTGCAACACCAAAGTTTTTGCCCATTTCGGAACGTTTTACTACTATGTTTGTAATGTAGTCCACTATACTTTCAAGAGATTGTTTTTTAGCTTCAACTTCTTCTGAAATAAGTGTAATATTGGGTTGAACCTGAAGAGCTACTTCAAGACCTACGTGAGTAGCAGATCTGCCCATTAATTTAATAAAGTGCCAATATTTTTTAGCAGAGTTAGCATCTCTTTGAATGTTTCCGATTAGTTCGGCATAAGTTTTTGTAGCTGTGTCAAAACCAAAGGAAATTTCAATTTGGTCATTTTTTAAGTCGCCGTCAATTGTTTTCGGGCAGCCGATAACTTGGATGCCTGCGCCTTTAGCTTTAAGCCATTGAGCTAGCATGCAAGCGTTTGTGTTTGAGTCGTCGCCACCGATAATTACAATAGCGCTAATGTTAAGGGCTTTGCAGTTTTGAAGTGTTTTTTCGAATTGTTCTTCTGTTTCAAGCTTTGTTCTGCCAGAGCCAATAATGTCAAAACCGCCTGTATTTCTGTATTTGTTAATGAATTCATCATCAAATTTTACATATTTATTGTCAATTATACCTGAGGGGCCACCTAGGAAGCCGTATAATTCGTTAGCTGAGTTTGCAGATTTTAGCGCGTCATAAAGACCTGCTATTACGTTGTGTCCGCCGGGTGCTTGTCCGCCTGATAAAATAACACCAACATTTTTTTGTTCAAATTTTAAGTCTTCACCGCTGTTTCCAAATGTAACAAGAGGTTGTCCATATACATCTTTAAACAAGTTTTGAATGTCATTTGCATCTTTTACGGCAGTTGTTTTTTCGCCAAATGATACTTTAACATTTTTAATTCCTTGAGACAAAACACCTGCTAATTTTGGTTTATAGTTTAGTCTTTCCTTGTGTAGTGGTGATAATTCGCGCATTTTTTTCTCCTTTTATGCTCCAGTAAAAATATTTTATTACAAAGATTTATATTTAACAAATACTGTATTATAATTAAGAAATGTAAAAAACATGTTCTTGTAAATAACAAAAAAATAATTTACAAGTTTTTTGTGTATATACGAATAGGAGTTGATATCATGATAAATTCGGTTGGTCAAAACACGCAGCAAATTCAAGTACCTCAACAAGTACAACCTCAAGAGGGATTTTTATCAAAAGCTAAAACTTATGCTCTAAGCGCGGCTGATACTTACGTATCATCAAATGAAAAAACTAAAGCAAATATAAATCTTGGGTTAAATATGTTATCTCTTGCAGGATTAGTTGGTGTTCTTGCTTCTGGCAAACACAAGGCTGCAAAGGCTGTAAGTGCAGTTGCGGCATTTGCTTCTACCGCTTTAAGTGCTGCTACTAATTTTATTAATAAAGGTGCAAATAACGAACCTCAAAAGGATGTTGTAACTCAAGAGGTTCAGCCTGAATTAGCGGCTTTACCACAAGAGCAAGTTCAGCTTCCTCAAGCTTAATTAAAAAAATATTAAAAAAATACTTGATTATTTTTTTTGAACATGTATTATAATTCTATCGCTGATGCGGGAGTAATTCAGTGGTAGAATGCTTCCTTGCCAAGGAAGATGTCGCG
>CALVAY010000026.1 GCA_944325665.1 Candidatus Gastranaerophilales bacterium
TTGAGAACGAGTGAGCCTTTGGTGTGTGAAGTGCGAATGTGGCAAGCGAGGAGCTTGGCACAGAGCACAAACCGTACCCAAGAGAAGCTCGAAAGCTAGTGCGATAGTTGTTATTCAGTTTTATTCATTTTCTTTCTATTGTTTCAAATATCAATAAAAAAAAGAAAACTCACCAGGTGCAAAATTATATAATCTTGCAAACTTCATTGTTTTATTGCTAGAATACCTGCATGAATGAAGATGAATTAGTTAAAAGATGTTTGATTGATGCTGATGCCATTGTTACGTATCCGTTTGATGA
Source organism: Candidatus Gastranaerophilales bacterium (assembly GCA_944325665.1). GTDB lineage: Bacteria > Cyanobacteriota > Vampirovibrionia > Gastranaerophilales > Gastranaerophilaceae > Galligastranaerophilus. The sequence continues at coordinate 302 of CALVAY010000026.1, forward strand.
GAAAAAATACGGAAAACTACCGGTATTAAGGCATAAATCCAATAACAAGTGGTTTGGTTTAATCTTTAGATTGAACGATGTTTTGTATATCAATTTAAAGGCAAAACCGCAAACAATTTCTCTTCTGCAAGACCAATTTCCTGATATTGTAACTGCTGCTTGGCATATGAATAAAACGCATTGGTGTAAAATAGATGTTCATAAAATTAATCCTGAAACATTGGATGCTGTTATTAAAATTAGCTATGATTTAACTTCAAGCAAGAAAAAGTAATTTAATAATTTTTTGCTATGAATATTTTTGTCAAAAGTTATTGTAGTTATTGATTAATTTGGTTTAGCTGTCTAACTATGCAAGTGATAATTTGTTTCACCTTTTGCATCAGAACTTTTTTTTGATATAATCAAAAAAAAGGCTGGTGAATATGGAAAGATTTGTTGGAATTATTGGTATTGCGCTAATTTTGGGCATTTGTTATCTGATGTCCAACAACAGGAAAAAAATCAGCTTAAAAACCGTATTGTCGGGACTTTTTCTTCAGTTTTTCCTAGCTGTTTTTATTTTAAAAGTTCCCTTGGGTCAGAAAATCATAGGCGCTGTTGCAAAATGTATTGAAAAAATTCTTTACTTTGCAAATGCAGGCGGGGACTTTGTTTTTGGCTTTTTAAACAATTCTCCCGACAAAATTGACGCTCTTTTTTATTCGGGCGCAAACTTCTTATTCGCCACAAAACTAATAATAACAATAATTTTCGTATTGGCGATTGTGAATATCCTCTACCATTTTGGCATAATGCAAAGAGTGGTGCAGTTTTTCGCAAAAATTATGTATAAAATTATGAACGTGTCAGGCGCCGAATCACTTTCAAACATTGCAAGTGCCTTTGTAGGGCAAGTTGAAGCGCAAATTCTTATTCGTCCCTACCTTGCAAGTGCTACCAAATCCGAGCTTTTGGCTTCTATGACAGGCTCTATGGCATGCATTGCAGGTGGTGTTATGGCAATTTACATTGTCCTTGGCGTACCCGCCGAATTTTTACTTGCAGCAAGTATTATGGCAGCCCCCGGCGCACTTGTTGTTTCAAAAATTGTTTACCCTGAGGTTGAAGAATCTAAGACAAAAGATAATGTCAGCATTGAAATTAAAAGCCCTTATGTGAATTTAATCGACTCAATTGCTCACGGGGCTTCAGACGGTATGAAGGTGTCTTTGAATGTTATTGCAATGCTTATTGCGCTATTAGCTCTAATTGCAATGGTGGATTGGGTTTTAGGGTATGTAGGTTTATTTTTGCATAATGTATTGCACTTAAGCTTGCCCTTTTTAGACTTAACAAGCTTAAGTATTAAATCTATTTTAGGTGCAATTTTCTCATTGTTTGCTCTTGTTATGGGTGTTCCTTTGGCTGATATTTCAAACGTCGGCGCTTTAATGGGCACAAAGCTTGTTTTAAACGAGTTCATTGCATACACTGATTTAATTGCTCTTAAAGATGTCTTGGCGCATAAATCCATTGTCATTGCAAGTTTTGCACTTTGCGGCTTTGCAAACTTCGGTTCTGTTGCAATACAAATCGGCGGAATTGGTGAGCTTGCTCCTTCTCGTAGGGCAGATTTAGCTCAGCTTGGCATAAAAGCCTTGATTTGCGGTACTTTAGCTTCATATATTTCGGCTTGTATGGCGGGAATTCTTTTAGGATGAAAATAGTCGACGAAATCATCATCATACAGTGCGAAAGCTTGCCGCCAAAGAACAGCTTTATTGAGGCAAAAATTTTGCAACACGGAATTGAGCCCATACGCTGGGCTATAATTAAAGTTGAAGATAATACACTTACTCTTAGCGTTGCAGGGATTAAAAACTAAAGATGTTTTTCCTTTGCACTAATTCTTGCGATTGCCTTTGCAAGAGCAAATTGCGCTCTTAGGATATCGTCTTTATCTTTTTGCGATTTTAACCTTGCCTCAGCACGTTCTTTTGCGGCATTAGCTCGAGCAAGGTCAATATCATCTCCCAATTCTGCAATATCGGTTAAAATTGTTGCTTCATTTGAGCCAAACTGTAAAACTCCCGCCATAGTTGTTATGTTTGTTGTTTCGCCGTTTTTTACCGCTCTTGTAACACCAATATCAAGGGCACAAACAACAGGAATGTGGTTTGGCAAAATACCTAAAGCACCGTCAAGAGTTTTAACATAAAGCTCATCTATATTGTCTTCATAGACAACTTTTTCATGTGTAATTATTTTTAATTTAATTTTATTTGAATTTTCATTCATTATTCTGCCGCCATTTGCTTAGCTTTTTCCACTGCATCTTCTATTGTGCCGACCATATAGAAGGCTTGTTCGGGAAGATCGTCGTGTTTACCTTCAATGATTTCTCTAAAGCCTTTAATTGAATCCTCAAGTTTTACGTATTTGCCTTTTGTGCCTGAGAATTGCTCTGCAACAAAGAAAGGCTGCGATAAAAATCTTTGAATTTTTCTTGCACGGTTAACGGTTAATTTATCTTCTTCCGATAATTCATCCATACCCAAAATTGCAATGATATCTTGCAAATCCTTGTATTTTTGAAGAATTTCAAGAACTTTTTTAGCAACATCGTAATGTTCTTCGCCGATAATATTGGGGTCAAGGGCTCTTGAACTTGATTCAAGAGGGTCTGCGGCAGGATATATGCCTAAAGATGCAATTTGACGTGATAATACCGTTGAAGCATCAAGGTGAGTAAACGTTGTAGCCGGTGCAGGGTCGGTTAAGTCGTCTGCGGGTACGTAAATTGCTTGAACGGAGGTGATTGAACCTTCTTTGGTAGAGGTGATACGCTCTTGCAGTTCACCAACCTCTTGAGCAAGTGTCGGCTGATAACCAACGGCAGAGGGCATACGTCCCAAAAGTGCTGAAACCTCTGAACCTGCTTGCACAAAACGGAAAATGTTGTCGATAAACAATAATACGTCTTGTCTTGCAACATCTCTAAAATATTCGGCAGAAGTAAGTGCTGAAAGACCAACCCTCATACGAGCTCCCGGAGGCTCGTTCATCTGACCGTAAATAAGCGCTACTTTATCTAAAACACCTGATTCTTTAAATTCGTTGTAAAGGTCGTTTCCTTCACGTGTTCTTTCGCCAACACCGCCAAACACCGAAACACCGTCGTGAGCCATTGCGATGTTGTGTATTAATTCTTGAATAAGAACGGTTTTACCTACGCCCGCACCGCCAAAAAGACCGATTTTACCGCCCTTTTGGTAAGGCATTAAAAGGTCAATTACCTTGATACCTGTTTCTAAGATTTCAATGTTAGTGTTTTGCTCCGTTAGCGTAGGTGAACTTCTGTGAATGGGCAGATAATCAGAAGCTTCAATTTCGCCCATATTATCAACGGGTTCGCCCAAAACATTTGTAATACGACCTAAAACGGCTTTGCCTACGGGAACTTTAATCGGGTTTGAAGTGTTTATAACCTTCATACCGCGTCTTAAACCGTCAGTTGATGACATTGCAACGGAGCGAATTGTGTTTTCGCCAAGTAACTGTTGAACTTCAACAGTTGTTTTGTTGCCGTTTTCATCAAATATATTTAAAGCATCGTATATTTCAGGAAGATTTCCGTGAGGAAATTCAACGTCAATAACCGGTCCTATAATTTGAACCACCAAGCCTTCATTATTGTTCAAAACCGTTTCACTCATATAATTTACCTCTATATTTTTTGAATATATAGTAATTATATGAAAAAATTCGGCTTTTTAGTTAAAAAAAGTTGAATTTCAATCAAACGTATTAGTCAAGATAGAAAACAGTAACAACTTTATGAGAATCTTCCGCAAAATCTACCGCTTTATGCAAAGTGTTTGATGTGTGTGATAGGAAGCAAATTAGTTGTTGACATTCGCTTATAATTTCTCTGTTACAAATTCTTGATGCGTCTGCTAAGGTCATCATAGCTCTGTCGGGATGTTCAACAATGTTAGGTACACCGATTAGCTGGTCTTGAACATCTGATGGCTGTTGACCGATTGTTTGGGGAAGAATAACTTTTAGTTTGTCGGGATTTGCTTTCATAGCTCCTCGAATGGCAGCAGCGTTAGTACCTGAAGAACCACCGGAGGTTATAATTGTATTTCCTTGCATAACAAGGCTTGTTGTGAGCGTTTCAATGATTTGTTGATGTGTAATTGTCAAATTACGACTGCCGATTATGGCGATTCTTTTTGCACTTTGTCTTATTGTTGCAAGCTCTTGGGCAAGAGTATCAACTTTGTTTATGTCATCATCAGAAACTTTGTCTAAATCATCAAGTGGTACAACAATAGACGGTTGTTGGTTTTCTTTTTCGTTTTCGCTCATTTAATTTCCCTGTTAACTATTTTTATATTATAATGCTAATAATACCATGACTTTCCTATTTTTGGGAAGTCCTTTGTTAAAATAGAGGAAGTTTTTTACAAATGATTGCACAAAATAGCTTTTTAGAGGGGCTTAACAGCGAACAAAGTCAGGCAGTAGCGGAAAAATTCGGCCCAATTCTTGTTTTAGCAGGTGCCGGCAGCGGTAAAACAAAAGTTTTAACTTCTCGTATTGCGCACCTTGTAAGCCAAGGTGTAAGCCCTTATGATATTTTGGCTGTAACATTTACAAATAAAGCCGCAAAAGAGATGCAACAGAGGCTTTCTAACTACTTGGGCGAAGAAGTGGTTAGGCGTATGTGGGTGGGCACTTTCCACAATATTTGCGGAAGAATTTTAAGACGTGATTTGGAAAATTACAAAACAAAAGACGGCAGAAGCTGGGATAATAATTATGTCATTTATGACGATTCCGACACCAAAACGGTAATTAAAAATGCGCTTAAAAAGCTTAATATGGATGAAAAAACTTTTGATCCGAAAATGATTAAATCCGTTATCTCAAATGCAAAAAACAAAATGCAAGATGCTTACGAATTTTCTACCCATGCAAGAGATTATCAAACGGATAAAATATCACAAGTGTATTATGAATACGAAAAGCAGTTAGCACTTAATAATGCGCTTGATTTTGACGATATGTTAATGCTTGCGGTTAACCTTTTAAAAAACTCTCAAGAGGTTAAAGAAAAGTATGCGGGAAGATTTTTGCATATTTTAGTCGATGAGTTTCAAGATACAAACAAAGCTCAGTATGACTTAGTAAATATGCTCTATCCTTCTGACGGGTCAAAGGACTCCGTGGGAAGCCTTTGTGCCGTGGGCGATGTTGACCAGTCGATTTATTCTTGGCGTGGTGCGGATTTTAAAATTATTTTGAATTTTCAGAAGGATTATAAAAATACAAAACTAATAAAGCTTGAGCAGAATTATCGCTCAACGGCGAATATTCTTGATGCAGCAAACGCCGTCATAATAAATAATGACGAGAGAATGGAGAAAAATCTGTATTCTCAAAAAGGCGCAGGGTCTAAAATTAGAACTTATGAGGCATCTGATGATTATGAAGAAGCCAACTATATTGCGCAAAAAATTAAAAATATGGGCGAAAGTCTTGATAATATTGCTGTTTTGTATCGTACAAACGCTCAATCAAGAAGTATAGAAGAAGCCCTTATGTCAAATTCTATCCCCTACAAAATTGTCGGTGGTTTAAAGTTCTACGACAGAAAAGAAATTAAGGATATAATTGCATATTTAAAATTAATTTATAACAGAAATGATTCAGCGAGTTTAAAGAGAATAATTAACACCCCAAAACGCTCTATTGGCGATACTACGGTGAATAAAATTTTATCCTTGGCAGATGAAAAAGAGTGCAGTGCTTTTGATATTTTAGATGATATTGAAAACCTCGACGAGTTTAATGCTGCAACAAAAACAAGGCTTGCGGCTTTTAGGGATTTAATAAAGGATTTTGCACGCAATCAAAACAGTGTGGAATTATCCCAATTTGTACCGATTGTCCTTGAAAAATCAGGCTATATGGCTGAGTTAAATGCGGAAAACTCTATTGAAGCTCAATCCAGAGTTGAAAACTTGCAAGAGTTTATAAACGTTGTTAAAGAATATGAAAGCGATGATTTCATACCTGAAGACGAAGATGATTTAGGGCTTTTGGGTAACTTCTTATCTCAAGTTGCTCTTGTTTCTGACATTGATGAAGTTGATGACAATGAAAAATCCGTTACCCTTATGACTTTGCACAGTGCAAAAGGCCTTGAGTTTCCGGTTGTTTTCCTTGCGGGGCTTGAGGAAGGAATGTTTCCGCATTCAAGAAGTATAGCCTTTGGTGCGCCTTCAGGTGAATTAGAAGAAGAAAGACGCCTTATGTATGTTGGTATAACAAGGGCTAAGGACGATTTGTATTTAAGCTGGGCGCAAAGAAGGCGGATTTGGGGCGATATAAAATTCTTCCCAAAAAGCAGATTTATAGATGAAATACCTGAAAACTTGCTTGAGGAAGACGGCTTTTCTTCAAGAAAATTCAGATCTCCTGATACTTTTGAAGAGAGAAAATCGACCTTTAGGAGTGCAACATCTAAAATTAAAGAACAAAAAAATACCGCTCAATCTTCTTATTCTTTTGAGAAAACTTCGTATTCGCCGAATAACTTGGCTTCAAGTTTAAAAAATATAAAAAAGACGACCGTTGTAAGGACTGAGAACAAAAATTTTGTCGTAAAGAAAGAAAAGAGTCCCGAGGAGATTAAAAAAAGAGAAGAAGAAAAAGAGCAGAAAATGTCCGATATTATTGCTCGCTGCAAAGCAATGGCGAAAAGTCCGAATGCAAGCTCAATTAAACCTTCTTTTAACACTTTTAAAGTCGGAACAAGAGTTTTTCATCCGCATTTTGGGATAGGCAATATTTTGGAAGTCCAAAATGAGGGCATAACTGCACAGTATAAAATTGATTTTGGCAAAAACGGCGTAAAGCAAGTTGATGGGGCTGTGGGCAACTTAAAAGCTTTTTAGTTGGCTTCAAGTTCTTTTCTTATACCGTATTTAATTTCAAGAACATCTGTGCCAAGAGCCTCTAGAACCTTCATCGCAAGGCATTCTTTTTGTCTTGTAATTGCATAGAGAAGGTTTTCGGACATAATTTTTGTCTTGTTGTGCGATTTTGCTATTTCATAAGCACACTCAAGCGCCTTTTTTGCCCTCGGGGTGTATTCAACGTTTTCTTCATTAGGCTCGCTTCCGTAGCCTACCAGTTTTTCAACCTCGTACCTTGCGTCTTTTAGGGTTATTCCAAGTTTATGCAAGGCAATTGCGCCAATGCCCGTACCGTGGGCTAAAATGCCCAAAAGCAACATTTCGGTACCTATGTATTTTCTGTTTATATTATTCGCCTCTTCTTTTGCAAGTCTTAATATAGAGAGCATTTCAGGGGTTTTACCTGTAATTTCTTTTGTGAGTTTTTCTTCAAAAACCGATGTATCTTTAATAATGTCTTTTAAAATGTTGTAGGCAATACCTTCTTTAGATTTAATCATCCCCAAAAGTATATGTTCGGGCTTGATTTCGACACTTCCCAATTCTTTTGCACTGTCAATGGCTAAAATCATTGCCTTAAAAGCGTTTGGGGTAAAAATAACCTGTTTTTCTGAGTTTTCAAATTCTGCCGAGCGAGAAGAAATTCCGTTTAATTTTTCCAAGAAAAGCTCTTTTGTAATTCCTTTTTCTTCCAAAAACTTTGTTACATCATAGTTTTCGTTTTCAAGAATTGATTGCAAAATCTGTTCTGTTCCCAAAATTTCATATCCGCAGGTGGATAGTTTTGAAGCTGCATTATTTAAAATTTCTTCAACATTTTTTTCTTTAAAGAAATTGTTAATGTTCTGAAGTGTCGGATTTGTACTTTCTTCGGCACTTTCAGGGTGTTCAAAATCATCTTTTTTATTTTTATCCAAAAGCCTTGTTAAGTTTGAAATTATTTTTTCTTCGTCCAAATCAAATTTTTTAATAACCTTATATGAGCCTGAGTTTTTAGAAGAAAAAAGTGCTAAAGCAATGTGCTGAGGTAATATAAACCTGCTTGAATATTTTTTTGCAATGGTTAGAGTTTCATCTAAAATGTTTCTCGCACTTTGGCTAAAAGTAACACTATGAGGCACAGAAGGGTTAATTTTAGCCCCTATTGAAAAGTTAACCTCTTCAATTAATTTTGAACGCTCAACCTTGTCAAAGCCCAAAATTTTTGCCTGTACCCCTTTTGTTTGGATGTAAAGCGCCAATAAAAGATGCTCGGAGCATATCTGACTATGTCCGAATTTTAAGGCTTCTTCCTGTGCTTGAGTAACAATTTCTATTGCTTTTTGAGTGAACTTTTCAAACATTTTATAATTTTAACCTAAAATTTAGCCCTTGTATAGACCATTATAAAATAATTGTAACAGGGCCGTCGTTAATTAGCCCTACTTTCATATCTGCCCCAAAAACGCCTGTTTTAACATTCAGTCCTGATTTTTCTAAAATTTCTACAAATTTTTCGTAATAATCTTTCGCAATATCAGGCTGCATAGCTCTGTCAAAAGAAGGTCTTGTACCTTTTTTGCAGTCTGCACAAAGGGTAAACTGCGACACTGCAAGAATTTCGCCATTAATATCAATAAGAGATTTATTCATTTTGCCGTTTTCATCTTCAAAAATCCTTAATTTAAGGAGTTTTTGAGCGTAATAGTCAAGCATATCTTCCTTGTCGTCTTTTTCAACTCCAAACAAGACAAGAACCCCATTTTTAATTGATGAAAAAAGCTTGTTTTCGATTGTAACATCAGCTTGCAAGACCCTTTGTATAACAAGTTTCATTTTTCTCTCCCTATATACTAAAACCCTAAAACTGACTTAATGTTTTGTCAAGCTTTAGGGTTTTAATTATGCGTTTATTTTCTATTTGCTTACTTCTTGCCAGCCTTTGTCGGTTAATTCGTATCCTTTTGCAATTTTCCTTGACCCGTCAGCAAGTTCCTCGATGCCTTCTTGATACCAAGATGGCATTTTGTCCTCAAAACCTATTCCTTTTGCAATTTTCCAAGACCCATCAGCAAGTT
>CALVAY010000027.1 GCA_944325665.1 Candidatus Gastranaerophilales bacterium
ATTCGAACCCACGGTACGCTCGTCACGTACGACGGTTTTCAAGACCGCTCCGATAAACCGCTCCGGCACTTCTCCGAATAATTTAATAATATCAAAAAATTATTCTTTGTAAAGTCCTATTTTACAGAACCCATATTTAATTTTTTAACAACCTTGTCGGTAATATCAACACCGCCAAAGTAAATTACACGGAAATCAACAACTGTATTGATTTTGTTTTCCATAGCAACCGCTTTAATAGCAGCTTCAATTGCAGCATCAATTTCCATTTCTTTCTTTTCTTTGAATTTAGCATAAGCTTCTTGTTTAGCAGCAAAAGTCTTTGCAGTAGCTTCTTCAAAGTTTTTCTTTTGAATTGGGGATTCTATTTTTTTGAATTCTTTTTCTTTATCTAATAAATATCTTTGCAATTCACTTGCCTTATCATCAATTTCGCTGTTAGCAGCTTTAGCTTTGGAATAGTTTTCTAAAATTTTTCTATAATTAACCATGCCGATTGTGTCGCAAAAAGCCGGTGTTGCAAGACCTAACATCAAAAATGTTGCGATAAGTTTTTTAAGTTTCATAAAATCCTCCATATCTATGCTAAAATTATAACAAAGCATTTTAATTAAGTAAAGTAATGAGGGAGTTATGCTGATAGGAGAAAATCTACATATTATATCTAAAACAACAAAAGAAGCGATTTTCAAACGCGACGAGGATTATGTTTTAAATATTATAAAAAAACAGGTTGAAAACGGTATCAAAACAATCGATTTAAACATAGGCCCGGCAAAAGGAGATGCTAAAGGTGCGCTTAGCTGGCTAATTAATTTAATTGACTCTAACTTTAGCGTTAATTACTCACTTGACACAACAAATATTGACGAGATGAGAGAAGGTTTCTCCTGTTTAAAAGCTCCAAAAGATTGCTTTTTAAATTCAACATCAGCAGATAGTGAAAAACTTAACAATACAGTCGAAATTGTAAAAGAGTACAACTCAAATCTCATCGCCCTTACAATGAGTGCTGAAACGGGAATTCCAAAAACACCCGATGAAAGACTTGAATTAGCAATGAATATAATTGATAAAACAACACAGGAAGAAATTGACAATTCAAAAGTTTGGCTTGACCCCCTTATACTCCCAGTTTGTGCAGCTCAAGAGCAAGCTTTGGTATCACTTGATACAATAAGAATGTTCAAAGAAAGCTTTGACCCTGAAGTAAAAACACTTGTTGGGCTGTCAAATGTTTCAAACGGCTGTCTTAAAGAGTACAGACCATATCTTAACAGAACATTTTTTGCACTGGCACTGGGATGCGGATTAGACGGAGCTATTATAGACGGGTTTGACACAAAAACAATCGATGTTTATGATTCAATAAAATCAAATAATCCGTCAAACAAATTGCAAGAACTTTATATAGCCCTGTCAGAGATGATGAAAAACTTTGAGGACTTAGATACAATTAACTTCAATAAAGAAAATGATGAAGAATTTGCAATTTACAGATGTGCTCAGATATTATTAAATAAAGAAATATATACACACAGTTTCATATAAGGCAAACAAAATGAGAGACAATTATTCAAAAAGAGACCCTAAGGAATACAACAAATTTAGAGGAATCCTTCAATGGATTACTTGCAGAATTGTATATGGAACGTATTATAGAATAGCTTGCAGATTAAAAATAACGGGCAGAAAAAATGTACCAAAAGACAGATTTTTTATTGTTGCTTCAAACCACGTAAGTGCAATTGACCCGTTTTTAGTTATAGACGCCATTGGAAGACATGTTGCTTATATGGCAAAACAAGAATTATTTGAAAAACCCGTTGCCAAATTTTTCTTAGACTTGCTGGGCGCTTTTTCGGTTAACCGCGAAAAACTGGGGGTATCCACAATAAAAACAGCTGTCGGAATTAAAAAAACGGATTGGGTTTTAGGACTGTTTCCACAAGGAACAAGGGAAATTGACGGCAATATGGACAATATTGCGCGAGGCTTTGCAGGGTTAGCCAAAACTCTTAAATGTGAAATCTTGCCCGTTGGCATAGTCGGAGCAGTTAAAAAAGAGAGAAAGCCTTTTGAAAGTCATATAAAAATCAATATTGGTGAGCCAATACCTTACATGGAAGACACTTACGAAATGGTTAAAATTTGGCGAGAAAAAATTAAGGAATTAACCGCAGGAGAAATGCATGAAAAAGACTAATATCGCACGAAAGTACGCAAAAGATTTTAACATTTTAACAAGGTTATACCAAATCTACGCCCTGTATATCTTGTTTATACCGATTTTTAGTTTATTTTACAACTTTAAGTGCACAAGAAATAAAAATCTTGAAAAAAAACCGTATATTTTTGCGGCAAATCACATCTCATACTGTGATCCTTTCCTGATGAACCTGATAACAAATCGCTCTTTAGCTTATATGGCCAAAAAAGAATTATGGGAAGTAAAAGGCAGATTCGGCGATTGGGTAGCTACAAACATATCAAGATTGGGAGCATTTTCCGTTAACAGGGAGAAACTGGAAGTTTCAACAATTAAAACCTGCCTGGATGTCTTTAAAGCTAAATTTAATTTATGTATATTTCCGCAAGGTGGTATAAGAAAAAATAAAAAAATTGAAGAAATAAACAAAGGCTTTGTAGTTATTGCAAAAATGGTTAAAGCTGATATTGTTCCTGTCGGACTTACAGGTATTGAAAGCTACACTTGGAACATATTTAAAAGAAAAACAATAACTCTTAAAATGGGTGAACCTATTTCTTACAAGCTAAGCGAAGAAGAAATAATCAAGGCATGGCGCGAGCAAGTTGCTAATCTTACAGGCTATGAGCTTGCTTAAAGTGTTTTTGGCAATTTTTTTTCTTTAGAGGTTTTAAATTGACAGTATATATTCAATTTAGCAACCGAAGTGATTAGTATAAATAATTCAAACCTGACAAACAAGCTGGTAAACGGGATTTCACACTTAAAAGACCCGTCAGCCGTTCTGCCTACTTTAATGATTGAGGCATGCTGCACATCAGGAAGAACCTATCAAAGCTACAAAAGAGGCGGTGCACTTGAAGCAAAAGAGCGCTTTAGAGAGGAAGCCACAAGTGCGGTCTTTTGGCTGTGGGGTGTAAAAGCCTTTAACAAAATTGGCGATATTATAGGCGAAAAAGTTTTAAAACTAAAGGATATTACTGTCGATGTCGGAAAAGACTCTCTTAGAGACCCTTTTTATAACATTGATAAAACTCTAAAGAATAAAACAGCTGTATTTAAATTTGGAAAAATTATATCAAGCGTATTACTTGCAACTGGTTTTATGGGCTTTGTTGTACCTAAAATAAACCACGCCATAACGGCTGCCGCCCTTAAAAACAAGCAGCAAGGTAATAATACTAAAGAAAATATAACTAAAATTGATGATTTTATATCACAAAGTAAAGGAAAGAAAGATAATAAATACAACAAAAACAATATTTCATTCGGTTCAGGTGCTAACTTAACCGAATGGTTGATGAAAGCATCATATAACCTTGAAAACAATAATACTGCAAGACTAATATCAACCGATGCAGGTATGGTAGCAGGTCGTGTTGCAAACTCAAGACACCCTGCCGAAGCATTCGAGTACATGTTTAGAGATATAAGTTCAATTTACTTCTATAACTTTGCAACGGCTAATTTAATATTTTTACTAAATAAACTTGCAAAAACTCCTGATGCACATCCAAAAGTTATAGTTGAAGCAGACAAGTACTTAAAAGAAATGCTAAACAATGGCGCAATTCAAAACTTGAGCGGAAATCAGCTAAAAGATGCCATACAAAAAGGGCAGCAGGTTAGCATTGATGCTATTCAGCTTGAACAAAACGGCACAATTAAGTTAAATGAATTTTTAAAACAATTAAAAGCTTTGGTTAAAGATAAAAATCAATATGCAAAATTGGAGCAAAAAGCAAAGCTTATGAGCGAATTACAGCCATTATTAAGAGGCGAAGCAATACTATCTGAAAAACAGGTTCAAGATATATTCTCTGACAGCATAACCTCAAATCCAACGTTCTTAAAGAAAGTTTTAAATGAGGCAACAGGTGGCAGAGCACTTGATAAAACTAAGTTTATAAGCAGGCAAGCAACAGAGAAAATAAGAAGCGACATTGACGGTTATGTAAGCTGGGTTGCAAAACAAATAGGCGAAAAAGAAATAACGGAAGAATTAATTAATAAAGCAAAAAGATCATCATTATTACGAACCGGTGCTTTTCAAGCAGCAGGTATGATATTTAGCGCATTTGGACTTGCAATTTTAATACCAAAAATTCAAATGCACCTAAGCCAAAGAATTTACGGCAAAAAGTCATTTGAAGAAATAGCTAACGGAAAAAATAAACAGGCGGTATAAAAACCGCCTTTAGTTTTAGTTTCTGTTTTTAAAGTAGTCGAAAATACCTGCAAATAGTGATACAATGGCACAAAAACCAACCAACATATATACAATTCTGGTTAATAATGAGCCTTCACCAAATAAGAAGGTAACAAGATTAAAATCAAGCCAACCAATAAGACCCCAGTTGATAGCACCAACTAAGATTAAAGTGTAGGCAATTAAACCAATAACGGACATTCCTTTGCATTCGTACATAATAATACCTCGTTTACTATACAAGTATATTATTTAGTAGTAAAAATAATTTTTAATCCTCACGGAAGGCAATAAAAAGCGTAAATATATTTAGACAAATGTCTAATTCATAAAAAAAGTAAATTCATATAAAAATCTATATATGAATAAGAAAATGAACATATTTATATTGGGAATACTAATTTACCTAAGCACATCAATTCCGTCAATGTGCGACGTTATATCAGGACAGGTAAACCAAAACGAAATAAAAAATAATAAAAGCAAAATTGTAGATTCAATGACCCAAGCGCCAATTTCAGGCGCAGCAGTTTCAATACCAAATTTAAATTACAAGACAAAAAGCGCAAAAGACGGCTCTTTTGAGCTAAATACAGACATAACCAAAAAGGTGATACTTTCAGTTGAAAAGGAAGGTTACAGACCATTTTCACTAACTATTGATAAAAATATGGCTTCAAAACCCCTAAAGCTTGGAATAGAAAGAACACAAGCAGGTGATATTACAATACAAAGCGATTTATGCCACTTAGGCGATGATGTATTTTCAGACACATCGGCAAATTCAAGTGAATTTAGAATAAGGTCATCAGGGCCTTATTTATCAAAAAGTTTTAAAATAGCACCATTAAAAAACAATGAAAAAGCAGTGCTGATAATCGGGTCAATTATCGGGCTTGATACAAAGCTTGCAAAAGAAATGGGGCAAAATCAAATTGCGCATGTTTACTCAAGTCCCGCCGAGATATATTTTAACGGGGAAAGGATAGGGGAGCTTAACTTAAACGGCGATAATCAGGAAATTGAAATTCCAAGGCAGCTGATAAGAACAAATAATGAACTTACCATAAAAACAGGCAGAAATTTATTTCAACATGCCTACATAGACTATGATGACATAGAAATTGCAGGAATAAGATTGGAAATAAAACAAAAATAGTATTTGGAATTTAGGCGTTTAATAGTATAATTCAGTTATGATTAAGTCTAAAGAATGTCTAAAGAGCCTCAACTGCTACGAAACTGACAAATTTGAGCCTAAATGTATATTAAAATTGGACTCTAATGAAAACTGCTGGGGTGTGTCAAAAAAAGTTTTAGCCGAGCTTAAAAAGATTGATAAAACAACAATCTCAAGATACCCGTTTTACGGCGAAGTAATTGGCGCCTTATCAAAAAAATATTCACTAAGCGAAGAAAATATCCTGACAACAAATGGCGCAGATGAAGCACTGAGTGTTATTATCAGCACTTATCTTGAAGCAAAAGATGAGCTTTTGTGCTTTATTCCAACTTTTTCAATGCCCAAAATTTACGCCTGTATTACAAATGCAAACTTTAGAGGTGTAGATTATTATACAAAATGGGAATTTGATGCAGAAAAGTTGATGGCGCAAATTAAGGACAATACAAAGCTTCTCTACATCACTTCACCTAATAACCCGACAGGGGAGCTTGCAAAAGTTGAAGACATTGAAAAGATTTTAAAAAATTATCCCAATGTCGGTCTCATTCTTGATATAACCTATATCAGCTTTAGCGACGAAAATGTTAATTATTTTGAGCTTGCTAAAAAATACGACAATTTATTTATCGTAAAATCATTTTCAAAAGACTACGCTCTAGCGGGTCTTAGGTTTGGAGCAATATTTACTCAAAATAAAAATATACAAGAGTGTAAGAAAGTAATATCACCATACTCAACCAATTCATTGGCTGCAAAACTTGTTAAGACTGCGATTTTTGACAAACAATTTGAAGAAAAAATTAAAAACGAAATTAAGATTTCTCGCGATTATCTTGCAAGCGAGCTTTCAAGGCTGGGATACAAGCCTTATCCTTCGCAAGCCAATTTTATACTTTGTGATTTTGGCGAAAAAGTCGATTTTATCTATCAGAAATTAAAAAATGCAGGTATTTTAACAAGAAAGTTCAATGGAAATGAACTGCTCAAAAATTGCCTGAGAATTACGCTTGCACCGAAAAAAGACTTAGAAAAAGTTGTTAAAGTGCTTGAAGAAAAAAAACTTTTAGTATTTGACTTAGACGGAGTTGTTTTTGACGTAACAAATTCGTACAGACAAGCAATAATAAAGACTTTTGAGCATTTTTGCAAAGACAAAACAATAACTAATGAAGACATTAAAAAAGCCAAAGAAATTGGCGGACTTAATTGCGACTGGGATTTAACAAAATATTTACTCTCGCAAAACGGTTATGAAATAAGTCTTGATGAGGTTACAAGAGTTTTTCAAGAAATGTTTTTTGACCCGAACAAAACAGGTTCAAAGGGTTTAATAGACAATGAAAAACTCGATTTACCGGAATCTGTCCTAAAAAGCTTATCAAATAATTACGATTTTGCCGTATTTACAGGCAGACCAAGGGCTGAAGCTATTTATTCACTTGAAAAATATGGAATTCTAAAGTACTTTTCAAAAATAATATCGCAAGATGAGCTTGAAAGAGAAAAAAGAAAGCCTCATCCTGAAGGATTAAATATAATCAAAAATACAACATCATACAAAGAAATATATTATTTTGGCGATACCATTGATGATATAAAATCTGCCAACGCGGCAAATGTCCTTTCATTTGGAGTTACAAAAGATAAAGACACGGCAGAAAAGCTAAAAAATGAAGGGGCAAAAAGCATTGTATATGATATGTCAAAACTAAAAGACTTTTTGAAAAAGGAAACAAGATGAAAGAAGTATTAAAAGAAAGAAAAACCAAAGAAACAGAAATAAAAATTTCGCTTAATCCAAGAGGCTCAGGCATAGGCGAGATAAAAACGGATTCAAAATTCTTTACGCACATGCTTGAATTATTCAAAGCGCATGGTAATTTTGATTTGGACATTGAAGCAAAATCATTAGACGGTGATATGCACCACCTTGTTGAAGATACGGCAATTACCTTAGGACAAGCTTTTTTTGAAGCTCTAGAGGATAAAAAAGGTATAAAGCGCTACGGGAATATGATTTTGCCGATGGATGAGACTCTTATTCTTTGCAGCCTTGATATTTCAGGCAGAGCCTACTTTTGCTCGGATGTTAAAATCAAAGAAGATAGGACATCAGACTTTGAAACAGTGCTTTTTTCACACTTTTTCCAAAGTTTTACCCAAAATGCGCAGATAACATTGCATTTTAAAATGTTAGACGGTTCTGACCCTCACCACATCATAGAATGTGCGTTTAAAAGCTTTGCAAGGGCTCTTCGAGAAGCTATTAGCGAAGACAAGGACAATCCGAATAAAATTCCTTCAACAAAAGGAGTTTTATAAAATAATACTTGAATTTTAAATTTGTTTAAAGGATAATTCAGTTATTGAAAGTTTTGGCAAGGTAGCTAACCGAGCGACGAAGTTGCGATTAAGAATTGAGAGCAGCGCTCGAGCCAACTGAGCCAAATTGACAAATAAATAGATTCAAGAAAAAAATGGCAAGGTAGCTCACTGAGCGACGAAGTTGCGATTAAGAATTGAGAGCAGCGCTCGAGCCAACTGAGCCAAATTGACAAATAAATAGAATTAAGAAAAAATGGCAAGGTAGCTCAGTTGGTGAGAGCGCACGGCTCATACCCGTGAGGTCGAGAGTTCGAATCTCTCCCTTGCTATTTTTTTATGCTCTCGGCGCATTGAGCGCCGCTCACGGGTACAGCTTTTCAAGCTGACCTCTCATAAAACTTGTATTTTAACGGGACATTTTGTCTGAACGAATAAAAGGATTATTTGGTAAGGTTGGCTTGGTGTTTGAATGATGGCGGTCGGAAGTAATCGTTTTATGTGTTATGAAACCGGACGAAAAGTCTCTTTTGGGTATCAGAAAGTGGCTCAAATTTCCAACATTTTATTTTAAAAACCTAATAACAGTTCTGTATTTCCCCAATTTTACTAAATTGTACGGATAAAACGATTATTGGACTTTTGAAGTAAATAATGTCCGATTTGGCTTTAATAAGAGTAATTTGTGTTGGTATGTTACAAAAGTAGGAAAACAAGAACACTTTTCCGACTTCAGAGTTAATCTGTGTGTATGGATGAATTTATTGGTATTAATGAAATAGCAAGAATAAAGGGCTTAAAAAGTACCCGTTCGATAAGACTTGCAATTAACCAAGGTAAATATATTGCAAGAGAAGTTGAAGTAAGAGGCGGAAAATCATATGAAATTCTTTATTCTTCATTAGAACAGGATATACAAGATAGATTAGATGAAGAAGAATTAAAAACAACAGCAATTGTTCCGTTTGAAAACAAGGTGAATTTTGTATC
>CALVAY010000028.1 GCA_944325665.1 Candidatus Gastranaerophilales bacterium
TTTCGAGAGGTAAGGTAGCGCAGCTAACGCAAGCCTGTATGACAATTAAATAACTAAAGTCGTCACGGGCCTGTGGCACTCTGCCGAGAAAAAGGTGACTAAATGTCACGTTTTTCGAGAGGTAAGGTAGCGCAGCTAACGCAAGCCTGTATGACAATTAAATAACTAAAGTCGTCACGGGCCTGTGGCGCAGCGGTAGCGCAGGGGACTCATAATCCCTTGGTCGTGGGTTCGAATCCCTCCGGGCCCAATTATAAAACTCCTTCAGGGAGTTTTTTTGTATAACAAAACAATATAGGGGAACAAGTGGCGCCAAAGGTTTCTGTAATAATACCCTGTTATAATTACGGTAAATGGCTTAATGAAGCAGTAAAGTCAGCATTAAATTCCGACTGGGATAACTTGGAAGTGATTATTGTTGATGACGGGTCGGACGATAAGGAAACCATAAGGGTGCTCGACAACATAATAAAACACCCGAAAATAAAAATTTTAAGGCAGAATAATCAAGGTGTGGCAAATGCCAGAAATAACGGAATAAAAATTGCCGAAGGAAAATATATTTTACCACTGGACTCTGATGATATAATAGATTCCTCTTTTATAAAAGAATCCGTCGAAATACTTGAAAATGACGACTGTATAGGAATTGTTTACAGCGATTTTGCATACTTTGGAAACATAAAAAATGTTGTGGAAACTCCCCAGTGGGACAGTACAAAAATCCTTTATCAAAACTTCTTTACAAATTCAAGCATGTTTAGGAAGAAGGACTGGGAGCGAGTTGGCGGATATAATCCGAAAATGAAAAACGGATACGAAGATTGGGAGTTTTGGATTTCGCTGGCGCAAACAGGAGTAAAGGGATACAGAATTCCTGCCATTCGCGTATTTTACAGAAAACACAAGTTATCAAGAAGTGATGTAGCAAGTAAAAATCATTTAGATAATTTTAAGACAATAATAAAATTACATAGCGAATATTATGCAGACAACCTTGAAAAAATAATTTTCCCGATTTTAATAAAAATTATGAAATACATACCAACAGAAATAAAATACAGGTGTACAAAAAGACTAATAAAGAATATCTTCTTTTCAAGCAGCAGTACAAAACACCTAAGGGAAGGATTTAACTGTTTTATAAAAGATTTGCTTAAATTTGCAAAGTAGGTAAAATTTCCCTATAATCAAACTATGAACATAGCTATTATTTTTGCGGGCGGTAAAGGCGAAAGGCTTAGCCAAAATAAGGAAGACGCGCCGAAACAATTTTTAAAAATCAAGGGTAAGGAAATTTTAGTCCACACTCTTGAGAAATTTGAAAACCACCTCAACATTGATAAAATCTACATTTCAATTCTTGAAGGCTATGAAGATTATACTTGGGATTTAATAAAAAAGAATAACATTAAAAAAGTTGCTGACATTGTTTGTGGCGGAAAGTGCGCTCAAGAGTCAATTTATAACGCTCTTGTTAAAGCAGCCGAGCAAAATCCGCCCGATTCGGTTGTTTTAATTCATGACGGTGTAAGGCCCGTGATAGAAGAAGATGTAATAACAAAAAATATAGAATATGCAAGGAAATTTGGCAATGCAATAACCGCAATACCTTGTTATGAAACAATTATAATAACAAAAGATTTAAAAAGCCCGACTCAAATCCCCATAAGAAAAGAAACTTATAAGGCGCAAGCCCCTCAAAGCTTTATTTTAAGCGAAATAATTGATGCGCATAATAAAATTAAATCTTATGAAAATATGGTGGATTCTTGCACCCTATACCACGCTCTTGGGCGTAAAACTTACCTTGTGGAGGGGAATTTCGGCAACATAAAAGTTACGACAAAAGAAGATGTGTGCCTGCTTAAAGGAATTTTGGAATATAAAGAGCAAAATAAAGATGAATAGCAGTGTTTTTAGAGAAGATTTATATGAAATTATAAATAATGAAATTGTAGATAACCTTGCACAAAAAACAGTTTTAATAACAGGTGCAACAGGGCTTTTAGGTAAAATTTTAACAAAGGCGCTACTTCTTGCAAATAAAGAAAAAAATTTAAACGTAAAAATAATAGCGCAGGTGAGAAATCTTAAAAAAGCTCAAGGGATTTACCCAAATGAGGCAGAGGGCACAAATTTCAAACTTGTGGTACAAGACATAACTCAACCTTTAAAAATAGAAGAAAATATTGATTACATATTTCATTTTGCTTCTCCCACAAGCTCTTTAGCTTTTGTAAATAAACCAACGGAAACTTTTAATTCAATAGTGCTGGGCACGAAAAACATTCTAGAAGCAGCAAAAGAAAAAAACGCAAAAGTCCTCTTTGCATCAACACTTGAGGTTTATTCCAGCATTAAAACATTTTTCCCGATTAGAGAAGAATATTTAGGAAAATTTGACACAAAAAACCCGAGAAACAGTTATCCTTTTGCAAAATTATCGGCAGAAATGCTCTCAAGGAGTTATTTTTGCCAATACGGAGTTGATACAAAAGTTGCAAGGCTCACACAAGTCCTTGGGGCAGGAATTGAAGAAAATGATGAAAGGTTTTGTGCAAAAATTGCAAAATGCGCACTAAAAAAAGAGGACATTATTTTACATACAAAAGGCAGGACAAAAAGAAATTACATCTACACAACGGATGCCGTTTTAGCCTTACTTTATATACTATTTAAAGGCGAAGCTTCAGGTGTTTATAACGTCGCAAACAGCAAAGAATTGCTCTCAATTAGGCAAATTGCAAAACTTGCAGCAAAAAAATACGACTTAAGAGTATTTTTTAAACAGGATAAAGTTGAAAGAGGCTTTGCAAGTGAACTATGTATGCCGCTTGATACAACAAAATTAAAAAAGCTCGGGTTTGAAGCAAAGATAAATTTTGAGCAAATGCTGGATAGGACAGTCAAATATCTTTATGAAATCAGCTAATATTATCCAAGATAAATTTTTCAATTTTTTCACTTACGCTTAGCGAAAAATCATTAAAACACTGCTTAAAAATCTTTTCTCGCACGGGTTTAAGAGAATCATCAACAAATAAAATTTTATTTAAAAGATTTTCAAATTCGCAAATATCATATAAAGAATAAATCCCTAAAAAAAGTTTTTTCCCAAAAGTATCAAGAGGGGCTTTGTCTTTTCTTTCAAGAAAAATTATCGGCTTTCTGGTGGGGAAATACTCGGCAGGAAAGGAGGATGCATCAGTTACAAGTACATCCGAGGTTTTAAACAGCTCAAAGTATCTTCCGCCTTCATAGACGTCGGAATTTGGCAAATTTCGCCATTCATCAAGGTAATTGTTGTATTCAACCTCACTCATTAAACCAAACTGCACACAGGCATTTTTTAGCGCGGGATGCGGTTTAAAGATAAAGCTTAAATGAGGGTGAGTTTTTGCAAAATCCAAGAAAAATTTGAAATTTTTATGAAAAGTGGACATCTTAAGTCCGTTATTAAAAATCGAGTGATGAGGTGCATAGATTATTCTTTTGCCTTCGCCCTTCCACAGGTTAGAAACCTCGGTTTTATCAAAAGAAAAATACGCGTCTAATTTTACCGAACCGCTTGGGTATAAATTATCTTTAAAGTGCATATTGGCAGCTTTTTTATAAAAATTTAGATGATATTTTGTCTCGGAAAAAAACATCCACAAGGAAGAATAAACCGCTTTAACCAAATCGCTTCCCCAGTTTTTTTCCCCAAGAGTTGTAAAGCCATAGGGCGACATTAAAGTAAGGGCAAATTCGGAAACATGTTGAGGGTGATTAAGGTTATTTAAATACCAAGGTTGTTGGTAAAAAACCAAATCGGGTTGAAAGCTTTCAAGCGGAATTATCTCATCATTTTTGTAATCATAGCCGTCAAGTGCCTCAATTCCCTCGTTTTTAAAAAACTCAAAATTGGCTTTTTGTGTAAATTCTACCCTTGAGCTTGTTATAATCGGGTATAAAATGACAGGCAAAACCTCAAATCTTGAATTAGACAAAAATAGTTTATAAAGCCTTGTATAGCCCCACTTTTGATTTTCTTCACAGACAAAAGCAACTTTGATTTTTTCTTTGTTTTTAAGGGATTTTAACTTTTTAAAGTAGTTAATTTTTGCTAAAAGCTCTCCATTATTGCAGAATAAAAGGTATTTGAGCGAGGTGAAAATATTTTTTGAAAGTGAAAAATATTTTACAAACAAAGGAATTTTTCCCAAAATACCTTTAATAAAAGTTTTTTTATTAAGCTCAATAATTTTTTTACGCTTAACTTTAAGCTCTTTAGTTAAATAATTAAAAATTGTTTTGCTGTTTTGAGAGGTGATTATAATATAATCAAAACAAATATCTTTAAATTCGGTTGGTTTTACCGTTTTAAAATTTTTAAATTCGTCCGTTTGCTCGCTTTGATATTTTAAATCGCAAACCTTGGAGTTTGGGAAGAGCTTTTTTAAATCGTACAAATCGCACATTGCACAAAAATAAGCACCGTTTGAATAGAAAACAATCTTTTTGTCTTGCATTTTTTTAGAAAGACGAAAAAGGACTTTATGAAAGCCGGATTTTACAAAAATACTTTTACAGTAATTATATTCTGACTTATTCACTTTAGTACGTCCTCAACAACAAGCCTAAAAGGTCTTTTAAATAAGAGCTTAACTTTTACACCTTCAAAATCTTCAAGATTATCAAAGAGCCAATCCTGTGTTTTTAAATATTCTCTTGTGCTAATTAAAATATAATCAGCTTTATAAAGAGACAATTCTTTAACAGAAATGGCCTTGTAGCCTAAAAATTTTTCATTGGCATCGCCTTTGAACCTCTTATCGCAAATTGCAACAATATTTAGCAAAGACAAGTCGCAATATTTTGAAATAAGCTCCAAAAAAGCTCCCGCACCGTACAAAATAACTGTTTTATTTTTTAATTTTTTCTGTAATTTTGAAAACTGCTTTATAAAATTAATATCAAAAAGATACTTTAAGTTCTCCGTCTGATCATAAACTTCCTCTTCATACGGGAAAATAATTTTATCAGCATTAAAACCGTTTGTTGTAAGGAAAAATTTAGAAGCCCTTTGATTAGCGGAATCTAAAGACAAGATATAGTCATAGCAAGTTTTTTTAGCCTCATCCAGTGTTAAAAAAAGCTTGTTTTTAAAAAGAGGAAATACGGATTTATCAGAATAAAAAACTCCTTTTATGTTTAATTTTTCATTAATATGAAAAATTTTATTTAAAAATTTGTAGTCATGATACTTTGAATATACCAAAACTCGCTTATCACAAAGTTTTGACAGTACACTTAAAATACCTTTTGAAAAAAAATCCGTATTTACTATATGTTTTAAAAACCTATCCGCCATTTTTACACCAATATAATTATATGTTATCATCAAACTTATAAAGAGGTATTTTGTAAAGTTTTTAAGATGAAAAGGCCCAAATTTAGCATAATAACAATATGCAAAAATGAAGAAGATTACATAGAAAAAACAATTCAAAGCGTTATAAATCAAGAGTTTTGCGACTTTGAGTTTATAATTATAGACGGAAAGTCAACGGATTCAACATTAGATATTATTGAAAAATATAAAGAAAAAATTGATTTAATAATAAGTGAAAAAGATAGCGGAATTTATAGTGCCATGAACAAAGGAATAAGCCATGCTAAGGGGGATTTTCTTTGCTTTATGAACGCTAATGACTTCTTTTATGACGATAAAACGCTAAGCAGGGTGAATGAAATTATCAAGAAAACACCTGAAGCGGAGCTTATATTTGGAGAAGGGCAATACAGGGACTTTAAAGCACAAAAAGTCATACAAACCGATTTTTCAAACTGGCAAACTTGTTACGATATTATGGAAAAATATTCGCTTTTTCACCAATCAATGTATTTTAAAAGAGAGCTTTTTGAAAAATTCGGACTATACAGGGAAGATTTTAAAATAGCCTCTGATTATTTTTTTACGTTCAAATGCCTTATGAAAGGCAAGGTTAAAACAAAATATATAAACGAAGTGTTGTCAATAAGAACAAATGAAGGCATAGGCAGCTGCAACAAAAAGGTTTTATACAAAGAAGTTGGAAAAACCAAAAATTATTTTTTCCCTTTTTATGCAAAATTTTGCCCTATAATTAAACTTTTAAGATTTTACCATCCTGTTTTTTACAAAAAATATGTAGAGAAAGTATTGAACAAGATAAAAAACAGAAAAAAAATAAATTACGTTTAATTTTTGCAATAAAAATTTTCATCTTGTGCGACTTTTTGAACTTGTGAAAAAATGCAGCCTTGCAATAGGTTCGAATCGCAGCTTTTTTTTGGAATTTTTACAATAAAAATTTGCGTCTGATGCGATTCGAACACATGACCTATCCCTTAAAAGGAAGGACTCCAAAACGTATGCAAGGAGTAGTCGAGCTTGCGAGACGTACTCTTTGTTGTGTTTTGCCTGCAAAACACTTATTTTGGAGGGGCTCTACCTGCTGAGCTCTTTTGAATTATATGCTTTACAATAGGGCTAATTTTGCAATAAAAATTTGCGTCTGATGCGACTTTTTGAACTTGTGAAAAAATGCAGCCTTGCAATAGGTTCGAATCGCAGCTTTTTTAGAAATTTTTGCAATAAAAATTGCGTCTGATGCGATTCGAACGCATGACCTATCCCTTAAAAGGAAGGACTCCAAAACGTATGCAAGGAGTAGTCGAGCTTGCGAGACGTACTCTTTGTTGTGTTTTGCCTGCAAAACACTTATTTTGGAGGGGCTCTACCTGCTGAGCTCTTTTGAATTATATGCTTTTCAATAGGGCTAATTTTGCAATAAAAACTTGCGTCTGATGCGACTTTTTGAACTTGTGAAAAAATGCAGTCTTGCAATAGGTTCGAATCGCAGCTTTTTTTTGAAATTTTTGCAATAAAAATTTGCGTCTGATGCGATTCGAACGCATGACCTATCCCTTAAAAGGGGAGTGCTCTACCTGCTGAGCTACAGACGCAAATT
>CALVAY010000029.1 GCA_944325665.1 Candidatus Gastranaerophilales bacterium
TTTATCAAAAAACTCCTTGATTAACTTCGAGGAGTTTTTTTACAGGATTTGAACCATATGCAAAGCCTTGCTTTACTCGCAAGCTCGTAAAGTCCTGTCAGTCCGACCATTTATCAAAAAACTCCTTGATTAACTTCGAGGAGTTTTTTTACAGGATTTGAACCATATGCAAAGCCTTGCTTTACTTGCAATGGTCAAATTAATTTTTAACAAGCAAACTATCTCGGTATTGAACCAAGCATTTAGCAAGTTGATCAGGACAGCTTGTAGGTTTATCCGAGCAAGTTATTCCACTCAATTTTGAAATAACATCATCAATATCCATACCTCTAACCAAGGAAGAAATACCTTTAAGATTGCCGTTACAACCGCCAATAAACTCAATATTTACAATTTTACCCTCAGAGATTTCAATATTTATCAATCTGCTGCATGTGCCTGTTGTTTGAAAAGATATTTTATCAGACATAATTACCTCTTAATAAAGTCCCGCATCTGTTTCAGGGGTAGGATTTCTAAGCACATTTGCTTTTCTGATTGCGCGATTTGCCTCATCAATGTCCTTTTTTTCACCCCTTGAATATAAAATATTGGCCAATAGTTCCCAATACTCAGGTATATTACCATTTATCTCGATGGCACGTCTTGCATGAAATTCAGCGCCACGTTCACCGGATTTAGACCTGACTAAAGCAAGTTTAAAGTGTGCTTCATGGGATTCAGGCAAAAACTCAAGCGCCATTGAATAGAATTTATCGCTTACGTCTAACCCCCAAGGGTTATTGGCATCATCAGCTTTTCTTGAAACATCGCCTGCATTTATGCAAGTACGACCGGCAGCTATTTTTAATGCATTAATTTTATCTCTGTCTCTAAGTCCTAAAAGTTCTTCTTTTAATGCCAAATTTTTAAGCTCAATACTTTGTTCCAAACAGCTAATAGCGTCATCATATCTGCCTATCGACTCAAATCTTTTTGCTTGTCTGTCAAAAACGGCAGATTTATCATCTGATGAAGAAACAAACTTATCTTCTAACACTCCTCTAAAAGGCAAATTGCTTCTTGTAACTTTATTAACAGTGCCCATCTTTGGCAACATAGAAATACTAATCGGACTAATTCTCATGACTTTTCCTTAAGCTTTTTATCATACAAAACTTCTCAAGAATATTTTTTGCTATTACAAAATAAATTTAGCTGTAATAGGCATAAGAGAGACACACTTATTAATTGAAGCGTAATCGCAAATCACACCCGGAGGCATTAAAGAGCCTTTAAAGGTGGATGTCGAAAGTCGTTTATAAAATTTATTCAGCCAAGCCTTTTTAGTATCTTTGTCCAATTTATTTTTTGTCTCATAAATAAATTTATCGTCAAGCATACTGTCGAGGTCTTGCTTTTTAACTTCAATTCTCCATATAACCTCATCAAGAAATTCATAAGGCATAAGAGCCTCTTCTGCCGTAAGAGGTTTTCCCGTGTCGGGGTTTATGGCTAATTCCGCCCCCGGAGGTTTAGTTAAAACACTTTGAGGGATAGCGTCTTTAAATTGCGAATTTTTATTCAACCATCTGCCTAATGCAAATAACTTTGTTTTTGTAATGTCGCATATTGGTGCAAAACTACCTGACATATCGCCGTTAATTGTTGCATAACCCATATATAATTCAGATTTGTCAGAGGTAGCAATGGGTAAAGCCGAACTGAATTCATTAGAAATTCCCCATAAAATCATCGCACGTGAGCGAGCCTGAATATTATCAAAAGTTAAAGAGCCTTGCACCCTTTTTTGAGAGCGATTTAATTCAATCTTTTCAAAAGCATCATCAAAAGTAACACTTGATGCTTGTGTCATTTGCCCAATTGGTACTTGATAAAAATTAATTCCCAAGTTCTTAGCTAAGCAGCCGGCATCATCCTTGCTTTCCTTTGAAGTAATGGAAGAGGGCATAGAAACACCGATGACATTATTAGGGCCAAGAACATCAGCCAAAAGTACGGCGCAAACGGTTGAATCAAGACCTCCTGAAAGCCCCAAAACCGCAGTTTTAAAATTATTTTTAGAAAAATAATCTTTTATTCCTAATTTGACAGTACCATAAATTCGCTCTAAATCAGCATCGTAGTCAAGATTGAACAAATCTTGCATTAAAAAAGTTGAATCGGGAGATTGCTCAATTCTATTTTTATCACCTGAAGTATTAAAAATTAGGTTATCTTCATCAAAAGCCCTGGCTTGAGCAACAATTTTACCGTTATTTATAACACGGGATTGTCCGTAAGTAACAAAAGAATCCGTAGCGCCCGTTTGGTTAACAAATAGTACCCGCGCTTTTAAAGATTGGGAAATTTGATTTAGTGCACTGTTTAAAACTTCGTTGCGATGAGTTCTTGATATAAAAGAAGCAACGCAAATTACATAATCCGGGCTTAAATTACAAGCAGAATTAACTATATCAGAGTTAAAAATTTCATTTGAAAAGAGAACAAAAAATCTTTTATCTTTAAACTCAATAATTCTATCATCTGGTTCAAACGGATAAGAAACAAAACTTCTTCCATCAAAAAATTCATCCTTAAAAGGTAAAATTGACTTTCTTATAACTTTTTTCAATTTGCCGTCAGCAAAAAAACCTAAGGAATTATAACAAGTATTGTCATCAGGATTTGCACATTCGCAAAAACCACACAAAAAAGGAGTATTTTGAGAAAGCTGTTCTATTTTTTTTATATACTCAGACGAATGGGCAAGAAGCCTGGGGTATTTTATCAATAAATCTAGCACGGGCGAGCCAAAAAGAGCTAACTCCGAGAATATTGTCAAATCAGCATTATTTGCTGTTGCATAGTCAAGTGAAGAAGAAATTTTTTCGTAGTTGTAGTCCAAATTTCCAACAATAGGGTTGATTTGTGCAAGTAAAATGTTGTTCATATTATCAGTCTCCAAAACTACAATACAACAAATTTACTAGATAGATTTAATAATTAATAAAAACTTAATATCGAATATAATCAAAATATGAAAAAGATTGTTGCGTTTTTTATAATAACAATGTTAGGTTTTGGGTTAAATTTTGTATTTGCAGGTGATTTAATAAAAAATGAAAAAAATAAAAAAGAAGTTCCGAAAGAAAAAATAGAAACACTAAAAGAAAAAGGCAATCAAAAATTTGAATACAAAAGCTGCAAAAGCGATGAAAAAAATAAGGGTTGCAAAGTTAGCGATTTAATAAAAATAAACAAATTGCCATAATATGGAACATATATTATAATCACTATATAAATTATATGGAGATTATAGGCTATGAATAAAAAAAGAGGTTTTACATTAGCAGAAGCAATGATTGTTCTGGTTTTACTGGGTGTCATTGCAGCAGTTACAACACCAATCATATTTAATTCAAAGCCTGACGAAAATAAATTGAAATTTAAAAAGGCATATTACACGCTTCAGAGGACAACTGATGCCGTATTAAATTCGGACACCTATCCGGAGGGCGATTTAAGCAAGACAACAAATGCTGCTGACGCTTTTTGTATGGCTTTTTCAGATATGTTAAACACAACTTATGATGATTGTGCAAACTCAAGTGCCGCAAACACAAACGGAACTAGCGCTTTTACATATAACCCCTCATCCGCTACTTCATCACTTGATACTCTTGACGGATATTGTACAAAAACATCAATTTCAGACCCGTTCGATGACAGTACAAATTTACCAAAATTCATAACACAAGACGGTATATTTTGGTGGGGCTTTGACTACGACTTTGCAAGCCCGACTAATTCAAGCGGCATAAGAACCGACTATACAATTATTTGTGTTGATGTTGACGGCTCAGAGGATGAACAACCGTTTGCATTCGGCATAAGAAATGACGGCAAAGTTATAATTGGAAATCGTGGAAGAGAATGGCTGAGAGAAGGTTCTGACTCAGCAATTGCAGATTAGGAGAAATAATGACAAATATGGAAAATTTAGCCAGCATAGGTATATTTGGCGGTTCAGGTTTTTATAAATTCCTTGATGATATAAAAGAATATACAATTGAAACTCCCTACGGACTAACAAGCGATAAAATCGCAATAGGTCAAATTGAAGGCAAAAAAGTTGCTTTCATGCCAAGACATGGTAAAAATCACCACTTGGTTCCACATAAAGTTAATTACAGAGCAAACGTATGGGCTATGAAACAAATAGGCTGCAAAAAGGTTATTTCACCTTGTGCAGCAGGAAGCTTGCAAAAACACGTTAAACCCGGCGACATTGTTTTCTGCGACCAATTTGTAGATTGGACAAAGGGCAAAAGAGAAGACACATTCTTTGAAGGCCCGATAGTAACTCACGTAAGTGCCGCTGAACCATACTGCCCTTATATGAGAGAAATTGCATTTAAAAGCGCTGAGAATTTAGGTTTGAGTATTCATAAAACAGGTACTGTTGTTGTAATAAACGGACCAAGATTTTCTACAAAAGCTGAGAGCAAATTTTTCACATCTCAAGGCTGGGAAGTAATTAATATGACACAATATCCCGAAGCATATCTTGTTAAAGAAATGGATATGTGCCCTCTGAACATTTCACTAATAACTGACTACGATGCAGGTCTTGTCGGCGATTGCGAACCTGTATCCCATGGTGCCGTTATGGAAGTGTTTAAAAATAATATTTCAAACTTAGAAAAACTTCTAAGAGAAATTATTAAAAATACGGATGAAAATCGTATTTGCAAATGCAACACTACAAAAGAAGATTCCAGATTTTAAGGAGATAAAATGACAATATCATTAGCATTATACAGACTATTTGACTTAATAATGCTCCTTATGCTTCTTAAGATTTTTCTTACATGGCTGCCCAATATAAACTGGGCAAATCAGCCATTTAAAGGCTTGCATGAGTTCACGGAAATATTTTTCGGTGTCTTTAGAAAAATTATGCCGCCTGTTGGCATGTTGGATTTATCTCCAATTGTTGCATTTATTGTCATTAGAATAATACAAATAGTAGTGTGCCAAAGTTTGGCATCTTTAGGATTATAAAAAACTTGCACAGACATTTTGTGCATGGTAGTATATTCACAGATACGGAATTAGATAGTTTGCCCTGGTAGCTCAGCTGCCAAGAAAGCAAAGCTTTCGATAAATATAGCAACTGTTGCTCTATCCAGCGGTAAAGTGAAAATTAAATAGTAAAATTTATGCCCTGGTAGCTCAGCTGCCAAGAAAGCAAAGCTTTCGATAAATATAGCAACTGTTGCTCTATCCAGCGGTAAAGTGAAAATTAAATAGTAAAATTTATGCCCTGGTAGCTCAGCTGCCAAGAAAGCAAAGCTTTCGATAAATATAGCAACT
>CALVAY010000030.1 GCA_944325665.1 Candidatus Gastranaerophilales bacterium
CCGTCTTTTTCTTTTTTAACAACAACACCTTTAACAACGTCAGCAACGTTTAGTTTGTAAGTGTAGCTGTCTTCCAGCATTTTCTCGAACTCTTCAGCCGAGATTGTTTCTAATGTACTCATTTTATTCTCCTTTCGATAATTTATCTATTACTTTATTGATTATGTAATCAGGTGTGGAAGCACCTGCTGTTACACCTATATTTTGAGCTTTTTCAATTAAATCTTTGTAATTATCAAGCTCTAAATCCGTTTCTATGTGAATGGTTGTTGTAATTTGGCGCAAAATTTCTGCTAAGTGAGTTGTATTAGCGCTTTGTTTTGAACCTACAACTACCATTAAATCGCTTTCTTTTGCAAGAGTTTTTGCTTCATTTTGTCTAAGGGACGTTGAAGCGCAAATTGTATTCATTATTCTTATGTCTTTGCAAAAAGTTCTGAGGTAATCTACAACTTCGTTTAAATATTCAATTCTTTGGGTTGTCTGAACAACAATGCCGATTTTATTTTGTTTTTTAATTTTTTCTTCAATCTCTTTTATAGAGTTTAAATTTTTCGCAACAAAAACATCCTCAGGGTTTTTGGCGTGGCTTCTTGCATTTGAAGAAATTGCCATAACCTCAGGGTGTTCGGCTCTGCCTAAAATAATTACGAAATAGCCTTCGTCTGCAAGTTCAATTGCTTTGTTTTGAACTTTTTTGACGTCAGGACAAGTAAGATCAACTATCTCGTAACCCTTGTCTTCAATTTCTTTTAAAACCTCTAATGAAGCGCCATGGCTTCTTATAACACAAATACCTTCACCGTGTTCGGGTAGTTCATAAATTGTTTTAATGCCTAAACCCTCAAGTTCTTTAATAACTTGAGAATTATGAATTAATTCGCCTAAAACACAAATATTCTTATTTGGATTTTCTGACTTTAATTTTTTTGTAGTCTCAACCGCCCTTTTAACGCCGTAGCAAAATCCGGCATGTTTGGCTAGTCTTATGTTTTTACTTATTTAAAACACGTCCTTTTTTGTAGAGTCGTATTAAAAATTAATACGCTAAAAATATTTAAACATGAACATGTTTTTAGTACAATAATTTTGTAAATATTGGAGAGTTATAGTGGAATACTTTGAAAAAGGTACAAAACAAGACGTAATATACTGGTCTAAAAGACTTTATCAAAAAGGAATGTCGCCTGCTCTAAGCGGAAATATCAGCGTAAGAACGGATAAGGGCATATTAATTTCAGCTTCAGGCACTTGCTTAAATGATATGAATGAAGATGACATTGTCCTTATAGACTTTGACGGCAATTTAATTGAAGGCAATAAAAAACCTTCAAGTGAAAAATTCATGCACACGCAAATATATGACTTAAGGGATGATATACACGCAATTATACACTCTCATTGCCCTTATATCACGGCTTTTGCATGTGTCGGAAAAGAAATAGCAGAGCCTATGTTGCCTGAATTTGTTTTTAATATAGACAAAGTTCCGCTTGCTCCTTATAATTTGCCTTCAAGTATGCAGCTTGCAATCGATACCGCGGCTCTTTTTAAGGATAAGGATAATGTTTTGATGCAAAATCACGGAATAGTTTCGGGCGGTTCAAGCTTGCAGCAGGTTTTTTACAATTTGGAATCAATAAGAGCATATTGCGAAACTTATTTTGCAGCACAGGTTTTAGGCGGTCATAAAAATTTAAATAAAAAACAAGTTAAAGAAATAAAAAATTTAAAACTATAAAATCGAAAGGATAATAATAAATGTCAACTCAAATTATTCAGGCTCAAGCAGGAAAAATTACCGAAGAGATGAGCTTTGTGGCACAAAAGGAAGGTGTCAGCGAAGAATTTATAAGAGAAAAAGTAGCAGAGGGAAGAATGGTTATATTGAAAAATAACCAAAGAGCAAACTGCACCCCTGTTGCGGTTGGTGAAGGCGTAAGTGTAAAAATTAATGCAAATATCGGGACATCAAACGAGCGCTCAACTCTTGAGCAGGAATTAGATAAAGTTAGAGTTATCGAGCAAACAGGTGCCGATGTTTTAATGGACTTATCAACAGGTAAAGATATTGATGTTGTAAGAAAAAAAATAATTGCTTCAACAAGCTTGCCAATCGGTACCGTTCCAATGTATCAAGCAGGAAAAGAAGCTCTGGATGAATATCATAACATTGCAAAATTATCTAAAGACAAGCTTTTTTCTGACATTGAAAAACAATGTAAGGACGGAGTAGATTTTATTACCGTTCACTGCGGTGTTACAAAGTTTGTAATTGATCAGCTTGAAAGTCAGGGAAGAGTTACGGGCATTGTTTCTCGAGGCGGTGCAATGCTTGCTTGCTGGATTAAAGCAACAGGACAGGAAAACCCTCTTTATGAACATTATGATGAATTATTAGACATAGCAAGAACTTATGATGTTACTTTATCACTAGGGGACGGACTTCGCCCCGGCTGCGGAGCAGATGCGGGTGATAGAGCTCAGGTTGCTGAAACAATTGTTTTGGGTGAGCTTGTAAAACGTGCAAAAAAATCAGGCGTTCAAGCTATGGTTGAAGGTCCTGGGCACGTACCGCTTAATCAAATACCTTCGATGATTAAGACAATAAAAGAATTAACAGACTTTGCACCTTTATATGTTCTTGGACCCTTGGTAACGGATATTGCCCCGGGGTATGACCATATAACAGCTGCGATTGGCGGAACTCTTGCAGGCATGCACGGTGCGGATTTTCTTTGCTATGTTACACCTGCCGAGCACCTTGGCTTGCCTAATTCAAAACAGGTAAGGGAAGGTATTTTGGCTTCAAAAATTGCAGCACATGCGGCAGATGTGGCAAGGGGCAATAAAAAGGCGATTGAACAAGACAGGCAAATGTCAATTGCAAGAAAAAACCTTGACTGGACAAAGCAAAAAGAATATGCAATTGATAAATCAGTCTTTTCTAATATTATTTGCGAAAAAGACGGTGCACCTTGCACAATGTGCGGTGATTACTGCTCTATGAAAATATTTAAAGAATATTTTTAATATATAAAAAGTTTTTGAAACGGCACCTTAAAAGCAAGGTGTCGTTTTTTATTTTTTAAAAATATGCTATAATCCGATTTTATTGAGGTTATAATGTTACTTTTAGCTTATGATGCTACAATATCGGACTATGGCCCTGCCATAGATAAATTAAGCCCTTATCGGGGTACGCTAAGCGGTGAGAGGGAAAATCAAAAGCCTTCTTATAATTACGGCCCGCCTTCCACAAAATTTCCGATTTTAGCCCTTGAAGATGACATAATTAATTCTGACGGATATGGTCTTAAAAGAGGGTTTTATGAGGTTAGAATTGATGATAATAATGAATTTTTGCTTTTTGTGCAATCAGGCAAATTAAAGGCAAAAATCCCTGTTGTTTTGTATGAAAATAATAAAAAAGACAAGAAGGATAAATATAAAAATCTTTCTGCAAAAGAGGCGCAAAAACAGTACAGAAAAGAATTAAAGCAAAAAGAAAAAGAAAGAAAAAAATATATAAAAGGCGAAAACCCAAAAGATATTGTATTTTCAAACGTTAAACTTACTTATGACACAAAAAATGACTGCTGGCTTGTTTTTTGGGAATTAGAAGAACAAAAGGCGATTGGCTGCTTTAGAAATTAATACTGTAAAAAGAGGATTTTTTAAAAAATAAACTGTGATAACCTCAAATACACAGGATAAAGAGTAAAGAGAGGCTATGTATGCAAAAAATTTCTCCCCTAAGGGCCAGCGTTGCTAAGGCTTTCAACGATTTTAAAGCAAATCGTGCAAAACAAAACGAAAACAACAGTAATTTACACACAAACCCTTTTGGTATAACTTTTAGAGGCGTTTTACTTCAAAGCGATGTATTTGAATCTTCAAATGCAGCACAAAAACCTGCTCTAAAAGACAGATTAGCTTCAGGCACAAAACTTCTTGCAAGTGCTTGGGTAGGTACAATCAATAAATTTAATTCAATGAAGGGTGCTGTAATTTCTTTCGGTCATAAAATCAAAGAAACAACAAAAAATACAATCGATATGTTAAACAACACAAATGTTGAATTTGATATATTTAAATACAATGTTTCAAGATTACAAAAGCAACCTGTTTCAGAGTTAGAGGGTATGCTAAGAAAAGAATTGGGGGCGTAGTTTATGAACAATCGCAGAATTAAAAACATTATTGAAGCACTTGCTCGTCATAATGACGAAGATTCAATCAGAGTTTTAGACGAATTGGGTACAAACTGCCCGATTGATGAAATTCGTGAAATGACAAGTAAAGCTTTAATCAAGAAAAATACTCATCGCTCATTAGAGACAGTTATTGTAAACAAAGGAAAAGGTATAAATGACCTTTCAGCCAGAGTTGCAATGACTGCAATTAACGAACTTTTGGCATTAAAAGACAAAGAAGAAGCACTTAAAATCTTGGACGATACAATTAATATGCACTCTGAAAAAGACGTTCAAGACACAGCTCGCTCAGTAAAAGCTCTTATGTCATTCAGTTCATAAAACAAAGTCTTTCTTTAACCTGAAAATCAAAACCTGCCTTTTGGCAGGTTTTTTTGTAAAAGAAAAAGGGACAAACTGTCCCTGTAATGTGTTTTTGGTTTATCAAAAGTTTAAAAGTAACAAGTTATAAATATAATTTATAACATTACAATTATATTGTCAAGAAACATTGTAAATATAATTGTAAGAATAATCGTATTATATCTGGAAAAATATGTCCACGAGAGGACTAGACGAGCCTTGCGAGGCTATGCACCTTTGCATGGGTTCGAATCTTCTCTTGTTTTTT